>NZ_JBEZYP010000006.1:0-342290 GCF_040638585.1 Streptomyces sp. NPDC025273
CAGACCTACTTCGACGTCACTCTCCATCTCCATGACTGGTTCAACGCACCCCGATCGGGTGAGTCACGAACCTCCACCCACCTGATAGAGCGTCAAACTAGACTCCAGAAAGGCCCTGTGACCAGGACAAATGGAGAAGCACGACTGGAGTACTAGCGCTGGTTCCGTACTTGCAGGATGTGTGCCACTGGGCACTGCACATCGACCCCGGACAGCACGCCATCGCCTTCCACTTCTCCGGCTGGTACCCGTGGGCCGAAGGTCCCACGCGGATACGGCTGCTGCCCTACGGGCTGCTCCCGCTGGGCTGCCTGATCGCCCTGCTGCGCGGCAGAGCGTGGATCGCGCTGCCGGCCGCGGCAGCCATGATCTGGGCCGGCGCCACGTCCCACGGCCGCATCCTCTTCGGCGACGAGGGCAAGGCGGGCCTGAGCTACTACGGTCTTGGCGCCCCGATAACGGCCCGTGACCTGGTGCTCTCGGGGACGCTGTGCGCCGCGTGCGCCGTGCTGGCGCTCTGCCGTCCCAGCCGTCTGCGACGCCGCTCGTACCGCTGGCTGGTCCCTGTCGTGCTCGCCATGTTCGTAGCCGGGGGCCTGCACATCATCTCCGTCAGTCCGACCTTCCAGCGCGGTCTGTTCGCCCTCGAAGTCGCCGCGCTGATCGCCGCGTGGGCGGCGACGGCCGCCACCGGCGACCGCCGGTGGCTGATCCCCGTCGCGGCGGTCGCGATCGTCCGCACGCAGGCGATCGTCGTCCGTCCGGACGCGTTCATGCAGTCCTTTCCGGACCTGGTCGTCCTCATCCTGCTGATCGCTCCCCTCCCCGCCCTGGCGATCGCCGCCCAGCGCCGACAGGGGCAGGCACTCGCCGAATAGGAGCGGACCCCCCCGGTGGGCCGACCGAGCCCGGAGGCCCACGTCGTGCCGCAACACGTGCGTGACCGAACTCCCCCCCAACGGAAGAAACAGAGCGATGACTCAGCACGATTCTCCGTCCCTGCCCGCGCACCGTCCGGGGGCCTCAAGGCAGGCCCCCGGGGCCCCCGACGACACCAGCCCGTCGTGTACGACGCGGCCGTGGATGCCGGCCCTGCTGTACACCCTGGGGTTCCTGACGGTCTACCTGCTCGCCATCTGCACCCCGTGGGGGCAACGAGCTGAGAACCCGTGGTTCTACCTCGGCATACAGGGTGGCGAAGCAGCATGGATCTACCCCCTGTCAGGATCGGTCTACGGCTCGACGCCCCTGCCGCCGCTGGAACTGAGCGCCAAGCCCACCGTGATGGCGGGCCTGGCCGTCATCGTGCTCCTCACCCTGGTGCGACGGTGCTGGCGGCAGGGGTTCGCGGCGCTGGGGGTCGCCATTCTCGCGATCGGAGCCAAGGAGGCGTTCAAATCGACCGTGCCCCGCCCCGATCTGGTGGGCGCGCCCGAGAATCTCCTTGATCAGGGTTTTCCCAGCGGGCACACGGTCATCCCCGCCGCGCTGACCCTCGCCGCCGTCCTCATGGTTTCCCCCCGCATCCGCCCCTACGTCGCCACGGCCGGTGTGCTGTGGCTCGCCTGCATCGCCGCCGCCACCGCGACCATGGGCGGCCACCGGCCCAGCGAAGTGCTGGGAGCCACCTTGCTCGCCTGTGCCTGTTACGGCCTCGCAACCTGGCTGCTGCCGCCGGCCGCCGCGCCAGGCGCCACGCGGAGCCCTCGTGCGCTGCATGTCATCGCCCTGGCGCTGGCACTGATCGTCGCCCTCGTTTCCGGCGCACGGCCCGACACCCTCACAAGGTCACTGGTCTCCGCGGCGACGGCCTTCATATGTGCGGCCCTGGTCTGGTACGCCGCAGTCGGGCGGCCCGCACACACCGCACGCCGCACACGTCCCGCACTGGACTGACCACCCGGCCGGCTCCGGGCGGGAACCGGTTGCATCCTGGCAGAGCGGCGGTCCGACGCCACCGCCCAGTCGTAGAAGCCGTCTACGCCTGAGCGGGGATGTCGCTCCCGCCCGGCGTGTCCTCCCGTAGTCCGGTCAACAGGCCGGTGTCGCCCGGCGCGGCAACCGGACGGCCAGAATGATCACGTGGCTGAACGAGTGCAGGTCCGGGAGATCGACGATGACGAGGGCCGACGGCTGCTGCGGATTATTCGCAGGGGCACCGGGTCGGTGGTGACCTGGCGGCGGGCCCAGATGGTTCTGCTGTCCGCGCAGGGGATCCCCCTGGCGAAGATCCCCGAAGTGTCGTTCACCAGCGACGACCGGGTCCGCGATGTGATCCACAACTTCAACACCGACGACTTCGACTCGCTCTACCCGAAATACAAGGGCGGGCGGCCCAGGACGTTCACGCTGCCCGAGCGCCGCGAGATCAAGAAGATCGCGAAGTCCAAGCCGACTGAGCACGACCTGCCCTTTTCCACCTGGAGTCTGACCAAGCTGGCGGACTTCCTGGTCGCCGAGGGGGTGATCGACGACATCAGCCACGAGGGCCTGCGCATCCTGCTCCGCAAGGAAGGCGTCTCCTTTCAACGCCTGAAGACCTGGAAGACCTCCCGCGACCCGGACTACGCGGCCAAGAAAGCCCGCGTCGAGCAGGGGCCTTGACCCCTGATGTTGGACACACGAGACGCTGGATCCTGCGGATCTGAGAACGGACATCTCGTGGTCATGAAGAACTACCCGCCGGAGTTCAAGGCGGATGCGGTCGCGCTGTACGAGTCGCGGCCCGACGCGACGATCAGGTCGGTCGCCGCCGATCTGGGAATCAATCCAGAGACCTTGCGGAACTGGGTGAGGGCTGCCGGAGCAAGCCGTCCGCGGGGACGCCGGACTGAGGTTCCCCCGAGATGCGGGGAAAGGTGACAGCAGGTCAGATGGGTCTCATGAGAGGAGCCCAGACGATGCCTGCCCCGAGGAAGTACCCGCTGGAGTTGCGTGAGCGTGCGGTGCGGATGTACCGGACCGCCGAGCCGAAGCCCGTGATCCGCCGCATGGCCGAGGAACTCGGCGTGCATCACGAAGCCCTGCGGAACTGGATCCGGCAGGCCGAGGCCGACACCGGCGAGCGGGACGACCTGCTCACCACCGAAGAGAAGAACGGGCTCGCCCAGCTGCGGCGCGAGGTGCGGGACCTGCGCCGTGCGAACGAGGTCCTGCGGACGGCCTCGGCTTTTTTCGCCGCGCAGCTCGACCCGACCCGGCCCAGGTGAGAGCGCTCCTCGATGAGCACCCGCACCTGGGGGTCGAGCCCGTACTGCGGGAACTGCACATCCCCTCCTCCACCTACTACCGCTGGCGCCAGGCCGAGAAAGACCCCTGCGAACGGATCCGCCAGGACACCGAGCTGACCGGGCAGATCCGGCAGATCCATCAGGACTCGGGCGGGATCTACGGATCGCCCAGGATCCATGCCGTCCTGAAGCGCGAGGGCGTCCATGTCGGCCGCAAGCGGGTCGAGCGGCTCAAGCGGCAGGCCGGCCTGGCCGGGATCAGCCCCCGCAGAAGCAAGAGCTTCACCCGCCGCGACCCCGACGCCGACCTCGCCCCTGACCTGGTGCAACGCGACTTCACGGCACCCGCGCCGAACCGGCTGTGGGTCACCGACCTGACCATGATCCCCACCCTGGAGGGGCCACTGTGGCTGTCGGCGATCCGCGACGCCTTCTCCCGCAGAGTCGTGGCCTGGGAGACCTCCGCCCGCGCGGACGCCGACCTGGTCCTCACCTCCCTCGAGTACGCGCTGGCCAGCCGCGAGGTCACCCCCGGCGAACTCGTCCACCATGCCGACCACGGCACGCAATACGTCAGGCCGGGCAGGTAGGCGACGGGGCAGCCCATGTCCCTCGCCACCGCCAGGGGCAGGGCTCCGATCGAGGCCGGCTGGTCGACCACGACCAGCACCGTTCCGTGCTTGGCCTGGAGTTTCGCGAACAGCTCGCGGAGCTTGGGCTCGGTGTTGGGCAGGCGCTTGTCGAAGACCTTCTTCCCGGCCGGGGTGACGGCGGTGGCGTGGTGTTCGCCCTTGCCGACGTCCAGGCCGAGGAAGACGTCGATGTCGCCGGTGTCGATCACGTGCATCCTCCGGTCGTGCTTCTGCCCGGCCTCGTCCACGGCACCGATCGCCACATCCACATTACGAAGAGCCTCCCGACCTGCGAAGAGTCGGTGGTCATGCCCCTAATCAGCGGTCAGTCAGTGCCTCCGGGCTCGGTGACACCACCCCCCGGATCATGGTTAACAAGGGGGGGAAGTCATGCCGGGCCCGGAGGCCGGGAGCCCCATTGCGGGGCCACCAAAAAGGTAATGGGGGGAACTTCACCGCGCCTGGACCACCAGGCCGTCACCTGGCTCCTGGAGCGTTACGGCTCCCCGGCCCCCCTGCGCAAGGCCGGCCGCCGCAGACTCGTGGAACTGATCCGCCCGAAGGCCCCGCGCATGGCCGCCCGACTGATCGACGAGGTCTTCGACGCGCTCGACGAGCAGACCGTCGTCGTCCCTGGCACCGGCACCCTGGACATCGTCGTCCCCTCCCTGGCCGCTTCCCTGACCGCCGTGCACACCCAGCGCCGGGCGATGGAAGCCCAGATCAACGCCCTGCTGGAGGCCCACCCTCTTTCCCAGGTCCTGACCTCGATGCCCGGCGTCGGCGTCAGGACCGCCGCGGTCCTGCTGACCACCGTCGGCGACGGCACCAGCTTCCCCACCGCCGGCCACCTGGCCTCCTACGCCGGCCTCGCGCCGACGACAAAGTCGTCGGGCACCTCGATCCACGGCGAACACGCACCCCGAGGCGGAAACCGGCAGCTCAAACGGGCGATGTTCCTGTCCGCCTTCGCCTGCATGAACGCCGATCCCGCCTCCCGCGCCTACGACAAGCAACGCGCCCGCGGCAAAAACCACGCCCAAGCCCTCCTCCGCCTCGCCCGCCAACACATCAGCGTCCTGTTCGCCATGCTCCCCGACGGAACCTTCTACGAATCCCGGACACCGAAGGACGTCAAGCTCCCCGCATAACCCCAACAATCCTCCTGAACCACACCAAACCTGACAGGGATGCCTTGACGAAGGACATAGAGGCACCCCCGCATCTACGAGTGGGGGCCGCGCGATCTCGGCTCCGATCTGTTCGACGCGCTCGGTCAGTGGCACGCGGCCGGAGAACAGCGGGTGGGTGGTGCTCTGACTACCCAACCCGTGGAGAAACCGTGCCCGATCAGCCCGACGCCCCCACGAGCCGATCCGCCGACCTGCCCCTGCTGCCCGGCCACAACACCGCGCGCTCCGCGCGGACGGCGGCGGTGCCCGAGGTGTTCGGGTGGAGCATGCCGTACGCGCGTGAGACGCGCATGTTCAGATCCGCGATGATGGGGAACGGAATGCGCACACCCGGCTTCTCCTCAATGGAGCGGGTCCAGGCGAGGTGGCTGTGGACGGAGTCGACGGAGTGCAGGGCTGTGCTCCGGGCTGCGAGTTCGACACGAATTCGGTGGTGCACACCGGTGTGAAGTCGGCCAGGTAGCTGAAGAACACCAACCACTGGCTGTTGACCTGGGTGACAGGACCACGAGATGGCTCGTCGGCGGGCACCCCGCTCGCGGACAGGAGCGGAAGCAAGTCCGTACCGGCCGGACGCTGCCACTGGTCCTTATGCAACGCGCGGCGCACCGCGGGGACCAGTCGAGGCGGCAGGCCGTGGAGGTCGGGCTCTGGTTGCTGAATGCGCACGCGGCACTCCCTCGGGACCGGACCCCTGTGCGTACCGGTGAGTGAGGGGCTGGCACCATGCCGGATATGAGCTCCAGGCCTGGCTTCCGTCTCGCGCGAGCCGCGGTCTTCGCGGCGGTGTGCGTGGTGGCGACTGCACTGGGGCACACCATGATGTCCGGCGTCACACCGCCGGCGTGGGCGGTGGGCTCCGCGCTCGCCGTGGCGACGGCGGGAGCCTGGTGGCTGACCGGCCGGGAGCGCGGAGCGCTGGTCGTGACCGGATCGACGGTCGCCACGCAGTTCGTGCTCCACACGTGCTTCAACCGTCTTGAGGCGTCGAGGGGCCGGATGGCCGCCTCGGCGGGGTCCATGCCAGGGATGAGCGGCATGGACGGCATGGCGGTCATGTCCGGCAGGGACATGCAGCACGCGCACCACACCCTGCACGCGATGCCCATGTCGGCCGCTTCGTCCGAGCACAGCTGGTCCACCGGGATGGTGCTGGCGCACACGCTTGCCGCGCTGGTGTGCGGACTGTGGCTGTGGCGCGGCGAGGCAGCGGCGTTCCGGCTCGGCCGGGCGCTGGCCGCCTTCGTCTTCGCGCCCCTGCGGCGTGCCCGCCAGGCCCTGGCCCATACCGCGCCCGACCTCTCGCCGGGCCACGCCCTCACCGCGCCGCGGCCGCGGCGGCTGCGCAGGTCGCCACTGTTCCACGTGGTCTCCCGCAGGGGTCCCCCGGTCTGTCCTGTCTGCTGCTGACCGCCCGTCCCGCGGTCCCCACGGTTCCTTCGGTGACGGGCGGAGTACCGGCGTACCCGTGACGCGTCCGCGTGCGCCGGCTCTCTGGCCCAGCGGTACCCGGGCCTCCGGCGTGCCGCTCACCACTTCCGCAAGGACCTGTGATGACCCCTGCACTGAGACTGAATCCTGCCCTGAAACGGGCCCCGCTCCTCTCCACCGCGCGCGACGACCAGCAGATCACCCAGTGGGCGCTGGCCGCCCGCGGCGGCGACCGTGAGGCGATCGAACACTTCGTCCGCGCCACCCGCAACGATGTCTGGCGCTTCGTGGCCCACCTCGGCGCCGACGCGCAAGGCGCCGACGATCTCACCCAGGAGACGTATCTGCGGGCGCTGACCGGCCTGCCCCGCTTCGCGGGCCGCTCGTACGCCCGTACCTGGCTGCTGTCGATCGCCCGCCGCGTGGTCGTCGACCGCTACCGCGCAGCGGCCGCCCGGCCCCGTATCGCCGACGCCGAGGACTGGCGCGTGCCGGCGGAGCACGCGCAGCTGACCGGGCTGCCCGGCTTCGAGGAAGGTGTCGTGCTGCACGACCTGCTGCGGGCGCTGGACGCCCCGCGCCGCGAGGCATTCGTCCTCACCCAGCTGCTGCACCTGCCCTACGCGGAGACCGCGACGCTAGTGGGCTGCCCGATCGGCACGGTCCGCTCCCGAGTGGCGCGGGCCCGCGAGGAGTTGGCCGGGCTACTGCGGGCGGCGGAGGCTGCCGGGAAGCCGGTGACCGCCGCCGCGTGACAGGAGGCGGGCTCAGCGCCCGCCTCCTTGCGGGGCCGCCCCGGGCGGCCCGACAGCCGTCGCTTCTGGTTCCCGCGTGTCAGCGAGAACCAGAAGCGGCACAGTCCGCGCAGGGGGCTCTGCCCTACGGACGGCGCGGTGAACGAACGGCCCGCAGGAGGCCGAAGCCCAGCAATGCCAGCACCGCCAGCAGCGCCACGCCGGCCGCAAGCCACCACGGCGACCACGGCCGGGCCACGGCGTCACCGGCGCGGGGCGACGCCGTGGCCGCCTCGGCGGACGACGCTCCTGCCGCGTCCGTACTGGTGAAGGTGTACCGGCCCTGGAGCGGAGCCCCGTCGGCCGCGACGGTCCGCCAGGTGACCTGGATCTCACCCACGGGCAGCGGCTTGACCTCCTGCTGAACGTCATTGTTCAGCGCACTCGGTGCACCGTCGCTGTAGGACGTGCCGCCCGGGCCGGACACCAAGACGGTGGTGAACTGCTGCTTGACCGGCCCGTCGAAGCTCAGCGTGATCATCTTCGGCGAGTGGGCCACCACGGAGCCGGAGGCCGGGCTGGAGGCCACCAGCCGTGCGTGCGCCCACGCCGGCGACGCCGGAGCAACGACCAACAGCAGACCGAGCAGTGCCGACACCACCGCCAGGAACACGGCCGGCATGCCTCCGGCGGATTTTCGGACGGGCGGGGACAGGGAGTCGCTTCGGCGCTTCACACACCAGTACGTCGGCTCCGACGCCCGGGAAGTTCCCGGAATATTGCCACGCGGGTCCGGAACTTCCCGCCGATGCGCCACGACTACCTCTCCGATAGCCGAACCTGACGCCGGAGGGCCGACGAACCATGCGCACCGCCACGACCAAGTCCATACCCCGCGGATCCCGCCGCCCGCGCGTCCTCGCCGCCGCTTCGGCGGCCACGGCACTGGCAGTAATCACCCTCGCCGGCTGCGCCGCGGACGAGCCGTCCCCGTCGGGTACGAGCAGCCCGGCGAAGGCGAGCCCCACGCAGGCGGCTGCCACCACGGCGGCGCAGGTCACCATGAAGGACCCGTGGGTGAAGGCCGCCAAGTCCGGAATGTCGGGAGCGTTCGGCGCGCTGCTCAACACCACCGGCTCCGACATCACCGTCGTGTCCGCCACCTCCAGCTCCTCGAAGAGGGTGGAGCTGCACGAGGTCACCGACGTGGACGGCAAGCCTGTGATGCGCCCGAAGGAGGGCGGGTTCGTCATCCCGGCCAAGGGCAGCCACGAACTCAAGCCGGGCAGCGACCACTTGATGCTGATGGGCCTCACCAAGGCCGTGCGACCGGGCGACGAGGTCACCATCACACTGACGTTCAAGGACGGCCGGACGCTGCGGTTCACCGCCGTCGCCAAGGAGTTCGCGGGCGGCAAAGAGAACTACGACTCCGGCATGAAGAAGGACTGACCACCACCATGGACGAGAACCGCATCCCGCCGGTGAGCCGCCGCCGACTGCTGACCGGCGGAGCACTGACCGTCGGGGGCGCCCTCGCCGGCGCCGGGGTCGCCGCCGCCGTCGGACCGGGCGGCACCGCAGGCACCGCAGACAGGACCGAGCAGCGTCGGCAGAGCATCGCGTACGGCGAGCAGACGGTGCCCTTCCACGGCCGGCACCAGGCCGGGATCGCCACCCCGGCTCAGGCCCACGCCGCATTCCTCGGCTTCGACCTGGCCACGGACACGGACCGGGCGGCCCTGGGCCGGATGATGCGGCTGCTCACCGACGACGCCGCTCGGCTCACCCAGGGGGAGCCCGCCCTGGCCGACACCGAACCCGAACTCGCGGCGCTGCCAGCCCGGCTGACCGTGACGTTCGGATTCGGCCCCGGACTCTTCAAGGCCGCCGGCCTCGACGCCCTGCGGCCCGCGTCACTCGAACCGCTGCCGCGGTTCACCATCGACCGGCTGCAGGACCGCTGGAGCGGTGGCGATCTGCTGATCCAGATCTGCGCCGACGACCCGCTCACCGTCGCGCACGCCCAGCGGATGCTCACCAAGGACGCCCGGTCGTTCGCCCGGCTGCGCTGGACGCAGCGCGGATTCCGCCGCGGTCGCGGCATCGAGGACGACGGTGTCACCCAGCGCAATCTCATGGGCCAGCTCGACGGCACCGCCAACCCCAGCCCCGGCGGCGACGTCTTCACCGACGCCGTCTGGACCGACGACGGCCCCCCGTGGCTGCGTGGCGGCGGCACGAGCCTCGTACTGCGCCGGATCCGCATCGAGCTGGAGACCTGGGACGCGGCCGACACCAGCGCCAAGGAGTTCACCGTCGGGCGAAGACTGCGCACCGGCGCGCCCCTCACCGGCACCGCCGAGAAGGACACCCCCGACTTCGACGCCAAGGACGGGCTCGGCTTCCCCGTCATCTCGGAATTCGCCCACGTACGGCGCGCCCACGTCAACGACGACCGACGGCGCATCTTCCGCCGCCCGTACAACTACGACGAGGCCCCCGCCGCGGACGGACGGCCGGAGACCGGCCTGCTCTTCGCCGCCTTCCAGCGCGACATCGGCGAGCAGTTCCTGCCGATCCAGCGCAGCCTCGCCGAGGCCGACCTCCTGAACGCGTGGACCACCCCGATCGGCTCCGCCGTCTTCGCCGTCCCACCCGGCTGCGCCACCAACGGCTGGATCGGCGAGACCCTGCTCGGATGACGCCAAGAGTGACCGGAATCGGCGGCGCGCCAAGGGCAATACCGGCACGACAACCTCGGCGCGGCGCCCACCGGACCCCGACCGTCGGACGTGTCACGTTTCCCGCTACTTGGGCGGCGGGCGAGGCAGAGCGTCGGCCATCGGCTGCGGGTGCCGAGTTGTCCGGCGTCCGTCGCTCCGCTCCGGCACAGGTCCGTGTGGGGCGCGGCGGAGGATACGGCGCCGTCCGGTGGTGGCGAATTGGGCGGTGGTGGAGAACAGCAAAGGGGTCCCTCCTGGTGAGCGCCAAAACACAACGGATACCCCTGACCGGAAATCTCGACGGTCAGGTGGGCATGGCGGGGTAGCCCCTGGGCTCGGATGGTTCCGGGGCTGCTGGTCGGGTGTGGACGGTGTGCCAGGCGCCTGCCGGGGTGAGGGTGACGTCGTGGCCGAGGACGGTGAGCTGGCGGACGAGGTCGCGGGTCTTGCGGGCCGGATCGAGGTTCTTGGTGTGCCAGTCGGAGCCGGAGGTTCCTGAACCCGCGCCGCACGCGGGCGGGGGTGAGCTTGTTCGGTTCCGCAGGCCGCTCCCACGGGTGGCGGAGGTCGGCGACGAGCGGGCGGGCGAGGCGGAGCTGGGTGTGGGCGGCGATCACCAACCAGGTCCAGCGATCGGCCGCCGCCGAGTCGCGCAGGCGCGGGCAGGTCCGGCCGAGGGTCTGCTTGAGCAGGCGGAAGGTGTGCTCCAGGTCGAAGCGGCGGAGGAACACCTGCCAGCAGCGGTTCACGTCCTTGGCGCTGGCGCCGGTGCGCGACCACCACAGCCACACCAGCCGGTTCACCCCTCCGCCGGGCAGCGATGATCGACGTGGATCGACGTGACCACCCCCGCCTGCGGTTCGAGGTGGGCTCGATGACCGACCTCGACCTAACCAATGCCTCAGGCGCCGGCCTGCTCGCATTCTGGTCGTTGATTCACGTCCCCGACGAAGCAGTGCCCACGGTCCTCGGCCACTTCCGGCGCGTGTTGCGTCCCGGCGGACCACTGCTGCTCGGGTTTCACGTCGGCGACGAGTCGAAACTGAAGACGCAGGGCTACGGCGGCCACCCGATGAACGTTGGGCATCGGCCGCCCGGTCGCCCTCACGCTCAACGCGCTCATGCACTTCATTACCGCCCCGTACGACATCGTGCGCAGGCTGCTCTCCCCGCTCCCGCCGGGCAGCGCCCTCGCCATGAACCACTGCACCCCGGACTTCGACCCCGGCACCTGGAACCGGATCGCGGAGTCGTACACCAGGTCGGGGACCCCAGTGGATTTCCGCTCGCGCGCCGATGTCACCCGCTTCTTCGACGGACTCGACCCGATCGACCCCGGTATCACCTGCTGCCACCGCTGGCGTTCCGCCGGGCTCGACGCGGACGGGAAGGAGATCCCGGACGCGCAGATCAGCCTGCTGGCGGGGGTCGGCATCAAGCGCTGAGAGCCGCTTGCGCGCAAGGCCCGCGGTACCGGCACCGAGTGCCGCTACCGCGTGCCTTGTGGCCTGCACGGAGCCGGACGAGAGGCGCCGCCCGGCTACCAGCCGGCCTTCATCGCGTTGTAGGCCGTACGGCAGTCGGCGTTGGTGGCGTGCGCGGCCAGCTTCTCCATGGAGTCGCGCCAGACCATCTTGGCCACCCTCTCCATCTCCCGGGTCTCGGCCGGGACGTTCGGGGCGTACTTCTTGATCGCCGCCAGCGCGGACCTGGCGAACTTGTTGCACACGGGTCCGGCGGCGTTCCGGTAGCGGGTGTCCAGGTCCGTCGCGACCGCCTGGCCGTTCTGGGTCGCCCAGGTATTCCAGGCCGCGCACGCCACCTCGGTGAACACTGCCTGGTCGGCCTCGCTCAGCCCCAGCACCTGGCCCATCATGGTGTTCTTGGCCTTGTCGGGGACCGTGAAGTCCACGACGGGGAACTTGTCGAGTGTTTCGAGCAGCGCTTCCTGACACGCGGGCGGCAGCGGGGCGGCCTGTGCGGTGGAGGGGACGGCCAGCGTGGAGACGGAGACCAGGGCCGCGGCGAGGACGGCGCGCCGGGCGGTACGCGAGAGAGACATGGGGCGGTGCTCCTTGCACGGGTGAACGGGTCGTTCCGGGCACCGATTCAGCGCCCCGACGGCTACAGAACGATCACCGCCTGCCCAGGTCACGGGCATATCAGCGGGACAAGGGGCGCACGCGGAGTCGTCAGCCGTCCGTGCGACGGACGAGTCCCCCGAGCGGCCCCGGGCGGTCAGGCGGGTCCCACCCTTTCCGGCGCCGGGCCGGACTCCGACGGGGGCCGGTGAACGCCAGGGCCCCCGGTCCCTCCAGGGCCCCGGGGCGCCGGAAGCGGCGGTGGCGTCCTGTGCCGCACGAGCGCGTTCCGGGTACGTCGGCGGAAGACCAGGAATCCCGCCGCCGACGCGCCGGTGAGCCAGAGGCACTGGGTCAGGAGCGCCTGGCCGCCCGACGCGTCGGAGAAGGCGGCGGACATGCTGGCCTGAACCGCTCCGTACGTCGGGAGGAAGCGCACGACGGCGCTGTCGGACCCGGAGCTGGAGAGGGGGTTCTGCAACGCGACGTCGAGGACGCTGATCATCAGGATGGCGAACATCCCCTCGACCTCGCGCCGGAGCACCGACCCGAAGACCACGCCGAGCGCGCCGTAGGTGAGGGCGGCGGCGAACAGCGCGGCGGTGAGCAGCAGGGGCTGTCGCGGCGTCCAGGCGGACCCGGCGACGGCGGTGGCGTACACGGAGATCGCGACGCAGACCAGCGTGAGCGCGGACAGCTTGGCGAGGACGAGGTGGTAGCGGGGGTAGCCCGCCATCGCCAGCCGGCGGTCGAAGGCGCCCCCGGTGAACGTGGCGGCGAACATCATGAACCCGGCGATGAGGGTGACCGCGTTCAGCGCGCCGGTGATCTGGGTGAGGTGGTTGCCGGGCGGGGAGAGCACCTCGCCGGTCGCCCGGAGCCGGAAGGGGGCGGGCTGATCGGGGATGGTCACATAGGCGAGGGCGATCCACACCGGGATGTACACGACCACCAGCAGCATCGCGAACCGGTTGCGGGCGTGTCCGATCAGCGCGTACCGAGATGCCGTGACGAACAAGGACAGATGCCGCCTCACGCCGCGGCCTCCGTACACCGTTCCTGGAGGTGCAGGCGCCCGTCCTCCAGGCGCCAGAGCTGGTCCAGCCGGTCGATGTCGTACGCGAGGTGCGAGACGACCAGCACCGAACGCCCGGCGTCGCGCAGCCTGGTCGCCAGTTCCCAGAAGCGCAGGTAGGTCTCCCAGTCGAAGCCCTGGTAGGGCTCGTCCAGCAGGAGTACGTCCGGGTCGTGCATGAGGGCCAGGGTCAGGTTGAGCTTCTGCCGCGAGCCGCCGCTGAGCCGGCCCGCGCGCTGGTCGAGGTACTCGGTAAAAGCCAGTGTCTCCATCACCTCCTCGGCCCGTTCGAGGCCGGGAAGCCCGAACGCGCTCCTGAAGAAGTCGAGATGCTGGCGGACGGTGAAGGAGTCGTCCAGCACCACGGACTGCGGGCAGTAGCCGAACCTACCGCTATGGTGCACCGACCCCCGGTCCGGACGGAGTTCACCGGAGAGGATCTTCAGCAGGGTCGTCTTGCCCGCACCGTTCTCGCCGACGATCCCGGCCAGGGTGCCGGGCCTCAGCCGGAGGCCGACGCCCCGCAGGACGGCGTGCTGCCGGTAGGAATGGTGCACATCGTGGACGTCCATCGCTTCGCTCCGTCGTACCTGGGCTGCGGTCCGCGGGACCGGTCCGCGCGTGCCCAACGAGTCGGCCGGGCAGGGGAAACGGCAGCCGGGGAGAGCGGCCGCCCTGCGGCGTCAACCTGGCGTCCGCCCGTCACGCGTGCGACGGGAAGCCTGCCCGAAACCGCCTCGGTTGCCGTGGCGGCGGCTACCGTGACCGGGCTCCCGGAGCGGTCGTACCCATCTGACGTGAAAGGCCGGTCAGCCATGCGGAGAACGTGCGTGATCGGAGCCGGCCCGTCCGGCCTGGCCGCGAGCAGAGTCCTCGCCTCGCGCGGCATCCCGTTCGACTGCTATGAGGCGGGCTCGGGCATCGGCGGGCTCTGGCGCTACGGCAACGACAACGGCATGTCGGGGGTGTACGCGTCGGTGCACGCGAACATCTCCAAGGAGAGCATGTCCTTCTCCTCGCTGCCGATGCCGGAGTCCTACCCGGTCTTCCCGCACCACACCCAGGTCCTCGCCTACCTGGAGAGCTACGCGGAGACCTTCGGGCTGCACGGTCACATCGGGCTGCGCGCGGAGGTCACCTCCGTGCGCCCCCTGGAGGGCGGCGGCTGGGAGGTCACCCGCCGGAGCCGAGGAGCGTCGGAGGCGGAGACCGGCCGGTACACCGAGGTGGTGGTGGCCAACGGGCACCACTGGGACCCTCGTCTTCCGGACCCCGCCGTGCCCGGGGCCGGGGAGTTCGAGGGCTCCGCCGTCCACGCGCACGCCTACCGCTCCCCCGAGCCGTACGCCGGGCGGCGGGTGCTCGTCGTCGGGATGGGCAACTCCGGGTGCGAGATCGCGGCGGAGATCTCCCGTACGGCGGCGCGGACGTTCCTCTCGGCCCGCGCCGTGGCGCACGTGTTCCCGAAGATGCTGCTCGGGCGGCCCGCGGACCACTGGGCGGTGGGCAGGGCGGCCGCCCTGCCCCGCTTCCTCAAGGACCCGGCGATGGCACTCCTGCTGCGGCTGGCCCGTGGCGCCCCCGCGCTCTACGGGCTCCCCGAACCGACGCGGCGGCCTCTCGCCGGCCACCCCTCCACGTCAGACGAGCTCCTCGTCCAGCTGGCCCGGGGCGCGGTCACCGTGAAGCCCGGCGTCCGCTCCTTCGGCCGGGACTCGGCGTCCTTCACGGACGGCAGCCGCGAGACCGTGGACGCCGTGGTGTACGCCACCGGTTACTCGCTGTCCTTCCCCTTCCTGGACCCCGCCGTCTTCGCCGCGCCGGACGGCCGCACCGAGCTGTATCTGCGCACGGTGCCGCCCCGGCTCCCCGGGCTCTTCTTCATGGGGCTCGCACAACCGGCGGGAGCGGCCTTCCCGTTGCTCGAACCGCAGGCCGAATGGATCGCCGACCTGATCGAAGGGGAGGTCCTCCTGCCGACGCCCGCGGAGATGACCCGGTCGATCGCCCGTGCGCGGGAACGGCACGACAAGGTCTACGCGCCGACCTATCGGCACGGGATCGAGATCGACATCCGCACCTACCGGCGGGTCCTTCGCCGGGAGCTCCGGGCGGGCAGGCGCCGAGCGCGCCGGGCAGCCGCTCCCCGCCCCGACGCGCCTCGTCGCGCTCCGGTGTCCGACACGGTGTGACCAGCCCTCCCGCGCCGGTACCGGGGGCGGGGCCGGTCACGTACGGGCACGGGGCGACAGGGGCCCGCGTCCCGGCCCGTACACCCGCTCACCCCTGCTGCACGCTCTCCTCCAACTCTCCCACGGCCTGTTCCCACAGCTCCGGCAGCAGCTCGCCCAGCGGCAGGGCGCGGTCCGCGACGAAGGACACCTCCGCCCAGTCGCCGAAGAACGACAGCCCCACTCCGCAGAGGTGTCCCGGCACGAGGAGCGGCAGCAGGGCCGTCCCCGTCACCCGGGTCTCCCCCAGGCTCCCCTTTTCGGCGAGCGGCATGGACGTGGCCATGACGTTGGTGACGCGGGGGGACAGCATCCTGCGCAGGTACCACGCGGTGGGACGGTCCGGCATGAAGCGGACCAGGTCCTGCACGGCCTGTCGCCAGGTGTCGCCCCGCAGCTTCCGGGTCACCGCCATGACCTGGTCGAGCCGTCGCAGCGGCGCCTCCTCGTCCGGGGAGCCGTCCGGGCGGCCCGGGGCGGGGCCCACCGGCAGGTCGACCGGAAGGGCGAAGCAGCGGTTGCCCCAGGTCTGCTCCTCGTCGGACCGCCGCGCGTCGACGGGCAGCACGGCCGTCACCCGGGGCAGTGGCACACCGGAGCGGGCCGCCCACACCGACAACGCCCCGGCCAGCGCGGCGAGATGTGCGTCGTGGGCCGAGCCTCCGCGTCCGGCGCCGATCAGCCGCAGAGTGTCCACGGGGACCCGCCCCCGCCACAGCCGCCGCTCACCGGTAGTGGCGAAGGCCGGGTCCGGGCGGTGACCGCGCACGGCGAAGGTACGCGCCAGGAACCTCGTGGCCAGCGCGACGGCCGCGCCGAACCGCCGGGGCACGCCGGTCACGCCGCTCCCGCCCGGCAGCGGACGCGCCGATGGCTCC
Source organism: Streptomyces sp. NPDC025273 (assembly GCF_040638585.1). NCBI lineage: Bacteria > Bacillati > Actinomycetota > Actinomycetes > Kitasatosporales > Streptomycetaceae > Streptomyces > Streptomyces sp. NPDC025273. The sequence continues at coordinate 16,212 of NZ_JBEZYP010000006.1, forward strand.
CCGTCGCCCAGCATTGCCCGGAACGTCATGGCGGCGGCCGAGCCGTCCTGGCAGGCGTGGAGGAAGCGGTAGCAGAGGGCGTACGCGTCGGGTTGGTGGCCGTGGATCAGCCAGACCCCCCAGTAGGCGCCGGGCGCGAACGGGGCGTTGAGCGCGCTGTGCAGGGCGGCGTCCCAGCCGGCGGGTCCGTCGGCCACCACCTCGTGCACATGCCGGTCGATGGGGAAGTCCTCGGACGGCTGCCACCCGGGCCGCCTGCCTCCCGTCACCCGGCTGGTGAGCAGGGGCAGTTCACCGAGCCGGAACGCCACGTACGCGCGGAGATCGGCCAGGCTCGGGGGCGGACCGCTGAGATACGCGACGCCGCCCGCGTCCCAGCGGACCTCGGGGCGGCGGCGCTCCAGGTCGAGGAACGCGCGGTCGACCGAGTGGGTGGGATGACGGGGCGGGGGGACGGACCGCTTCGGCCGGGCGGACCCCGTGGAGGGGCCCGCCGGCGCGGTGGGCGGGGCGGACACAGTGGACTGCTCGGAATCGGGCATGCGGGTGCGGGCTCCCGTTCGGGCCGACGGCGGTCGCGGTGACCACCGGTGGTGGGACGGAGGTACGGCAGCGCGCGAAGGGCGGGTCAACCGGCGCGCCGGGAGCCCCACCCACCCGGGCCGGTCGCGCTGCCGGGACCGGCGGCCCACCAGGATGACCGGCGACCGGGACAGCGCCGGCCGGCTGCGGCGGACCGTCCCGGCTCCGCGGGCGAGTTCCGGACGGTTCCGCGGCGGTCGCCGCCACCCGCTCTCCGCGCCTCGCGGCCTCGGATTTCCGTGGCCCGGCGGGCCCACGACGCCCGGCGCGCGCGGTCGTGTCCCTGGTCGCGGCCTGCGGGAGCGTGATCCCGGCGTACCGCGACGAGTTCCCCCGAAAGAGGGACCGGTCCCCGAGCGGCGTGCGACGGCGGCACCAACGGTGGAGCGACATCCTCCGTTCGGGTGACCAGGACGGATCGATGGGCGTGTTCCGTCCGCCGTCTGCCATTGTGTGCCGAGCGCCGGAGATCACCAGGGTTCGAAGGCCCGGTGAGCCCCAGGCGTCCGGAGAGCCAGTGGGCACCGGCAGCACCGGATCGGCGGGACGATCCGGACCGTGCGCGGTGCAGTCGTCCCGGACCGCGCACGGCGCGATCGTCGACGACTACCCACGCCGCGGGATGGTCGACGCCGTCCGCTCGTTTCCGCTTCCGGTCCGCCGCACTGCCGGTGCTCCGCCTCCGCACGCCCCGCACGGCAGGGGACCGCCCTTCTCACGCTCTGGGAGCCACGCTCGTGCACGTCGCACTCACCGGCGCCACCGGATTCCTCGGACTGCGCCTGTTACGTCGTCTGCTCGACACGCATGCGTCGGTGACGGTCCTGGCCCACGCCGGTTCGGGCGACGCGCTGCACCGCATCACCCGTTCCCTCGAACTGACGGGTGCGCCGGGCGCGTTCCTCGCACGACTGCCGGAGCGGCTGAGGGTGGTGGAGACCGATCTGGCGCTGCCCCGGCTGGGCCTGTCCGCACGGGCGTTCCGGGAGCTTGCGGACAGCCTCGGCGCGATCTGGCACAGCGCGGGAAGCATCCATCTGGAGGGGGACCTTCCCGAGCTGCGACGGACCAATGTCGAAGGCACCCGCCACGTACTGGAATTGGCGGCCGCCGGGCGCGCGGAACCGGTGGTGCGCCATGTGAGCACCGCGTTCGTGGCCGGCGCGCGGCGCACCGGGGTGGCGTACGAGGACGAACTGGACGACGGCGACGGTTTCGAGAACGCCTACGAACAGTCAAAGTACGAGGCGGAGCTGCTGGTTCACGCCTGGTCCCGCGAGCACGGGCGACCGGCCCTGGTGCTGCGGCCGAGCATCCTCGTCACGGACGTGCCTCCGCACCCGGAGCTGCCTTCGCACCCGCTGCAGGTCGTCGAGCGCATCATGCGCGACGCGCGACGCGCCACCGTCGCCGCACCACCGACTGCCACGAGCCCTCCCGCCGGGGCTCCGGACGGTCCTTCCCTCGGCGCTCCCGGGTCCACGGGCCCTGGAGACCGGCCCCAGGTACGGACGGTGGGGCACCCGCATGGGCGGCTGAACCTGCTGCCGGTGGAGCACGCGGCCGACATCATGGTCCGGCTGTCCGAACTGCCGTCCTCACGCGGGGTCGACACGTACCACGTCGTCCATGACCGCGATGTCCCCGTGCCCACCGTCGTCGCCCTGCTGGAACGGCTCGTCCCCTTCTCGATCGACCTGGTCGACGCGAAGCCGGAGGACCCCTCGGCGTTGGAGACCCTGATCGACTTCTACCCGGGCATCACGGCCTACCTCACCCATCGGCGGCGGTTCGACGACACCCGGGTGAGGACCCTGCTCGGTCCGGCGGCGGTCTGCGCTCCGGTCGGTCTCGATCGGCTGTGGGCCGGACTGGCCCCGAGGAGCGAGGCGCTCCCCCGACCCCCTGACACTCCACCCGCCTCTCCGCCCACCCCGTCTGTCTGAGCGTCCCGTACGTCACAGACGGCGTACGCCCGATCAGCAGCAAGCGTCCCGTCCCGTTGGAGCTTCCGTGTCCGTTCTCGCCGCTCCCCGCGCCCCCGGCGCGCGCCCGCCGGTCTTCTCCCCCGAGGGAATCGCCGACCGTGTCCGGCTGATCCGGGAACCCGTGCACGTCGTCAGCGGGCCGGACGGCCGGGAGCTGGGCCTCGCGACCGGGGCCCCGCCCGCCGGTCCGGTGCTCGGCACGCTGCCGCCGCTGTACCCCGAGTGGCTCGGCGGCCGGACCTTCTGCGAGGCGCACGGCGTCCGCTTCCCCTATGTGGCGGGGGAGATGGCGAACGGCATCGCGACCACCGGCATGGTCGCGGCGATGGCACGGGCGGAGATGATCGGCTTCTTCGGTGCGGGCGGCCTGGCCCACCCGGAGGTGGAGCGGGCGGTGCACTCCCTGGCGCGGGAGCTGGGGTCCCGTACGAACTGGGGAGTCAATCTCATCCACTCACCGGCCGAACCGGAGCTGGAGTGGCGGGTCGCGGAGCTTCTGCTGCGCTGCGGTGTGCCCCGGATCTCGGTGTCGGCGTTCATGGAGCTGACCCCTGCGGTCGTCCTGTGCTCGGCGTACGGCCTGCGCCGGGGCGAGGACGGCGGCGTCGTCCGGCGTACGCGGCTGCTCGCGAAGCTCTCCCGTCCCGAGGTGGCCGAAAGGTTCCTCTCCCCCGCCCCGCCCGCTCTGCTGGACCTTCTCGTCGCGCGGGGGAGTCTGACCCGCGAGGAGGCGGCCCTGGCGGCTCTGGTGCCGGTGGCCGAGGACATCACCGTCGAGGCGGACAGCGGCGGGCACACCGACAACCGGCCGTTGTCGGTCCTGCTGCCGCGGATCGCCGCCCTGCGCGACACGGTCTGCCGGCGGTTCGGATACCGGCGGCCGGTCCGCCTCGGCGCGGCCGGTGGTCTCGGCACCCCGGACGCGGTGGCCGCCGCCTTCGCTCTCGGCGCGTCCTACGTCGTCACCGGTTCGGTGAACCAGACGGCGGTCGAGGCCGGTCTGTCCGATGAGGCCAAGGCGATACTGTGCGACGCGGACGTCGCCGATGTCGCCATGGCGCCGTCGGCCGACATGTTCGAGCTGGGCGTGAAGCTGCAAGTGCTGTCGCGGGGCACGATGTTCGCCCGGCGGGCCGGCCGCCTGTACGCGGCCTACCGTGACCACGGCTCGCTGGAGGAGATCCCGCCCGCGCTGCGTACCGCCATCGAACGCGACGTGCTGGGCGCCCCGTTCGAGGAGGTCTGGCAGCGCACGTGCGCCTTCTGGGAGGAGCGGGATCCGGCGGAGATCGTCCGTGCGGAGGCCGACCCCCGGCACCGCATGGCCCTGGTGTTCCGCTGGTACCTGGGCAGTTCCAGCCGGTGGGCGATCACCGGGGAGAGCGCGCGGCGGGCCGACTTCCAGATCTGGTGCGGGCCGGCGATGGGCGCGTTCAACCGGTGGGCGGCCGGCACCTTCCTGGCGGAACCGGCCCGCCGGTCCGTGACGCAGATCGCCCTCAACCTGCTGGAAGGGGCGGCGACGCTCACCCGCGCCCATCAACTGCGCACGTACGGGGTTCCGTTGCCGTCCGAGGCGTTCACCTACACGCCGCGCGAGCTGGCATGAGCGGCCCCGGTGCCGCAGCGCCGTCCGCCGCCGCCCGACCTCGAGGAGAGACCATGTCCGGCTCCATCCCCCGCCAGGTCCCCATCGCCGTGGTCGGTGTCGGGGCGCTGGTTCCGGGCGCGACGGACGCGGCCGGCTACTGGCGGGTCGTGACCGGCGGCCGGGACCTGATCACCGAGGTCCCCGCCTCCCGCTGGCGGGTGGAGGACCACTACGATCCGGACCCGGCCGCCCCCGACAAGACGTACGCCCGCCGGGGCGCCTTCCTTCCCGAGGTGGACTTCGACCCGATGGCCTACGGGGTGCCTCCCACCAATCTGCCGTCCACAGACACCTCCCAGCTGCTCGCCCTCATGGTCGCCGACCAGGTGCTGAGGGACGCCGGCGGGACGTCCGGGATCGACCGGGACCGGACCGGCGTCGTCCTCGGGGCGGCCTCCCTCGAACTGCTGCCGCACATGTACGGGCGTTCCCAGCGCCCCGCGTGGCTGGCGGGGCTGCGGGAGAGCGGGCTCGACGAGGCCGAGGCGCACGCGGTGTGCGACCGCATCGCCGCCCGCTTCCAGCCGTGGCGGGAGTCGACCTTCCCGGGGCTGCTGGGCAACGTCGTCGCGGGACGGATCGCGAACCGGTTCGATCTGCACGGCGTCAACCACACCACCGACGCCGCCTGTGCCAGCTCGCTGGCCGCCCTGTCGACGGCGGTCGGGGAACTGTCCCTCGGCCGGGCCGACCTGGTCATCAGCGGCGGCGTGGACACCGGGAACGACGTCGGCATGTTCCTGTGCTTCTCCAAGACGCCCGCGCTCTCCCCCAGCGGCGACTGCCGCCCGTTCTCGGAGGCGGCGGACGGCACGATGCTCGGTGAGGCGGTCGTGATGTACGCGCTGAAGCGGTTGTCCGACGCGGAGCGCGACGGTGACCGGATCCACGCCGTGATCCGGGGCATCGGCACCTCGTCGGACGGCCGGAGCACAGCGATCTACGCCCCGCTGCCCGAGGGACAGGAACGGGCCCTGCGACGCGCGTACGAGGAGGCAGGCTACGGGCCGGAGACCGTGGAGCTGGTCGAGGCGCATGGCACCGGCACGAAGGCCGGGGACACCGCGGAACTGGCCGCGCTCAACGCGGTGTTCGGCGCTTCGGGACGTCCGGACGGCCAGTGGTGCGCGATCGGCTCGGTGAAGTCGCAGATCGGGCACACCAAGTGCGCGGCGGGTGCGGCGGGGCTCCTCAAGGCGGTGATGGCCCTCCACCACAAGGTGCTCCCGCCCACGGTCAAGGTCGGACGGCCGAACCCGGCGGCCGCCGCCCCTCACGGCCCGTTCTACGTGAACACGGAGGCCCGGCCGTGGGTGCGGCCGGCCGGTCATCCGCGCCGGGCGGCGGTGTCGAGTTTCGGTTTCGGCGGCAGCAACTTCCACGTCACGCTGGAGGAATACACCCCGCCGACCGTGCCCGCTCCGTCATCGAGCGCGCACGCGGACACCCTTGCGCGCCCTGCGCCGGAGTCCGCGGGCCGCCCTGCCCTGCGCCACCGCACGGCGTCGAGCGAGCTGGTCCTGTTCGGCGCCGCCTCGCCGTCCGCCCTGGTGGAGCGACTGCCGGAGGACGGACGGCCGCTGGCCGCGCTGGCGAGGGAGAGCCACGCCGCGTTCTCGCCCACCGCCCGGGTGCGGCTGGCCGTCGTCGCCACCGGCACCGATGACCTGCGGGAGAAGTACGCGCAGGCGCTCGCGCTCATCCGGCGGCGCCCCGAGGCGTCGTTCTCGGCCCCTTCCGGAATCCGGTACGCGTACGGGGAGTCCGCGCCCGGGCGCATCGGCTTCCTGTTCCCCGGGCAGGGCTCCCAGTACGTCGGGATGGGGGCCGGGCTCGCGATGCTGGCCCCGGCCGCGCAGGCCGTGTGGGACCGGCTGGGCTCCACCCGCTTCGACGGAAGGCCCCTGCACCGGGCCGTGTTCCCGCCGCCCGCCTTCACCGAGGAAGAGCGCGCCGCCCGAGCGGCCCTGCTGGACGCCACCGAGTGGGCTCAGCCGGCGCTGGCGGTGCACGCGCTCGCGCTGCTGGCGGTGGTGCGGGAACTGGGGCTGCGGCCGGACTGCGTGGCGGGCCACAGTTTCGGCGAACTGGTGGCGCTGCACTGCGCGGGCGCCCTGGACGCGGAGTCGCTGGTGGGGCTGGCGCGTCGTCGCGGCGAGCTGATGCGGGAGGCGGCCCTCACCCCGGGCGCGATGCTGGCGGTGGCGGCGGACCGCGTACGCGTGGCAGAGGTGCTGGCCGGCGGTGGCTTCGACGACATCTGGCCGGCCAACCACAACTCGCCCCGTCAGACGGTGCTCTCGGGTTCGGCGGCGGCGGTCGAAAGGGCGAGGGGCGCCTTCTCGGCCGCGGGGATCGCCGCCCGCGCGCTGTCCGCGTCGACCGCCTTCCACAGCCCGCTGGTCGCCCCGGCTGTCGAGCCGCTCGCCGCCTACCTGCGCACGGTGACGTTCTCGGAACCCCGGATCGAGGTCTACGGCAACACGGACGCGGCACCCTACCCCTCCTGCCCCGACGCGGTACGCCGCCGGGTCGCCGGTCATCTCGCCTCACCGGTCCTCTTCCAGGACCAGATCGAGGCGATGTACGCGGCGGGGGTGCGGACCTTCGTGGAGGTCGGCGCGGGCGCCACGCTCACGGGCCTGGTCGGGCAGATCCTCGGCGACCGCGAGCACGCGGCCGTGCCCCTGGACCGGCCGGCCGGGGCGGGCGCCGACACCTTCCACGCCGCACTCGGCGAACTCGCCGTACGGGGCGTACCCCTCGGCCTCATCCCCCTCTGGACCCCTTACGCATCGTCCGGAACACCAGCGAAGGAGCGCGAGCCCCGAATGACCGTGAAGATCAGTGGAGCCAACTGCGGTCAGCTCCCGCCCTCCGGAACCCCGCACGTCGAACCGACGCACGCCCCGGAATACGGGCCGCGCCCCGACGCCGTGCCGGCTGCCGCCCCCGCACCGGCGGTCGCCCTGCCCTCGCAGACCTCCGCCGACGTGCCACTGCCACCGGTGTACGTGCCGGCTGCCGCGTCCTCGCAGCAGGAGTTCGGGCCGTCACACCCTGCGGAGGCGCCGGTGGACGCCCGCCCGGTCATCGGCGACGACCGGCAGCTCTCCGTCGAGAGCATCCACCGGCAGACGGCCGAGACCCACCTCGCCTGTCAACGCCTGCTGACGGACAGCCATATGGCCTTCCTGGGGATGGCCGAGACGACCCTGGCCGCGCTGCTCGGTGCGCCGGTCCCGGGCGCGGCCCAGGACATGGCAGCCCCCGCTCCGCTGCCGCTCCCCCGCTCCGCAGGCCCGCTCGACGTACCGGCCGCCGTGGCGCCCCCGGTGGCGGCGCCGGCTCCCGCCGTCGCTCCCGCCGCCCCGGTGGCTCCCGCGGCGGTCGTCGGGGCCGCGACGCCGTGGCGCGTGCCGGAGGCAAGCACCCCTCAGGCGGGCGACGCGGTGCGCCCCTCAGCATCGGAGCCGGCACTACCGTGCGAACCACCGGCGCGGGACGCATCGGCACCGGACCCATCGGCGTCGGAGTTCTCTCCCGCGGAGCTGTCTCCCTCCGAGCTGGGGGAGTTGCTCCTGTCGGTGGTGGCCGACCTCACGGGCTATCCGACCGCCATGCTGCACGTGGACATGGACCTGGAGGCGGATCTGGGCGTCGACTCCATCAAGCGTGTCGAGATCCTGTCGGCCGTGCGCCGCCGGGTGGGCGACGTGGCGGCCGGGGACGCCGGACGGCTCGGCAAGCTCCGTACGCTGCGCGAGATCACCGCGGCACTCGCCTCCGGCGCCCGGGCCGCCGGGGCCGCGCCGGAGCCGGACGCCCATGCCGTGCCCGCGCCCCGCGCGGACGCGTTCGAGCCCTTCCCGGCGGAGGCCCACGAGGACGCCCCGTCCTCCACGACCGTCGACGTCCCGGCCGTACGGGGCGACGGATCCGAGCGGTCCGCCGATGACGCAGCGGCGGACGGTTGGACGCCGTTGACCCGGCTGGTGCCGCGCATGGTGGAGTCCCCGGCGTCCGGGCTGGCCACGGCGGGGCTGCTGGACGGACCGGTCGTGGTGAGCGGCGAGGACGTGGTGGGGTGCCCGGTCGTCGGCCTCGTGGCCCGGAAGCTGGCGGAGCGCGGTGTGGACGCCACCGCCGTGGCGGAGGTGCCCGAGGGAGCGCGCGGCGTCATCCACCTCGGCGGCCTCTCCGCGAACGGCACACCGGACGAGGCCCGGGAGGTCCACATCTCGGCGCTCCGCGCGGCGCGGGCGCTGGCACTGCGGGCGGCCGGGGGCGGCGGTCTGTTCGTCACCGTCCAGGACACCGGAGGCGACTTCGGGCTCGGCGGACACACGCCCGGCCGCGCGTGGTTGGGCGGGGCAGCCGGACTGGCCAGGACCGCCGCGAAGGAGTGGCCGGACACCCAGGTGAGGGTCGTCGACTGCGAGCGGGGCGGCCGGGACGACGAAGAGGTCGCCGACGCGATCGTGTGCGAACTGCTCGAAGGCGGAGCCGACAGGGAGGTCGGCCTCCGCGCGGACGGCACCCGCGCCCTGCTGCGGATGGTGCCCGGTCCGCTCACACCCGGCGGCGCCCGGCGCGTCGGCGAGAACTCCGTGATCGTGGCCACCGGCGGCGCCCGCGGGGTGACCGCCGCCGCGCTGCTCGACCTGGCCAGGACCCACCGGCCGCGGATCGTCCTGCTCGGACGGACGGAGGCCGCCGCCGAGCCCGCCGGCCTGGCATTGGCCACCGACGAACGGGCCCTCACCCGGCTGCTCGCGGAGCGGGCCCGGGATACGGAGGGGGCCTCGCCCGCCCGGATCGCGGAGGAGGCCCGGAGGATTCTCGCCGCCCGCGAAGTACGGGCGACGCTGGCCGGGCTGGAAGCCGCCGGTTCGCCCGCCCGGTACGTCAGGGTGGATGTCCGCGACGCCGACGCCCTCACTGCGGCACTGCACGAGGTACGCGCGAAGTGGGGGCCGGTGACCGGCATCGTGCACGGTGCGGGCGTGCTCGCCGACAAGCGGATCGCGGACAAGACCGACGAGCAGGCCGAGCTGGTCATGGCCACGAAGGTGGACGGCCTGCGGGCGCTGCTGACGGCGACGGCGGACGATCCCCTGGACACGATTCTGCTGTTCTCCTCGGTGGCCGCCGTGTTTGGCAACGCGGGCCAGAGCGACTACGCCATGGCCAATGAGATCCTCCAGCAGGTCGCGTCGGCCGAGCAGGCCCGCCGCCCCGACTGCCTGGTGCGCTGCGTGGCCTGGGGTCCCTGGCAGGGCGGCATGGTCACCCCGGCCCTGGCCGCGCACTTCGGCCGGTCCGGGGTGCCGCTCATCCCCCCGGCCCAGGGGGCCGCGGCCTGCACCGCCGAACTGGACGGCGCGGCCGGCGAGGCCCGTGTCGTGCTGACGGCGGGCGACGGCCCGGCCGCCGCGGACGAACGGTTGCGCGCGCAGGTGCTGGTCAGCTCGGACACCCTGCCGCAGCTGGCCGACCACGCGCCCGCCGGTGTCCCGGTGCTGCCCGTGGCGCTGGTCCTGAACTGGTTCGCGGGCGCCGCGGCGGCCTGGCTGCCGGCCGAGGGGCAGCTCGTCCTGCGTGATCTGCGGGTGTACCGGAAGTACGACCTGCCGGAGCTGGAAGGCGTGGGCCACCGGCTCACCGTGCTGGGCAGCCGGGGCGCGCCCGGCTCCCCGGCCGGGCTGGAGGCGGAGCTGCGGGGCGAGGAGGGGCAGGCGCACTTCCGTGCCGTCGTGGACACCGGCGAGGGTGCGCCCGACCGGTCCGCCTGGGACACCCCGGCGGACCTGAAGCCGCTCGACGTGACCGCGCCGTACGACGGGGGCGTCCTCTTCCACGGCCCCCGGTTCCATGCCCTGCGCGAGGTGTGCGGTGTGTCGGAGCACGGGGCGGAGGCGACGGTCGCGGGCCTGCGGTCCCTGGGCTGGCCGGGCGGGCACGGTCCGCTGGATCCGGCCGCCGTGGACGGCGCGCTCCAACTCGCGCTGCTCTGGGGCGAGAAGGTGCTCGGGACTGCGAGCCTGCCGATGGCCGTCGCGGAGTGCCGGGTGTACCGGCGCGGCCCGGTGGACGACGCCGTGCGCTGTGTGGTGCGGGGACGGAAGGCGCACGACACCGGGGCACGCTGCGACGCCGCGCTGATCGGCCCCGACGGGTCCGTACTGCTGGAGCTGACCGGCGTCGAACTCGTCAGCCGCCCCTCCTGACCGGGCCCTTCCCCCTGTCTGAACCCGCCCTCTCCACTCCGCCGTGAAGTGAGACCCGCATGCGTTTCGAACCGATCGCCGTCGTCGGCCGGGGGTGTGTCCTGCCCGGCGCACTGGACCCGGACGGATTCTGGGAGAACGTCGCCGCCGGGCGTACGAGTCTGACGGCGGCCCCGGAAGGCCGGTGGCGGCTGCCGCGCCACCGGGTCATGGGCACGGTGGACGATCACCTCGACCGCACCTGGACCGACGTCGGGGGGTACGTCGAAGGGTTCGAGTCCGTCTTCGACCCGGAAGGCTTCCTCCTCCCCCCGGAGCGGATCGCGACGCTGGACCCGCTCTTCCACTGGGTGCTGTACGGGGTACGGCAGGCGCTCGCGGAGGCGGGCCGCACCACACCGCTGCGGCGCGGCGGGCTGATCCTGGGGAACCTGTCGTACCCCACCCCCACCGGGGCGGCCTTCGCCGAACACGTCTGGCTGTCGGCGCAGCGCCCAGCGCTCCGCGACGCGCTGCTGACGGGTGGACGCCACCCCCGCCCCGATGCCCGCAACCGCTTCTCCTCCGGGCTCCCGGCCCTGCTCGCGGCCCGCGCGCTCGGGCTCGGGGCCGGGGCGTGGGCCCTCGACGCGGCCTGCGCCTCCTCGCTGTACGCGATCAAGCTGGCGTGCGACCGCTTGCACGACGGCACGGCCGACCTGATGGTGGCCGGCGCGGTCAGCCGGCCCGACCCTCTCTACCTGCATGTGGGGTTCTGCGGGCTGTCCGCGACGAGCCGTACGGGGCGCAGCCGCCCCTTCGACCGGGACGCGGACGGGCTGGTGCACGGCGAGGGCGCCGGGTTCGTCGCCCTGACGCGGCTCTCCGACGCCCGCGCGGCGGGGCTCCCCGTGTTCGGCGTGATCCGCGGGGTGGGGCTGTCCAACGACGGGCGGGGGTCCGGTCTGATCAGCCCGTCCGAGGAAGGCCAGGTGCGGGCGATGCGCCTGGCGTACGAGGCGGCGGGCGTCGCTCCCGAGTCGGTGTCGCTCGTCGAGTGCCATGCGACGGGGACGCCGGTCGGCGACGCGGTGGAGGTGCGCGGCATGGCCCGGGTCTTCGGGGCCGCCGGCGACGTGCCGATCGGTTCGGCGAAGTCGAACATCGGGCATCTGCTGGCCTCGGCGGGCGTGGCGGGGCTGCTGAAGGTGCTGGGTGCGATGCGCGCGGGGGTGCGCCCGGCGACACTCGGCGCGCGTCGGCCGCTGGACGCCCTGTCGGGCACGCCGTTGCGCGTGCTGGACACGGCGGAGGAGTGGGCGGGGCCGCGCAGGGCGGCGGTCAGCGCGTTCGGGTTCGGCGGGACCAACGCCCACCTGCTCCTCGACGACCCGGACGACGCTCCCCCGCCCTCCGCGCCCCGGGCGGCGTACGGAGCGAGGCCCACCGCGCGGCGGGCCGCACCGGCGGACCGGGCACCGCATGCCCCGGTTCCGGGACCCGACGCGCCGGACACCCCGGCTGCGGCCGCCGACCGTACGCCCGGGGCATGCGCGGTGCCCGTGGCGATCGTCGCCATCGGGGCGCGGGTCGGGGAGGGAACGTCGGTCGAGGACCTCCGCCGGGCGGTGCTGGGCGGTGAACGGCGCGGCCCCGTCGCGAAGATCGCCGTGCAGCTGACGGGCCTGTGCTTCCCCCCGCTGGCCCTGGAGCGGACGGTACGCCATCAGCTCCTGGTGCTGGAGGCCGCCCGGGAGGCCGCCCGGACGGTGAACCTGCACCGGGAGCGGACCATGGTGGTCATCGGTACCGGCGTGGACCCGGAGGTGGCCCGGGCGGGCGCGCGTTGGCGGATTCCCCACTGGCTGGAGGAGTCGGGTGTTTCCGTCACCGCGGCGTCGGCGGACCTCGCCCGGGACGCCTTCACCCCGCCCATGACGGCGGAGGGGGTGGTGGGCAGCATGCCGAACCTGGCGGCGAACCGCATCAGCACCCAACTGGACCTGGCGGGGCCGAGTTTCACGGTGTCCGCCGAGGAGGCGTCCGGGCTGGTGGCACTGGAGGCCGCGGCCCGCGCCCTGCGGTCGGGGGAGGTCGACGCGGCACTCGTCGGCGCCACCGACCTGTCCTGCGAGGCGGTCCACCGGGTCGCCTTGCGGGAGTCCGCTCCCGGCGTGGAGCCCGGTGACGCGGCGGTCGTCCTGGTCCTCAAGCCGCTGGACGCCGCCCGCCGGGACGGGGACACCGTCGTCGCCGTGCTGGACGAGGAGGCCGGCGACGAACCCGACATGGTCATCGGCGACGGTCCGGACGCGGGGTTCGATCCGGCGTCCGCCTTCGGGCGTGCTCATGCGGCCTCCGGGCTGGTGTCCGTCGCCGTCGCGGCGCTCTCGCTCCAGCACCGCGCGGTCCCGCGCCCCGACGCGCCCGCCGACACGGCGGCCGTCGCCCACACCGCGCGGGCCGTCAGCGTACCGGCGGAGGGGGCGGCCATGAGTGTCCGGCTGCGCGCCGGGGACCCCCGGCCATGGCTGCCGGGGCCCGCCCCGCGCCTGCGCGTCTTCTCCGGGGCGGACCGCGGGGAGGTGCTGGCCGCACTGGAGGCCGGGACCGAGTCCTCGGCGGGTCCGGCACGGCTGGCTCTCGTGGCGGACGGCGGCACCGCGTGGGCGGAGCGCCGGGAAGCGGCCCGTCGTTGGCTGGCGGAGGGCGGGGCCCGCCCGGCGGATGTCCTGTACCGGGGCGCGCCGGTCGGCGGAGAGACCGCCTTCGTGTACACGAACGGCTCGGCCGCGTACCCCGGGATGGGCCACGCGCTGACGCTGGCGTGCCCGTCGCTGGGCGAGAGCGTCCGTGCGGGGCACCGGGCGGTCGGGACGCGGCTGCGCTCCGGGACGGGGCCCGGGGTGCTCGACCAGATCTGGTCCGTCGCCGAACTGGCGGTCTTCCACACCGTGTTCAGCCGTGAGGTGCTGGGCCTGCGGCCGGACGCCGCGATCGGCTACTCCTCGGGCGAGTCGACGGCACTGGTCGCGCTGGGCGCGTGGCCGGATGCCTCGGGGCTGTACGAGGCGACGCGGGAGAGCGGGCTGTTCACCACGGAACTCACGGGTGAGCTGCGGGCGGTGCGGCGCCACTGGCGGCAGCGTGGCATCGGCGGCGACCGCTGGTCGAGCTATCTGGTCGCCGCGCCGCTGGAGGCCGTCCGCGCGGAGCTCGCCGGGGAGCGTGCGGTCCATCTGATGGCGGTGAACGCGCCGGGGGTCTGCGTCGTCGGCGGCGAGTCCGGGGCGTGCGCGGCCTTGGTCACCCGGCTGGGCGTGGACCGGGCGATCGAGCTGGACTACGACATGGCCGCCCACGCCCCGGAGTTGGCGGAGGTCCGCGAGGTGTGGCGCGAGGCCCACCGGCGCCCCACGGTCGAGGTGCCGGGGGTCCGGTTCTACAGCGGGGCCACCGGCCGGGCGTACCGTCCGACGACCGAGCGGGCCGCCGAAGCGCTCACCGCTCAGGGCCTGGGCACGATCGACTTCGCGGCGACGATCGAGCGGGCGTGGGCGGACGGGGTCCGCGTCTTTGTGGAACACGGGCCCCGGAAGCTGTGCACCGGCTGGATCAAGCGGGTCCTCGGGGACCGGGAGCATGTGGCCGTCGCGCTGGACACCCCGGACGACACCGGGCTGCGGAATCTGTGCCTGGCCGTCGGCGAACTCGTGGTGGCCGGGGTGCCCGTGCGGGCCGACGCGTTGACCGCCCGGCTCGCCGAGGCCGCTACCGGCCTCCCGGCCCCCGGACCGACCGTCACCGTTGCCGTACCCCCCACTCCCTGCCTGCCGCCCCTGGAGCCCGCCGTGACCGTTCTGCCCCGGGCCCCCGAGCTGGCGCCGGTGCCGGCGGAGCAGCCCGCTCCCGCGGAACGGCCCGGCGCCCCGGTTGCCGCCGTACCCGCCGCCGCGGTGGGGCCGGGGGCCCGGCTGTCCGACCCGGCGTCCCCGGCGCCGGGGGTCGCGGGCACGGTCGCCCGGCAGAGTCGGCGGGCCGCCCTGGTGCACGAGGAGATCATGGTCGCGCACGCGGAGGCCCACCGGCGGTTCCTGCACCTGTCCGCGCTGGCCCTCACGGCGCTGATGGCGGGCGGCCGGCCGGACGCCGGGCGCGCGGCGGTTTCCCTACCTCCGGGGGGCGTTGCCCGGGTACCTCCGGGAAACGTCGGATCCCTCCCTCCGGGAGGCGTCGCCTCCGTACAGCCGTCCGCCGCCCTCCCCGTACGACCGCCGTGCGCCTCGCCCGTCCCCGTGCGGCCGCGGGGCCCGGCCCCCGCCCCGCGCCCCGGCACGGCTCCGGCTCCGGCCCCCGTCCCGGGGGCGAAGCCGGTGTTCGACCGGGCCCAGTTGGAGCATCTCGCCTCCGGGGCGATCTCCACACTGTTCGGTCCGCGCTTCGCCGAGCAGGACCGGTACGCGGTGCAGACCCGGATGCCCGGACCGCCCATGCTCTTCGCCGACCGGGTCACCGCCATCGACGCGGTGCCCGCGGCGCTCGTCCTGCCGGGGCCGGTCCGCACGGACGGTCGGATCTGGACGGAGACCGAAATCCTGACCGACAGCTGGTACCTGGACGCGACGGGACGCATGCCGGCCGGCGTGCTGATCGAGGCAGGACAGGCCGATCTGCTGCTGCTCAGCTGGCTGGGGGCGGACCTACTCAACCGGGGCGAGCGCGCCTACCGCCTGCTCGGCTGCGAGGTGACGTTCCATGGCGGCCCGCCCCGCCCCGGCGACACCCTGCGCTTCGAGATCCATGTGGACGGCCACGCGGAGGCGGACGGGGTCCGGCTGGCCTTCTTCCACTACGACTGCTACGTGGACGGTGAGTTGCGGCTCAGCGTCCGCGAGGGCCAGGCCGGGTTCTTCACCCCCGTCGAGCTGGCCGCCAGTGGTGGGGTGCGCTGGGACCCGGCCGAGCACGCCCCCGGCGACGACCTGCCGCTCGACCCTCCGGCCGTACGCTGCGAGCGGACCCGCTTCGGTACGGACCGGGTGCGGGCCCTGGCGCAGGGGTCGCCCGCGGAGTGCTTCGGGCCGGGCTGGGAGGCGACGGCAGCCCATGTGCGGACGCCCCTGCTCGACGGGGAGCGGCTGCGTCTGCTGGACGAGGTCACCGTGTTCGACCCCGTCGGCGGACCCTGGGGCCGGGGGTATCTGCGTGCCGAGACGGCGGTGTCCCCGGACGACTGGTTCTTCACCGGCCACTTCAAGAACGACCCCTGCATGCCGGGCACCCTGATGCTCCAGGGCGGTCTCCAGGCCATGGCCTTCTATCTGACGGCCTCGGGCCACACCGTCGACCGCGACGGCTGGCGTTTCGAGCCGGTCGACACACAGCCGTCCCGGGCCATGTGCCGGGGCCAGGCGACCCCGGAGTCCCGGAGGATCGTCTACGAGGTGTTCGTCCGGGGCGTCTCGGCCGGGCCGGTGCCGACGCTCCACGCCGATGTCCTCGGGTCGGTGGACGGCAGGAAGGCGTTCCTGGGGCGCGGCATGGCGCTCCGGCTGGTACCCGACTGGCCGTTGTCGCAGTGGCGGGGCTCGGGTCCGCCCGCCGTGCAGGAGGACGGAGCGCCGGTGCCACCGCCACTGCTCGGCGGACTGTCCGGGCACCGGGAGGAGAAAGCGGTGGCCGTCGCGGCCGATGGGTTCCGCTTCGACTACGCGTCGTTGCTGGCATGCGCCTGGGGCAGGCCCAGCGAGGCGTTCGGCGCCATGTATGAGCCCTTCGACGGCACCCGCAGGGTCGCCAGGCTGCCCGGGCCGCCCTACCACTTCATGAGCCGGATCGTCTCGGTGGACGGCGTGCAGGGCGGCATGCGGGAGGGCAGCGTCGTCGTCGCCGAGTACGACGTACCGGAACGGGCGTGGTACTTCGAGCAGAACCCGTCCCGGCGCATGCCGCTCGCGGTCCTCATGGAGGTCGCGCTGCAGCCCTGCGGGTGGCTGGCCTCGTACGCCGGCAGCGCGACGACCAGCGAGCAGGACCTGCTGTTCCGCAATCTGGACGGAGCGAAGACGGTCACCGGCGAGGTCACCGCCGGGACGCGCACGATCCGCACCCGGGCCGAACTGACCCGCGTCTCGCGCAGCGGGGACATGATCATCGAGTCGTTCCGGGTGGTGTGCACGGCCGACGACGCGCCCCTCGCCGAACTCGCCACGGTCTTCGGCTACTTCCCCCGGTCGGCGTTCGACGACCAGCAGGGCCTGCCGGTCCCGGCCGAGGAGCGCGCCCGTCTCGACGAGCCCTGCGACCGGGTGGTCGGCCTCACCGCCCGGCCCGCCCGCTACTGCGCCGGGGAGCTGCGCCTGCCGGGCCGCATGCTGCTGATGCTGGACCGGGTCACGGGCTCCTGGCCGGAGGGCGGAAGCGCGGGGCTCGGCCGGCTGCGGTCGGAGAAGGACGTGCGTCCGGACGCCTGGTTCTTCCGGGCCCACTTCTTCCAGGACCCGGTGCAGCCCGGCTCCCTGGGGGTCGAGGCCATGTGCCAGCTGCTCCAGTACCACCTGATCGAAGCCGGCGCGGCGGACGGGATCGTCCACCCCCGGTTCGAGCCGGTGCTGCCCGGCCGGGAGACGGAGTGGACGTACCGGGGCCAGATCACCCCCGCCAACCGGCTGATCCGGGTGGACATGGACATCGTGGAGAGCGGTACGGACGCACGCGGGCCCTATGCCGTGGCGGACGCGACGCTGTGGGGCGACGACACGTGCATCTACCGGGTACGGGGGCTGGGGATGCGGGTGGTGCCGGGCCCCCCGCCCGTGCGGTGATCTGCTCGGTCCTCCATCCCGAGCTCGGCCGCCAGGTCCGTACGACCGCCGTGCTGGCCGCCGCGGTGCTGGCCCGCGCCGGGCAGGTCGCCTTCCCCTACCACGGCGGTGACGCGTTCTGTCCGCGGCTGATCGACCGGCACCTCGCGGCGATGCAGGCTGCCGGCGGCGCCGAGGTCATCGCGAGCGACACCGGCATCCGCGCTCTGTGCGGGCCCTGCGGCGTGCGGGCGTTCACCGTGGACGTGAACACCCTGTACGGGCCGAGCCTGGGGGCGACGGGTTCGGCGAGACTGCGTCCGCCCGCGCCCATGGCGCCAGCCTGATCAACCACCCGTCGATTGAACCGGAGGTCACCGAGACCGCCCGCTTCCTCGCGAACTCGGTGTGCCCATCGCGCGTCGCGATGACCTCGGCACCTCCGCCGTACCCTCGCCGAGCGGTGGAATCTTCCTGCTCCACGTGGTCCGTCCCACTCGTTCGAGGGATCACGTCCAGGCCAAGGGCGTTCACATCCCGTCATAACTCAGCAGGTGAGCCGCCCCGTCCAGTCGAAGGTCACCGACCCGACATAACGTCACGCAGTGTAATGTCCCCATTGCAGGGGTTCGCGGTCGTTGTGGCTCTCGCAGCGCCGCTGGCCCTCATGGGACCCGTCGAGTCGCGCCGCGGTGGCCCCGGCGCCCTGCATCAGCGGAGAGCGTGAACGGCGGAGCGAGTCCTCGGCGCCAGGCTGTTTGCCTGGGTCATGCCCGCAGATCTTCCGTCACGGGCAGGCACTCGGCGAGCAGGTCGACGACGTCGCGCCAGGCTCGCCGCGCGTGCTGTGGGTGGTAGCCGACGCCGGGGACCGTGGGGTGGTCGACCGGCGGGTGGTGGAAGGCGTGCAAGGCGCCGCCGTAGACCGCGAGGCGCCAGTCGACGCCCGCGGCCTGCATCTCAGCGGTGAACGCGTTCCGTTGCGCGGGCGGCATGATCGGGTCTTCCGATCCGACCCCGGCCCACACCGGGCAGCGAATGCGCGCCGCCTCGCCCGGTCGGCCCGTGGTAGTTGCGTTGACTGTCCCGATCGCACGCAGGTTGACGCCGTCGCGCCCGAGTTCCAGCCCGACGGCGCCCCCGGTGCCGTAGCCGATGGCGGCGATCCGGTCGGGGTCGGCCCGCGATTCGGTGCGCAACACATCGAGCGCAGCGTGGCCGATGCCCCGCATCCGGTCGGGATCAGAGAGCAGTGGTATGCAACGGGCCAGCATCTCCTCGGGGTCGCCCAAATAGCGCCCGCCGTGAAGGTCGAAGGCCAGCGCTACGTATCCCAGCTCGGCGAGAGCATCGGCCCGGCGGCGCTCGACGTCGCTGAGCCCCATGCCCTCTGGTCCGAGCAGCACCGCGGGCCGGCGGTCGACACCGGCCGGGAGCGCGAGGTGCCCGATCATCGTCAAACCGTCGGCCGGATACTCGACCGCACGCGTCGTGATCGTCGTCATGAGACTGGACTGTAGTGATCGTCGAGCCCGGTCCGGCCGGTGTTCTGCCGCCGGCAGAACAGTGCACGTGTCCCGCTGGAATACGGGGCCGAGCGCTCAGGGCTTCAAGATCATCTCCTTGCCCTTTTGGCGCGTACCTCGGTCACACCTCTATGGGTGGCTGTGGTCAGCTGGCCGGAAGAACCCTCTCCCGCAGGAGAGCGAAGCCGGCCCGGCCGAACATCTGGCGCTTGAGCATCTTGATTCGGTTGACGTGGCCTTCGACGACGCCGGAGCTCCAGGGCAGGGTGAGGCCGGCGATGACGGCATCGCGGTCACGGTCGATGCCTGCGGCGAGTGTACGGAGGCCGGGGAGGTTGTCTCGCCGGACGGCATCAAGCCACTGTGGCAGCCGTTCGCCCTGGCGCTCTGTGAGTATTTGACCGAAGGAGCGGACGTGGCCTGTGAGGGCGTCACGTTCAGGGCAGTGGACCAGAACGGCCCTGAGCCGAAGGTGCTCCGTCTCGGTGAGGGTCTCCGGCCGACGGAGGATCCATCCGACGCCCCGGGGTGACGGTGGCCGAGCCGTGACGGGGCCTGACGAGAGCCGCTTCTCCCGGAAATAGGCGCGAACCCGCTGGTAGCTGTCTTGATAGCCGAGCGGCACAATCTCCTCCCACACCGTCCAGGCGTTCGTGCAGCCCTGGTTCCAGCGGTCATCCAGGTAGGGCTTGAATGTGTCCAGCTTGGACGGCCGACCCTGCACTGCCCATGGAAGAGGTCCTCCGGGGCGGCTGCGTCGGCGAGGAGCTTGACGGTGCGCGAGGTCATGCGGAGCTGGCGGCAGATCACCCTGCGACTGAGCCCGTCCGCCAGCAGTTCGTGGACGGTCGGGTGCTTGGCGCGGGTGCGGTCGGCGAAACGATGTCCGGTCGCGGGATACGATCTCTACCCCGGGCCGCTTCGCGAGCCAAGCGACCGGACTGGAAGCCTCCCGGTCGGGCAGCAGGTCCACCGGACGCCGGCTTTCCACCTCGACCAGGACAGTCCCGTAGCGACGCCCTTTGCGGTCGCGTACTCATCGACCCCGACCACGCGCGGGACGGGAACTTCCGGGTCGGGCAAGGCTGCGACCAGCCGCAGCAGCGTGCCGCGGCTGACGGACACGCCGAAGACTCTCGCCATGCGGGACCCGGCCCGACCGGCGAGCGCGAGGCCGACCGCGGCCAGTCGACCGCAGGCGCTCGGGCCGCCGGCCGTACCGACGGCTCAGCCCCGGCGTCTGCCCAGCGAAGGTCCGGCGTGCGCAGGAGATGACCAGGCAGAGGAACCGGCGGACCCGCAGGCAGAGGACGACCCGTCTGCCACCGCTGGGCACATCAGCTGGAAACTTCAGGTAGGAGCTGTGAATCCGCCGAGACCAGCTCCCCGCAGCCCGGGCAATCGGACCCGGCCACCGTACTTCGGGCTTCGATGCGTACCGCCTCGTTGTTCACGTCGACCGACAACACAGCCACGTCCGCGATCGGGGGGAACAGTGAGCCTCTTCGAACCTGACGGGTGGTTCAGCAGGGACGAGGGCGCGAAGCCCCTTGAACCTCCTCGGTCAGTGATCCGCCGCGTACGGAAGCCGGTCTTCCGAAGGCGGAGTCCGCCCCGGCGTCGGCGGTGCCAGGTTCTTCTCCTGAGCGACAGTTGGCCCCCGTCGGGCTGGAACGGAGCCGGAGCCCGGGCCCGCGTGCCACAGTCGGCGCGGCCGGGCCGGCCTGGCTGTTCGGGACGAACGTCACGCCACCGCGCCCGCTACCTTGCAGACCGCACCCTCGTCCGGGCCGTGCCTCTTCCACGCCTGGTGCCCCACAGGCGGCGGGTCATCGACCACGTCGTACGAGCACCGCAGCCAGGCTGCGATAAGACTCCGGGACAGTGCAGCCCCGCGGTTCTTGGGCGGGGCCTATAACGACGCTGCAGGCTTCACGTGATGTTGCGGACCGACCGGTCGCGACTCCCCAAGAGGGCGCGGACCAGCTCGCGGGCGTGGGCGCCTCCCCGAGCACCCGCTGGATATCGGCAACGACTTGGCGGACGTTTTCACCTACGAATCGCTCAAGTCGTACGAGCGCCTGGCGCTCGCCGGCGAACTGCGCGAGCGCGGCACCAAGCGTCCCACCAGCAAGGCGACGGCCATGGTGACCGCGCCGTCGTGATGACGCTGCTGCAGCGCGAGCTCGGCCTGGAGATCGTCCACCTCCGCATCCAGGAGGAGCAGCCCCGCAGGGAACCCGTCGACGTCGTGCGCCGCAAGCGGATGCGCGAGAGCCTGCAGAGCGTTGCCGATCTCATCGGCCGCCGCACCCACTGGACCGTCGAGGGCGGCCTGCTCACCTGCGGCTTCCCCCGCTGGATGCGGATGCTCGCGATGGCCGCCATCGTCCTGGACACCGGTGCCCGCGTCGGCGAGATGCGCGCGATCCGGCTGGAGGACCTCTCCCCCGCCCTGGAGGAGGTCCGCATCGTCCGCCGGCCGAGGAACGCCCGCCCCAACGATCCGGTCTCCGTCGAGGTCTACCCGCTGCGCCGCTCCACCCGGGCCGCGCTGCAGCGCTGGCTCCTGGTACGCCGCCTGCTCATGGTCGACGTCGCCGGCACCGCCGACGCTTTGTGGGTGTCCGTCCGCGGCAACCACGGCGGCACCGTCACACCGAGGCAGGACTCCAGCACCGGCCCGCCGGCACCATGCTGCAGCCGCGCGGCGCCGGGGACGAGAAACGCTGCTGCTGCCGACGTCCGGTCGGCAGCAGCGCAGGCGCAGGTCAGTCAGCCGCAGTGCTCCAGGCCGCTCTCCCAGTAGATCTGGCCGTACATGCCCCCCCATTGAATACAGGTGTTAGGCGCATTCACGTACACGGGCCCGGCATAGGTGGCGTAGGACCCACCGTCCGAGACCCAGCTGCCGCCGGACTTCCGAATGGAAGCCTCCATGTAGATCGCCGAACCGGAGGTGTCCCGGATGGTGGTCACGCAGTTGTAGCCGTTGCTGCTGTTGTAGGTCAGGTAGACGGTCGCTGCCCCCAGATCGTGGGAGTCGATCACGCTGTACCCTGAGCCGCAAACGGAGCCGGGGGAGACGGCGGCGGCGCTTGCCGGTGTGGCCGTGGCGAACAGCCCGGCGGCAGAGATCGCCGCCACGACAGCGGCGGACTTGACCTTGGAATGGAGCAACGGAGGTCTTCCTTCCTCACATGGATTGCGCTTGTGTGAAGATCTTTTATGTGCTCGTTACGAGCGTCAATGGAGTTGCTTCGGCGGGGCACTTGATCAAGCCACCTCCCCCGAAGAATTTCACCTACTTTGTGCTAGCGCCGCAAGAGCGAAGGGCGGCACACGGGCCGACTGGGAACGGGAGGACACAGCACGGAAACAGGAATGTCGAAGGTGGCGACAGCGGAGCCGACACGCGCCAACGACGCCGAGCACGGCCAAGGAACCGGCCCGCGAATACCTTCGCCCGCGTTGTCTCCGGAGATACCCGACGCGGAGCTCGAGTGCATCGCGCTCGGCGCCTCGCAGAGCGAGACAATGACCGAAACGTGATCAATACAGGGTGAGCTTCGAGACCGGTGTGGGTGCCGGGGTACAGTCGCCCGTCAGCGATCCGGCCAGCCCCTTCTAAGCCTGCCGGCCAACACCGGCCTGACGGGACCATCCCCGCCGCGTGGGGAGCAGGCACCCATGACAGCCGAGGGGCTGCGACCAGCAAGAACACACCTCTCCCGCTCAGCCATGACTGACACGAAGCCGACACATCGCAGCGAGGCGCTGAGCGTCCACCCAGACCCGGAGGGGGCAAATCGGCCGGGGTGGACGTGAGTCGCTCAGGACGGCGCTGGGACCTCTTCCTGAGCCTCCTCAGCCACAACCGCCGCGAGGGTTCTGAGCTCCGGATGCGCTGGTCGCCTGTCGGGGTGAGCCTGGAATGGCATCCGTTCCCTACTCTTTGGAGAGCCATGATCGTCAAGATGTTGCACGACAAGGGCTTGAAGTCCGAGCACGCCTACACCGCGGCGTTCGTTTCGATCGGTCTGTCCGTCGCTTCGTGGTTCGGGTCGATGAAGGTTGAGCCGATGGGGGTGGCGCGCGCCGACCGGTGGGGAATCTTCGTCGGTGAATGGGCGCCCACGTTCTTCGGGCTGGGGCTGGCCTTGGCGCACTACGAGCACGCCGATCGCGACGAGGATCCGCTGCACTCAATGACCCGCTGACCCAGTGAGCGCGGTAAACAGTAGTGAGCTCAATACATGCCCGAGCTCAAAGGCGGGGTAGTCAGTCGGACTGGTCGGGACCTGCGGGAGGAGTGCTTTCGGTTGGTCCCGCGAAGTCCGGGCTCGTGAACGACGGGCGGGGGCGCGCTGCTGCCCCCGGGCCTTCCGGACCGGAGGACCGGCCGGTAGCCCCGGAGCAGGACGCGGCCGCGCTGCGGGCCGAACTGGAGCGCATGCGGCATACGCACACCCTGGCCGTGGCACAGCACCTGTGGGAGCAGCTGGTGGTGCGGGGCGAACACGTCGCGGATCTCCGGGCGACGCTGGCGGCGTTGCTGCCCGCTCCAGTCGGATCGCACGCGTGAGACACGTGCGATGCCTCGCATGGGTGCGGCCAGCTAGTCAGATAGTCGGCGGGCTGGGGGTACAGCCAGTCCCGGATCGCCTCTTCAAGGGAGTCTTGCATCTCGACGCCGAGGAGGACACAGCGGGCTTTGTAGGCGCGTTGGAGGTCGGGCGGGAGGTAGCTGCCGAACGGGGCGCGGGTCTTGGCGGCCGGGGCGGGTGGGGCGGTTGCGGCTCCGACGCGCAGGGGTTCGGTGTTCGGGGACAGGGGCGACGACAACCACCGAACGCCACCTCGCAGGCCAGAAGGGTGGCGGCTGGAGTACGTGCAGGTCAGAAAGGCGCCGCGTCACTTCTTCGGCTACTGATCGCGCTCGATGGAGCACAGCGCCTCGCGTCCGCCCATCCCCCATTCGCGGCGCCACTGGTAGACCCGCCTTCTCACTCACCCGTAACTCCCGTGCGATGCACGGGGCTTCCCCGTCCTCCTCGAAGAGATCAACGGCCCGTATCCGCGCCTCTTCCCGGCGCTTGCGCTGCTCGGCGGTCAGCCCGTCCCCGTCCGGATACCGCGTGTCTCCGGCGTACCGGCCCGGACGGAGGGCGTCACCTGTCCCGACACAGATCCAGCCCCCCCCAGACGCCGAAGTCAGTAAGGTCGACACGGCGCATCACCCGATCAACGCACCTGTGGCTGACGTCGATCCGCCCTTGTCTCACCCCCGCACAGCCGCCTCGCTCTCCGTCTCTCCCGTTGTCGTACCGGTCGCGGAGGCGTCATACCGGCGCAGCGCCGGGAAGGCGCAGGCGAGGAGTACCGCACCCACGACGCAGGAGATGCCGCCGCTCACCACACCGGCGACGGGGGAGGTGAACTGGGCCACCGCGCCCGCCCGGAGGTCGCCGAGTCGGGGGCCGGCCGCGCTGACCACGAAATCCAGGCCGCTGAGCCTGCCTCGTAGATGGTCGGGTGTGCTGACCTGGAGGACCGTTGTGCGGAAGACGTCGCTGACGACGTCGCAGGCGCCTGCGGCCATCAGCATCAGCAGCGCCACCCACAGGGCGGTGCTGAGTCCGAATCCGATCAGGACCAGGCCCCAGAGCGCGCCCGCCACCATCATCGCCCTGCCCTGGCGGCGGGTGCGGCCCAGCCACCCGGAGAACACCGAGGCGAGGATGCCTCCCACGGCCGGGGCGGCGTAGAGCATGCCCAGCGTCTGCGAGCCGCCGTCGAAGCGAGTCTCGGCGAGGGCGGGGAAGAGGGCTCGTGGCGCGCCGAGCACCATCGCGTTCAGGTCGACCAGGAAGACGGCGGCGATCAGCGGGTGCCTGCGGGCGAAGCGCAGTCCGTCCACCACCGCGGCCGCGCCGGGGCCTTGGCCGCCGCCCTCGGGGGGCATCGCGCGGAGTCGGAGCACGGCGTACAGGCCGAGGAGGAAGGTGGCGGCGTCGAGCACATAGGCCGCTTCGAGGCCGGCGGTCGCGATGACGACACCGGCCACGAGTGGTCCGACGGTCATGCTGGCTTGGAAGGAGAGCTGGGACAGCGCACCGGCGGCGGGGAGGTGTTCCGCGGGCAGCAGCCGAGGGATGAAGGCCCGGCGGGCCGGCTGGTCGAGGGCGAACAGGCAGGAGTGCAGAACCGAGAGCGTGTACAGCAGCGCCAGGTTGCGCAGGTCGAGCACGGCCTGCGCAGCCAGCAGGAGAGCGACGACACTGAGACCGCTGCTGGTGATCAGGACGAGTTTGCGCCGGTCGAAGGCGTCCGCCAGCGTGCTGCCCAGCACCCCCAGGACGACCAGGGGGACGAAGGTGGTCAGGCCGAGCGCGCCGACCGCCAGGGTGGAGTGTGTGAGGGCGTAGACCTGGAAGGGCAGTGCCACGGCCGTCATCTGACTGCCGATGGCCGAGAGCGACTGCCCGGCCCACAGGCGGCGGTACTCAGGGGACACCCTCAGGGGGCGGGTGTCGGCCAGTAAGCGTCGGCGTGGTGCGCGCTTCGAGGGTTGAGCTTCTTCCACTTCGGCTCCGTCTATCTGGGGTCATGCGGCTTCCAGGGCGGCTCAGGCACTCGGCGGTGCCCCGCTCGTGCCGCCCTCCGGTCCGACGAGCGGGGCGGCGCCCGCCATCGCGCGCTGGATCAGCCGCTCACCCGAACCATGATCGAGTACGTAGTTGTGCAGCAGCCGCACATTGTCCCAGACGGCGATGTCGCCCTCGTTCCACTTCCAGCGGACGGTTCGTTCGGGGACCAGAGTGTGGGCGAGGAACAGGTCCAGCAGGGTGTCGCTCTCCAACTGGGAGAACCCGTCGATGCCGGTGACGCAGTTCGGGTTGAGGACGAGGGTCCTGCGGCCGGTGCCGGGGGTGACGGCCACCAGGGGGTGGGTGACGACGGGCAGGGCGAGCAGCCGGTCCCTGCTCTCCTCGTCGCGGCCGGGGAGCAGCCAGTCGGCGTAGAGCAGTTTGGCGTCGTGCGAACAGCTGAGCCGGGAGGCGAGGTCCTGCAGGGGACGGGCCAAGGTGCTATAGGCGCCGGCAAGATCCGCGAAGAGGGTGTCCCCGCCGAACGGCTGCACGGTCACGGCCTGAAGCAGCGAATAGACCGGGACGTCGCGGAGAAAGGTGCAGTCCACGTGCCAGTTGGTGGCGTGCCGGTTGTAGCGGTCGCGGCAGCGGATGTCATCTGCGGTCACTCCGCCGGTCTGGTTGGCCAGCACGTGCGGATGGCCGGTGAGTCCGGGTTTGAGGGGGTGCGCGGGTTGCAGAGGGCCGAGCAGAGAGGCGAGGCGGGTCAGGTCCGCCGGGTCCGTCGACTGGCCGCGGAAGAACAGCACTCCGTGTTCTTCGACGAGCCGGGCGACAGCCCCGGCCGTGGCACCGTCCACCGCGCGGACGTCCACGCCGGCGACCTCGGCGCCGATGCTGCCCGTGAGGCGCCTGACCCGCAGGTCGGTCCCATGTCCGATCACGCTTCGCGTCACCTCGGCGCTCCCCTCAGCACGGCGTTCTCCATGGCGCCTTGCCCGTAGACACTGACCACACCGCTCTCCCCGGAGGGGAAGTAGCGGGCGTAACAGCCGCCCGGTCGGTCGCCGAACACCATGGGGCTCAGGACGGGGGCGACGGCGACCCGTTCGGCGCGGTGCCCCGATGCTGCGCACATCTCCAGTTCGTAGGGCACCGATTCGGTGTACTCCTGGACGATCGTGTCCCCCTCGGAGAGGGCACGTTCCACCTCGGCCGCCCACTGCGCGGGGGTGCTCAGCCGGCCGATGAGAACCTCGCGGCCCATCATGCCGATGGCCTTCTTCAGGACGAGCCGTTCCCGGGCGGACAGGAGCAGTTCGGGCAGGCCGACCCAGCGCCCACGCCATTGCGCCTTGGTGTCTCCCACGACTCTGCTCCAGGGGACGTACCGCCGTATCAGCGCGTGGTCCGTCTCGGTCATCCAGGGCAGCCCCTCGGAGAGCCAGGCGAGCACCTTCTTGTTGGCCAGCAGATAGCTGCTCTGGGGTGGAAGCAGGAGGCATCCCGCGTCCAGCACCGAACGCACCGGGTCCAGCGACTGTCCGCGGCTGGTCCAGTCGGCGGTGGCGAAGTAGCGCAGGCCGACGGGGAAGTCCAGCCGTTCGGGCGGGCCGAGGCCGTGCGGCAGCCGGTCCGGTTCGAAGAACTCGGCGCGCAGACCGCGGCGGCGCAGGACCTCGGCCTCGATGTCGTAGTAGCGCGAGGTGGCCGCCTGGTCCTGTTCGTACGGGCTGCCCACCAGGGCAACCGCGCGCGCCAGCCCCAGGTCCTCGCAGACCTGGTCGAAGAAGGCGGCGCGCGCCTCCAGCGGGTCGTGGCCGGTGAACGGAGCGCCGTCCTGACCGCCGTACACCTCGGTCCAGACACGGGACATCAGGTGGGTCTCGGCGGGGCCGCCGAACGCGCCGCTGACGTTGAACTCGATGAACTGCGGGCCGTGCGGGCCGAGGATCACGTCCGGGCGGGCCATCGCGGCGCAGTAGCGTTCCTCGAGCAGGTCGTCGTCGGTGAAGAGTGGGTAGTCGTCGCCGTCAGGTGCGAGGCCGAGCGCTGCCAGTCTCCCGGCGCGGGTCGGCGCCGACTCCAGCACCGCGCGCCGCAGCAGTGCCAGGAGCGCTGCCGCGGCGACGAACAGTTCGTCGTACACGGGTCCGGGAAGAATGAACGGCTCCAGGGGAGCTCGCTCGGTGTCGATGCGGGTGCCACAGTCGCGCAGTTCGTACCGGAGCATCCGCAGCACCTCGGACACGGGGTGGCGGCGGACGAGGGTGGGGCGGCCGATGCCGGGCCGTGCGAGTGGCCGTTCGGTCACTGGTACTACCTCCGTCGGGTCGGCCGGGCGTGGGGCGTGCCCGCGAGGAACTGGTCGAGGTCGACGAAGCGCGGCTCGGCCAGGCCCGGGGCGCGCCAGCGCAGTTCGGTTCGGGGTGGCCGGTCGTGGTCGTGGAAGTAGACGGGCCTCAGCAGTCCCCGGCCGTCGACGGCGACCGGTGGATTGTTCACCAGGAAGTCGCGCAGCGGCTCGCTGTCGCGGCGCGCTCGGAGCCAGACCCGTTGCCCGCCCCAATGGTTGGTGGGGAGCGAGACCTCGGGGTGGATCTTCCGCTTGAATTGGAAGGTGCCCTTGCTGAGGAAGGGTTCGCAGCCCCCTAGGTCCACGACGTCCGCGCCGTGGCGGGCCGCCCAGTCGAGCACTTCGATGTACAGGGCCATCGAGACGCCGGAGCGGTAGTGGGCGGTGTCGCCGTCGAGCACTCCGGCCAGCCGAATCACCAGCTTGCGCCGGCCCGGCTCCCATCTGCACAGCATGCCCGCCACGCGTGTGCCGGAGTCGCGCAGGAAGAGGAGGGCACCCTCGCGGAAGATGCAGGAGTAGGCGCTGCGGCGGGGTTCGGAACGGGCGGCTGCACCGTGCCTGTGGGCCATGGTGGGCCGGTGCATACGGTCGTAGAAGAAGTTGAAGTCGGCCGCGCTGGTGGAGCGTTCCAAGGTCCATGTACGGCGGGTGCGCTGGCGGCGGTAGTGGCCACGGTCCTTCGCCGACACGCGTGACAGCGGCGCTGTGTCCCCGCCGACCGGGACCTGGAGCGAGAGGCGCAGCGGCAGCAGCAGCGCGTGGTGGCTCGGGAGGCGTCGCGCCCTGGCGGCGGTGCACGCGATCACCAGCAGGTCGGGGGTGTCGGCGTGGGCCGCGGCACCGGTGGTCCGCCGGACGGCGGGTCCCGCGTGCGGCTCGCGTCGTTCCTCCAGGAACGGCAGGGTCAGCCCGACGCTCGCCGCAGGGCCCCGGCAGCCAATGGTCAGTTCCCCCTTGGCCGTGTGGGAGACGAGGCTGGTCGGGCGTGTGCCGCGCAGCGCGTCGGCGGCGCGGTGAGCGCCGAGGACGAAGCGTCCGTCGCCGTTGCGCCAGCGGTAGCCGAGCCCGTCCCACAGTGCGCTCACGGTCATCGTTCCTCCAGCCGAGGCGGTGGGGTCTGCCGGTCGCGGCGTGCGGTGCGCCGACGCAGTCGGTCGCGTACGGCCTTCAGTTCAGCCTGTGCCTCGTCGAGCACGGTGGCCGCGAAGCCCTCCGCGAGGGCGGGGGCGTGCGCGGTGACGGCGGCCAGGGCCGGTCCGGTGAAGCGGACACGGCCGTCGTCGACAGTCACTCCGTCGCCGGCCCCGACGCGGTGATTCCACGCGGTGGCTTCCTGCTCGGTGAGGCCCGGCGGAAGGTCGAGCGTCACCGTGCTGTCTCGGATCGCCACGGGGTAGCCGCCGGGCAGTCCGTGCGGGCCGGGAAGCGAGGTGTGCAGGGTGAAGCCGTGTGCCAGCGAGGTGATCAGGAGGGCCGCGGTGTGTCCGGTGACGAGGTTCAGCCGCTCCCGGTCGGTGGTGCGCTGTCGCGTCAGCAGTGCGGTCACGTCGGTGAGGGGCGCGTCGTCGAGCCAGGCTCGCGCCTCGTCGGCGGGGTGGACGGGTGCGTGCAGGTGAACGTGGTGGGCGAGGACCTTGAGCCGGGGGGTGGGGCCGAGGCTGAGGGTGTGGCCCAGGGACGCCGCGACCAGGCCGGCGTTGCCGATGCCGCAGAGGACCGGCAGGTCGAGTGCCTTCAACAGGGGGTTCACCGCGTCGGGGAAGCAGGCGTTGATCAGCAGGGTGTCGGGGGCGGCGTCGGCTACGGCGCGGGCGGCCCGTACCGGTATATCCGCCTGCAGCGGCAGGGTGAGGCCGAACCCGGCCTCGGCGATCAGGTCGGTCCAGCCACTGGGGTGCCGGGTGCGTTCCCAGGGCGACTGGGCGGAGGCGCACACGAGGAGCATCCGGGGGCTCGTGCGAGCCAGCAGTTCCTTGAAATCGTGGCTGCCCGGATCGGTTCCCGCCGCGTCGAAGTGGACGGGTGTGCCTGACGTGAGGGCTCTGCTTCCGGCCAGGTAGGCGATCTCGTCCGCCGCCCGGGCGTCGCGGCCGGCGACGGTTACGCGCAGCGGCCCCGACCGGGTGCAGGCCAGCGAGCAGCACACGGAGCGGGCCAGGGACCCGGTGCCCAGCACGACGAGGTGGGGCGCGCCGCTCAACGCTTCCACACCGCGGCGGCCACGTCCTCGACCGAGCGCACCACGTGATAGTCGGCGGCATCGACGGTGTCGTAGTCACCGCGCGCGTACGTGCCGCTGCCGTGGATGACGACGGGGCCGTCACCGGCGAGGTCGCGGTCGATGGCGTTGAGGACGCCGGTCAGTGCCATGACGAGCGACCACTCGGTGAGTGTGCGCGGGTCGTCGGGGAGCCGGGCCGCGGTGTCGCCGAGCAGCCCGGAGATCAGGGGGTAACGCTCCAGGCACTCCTGGAGGGAGACGACGATGCCTGCGCCGCCGTGTCGGTCGATCAGCTCGTTCATGGCCGGGGAGGTCGCGGGCCGGTGGGTGTAGAAGGTCGGGTCGAGCACTTCGTCGAGGCGGTGCACGGTCCGCGGGAAGGCGGGGTCCTCGTGCTGGAAGTGGAGCCCGGTGGCCGGGTCAAGGGTGTAGTGGGGCAGGTGAGACCGGTCGAAGCTGCCGTACTTCCAGCGGAGCACCATGTCGGGGGTGCTGAGATGCTGCACGAGGAGGGAGGCGGGCCGGCTCTCGGGCGAGGACTCGCCGGACTCCTCCAGGACCGTACGGCCCTGGTGGTAGCCGAGCAGACCGAAGGCGCTGGAGACCGCGTGCGCGTGCAGCCTCTTGGGGCCGTGGTCGCAGGGGGCGACGCGGTTCTCGAAGAAGGCCCGGGCGGCATCGGCGACCAGGTAGTTCTCGAGTTCCAGGGAGAACCACAGCCGTCCGCCGGTCTCTCGCGCCCAGGCCTGCGCATGGGCGTCGGCGAAGGCGCGGGCCAGGGGTTTGACGTCCTCGGCCCGCTCTGAGTCGAGGAGCAGCAGGGGGTTGAGTGCCTGGAGTTCGCTGTCCGCGGACAGTCGGGAGCGGCGCAGTTTGTCGTGGCTGGACAAAGGGGCGAGCGTCGTGATCCGCAGTTCGTGAGGTTCGGCCAGGCCGGCTTCCAGGGCGCGCAGGACGGCGTCGCGCAGTGCGGTGCCCTTGTTCCCGGAGGTCGGGGTGCAGAGCATGACGGGCGTGCCGGTGCGCCGGATGTGTTCGACGGCCCGCGCGACGATGAGGAGCGAGGGGAACGTCTTCGTCGTTCCGGTCCCTGGGTTGCCGGTGAGGTCCAGGAGGGTGAGCGGGTGGCCTCGGTAGTGGCCGAGGGGCTGCCAGCGCGCCGTGGCCGCGGAGTAGTACGCGCGGGTGGCCGGGTCGAGCGCGGGGAAGGCGAAGGCCGGGCGGAATCCCTCGGCATCGGGGCGGGGAGCCGGGTCGGTCACGCAAGCGGCCACCACTGCGGGCAGGCGGTCGTAGTGATCGAGGATCAGGTTGCCGGCCGCGGTCTCGGTGCCGGCCGCCGGAGGTGGGGGTGACGTCATCGTCGGGGTCCTCCCCTGCTTGGTGGTCATCCTTTGACACCGACGACGAGCGCGTGCTCGTACGGCAGCCCGGTGTACGAACGGACGCTGCTGCAGCCGACCTCCGTGAGCCACTGCTCGTAGTCCTTGGGCGGGTAGGCCATGCCCTCGCCGCTCGCCAGGACGTTGAGGAAGAGCGAGAGCCGGGCGGAGAGCAGTCCGGTGTTCTCGTCGTCGGGGGCACACATGTTGTAGAGGAAGATCTTCCCGCCCGGGGGCAGGGCCTCGTAGGCCTTCGTCAGCAGTTTGACGCTGTGCTCGGGGGAGAAGACCTCCATGGAGTGGCTGAACAGGATGCCGTCGAAGCCGCGGGGGAAGTCGTCCTCGAAGATGTCGCCGGGGTGCGTCAGCACGCGGCCGTTCACATCGTCCGGGAGTCCGCTCTCCGCGTGCCGGCACACGCTGGGCATGTCGAAGATGGTCACCGTGGAGTGCGCGTACTGCCGGACGAATTTGATCGCGGTCGTACCGTCACCGCCGCCGACGTCCAGCAGTCGGCCGACCTGGGCGATCTCGGCGTTGTCCAGGAGGGCGTGGGCGAAGAGATGGGTGAATGGCCCGATGGAGTCGTGATAGCTCTCCACCAGTTCCGGGTCGTTCGCCAGCCGGTCGTAGAGTGTGTTTCCCGGCTCGGGATAGGAAGCGAGCGCCGCCTCATTCGTTCCGGTCCGCAGGGCGGTGGTCAGATGCGGGAAGGCCGGATACTGAAACCTTCGCCAGCCGAGAAGTGTGTCCCGCCACCCCTCGGGGCGGTCCGTCACCAAATGCTCCTCGGCAACCTGAGAGTTCACATATCCACCGTCGCGCCGTTCCACCAGTTCGGTGGCGCATAGCGCAAGCATCAGCACGCGCAGTTTGTGCGGCTCAATTCCGACGTGTCGGAGCAGTTCCTCGAAGGTGGCACCCGGGTGGCGCGACACGAAGGGGAGGACATCGAGCTCAAGAGCCGTGATGACGGCGTTGAAGAGCGCCGGCCCATTGACGATGAGCTGGAATCTCTCGTATACGCGGTCGAATTCCTGCGAATCGCCCATCAGTTATGCAGCCCCTTTCAAGGGTGTGACTGATGTGAAATCGAGCAAGACCTCAGGGAGGTTACACGCCATCTCGGACAAGGTCAACGGCACTTCCATCGACAAAGATTGACCTGCTTTCGGCTTTCGTGGCCGAAAGCAATCTGGCACAGAACCGGATGGTGGCCGAATCAAGCCATTCTCCAGGAATCCCGAGCCAGGGGGGTCGGCGGGGTTGACATCGAGATCAACACCCATTGAGCATGAGGAAATAGTGCGAAGCCTGCAACTCACCTTCATTTGAACGCTTTCCGACGCTTGATGCGAGGAGCGCGCGTGACAGGTTCCGAAGAAGATTGCAAAACCACCATTTTCCTTGTGCAGCAGGGCGTCTGGGAAATGCCCCTGGAGTCGATGCCGCTGGCTTCCGGGTACCTGAAATCGACCCTCATGGCCGACGACGAAATCAGCCCTCACGTCGATGTCTCCATCAAGAACTTCCGGGGCGGCACCACGAATGCGCTCATGGCCGACAAACTCTTCAGCGTCGGCTCGCCGGACATCCTCGCCTTCTCTGTACTGGGGTGGAACTACCAGTCCTTCGGCGCTCTGGCCGCCACCTTCAAGCAACTCAACCCGGCCGGCCTCGTCGTATTCGGCGGCACACATGTGGCCAACCAGGCAGCCCGCGTCTTCCGGATGTTTCCCGAGGTGGACGTGGTGGTCAACGGCGAGGGAGAGCTGACGTTCAGGGAGCTGGTCCGGGCCCGTCTGACGGGTGCGGACCGCCACGCCCTCGGCTCGGTCGCCGGGATCTCCTACCGCGGGCCGGACGGCGAGGCCGTCACCACCGAAGAGCGCCCGCGCATCGAGGACCTCGAACAGATCCCCTCGCCCTTCCTCACCGGGGCACTGGAACTGACCGACGAGAACGGCGAGTTCCGGTACGACGTGGCCCTGATGGAGACCAACCGCGGCTGCCCCTACAAGTGCGCCTTCTGCTACTGGGGCGGCGCCGTCGGCCAGAAGGTACGCGCCTTCTCCCTGGAGCGGCTCCGCCGCGAGCTGGAGCTGTTCGCCAAGCTGAAGGTGCACACCATCGTGGCCTGCGACGCCAACTTCGGGCTGCTGCCCAACGATCTGGAGTTCATCGAAGCGCTGATCGAGACCCGGGACGCCTACGGCTTCCCGCGAGCCCTGGAGACCTCCTGGGCCAAGAACAAGTCCAAGACGTTCTTCAAGATCGTCCAGCGGATGAAGGAGGCCGGCATGCACAGCTCCTTCACCCTGGCCCTCCAGACCCTCAGCGACAGCGCCCTGGAGACCATGAACCGGCGCAACATGAAGGTCAACGAGTGGGAGGACCTGGCGGCCTGGCTCGACCGGGAAGGGCTGGACTGCTACGCCGAGCTGATCTGGGGTGCCCCCGGGGAGACCGTGGAGTCCTTCATGGAGGGCTACGACCGCCTCGCCCGGCGTGTGTCCAGGATCGCCGTCTACCCCATCCTCCTGCTCCCCAACACCGACTACATGGAGAAGAAGGAGCTCTTCGGGATCACGGCGATCCGCGGAGACCACGACGACTTCGAGTATGTGCTCGCCCACGACACCATGACCTTCGCCGACAACCAGTACATGCAGCGGTTCCTCTTCTGGGCCCGGGTCGTCGCCGAGAACGCGGTGTTCCGCTACATATGGGGCTCGCTCCGCCACTTCGCCGGCCTGACCCAGTCGCAGGTGCTGATCAAACTGAGCGACTGGATGGCGAAGGTCGACGATCCGGCGGCCGTGCCGTTGCGGGAGTACTGCGCGACCGCCGCCGGAGGCACCGAATCCTTCGGCGCGGCGATCACCTACTTCTACACCGATCGGGAGGCCGTGCGGCTGCTGCACCGGTGGTGGGACGAGTCGATCCGTCCTCTCGTCCCCGAGCCGTTCCGGCCGGTCCTCGACGAGGTGTTCCGCTACGACCTGCTCACCCAGCCCGTCTTCCGCCCGGAGCGGTCCGGGACCGCGGACGAGGAGCTGGCGGTCGAGGAGATCCGCGACGAGCAGTACTACGTACGCAGGGACGTCCGTCTGGCATACGACGTGCCCGCGATCGTCGCCGCTCTTCGCGCGGACAGGGAACCGGACCTCTCCCCCTCACCGCGCGTCCTCGACCTCTACTACCGGACCGGGTCAGAATCCGCGGTCACATCGACCAACCACGAGATCGTCATCCACTTCATGGGGATGACGAAGGAGCACATCCTCGCCAACGCCAACGCGGGCGGCCCGACCGTCGACGCGGCCGGCGAGGAAGACGGCCTCCGGAGCGGCTGACCCCGAGGCCACACCGAAGCGTCTCTACGGAGGGAACGCCTTTGACAAGGCTACTCATCGGCAACGACTTCAACGAAGACCTCTTCACCCGTATCGCCGCCTCCTGGTCGGTGCAGCGGCTGGCATGGTTCGCGCAGGACGGCGATCTCCTCGTCCTGCCCGTCCGCCCCGAGGAGGACTTCCTCGCCTACGTCACCTCACACACCGGCACCCGGCGCTCGGCCATCGAGGTGATCGTCCCGGCGGCCGGGCGCGCCGGGGAGGACCTGCTGACCGCCGACCGGCTGTCGGCCCCGGCCTTCCTCACCGCACTGCGCCGGGCGCTGGCGGGCCGCCCCGTCACGGACATCCTCGCCCTGTGGCCGGACACCTCGGTGGCCACGCTGGCCCGCGCCCTCGGTGCCGAGCACGCGCTCCCGGGCTTTGGCTTCGCCGCCCAGAGCGGTGGTGCCCTGGTCAACAGCAAGGCGGTGTTCCGAGCGGTGACCGCGGGCGCCGGCGTGCCGATCCCCGAGGGTGCGGTATGCGCCACCCTGGAACGCGCCGAGTCCGCGATCACGGGACTGCTCGACGCGAACGCGCCGGTCATCGTCAAGCAGGACTACTCGCTCGGCGGCAAGGGCAACGAGATCCTCAGCCGCGTTCCCGGCATCCAGCCCGTCGGCGCCCGCCGGACACTGACGCTCACGGGTACGTCCGAGGTGCGAGGCTACCTTGACGAGCGGTGGGCGGAACTGAGCCGGAACGGCCGCGACCCGGTCGTCGTCGAACGCTACTACCCGGACAGCACATCTCTGTTCGCCGAGTATCTGATCACTGACGACGGCGTCGAGTTCGGCGGCACCGGAGAAATGATCATGGCGCCGCTGGCCACGGCGCAAGTGGTGCCCGCGCAGGGACTCAAACCGGACGCCGCCGCCGAACTCGTCGAGCAAGGCCGGCGATTGTGCGTCCCGCTGCACGCCATGGGGTACCGCGGGCGCCTCAGTGCGGACGCCGTCCTGACACGTGACGGCGAACTGTTCTTCACCGAGTACAACGGCCGCGTCACCATGTCGACCCACACCTACGCCGTCGTCGGCGCTCGGCTGGCCGGCCTGGACCACGCGGACGACCGGGTCGTCGTCGAGCGCATCTGGCCCGGCGGCTGGTCAGCCCGCTCCTTCGCCTCCGCCGTCTCGGCACTCACCGAGACCGGCCTCGCCTTCGACCCGTCGACCCGCACCGGGGTGGTCTTCAGCAGCGCCCTCGACCTGAGGGACCACTCGATCATGCAGTGTGTGATCGCCCAGGACCTGACCAGCGCGGCCGCCTACGAACACCGGCTCAAGGAACTGTTCGGTCCCGGCGGCACCGCCTCGCACACCGACCCCACCGGCAAGGAGAACGCAGCATGCGGTTGAACAGCTTCGACGAATGGTCTCCGCTCAAGGAGATCGTCGTCGGATCGGCCGTGAACTACACCTCTCATGAGAGGGAGTTGTCGTTCGATCTGTTCTTCCACGACAACCTTGGCCGCTCCGAGTGGTACTACCCGCGCCTCAGCGCCGGCGGCTCCCCCGCCGGGGCCGGCCGGGGCAGCGCCGACCGCTCGCCCATCAAGCAACGGTACGTGGACGAACTCATCGAGGACGTCGAAGGCATCGTCTCCACCCTGGAGTCCCTGTCGGTGAAGGTGCACCGGCCGATGGACATCGACGCGTCCACCGCGGAGGTACGCACCCCAGCCTGGTCGGCGGCCGTCGTGCCCCCGTTGAACGTCCGGGACAACACCCTGGTCCTCGGGAACGAGATCATCGAGACCCCGCCCATGATCCGATCCCGCTACTTCGAGACCCAGTTCCTCACCCCGGTCTTCACCGAGTACTTCCGGCAGGGCGCCCGATGGACCGTCATGCCCCGGCCGCTGATGACGGATGCCTCCTTCGACCTGTCCTACGCCCGGAGCAGCAACGTGGGCGGTCCCACGGAGCCGATCGAGGACCCGAAGGCCTCCGTGTACGACGTGGGCTTCGAGATGATGTTCGACGCGGCGCAGTGCCTGCGGCTGGGCCGAGACGTCATCGTGAACATCTCCACGGCCAACCACGCCATGGCCTGTGACTGGCTGGAGCGGCACCTGGAGGGCCGGTTCCGCATCCACCGCGTGCACCGGCTCAGCGACAGCCACATCGACAGCATGGTGCTGGCGTTGCGGCCCGGCACGCTGCTGGTGCGCAACAAGGAAGTGCTGGACTTCCTCCCGGAGGCGCTGCGCAACTGGGAGCTGATCGTGCCGCCGCCGCCCGGGAAGAACAACTTCCCGCAGTACGAGGACGACGACCTGGTGCTCACCAGCCCGTTCATCGACCTCAACGTCCTGTCGGTCGACCCTTCGACGGTGCTGGTCAACAGCGCCTGCCCGGAACTCATGCGGACCCTGGAGCAGCACCGGTTCACCGTCGTCCCGGTACGTCACCGGCATCGACGGCTCTTCGGCGGCGGCTTCCACTGCTTCACGCTCGACACGGTCCGCGACGGCGGCCCCGAAGACTACCTCGGTCTCGGCTGACATCGGGAGGAGCAGACCATGACACAAACCAGCGGCCCCCTCGCGCGGCTCGTGTCGGTGGGGACCGCCGTGCCGTCGGCCTCGTACACGCAGGAGGAGCTGCTCTCGGTCTTCGGGGTGAGCGATCCCAGGATCCGGTCCGTCTTCCTGAACAGCGCGATCGAGCGCCGCCACCTCACTCTGCCGCCCCGCGACCCGGACGGCACCCCGCATGCGGAGACGCAGGGCGACCTGCTCCGCAAGCACGCCTCCAGTGGGCTCGTCATCGGCCGTGAGGCGATCGAGGCGTGCCTGAAGCGACTGGACGCGGATCCGGACGAGGTGGCCTTCCTGTGCTGCGTCTCGTCGACCGGGTTCCTCACGCCCGGTTTCAGCGCGCTGCTGATCAGGGACCTGGGGCTGCGGCCCTCGTGCGGGCGGCTCGATGTGGTCGGCATGGGCTGCAACGCGGGGCTCAACGCGCTCGCCGCGGTGACCGGCTGGGCGAGCGCGCACCCGGGACGGCTCGCCCTCGTGGTGAGCGTCGAGGTCTGTTCGGCCGCCTACGTCTTCGACGGCACCATCGGCACCTCCGTCGTCAACAGCCTCTTCGGGGACGGCGCGGCCGCCGTCGCCGTAGTCGCGGACGCCGGGCCGGCGCACGGGGCGAACGCCGGCGCAGAGCCGTCGTACTCCGGTGAAGGCCCCGCTGTGCTCGGCTACGCGAGCCGCATCATCACCGACGCGATCGACGCGATGCGCTACGACTGGGACGAGGACCACGGACGGTTCTCCTTCTTCCTCGACCCGGAGGTACCGTACGTGGTCGGCGCACACGCGGAGGAAACTGTCGGCCGGCTGCTCGGCGACGCCGGCCTGCACCGCTCGGACATCGCGCACTGGGTGATCCATTCGGGCGGCAAGAAGGTCATCGACGCGGTCCGCGTGAACCTCGGCCTCACCCGCCACGACGTGCGCCACACCCTGTCGGTGCTGAGTGACTACGGAAACCTCTCCAGCGGCGCCTTCCTGTTCTCCTTCCGGCAGCTGTGGGAGGAGGGAACCGTTCGGCCCGGTGACCACGGCGTGATGATGACCATGGGCCCCGGCTCGACGATCGAGACCGCACTGCTGCGCTGGTGAGACGCGCACCGCCGCCGCGACCCCGTGGCGGCCACGGGAGCGCACGAGATTGGGGAAGCATGAACGAGCATGTCACCCGGGACGTCGCCGAGTTCATCGACGGGCTCGGCTTCATTCTGACGGTCGACGGAACCCGCCCCCTGGACGAGCTGACGGCGTCGGTGACCTCTGTGTGCGCCCGGGCGGAGGAAGGCGGCGGCCAGAACGTGGTCGTCCTGCGTCTGCGGTCGGCCCCGCCCGACCGGTCCTGGCCGGGCCGGGTGCGCATCGGGGAGGTGAACCGGTGGGAGCGCGCGGTCCGCAGGGTCGAGCGGCTGGCGGCGGTGACCGTCGCGGTGCCGGAGGGAGTGTGCGGCGGTCCTGCACTGGATCTGCTGCTCACCAGCGACTTCCGGATCGCCTCACCCGACTTCCGGTTGTTGCTGCCGGTCAACGACGAACACTTCTGGCCAGGCATGGCGGTCCACCGGCTGGTCGCCCAGCTGGGAGCCGCCCAGGCCCGCCGACTGGTGCTGTGGGGGCACGAGATCACCGCTGATCAGGCTGTGTCCCTCGGCCTGGTGAACGAGATCGGGCACGACATGGAGGAGGCGCTGCGCGCGACCGTCGTGATGCTCGGCCGTCTCAGCGGGGCCGAGGTCGCGATACGACGCAGTCTGATCCTGGAAGCCTCGGCCACCCCCTACGAGGAGGCCATCGGCACGCATCTGGCGGCCTGTGACCGCGAGTTGCGCCGACTGGCCCGCGACGAGGAGACCGCCACATGGTCATGACCCCCGACAAAACGACCGGCAGAGCCACCTCCTTGCCCGCCGCCCCCCCGCTGGGCGGCACCCTCGACGAGGACGCCTCGGTGCTGGCGGAGCAGGCGGAGCGCGGGGAACGGATCCTGGCACGTCTGCCCGCCCCGGTGGACCGTGACGCCGGGCAGCGGAACCTGACGGCGGCCGTGTTCGACTCCTGTCGGCAAACCCGCGAGCAGTTCATGCGCCGCCACACGGACGCGGTCTACGACGCTTTGACGGACGGGCGCACACGCCGACACCGGCTGACAGAGCTGGTGTTCGCTGCCGCCGAGCGCTTCCCCGGTCTGGTGCCCGACCGTGGGCAGATGGACGAGGAGAGTGCCCGCGTCCAGGCGCACAAGGAAGGCAGGGAGATCGATCAGGGGATCTTCCTCCGCGGCATCCTCCGCTCTCCCACGGCCGGGGCGCATCTGACGGACACCATGCTGATGGCCTCGCCCCGCGCGCTCGCCCTCGTCGACTGCTACCGCCGTGACGGACGGGTCGATCTGGGACCGGTGCTGCTGGAACGCCGCGCCGCGGCCGGACATCTCACCGTGCGCAACCCGCACTGTCTCAACGCCGAGGACAACGCGCTGATCGACGCGATGGAGACGGCCGTCGACCTGGTCCTGCTGGACGAACAGACCCACGTGGGCGTCCTCAGGGGCGATGTGATGACCCACCCCCGTTACGCCGGTCGGCGCGTCTTCAGCGCCGGGATCAATCTGCTGGACCTGCGCGACGGCCGGATCTCGTTCATCGAGTTCCTGTTGCGCAGGGAGCTGACCTACCTGAGCAAGATCTTCCGTGGTCTGCTGCTTCCGCCCGCCGAGGCCACCTACGCAGTGCCCTCCCTGCAGAAACCATGGGTGGCCGCGGTCGACTCGTTCGCCATCGGCGGAGGCATGCAGCTGCTGCTGGTCTTCGACCGGGTCATCGCCGCCGACAACGCCTACTTCAGCCTTCCGGCCGCTCAGGAGGGCATCGTGCCCGGGGCGGGCAACCTGCGGCTCGGCCGGTTGACCGGTTCCCGGCTGGCGCGCCGGGTCATCCTCTCCGGCAGGAGAATCCGGGCGATCGATCCGGAGGCGGCTCTCGTCTGCGACGAAGTGGTGGCCGAGGACGCCGTGGACGACGCGGTCGAGGCCGCCGTGCAGGACCTGGACAACTCCGCCGTGGTCGCCAACCGTACGATGCTCGCCCTCGCCGAGGAGCCGGCGGACCAGTTCCGCCTCTACATGGCCGAGTTCGCCTTCACCCAAGCATGCAGGCTCTACAGCGAGGACGTCATCGGCAAGGTGGAGCGGGCCCGGTCCCGCTCGGTCACCCGGAGGCAACCTCCTGCCTGAGAAACCCGGCGAGCCGGGCCGTCCCTTCCTCGATCCGGTCCGGCTCCAGGTAACTGCACGACAACCGCAACTCGTTGTCGCCCTTGCCACTCGCGTAGAAGTGCGACATCGGCGTCCACAGAACGCCGTGCTGCGAGGCGGAGGTCTCCAGCAGGGCGGTGTCGGCCGACATCGGGAGCCGCATCCGTACGAAGAAGCCCCCGGCCGGACGCGACCAGCTCACCCCCGGTGCCTGCCCGGCCTCGGGTGGGAGATGCCGGTCGAGCGCGTCCAGCAGCAGCGCAAGGTTGCGACGGTACAGCTCGGACTTGCGCTGCGCGAGGGCCTTCAGCGATCCACCGTGTTCCAGGAGCATGCCGCCCACCACAGCCTGGCAGATCGGCGAGGTGTTGACGGTCACCATGCTCTTGCTCACCGCCAGCTCGTCCGCGAGCAGCCGTTGACTGCCGTCATCGGTCCGGATCGCCTGGTCCGCGACCACGTAGCCGACCCGGGTACCCGGCAGACACACCTTGGCGAAGGTGCCCAGATAGACCACCCGGCCCTCGGTGTCCAGCGCCTTGAGCGGGGGAATCTCCTCCCCCGGCGGCGCGGTGAAGCCGTAGGCTCCGTCCTCCAGCAGCAGCAGGTCTTCCTGTTCGGCCAGGGCAAGCAGGCGCCGACGGGCGGCGAGACTCGTCAGGCTGCCCGAGGGATTGGAGTAGTCCGGGGAGACGTAGAGGGCCCGGATCCGCCCGCCTTGGGATCGCGCGGCGCGGCACTGCGCCCGCAGTGCGTCGACGTCGACGCCGTCCTCGGCCTCGTCCACGCAGACCACGGGGACGTTCAGCAACCGGGCGGCGCCACGTATGCCGACGAAACAGGGGTCGACGACGGCCAGCAGGTCCCCTGGCCGGGCACACAGGGCATGCAGCGTGAGTAACATCGCCTCCTGCGCACCCACCGTGACAACCACAGCATCCGGCCCGGCCTCGATCCCGTGGTCGCGACGGAGCGCGTCCGCCACGAGTTCGTTGATCAGCCCCCGGCTGGGTCCGTACTCGTACAGCAGACTCCGAGCCTGCTCCCGGCTCAGCGCGCGCTCTGCGACCTGGTGGGCGATCCATGTGTCGACGTGGCGGGCCACGTCGAGGTCGTCAAGGAAGGCGAGATGTGGGGCGCCTGGCGCGAACGAGATCGCGTCGGGGTACCGGCTCATGATCTCGTTGAGAAAACTGATCGAGCCGAGCACCGGATCACCGAACGCACTGTGCAGGTCGCTCTGTTGCAGCTCGAGCAAGATCCCCCCTCATCCGACTCCTGAGGCACTCCCTACCCTCGAACAGCCTTGGACAAGCAAGGCAGGCGACGACCTGCGAGGTGGGGCTGGTCGGGGGGCGTTGGGGACGGCACGCACCGGCTAGGGTCGCGGTCAGCATTCGGGACTGCTGCACTGATAGGTGACACCTGACCTGGCTTGCTGAGAGGCGGCCTGGAAGGATGTCGCAGTGCCCAAGCCGTATCCCAAGGAGTTCCGGAAGGACGTCGTGCGGGTCGCGCACAACCGCGAGCCCGGCGTCACGCTGGAACAGATCGCCGCCCTTGCCGGGCGCGTTCCACGTGCCGGTGGCGGGCAGCGGGACCTCGGTCCAGAACGAGGTGATCGTGCCGATGCCGTCCGGTCCGTCCAGGGCGGCCTGGACGTGCGGCGGGTCGTCGGCGAGCTTGGTCATGTTCAGCTTCGGGCGCAGGGCGATGACGGTCTCGTTGACGGACGTCGGGTGGGAGACCTCGCTGGAGCCCGCGCCGCGTGCGGTGGAACCCATCTCCGTTACCGGGCGCCGCATCTCGTAGGAGGCGGCCTGAAGGCCCTGGTGGTGAGGTTGCGCAGGGAGTCGTCGGCCTTGGTGGAGCTGGCGATCTCGGACAGGCCGTGCTTGCGCATGTCGGAGAGCGCGCCGGTGGGCGAGCAGGTGCGGGCCTGCTTCTGCTTGGACGGCGGTTCCTTGTCGGTGCGCCGGAAGCTCAGGTGCGGTGCGCCGATCCGCTGGTTCAGCTCTGCTCCCTCGTTCCTCGCGACCGGCCGCAGCTGGACGGCGACCGCGCCCGGCCTGGGAGGGCGTCCGGGCCCCCTCAAGGCAACTCTGTTGCGGCATGGCCGGTACAAGTCAAGCAGCTGCCGGTCGCGACGCATCGCGTTGAGGCGCAACGAGTGTCGTTGCCGCGATTCCTGCGGCGAGCAGGAGCAGGGAAGTGGCGGCGGCGAGCGGGGAGGTCGCTTCGTGCAGGGGCCAGGTCCAGGGGAAAGGGCGCCCTCCGGGGCCAAGGCCGATGAGTGCGCAGAGGACGGGCACGAGGGCGACGGTCAGGGGACCGTAGATGTGGCCGGCGAGGTATTGGACGATGAGCCCGGTCCCCAGGTATCCGAGGAAGTTTCTTGCCGCGGCGAGGGACATGGAGGAGTCAGCCGCGTAAGTAGCACCGAGGCCCATGGTGGTGGCCAGGAGGGCGGCTGCTGCCAGCATGCCTGCCTGGTATCGGGCCACGGGACGGACGGCGGTGGTGTCGTAGAGGCGGGGGACCCGGTTGAGCGCGTAGAGAGTGAAGGCCGCGGGGATGGCGGGGAGTACGAGGGCAATGGGGATTCCTGCGCTCATTCCGGCGAGGAGTGAGGGGATCGGCAGGGCGGATCCGCCGAGGAGTGGTACCAGCAGCATGGTGACGATGAGCACTGCTGTGGTGAGGGGTGTGGCGTGTGCGCGGTGCCACCAGTTCACGATGTGGCTGCCTTGGTGTAGGAGGCGGGTGCGAGGTCGGGCAGTACGGCGCAGTCGTGGACGGAGCGCATGTTGCGTTCGTACCAGGCGTGCTGGACTTGTGTGGGCAGGGCGCGGATCTGTTCTGCGAGGGTGATGGCTTCGTGGGGCCAGCGCTGTGCGAGGTCGCTCTTGGGGACGCCGCCGGTGAGGGAGAGCCAGGCGTATATGGCGATCATGGCTTCGTCGCCGGGGTAGGCGGCGCCTTGGCGCAGGGCGCACGGGGGTGCTTCGTTGGGCAATGGGCTGGTGGCGATGTTCGAGGCGACGTTGGTCTTGTCGGGCTGAGGGTCTCCGAACTCGACCTGCCGGGCCGGGGTGACTCCGACGGCTGCCAGTTGGGCGGTGGTTTCCTCGGCCCAGTGGCTGATGTCTGCTCGCCGGGTGTTCTGCTCGGGCCACAGGCAGATCTGCGGTGTCTGTCCCGTACAGGTGCGCAGTGCGGGGTCGCGGGCCTGGGTGCCCTGGAAGTCAAGGGGAACGGCCAGGGTGAGCGCCACAGCGGTGGCTACGGTGAGCCCGGTCAGTGACAGCAGGGGGCGCCAGAGGCGGTGGCGGAGCGCTGAGCTGAGGACGACGGCCGTCACGATCGCGAGGGAGAAGGTGACGGTGGCGGCCAGGCTGCGGATGGAGGGTTCCTGGTCCAGCCCGCAGCACTCGGTGACGCCTTGTCCGTTGAGGTGGCGCAGCCAGGGCAGACCCCCCAGAGCAGCCGGCCAGAATCCCCAGAGGTATCCGAAGATCAGCATGGTGGCGGCGCCGAGGAGTTTCGGCATGCGGGCGCCGACGAACCAGCCCAGAGCGATGTGGGCCAGGACCACGCTGTAGGAGACGGCGAGGATCGCCGGGTTCGGGAAACCGGGGGTGGGGGCCACCGATGTCACGATGACGGCGAAGGGGGCGATCATCGCGATCAGGCCGAGTACGGCGACGGGGCCGAGATGCAGGACCGCCACGCTGAGCAAGCCGCGGGCCGGGGCCAGCACCGTGATCCCACCCTGTTTGAGCCGGGCTGCTTCCCAGGCCGCTCCCGCCCCGCACGCGGCGCTGATG
The DNA here is from genome assembly GCF_040638585.1 of Streptomyces sp. NPDC025273. Lineage (NCBI taxonomy): Bacteria > Bacillati > Actinomycetota > Actinomycetes > Kitasatosporales > Streptomycetaceae > Streptomyces > Streptomyces sp. NPDC025273. The sequence continues at coordinate 60,540 of NZ_JBEZYP010000006.1, forward strand.
AAGCCGACGACAATGGTGGTCTGGGAGCTGATGGAAGGCCAGTAGGCGATGGTGGACTCGGTGTTCTGGGCGCTGAACCACACCAGTACGGGAACCAGGACCAGGGCGGCCCACGCTGCGGGGCCCGAGCGCAGAAGTGTCGAGATACGCACGGTTCAGACCTCCCCTCGGACCAGGCCGCGATACGCGCTCTCCGCACGCCGCTCGTACGGGGTTCCGGCGGGGGCGGTGGAGAAGAAGTCACTCACCGGCCCTCGGAACACTGGCCGGCCCCGGTCGAAGACGATGACGGTCTCGTAGATGTCGGCGAGATCTTCGGTCTGGTGCGTGGAGACGATGAAGTGCACCGAGCTGCTCAGTTCGGCCAGCAGGTCCCGGAAGACACCGCGCTGGACAGGGTCGAGTCCTGCGGTGGGCTCGTCCAGGAGAACGATCTCGGCCTGGTGCACCAGCGTCTGCGCGATACCCAGGCGGCGGAGTTGCCCGCCGGACAGCTCATGGCTCTTGCGCTGGTCCAGTTCCGTAAGGCGGACCCTTTCCAGCGCGGTAGCCGAACGGTCCCAGGCCTCCCGCTTGGACAGGCCTTTCAGCCAGCCCACGTATGCGGCCTGCTCCCGCACCGTCAGGGCCGGGATGGCCTTCACCTCCTGCGGCAGCCACCCCACCTTCTGCCGGAAGGCCCGACGGTCCCGCCGCCGGACGCTGTCCAGGCGCCCCAGCGTGACGCGCCCCGACACGGGGGTCAGGGAGGACGCCCCCAGAGAAAGCAGTGTCGACTTCCCCGCCCCGTTCGGGCCGAGGAGGACAGTGCACCCTTGCGGGAGGTCCATCGTCAGGCTGTCGAGCACAGGAGTGCCGGCCCGGTGGGCAAGGGAACAGTCCGTGTAGTGCAGTGGCACGCAAAACCCCAGGTGAGTGATGACTACAGGCCAGACGGCATTGCGGGGTGTGTGGTTGCAACCACACACCCCGCAACGTCGTGAACCGGTCAGTAGCGCACAGTGACCGTGGAGACGCTGGGATAGGCGGCCACGGTGTCCTGCCCGTTCAGGCTCGAGTAGTCGAAGTAGTACTTGCCCGCAGCCTTGTCGCCGAAGCTCGACGTGTCGCAGTAGTTGTTGTCCCTGTTGACAAGGGTGTCGGGCAGACCGGAGCGTTCCTTCTTCGGCTGGAGCCCCGCATAGGTGAACCGGCCGTTGTCCTTGGAGCACCCGGAGAACTTGACGCTGGTCGAGACACTGTCCGGGTTGCTGTCCGTCCAGTGGCTCGACTCCTTCCCCGGCAGTGACCCGCTGATGCTGCTGGTGTAACCCCCTGAGCTGACGGCCGCTGCACCGGGGATGGGACCTGAGGATGGGGCATGTCAGCCCTCGTCGTCCGCGCCGGACAGCGCTTCGGCGATCAGGCGGGTGGCGAAGTCGGGGTCGTCGGTGATGCGGTTGATCTGTTCCGCGAGCAGGAAGGCGGTGGCTTCCAGGGGATTCATCTCCTCCTCGGTCCAGTCTCCGTACTGCTTGCGCCACAGGTTGGGGCTCAGGCCGGTGCCTGCGGCGACGACGAGGCCTGCCATGGTGGGGATGGCCTCGGGGCGGACGCTCTTGGGCATCCTGCGCAACGTGGCCACGAGGTTGGGCACCACATACTCGATGACGTCCTTGTCGTGTGCTTCGTGGGCCGCCCGCAGCCAGGTCATGAACATGAAGATGATCGTGCACGCGCCGTCCAGTACGTCGTCGGCTCCCTGGGGGCCCAGTGATTCGGTGTACTGGGTGTTCAGCAACTGTTGTTCGGGGTCGGTCACGGTCTTGCCGTCGTTGATTGCCTTGAGCCGGGAGTCGATCAACAGGAGCGCTGTGCCCACATCACCGACGGGAGCATGCAGGGGATCGCAAGGTGATGACACAGAATTCCTCCTCATAGGGCCGCGACGAGCGGCACGGCATGTACGGGCCACGGATCCGTCGTACGAAACAGTGGCCGAGGCATACCTGTCGGACGTGTCCGGCCAGCGGTGGACCAGAACCACGGCGTGCCGGGCCGGCCCCGGCGTCCATGAGCGCCTGGGAACGGTGCTGCCTGTTGATGCAGTGGCCTTCGCCGTCGGGCTGAATGGCGTTGCCGAGATTGAACAGGCTTTCGAGCACTTGGCGTTGCCCCTCCGAGGCGTCTGCGGCGAGAGCGTGTCGCTCGACGTAGCTGACCAGTTCCTCGATGGGGACGTTCTCGCGTCGTGCCTGCTCCAGGACGGTGATCGCATGGTGGGTATCGCGTCGTGTGCGGTTCGGGTTCCGGCTCGGGAACCCGTGGCACGTACGCGTCGCCTCGGCCGGCGTCGACCCGGCGCGGTCCGGGGGGGTGGTGAACAGTTGGAGCCGGAGCGAGGCCGACCGGGAACCGAGGTCGGGGCCGGGGCGGAACGTGGTGTCGTCCGCCGAGATCTCGCGGTGCCCGGCCAGGCGCAGCGCGGCACTCGCCCGGGAAGGGGCACGGCTGGGCGACTGATCTGGTGCGGTGGTCTCCTCGTCCATGCCGCGATCATGCCCCGCAGCCGGGTTGCGCGTCCCAGGATCGGCACAGGGCGGCGCCATCGCGATGTCTCGTTGCGGGCGTTCGGATTCCGTTTCCCGAGCTGAGGGCCCGCAGCCCGCAGGCATCACCCAGCCATCCCCCCCCAGCTCGGCGGCACCCTGCACAAGGTTCCCGCCCCCGGCACCTCCAGGCGCTGCTCAGCCTGCGGCGTCACCACGCCCGGCAACCGGGAGAGCCAGGCCGTGTTCGTGTGCAAGAACACCGGCTGCGGCTGGTCGGGCAACGCCGACCACAACGCAGCCCGGAACGTCCTGCACCTGTACCGGATGGGCCTCGCGCTCATCCCGGCTGCCGGGAGGGCAGTCGTCAGGCGCGCGAAGCGCGTCAAGCCCGCTGCCGCGAGGTAAGCAGGAATCTCCCGGCTTCAGCCGGGAGAGCACTTCAACGGACTGACGCGTCCTTCGTGCGCCGGTCGGTGAAAGGGCCTGTTCTGGCTTCCCGGCGCGGGTCAGGCGGTGCTGCGTACCGCGTGGGCGGCCGGGTTTTCCTCGGTGGTGTCTGCCTGCCGCGCGGGCGCGTCGGCTTCGGCCTCCGCCATCCAGGCGTCCAGTTGCTCCCGGGTGGTGCCGGGGTCGGCGACCAGCGCGCCCAGGTCGTCGCCCTCAACAACCGTGGTCGCCAGGGCCGGGCACCGGCGGCAGCCGTCCACACCGGTCTGCACCCACCATGTGCAGTGGGGTCGCAGATGGCACCGCGGCACGCTCCGGTTCTCGTCCGCCGGCGTCGCCGCCACCCGCTCCACGAGGGTGCAGTCGTTGCCCCTGCGGTGCAGACAGTTGCTGACGCAGTGCGACGCGAAGCGCAGGACCCGGGTCGGCTCGACATCCTTCGGGATGACCGGCAGGACGTCTCTGGCCGGCACGGGATCGGCGAGGTACACGACCTCGCCGCCCTGCCCGGAGCGCACGCCCAGTACCACCGACTCCGGTGCGTCGGCCTTGCCGCTCGGGCACCATGTTCCGCTTGTCTCGGAACGGTCTGCGGTGCTCATCTCTACCTCCTCATCAGCCCGGTGGGACTGCTACACGATCTGGCCGGCGCACGCCGGGGTGCAGGAGGCGGCCGTGCGTTCCTGCCCGACCGCGTTGGCGAGGTGCGTCTGCAGCTGCGCCGAGTTGATCTGCTGGGGCTTGGGCGACGGCTGTGCGGACGCGGTGCCTGCTCCGCCGAGAACGAGCGCGGCAGCCGCGACGGCGGCTGCGGTACCCCCGGCAGTGGGGCGACCCGTGTACTTCATGATGAGACCTCCTGGTTGGCCTGTGTGAAAGGGGCGTACCGGCACACTAGGACGGCTCGGAGGCCACCACCGGCAGTTCGGGCGGCTGTTCGGAGGCGGTCCGGATTGCCTCGATCGGATCAGAGCCCGCTCAGCTCTGTTCGCCGGACGTCCTTCGGGAGAGTGCTGATCGGTGTCCTGTCCGGGTCAAGCTCCGTGATTCTTGGGGCTCCGTAGGTGCCGTCCGACCGACTGCTGGTGCACCGCCCGTATCCGGACGGCCGGCCTCGCGTCGGCCGCCTGCCGTGCGTTCCGGTCCGCGGCTGTCCGGCGCCAGTGGTGGAAGCTCGCGCGGCTGATGCCGGGGATGCTGCAGAGCCGCTTGACGCCGTAACGGCGCTGGAGGTCGGCGACACACGGGAAGCGGTTCACCAGCGCGTCTTGCCGGCGAAATGCTTCGCCGCCCGATCAGGCAGGGGTCCGCGAAGCAACGTCACTCTTCACGCGGCTGATTTCCGAACGCAGCAGGGTCCTCGGCCACGACCGCCCCCATGCCCTCCACACGCACCCGCAGCGAGCCCAAGGACTGGTGAGTGCGGGCCACAGCAAGCAGGTGCAGCAGGAACTGGCGCGGCGCGTCCAGGGCCGGGGCACCGCCGTCTCGCCCTCGCGCACCGCAGCTCGACCAGCTGCAGCTGCCCCTGATGAGTAGACGCCGTGGTCGCCGCGCCGCTGACTGCGGTGCTTCTCGCCGGTCTGCCGGGCGGCGCCGGAGGGGGTGCGACGCCGCGCCTGAGGCGCTCCGGCCGGTCTTCTGCGTGATGATTGACGGGAGAGTCATCGCCGCAGCAGACGTGAGCCGGGTACGTTCCACCGAGCCGGCTCGAAAGGGACGGCAGCCATGCCTACCTCCGGAACGAAGAGATCGGCCGCCGCCGTACTCGCCGCGCTCACGCTCGTCATCACCGCGGCCTGCGGCAGCTCGGGCGGAGGGGGGTCGAGTCCCGCGACGGCATCCGCACCACGCGCCGACGTCCTTGCCGTGAAGATCGACAACGTAGCCGCGGCCCGGCCGCCGACCGGACTCGAGAAGGCCGACATCGTCTACGTGGAGCAGGTGGAGGCAGGCCTCAGCCGCATCCTCGCCGCATACTCCTCCGACGTGCCGTCCGTCATCGGCCCCGTACGCAGCGCTCGTGAGACGGATCTGGAGCTTCTCCGGCAGTTCGACGAGCCCATGCTCGCGTACTCGGGCGCCCAGTCCGCCCTGCGGCCCTCGATCGAAGCGGCCCCTGTCGACGCGCTGCCGCCGTCGAAGGCACCGCACGCCTATTTCCGCGGTGGGGACCGCGCCGCACCGCACAATCTGTACCTGCGCCCGGGGGACATCCCACACGCCGCCACCGGGGTGAACGCGGCCGAGGACCTGGGGCTCCGCTTCGCTGCGCCGCCGCGGGGCGGCACGCCCGTCAGCGGGCGCACGGTGTCGTACCCGTCGGCACGGTTCACCTTCACCTGGTCCGCGGACGGGGATCAGTGGCTGGTGAGTATGGACGGGACCCCGGCCCGTACGGCCTCCGGTGACCGGCTCGGAGCGGCCACAGTGGTCCTGCAGGATGTGGACGTGCAGGATTCGCGCTTCCGTGACCGAGGGGGAAACTCCTCGCCCTTCAGCGCGACGGTGGGGTCCGGCTCGGCGGCCGTCCTGCGTGACGGCAGGTCGTACGACGTGGTGTGGGAGCGGAACACCGCCGAGTCGGCGACCGGCTTCACCACCGAGGACGGCGAGCCGATGACGTTCGCGACCGGCCAGGTCTGGATCGTGCTCGTCCCGAGGTGACGCGGGTCCCGCCGGAGTCCGCACGTGCGGACTCCGGTATCTGCAGCCGTCTGCTCAGCATCGGCGAGGTGGGCGGCAGGAGGCCTCGATCTTGACGGGAAGCCGGCCGGCGCATGCGCGGCTTTGGGACTGAGCTGATGCACCCCCGCACGCCCACGTACCCTCTTCCCCGTGCCAGCCTCATCCCCGCATCGCGTCGCCGTCCTCGTGCTCGAAGGTGCGAAGCCTCTCGATGTCGGTATTCCTGCGCAGGTGTTCACGACCCGCGCGAGCATGCCGTACGAGGTGCGGGTGTGCGGCGCGGCACCCGGTCTCGTGGCCGGCGGCGACGGTCTGTCGTACTACGTCGCCCACGGCATCGAGGCACTGGCGTGGGCCGACATCGTCTTCGTTCCCGGCTACCGGTACCCGGCCCGTGACGACCCGCCGCGGGCCGTCGTTGATGCGCTGATCGCCGCCCACAATCGTGGCGCGCGGCTCGCCGCCATCTCCACAGGCGCCTTCGCGCTCGCTGCCACGGGTCTGCTCGACGGCAAGCGCGCCACGACGCACTGGCATTACACGGGGGCACTCGCGGCGAAGCGTCCACTCGTTCAGGTCGACGCGAACGTTCTGTTCGTCGACGAGGGCAGCGTGCTGACGTCGGCCGGCGCCGCCTCGGGCATCGACCTGTGCCTGCACATTCTGCGCGGTGATCTGGGGGTGTCCGCGTCGAACCACGCGGCGCGGCGCCTGGTGGCGGCCCCCTACCGCAGCGGCGGTCAGGCGCAGTACGTGCCGCGCAGTGTGCCCGAGTCGCTCGGCGAGCGGTTCGCCGCCACCCGGGAGTGGGCGCTGCACCGGCTCGGCGAGCCCCTCACCCTTGAAGTGCTCGCGCGGCATGCGGCGGTGTCGCCGCGCACGTTCTCGCGGCGCTTCGTCGAGGACACGGGGTACACGCCGATGCAGTGGGTCATGCGAGCCCGCATCGACGTGGCCCGTGAACTGCTCGAGCGTTCGCAGCGGGGCATCGAGCAGATCGCCGCCGACGTCGGTCTCGGAACGGGTGCGAATCTGCGGCTGCACTTCCAGCGCATCCTCGACACCACGCCGAGCGAGTACCGGCGCACCTTCACTAAGGGGCAGTAGCCCGTCACCACCGTGTGGCGTGATCCTTCCGGACCGTGGCGATCACGCCGCTGTCACCGGCGGATGCTGCGAGAGAACCTGATGGCGAACCCGAAGGGACACCACTCATGACTCGCATCGCCATCAACGGATTCGGCCGTATCGGACGCAATGTGCTGCGCGCGCTGCTCGAACGCGACAGCGACCTGGAGGTCGTCGCCGTCAACGACCTCACGGAGCCCGCCACCCTCGCGCGGCTGCTCGCCTATGACACGACGGCGGGCCGGCTCGGCCGCCCGGTCGCTGTCGACGGGGATGCCCTCGTCGTCGACGGCCGTCGCATCACCGTGCTCGCCGAGCGCGAACCGGCGCAGCTGCCGTGGGCCGAGCTCGGCGTCAGCATCGTGCTTGAGGCGACCGGCCGCTTCACGTCGGCCACGGCCGCCCGCGCCCACATCGACGCGGGCGCGAAAAGGGTACTTGTCAGCGCGCCGGCGGACGGCGCCGATGTCACCCTCGCGTTCGGGGTCAACACCGACGCGTACGACCCGGCCGCGCACACGATCGTCTCGAACGCCTCGTGCACGACCAACGCGCTCGCGCCGCTGGCCGCGGTGCTCGACGGTCTTGCCGGCATCGAGCACGGTTTCATGACGACGGTGCACGCCTACACGCAGGAGCAGAACCTGCAGGACGGGCCGCACCGCGACGCCCGCCGCGCCCGCGCGGCCGCTGTCAACATCGTGCCGACCACGACAGGCGCGGCGAAGGCGATCGGGCTCGTGCTGCCGAACCTCGACGGCAAGCTGTCGGGCGACTCGATCCGCGTACCGGTTCCGGTGGGATCGATCGTCGAACTCAATACGACTGTCGCTCGCGACGTGACGCGCGAGGACGTGCTGGCGGCGTACCGCGCCGCGGCACAGGGGCCGCTGGCGGGCGTGCTCGAGTACTCGGACGACCCGCTCGTGTCCTCCGACATCACGGGCAATCCGGCCTCGTCGATCTTCGACTCGGCTCTCACCCGCGTCGATGGCCGCCACGTCAAGGTGGTCGCCTGGTACGACAACGAGTGGGGGTTCTCGAACCGCGTGATCGATACGCTCGAACTCCTTGCCACCAGCTGACCGGAAACCGGGGCGGCCCGCCTGCGGAGGCCGCTCTGCCCGGCACCTCGTGCTCGGCGATGGGCGTGGGGCTCGGCCGGGAGGGGGCAGTACGTGCTGTGAGGGTCGGCTTGTCCCCGCTCGGGCCGGAGAGCCAGTGCTGTTCTGTGTCTGCGGGCATACGTATCAGCGCCGGAAGGAGCTGGTCCCGTCCGCCGAGCCCTTGCAGCGCGCCGCGCCGGCGATCGTCAGTGAGAGGGCGGAGTCCTCCGAAGGCGGGGGCCTGCTCGGATCGGGGGACCCGCGCGTCGGTTCTCGGGGACTTGGCGGAGGGCTGCCGCCACACCCGTCCAGCCCTTGCTCGTGCAGCTGTCGGTCCGCCCGTGCGGACGTCGGCCATTGCTACCTTGCCGCGGGGGTGTCCCGGACGGCTTGGGGAAGTTGTTGCCGTCGGCGGTGAAGTCCCCTTGGACCAGGTCCCCGTCGGTGGTGAGAGCCGGTCCGTGATCGTGGTGCGTTCTTCTTCCGCGAGGTCCTGCGCGCCGGTTCCGGGCCGGGGTTCAGGACCGGCGCGCGAGGGCTGCGCCGAGTGCGGCGATCCAGATCAGCAGGAGGGGCAGTGAGAGGAACGCCGCCGGGCTCAGGCCGGTGGCCGGCAGGAGGTAGCCGATGCCGGACACGGTGATCGTGGCGGCCAGTGCCCAGCCGGTGACGGACTCCCAACCCCGCAGCAGAGAGCCGTGCCGGGAGGACGCGCAGGCAGCGGCGGCGAGGGCGGCGAGCGTGAACATCTTGACGCCGTCCACACGCTGGACCGCCTCGAAAAGGGCTGCGGTCCTGCCCGGTGACGCCGGATCGGCTCCGGACACAGCGATCAGCTCCAGGACGAGCTGCACCGCCGCGAGTACGGCCGCGGCCGTCCCGGCCCATCCAGCGAAGCGAGCCGTGGCGTTGCCGGTCCGGCGGGCCCAGCCGAGCAGTCCGGACCCGACGACCAGGAGGCCGGCGGCCGCCACGCCGTGTACCAGCACCGCCTGAGCGATCGTCTGGACCGGTTGGTCGGCGTACGCCGTCGCGATCCGCACCTGCGTGTCACCGGCTGCGGGCGTGTCGCCCCATGCGATGGCGAGCCCGACTGTCCATGCCGCGGCGTGTGTGTATCCGGCGGCGCGGGCGGCGGTGACGGTGGCGGTCATGGGGGCCGGCCCCGTAGCGGTCACGGTCATGCGGTGTCTCCTCGGGTTGTGTCGTGGATGGCATGGGCGAACGCCTCGCAGCTGGTGCGCCATGCGGCATCCAGGTCTGCGCCGGGCGGGAAGCGGCCGTCGAGTTCGAGCACGACCATGCCGTGCGCGAATGCCCAGAGCGAGCGCGCGATGTCGATGTCGCCGCGCGCCGCGCGGACCAGCGGCATGGCCGCACGGTCCTCAAGCCCGTCGGGCAGGGCGGTGCGGGCGAGTGGCCGGGTGTGGGTGATGCGGTAGAGGTGGGGGTTGGCGAGGGCGTGGCGCCGGTAGGCGCGGGCGAGCGCGAGCAGAGGCGGCTCGGCGCCGATCCCGGCTTCGGCGGCCTCGAGTTCCTGTGCCAGCTGGGTCATGCCCTGCGCCTGCAGAGCGGCCTCGACGGCGGCCTTGTCGGGAAAGTGCTTGTACAGGGACGGGGCCCGGATGCCGACGCGCTCGGCAATGCGTCGCATCGACAACGCGTCCGGCCCTTCGGTGTCGAGCAGTTCCCGGGCGGCCGCCATGATCTGCTGTGCACGGTCAGTCACGGCGCACCTTCCGTACGTTCGCGGTGACCGGCAGGGTGCTGCTCGGGGTCATGGTGGTGTCCATCGCGGCCTTTCCGCGTCGGGGCTGTTCCGATTCAGCTAACACCGTTAGCCGTACGGCGTCGTCAACATATGGCTAACAGTGTTAGCTGTCAAGTCTGGAGGGAGCGCGGAGACCGCCACCGTGGTGGTCGCGGCCTCGAAGGGCTGCGGCTGTTCGCCGAGTTGTGGGCGGACCTCGCCCGTCTGTGTCTGCGGTGGTGCGTAGGGCCGTACGCTCGGCCGGGAAACCCGGCTGCGTTCGGCGGCGACGGCGTCGAGGTGCTCGTGACCGCGGGTGGCGAGGTTGTGCCCCTGGGGAAGTACGGGTGGCGCGGGCCGTGGGGATCCACGCATCAGCGGCTGTGGGGGCGAGTGAGGTCGTGGCCGGGGAGTCGGAACCGACTGTCGCCGCACCGTGCACGTGGGCGGGGAGCCGGAGTGATGAGCGAAACGCGGTTGTGCCTGGGCCGATGATGGGCTTGGGTTCGTGCTCGTGACCGCTTTGAATGATCTCGTACGTCCGGACCGCTATCCGCGCTCCTCGCGCTATGACCCCGCCTGGTTGCTCGACCTCGACATGGGACCGAACCCGTTGTGGCTGCTGGAGGACCTCGCCCGGGACCTTGATCTGCGCCCCGGGATGCGAATTCTCGATCTCGGCTCCGGCAAGGGTGCCACGTCGGTGTTCCTGGCCCGCGAGTACGGCGCCCAGGTCGTCGCGGCCGACCTGTGGATTGCCCCCGAGGACGCGGCGGCCGTCTTCGCCGAGGCAGGTGTCGGCGGCCAGGTGGAGGCCGTGCGAGCGGAGGCGCACGCCTTGCCGTTCGAGGAGGAGAGCTTCGATGCCATCGTGAGCGTCGACGCGTTTGAGTACTTCGGTACGGCGGACAGCTATCTGCCCTACCTGGTCCGGTTTCTCCGGCCTGGTGGACAACTGGGCATGGCGACTCCGGCCATGACGCGGGAGGTCCGTGAGCTCGGGGCCATCCCGCCCCACATCAAGGAGCTGGTCGGCTGGGAGGCGATCGCCTGGCACACGGCGGAGTGGTGGCGCTTCCAGTGGGCGATCACCGAAATGGTGGAGGTCACGTCCGCGCGGCTGCAGCAGGACGCCTGGCAGGACTGGCTGTTGTGGGCACAGGCATGCGCCGAGCACCAGCCGGACGGCCGGAGCACGAACCAGCCCCTCATCGACATGCTCACCACGGACGGCGGAGAATTCCTCTCCTTCGCCCTGGTGACCGGACGCAAGAACTGAGCAGTCACCCCGTCGGCCAGTTCTGTCTCTCCGATCGTGATCGGGGAGACAGAACCTGATACGCGCGGCGTCACTGCCCGCCGTCACCGAGCTCCATGTCCGGCGTCGGGGGTACATGCGTACCGCTGTGGGCGTTGAGGAGGATCTTGACGGTGTCGGTTCCCTGCAAAGACCAGGCGCCCCTGCGGAAGATCGCGCTCTTCGGACCGCCCGCCACCGGAAAGACGACCTTGGCCAGGTGGCTCTCGACGGAGCTCGACCACCCCCGCACCGACCTCGACGACCTTCTGTTCACCCCTGACGGCCCGCTGCCGCTGGAGGAGTTCCGCCGCCGGGCGGGAGAGATCACCCGGCGGGACAGGTGGATCGTCGAAGGGAACTTCTCCAAGCTCGCCGACGTGGTCTGGCACCGAGCCGACGTGCTCGTCTGGCTCGACTTCCCGCTGGCCCTGATCGTGTATCGAATCGTCCGCCGCAGTCTGCGCCAGCTCGCGGGTCGCGAAGACAGTGCACAAGCCAGGCGGCTGACCTGGAGCACGGCGTTCCTCGGCCGCCGGTCGCTGCTGCGTACCGCCATCCGCAAGTACCGGACAAACCGGCCTCGCTATGCCCGGCAGGTATCCGAGGCGGCCGACCTGGGCGTGGAGATCGTCAGGCTCCGCGGCCCGCGCGATGTCCGACGCTGGAAGAGGGAGACGGCGAAGAGGCGGGTGGGGAGCCGCTCGCCAGGAGCGGCCCAGCACACCACCGGCCCTTGACCAGCATCCATGCCGACGAAACTCGGGCACAAGGAAGCAGCACCAGCCGCCCTGCTCGGCGTTGCGGCCGGCACCGCCCGCGCCCCTGACCTGCCGGGGTGAGCAGCGGCCGGAAGACTCACCAAGGCCCGGGGCCGCTCAGGGTCCGGGTGACGGTCCGGGCCGCGGTCGCGGTGCCCTGGTACCGGCCGGCCGCCTGCTGGGGGCGAGGACCTCATGTGCGGGTGCCCGCGGTCCGGGGACTGGGTCTTGGCCGGGGGGCGGTGTACGGGTCCGTTGCGGGCAGCCAGTACGTAGAAATGTCCGTGGTGGTGTGAATCCTCTCGATGGATTTCCCCCGAACGCTTCAACGCCTCGGACAACGTCGTGAGCGGCAGCGGCGAAGCTGCTGAGAAGGCCGTAGGACCCAGCTGTCTCAGGCCGCGGTCGGAGAGTTCGCAGATCCGGTGGTGAGGCGGTATTCGGCGTTGAGGCGCCGGGCTTCTTCGAGCTGGTCCTCGAGGATGACGATGCGGCAGGCGGCCTCGACGGGGGTGCCGTTGTCGACGAGTTCCCGGGCGCGGGCGGCGATGCGCAGTTGGTAGCGGGAGTAGCGGCGGTGGCCGCCCTTGGAGCGCAGCGGGGTGATCAGGCGGGCGTCGCCCAGGGCGCGCAGGAAGCCTGGGGTCGTGTTGAGCATGTCGGCGGCGCGGCCCATGGTGTAGGCGGGGTAGTCGTCGTCTTCGAGACGGTCCAGGGAATCGTCTGTTGTCATTACGCCTCTCTGTGGAACACGCGTGGAGGGGCCCTGGTGCCGTACGGCACCAGGGCCCCGAAGGAACTGCTACACCATCTGCCGGCCCTCGTGCTGCGCCGGCCTTCTTGTTCCGCACTGTGTCCCGGGGGGTGGGAGCATGTGCGGGGATCGCGGATGCGTGACCGGAGACCACCTCACTATCGATGTCCTGCGGTACCCGGGCTCAAGATTTCGGCCTGGGCGATCCTGATGATGTCTGGCTCCTCCGTTCTTCCCTCTGAGTTCACTTGCCTACTGCTGGTACTCCTCTTGCGTACTGCTGGTGATGCGGATTGCTCAGTGGCCTGTGACAGCGCCACACTTCGGCAGCCAGCCCCGTCGCCCGTCCTGCATCTGCTCCGGCTCAGAACCCCACTGCCGAACTTCCCGGTGCGCGCGCCCGCAGCCGACGCCTTCACCGAGGGACCGCTGGTATTGCACTGCGGGTACTGCGGTACTGCTGGTGGCGGCCCCTGATCACTGCGGGCCACCCGGTCCGGCGGTCAGTCCCGTCGCCGTCCTCAACAATCCTGGCTTCGGAACTCCACCACCGCACCGACCTGCGAACTAGGTACTGCTGCCGGGCAGTTCATCCGCTGCCCGGCCTTGTTGTCCTTCTGGCTACGACAGAAACCATAACCACACCACCGTCCAATGTCTACTGGGGTGAGCATAGATTTTGGAGTGTCGGCAGAGGAGTAAGTCTTCCGGCGGGTTCGGAGGCCGGGATCTGCTGCGAGGTGGCGCCACCCCTCTCCCGCACCCCCGTCCCGGGGTGCCGGGACGGGGGTGCGGGAGAGGGGTGGCGTCGCCCGCGACCAGGCGCACCGCGACGTCAGGCGGTGACAGTGACCTCGGCAGTGACCTTGACGCCGGTGATTCCCGGGTACTTGGTGTGGTTGGCGGACCGGCAGTGCCACCACGTCGGCCACTGCGCCCCGCCTGACGGCAAACCGCCGCCCGTCGCCCTGCTCCGCTGAGATTCAAGGTTTCCGGGATCGGGTTCCGAGCCGGGTATGATACCCGTAGGGGTATTTGTGGAGGTGGAAGCGTGGAGCTTCAGATGGCGGCCGACGAGCTGAAGGCGGTACTGAACCGGCTGCGGCGGGCTCAGGGGCAGATAGCCGGGATCATCAAGATGATCGAGGAAGGCCGGGACTGTGAAGAGGTGATCACGCAGCTCGCGGCAGTCTCCCGCGCTTTGGACCGGGCCGGGTTCTCGATCATCGCGACAGGTCTGCAGCACTGCATGGCCGATGGCGAGCAGGCGGTGGGTGACCGGGACCAGATGCGGGCACGGCTGGAGAAGCTGTTCCTCTCCCTGGCCTGACGAGCTGGTCGTACGAGGGCGCCGATCGGTGTGAGTGCCGCGAGGGCCGGCCGTGTCTCGACGAACAGGCGTCGCGGCAGCATGCCGGAGGCCTCGGCGGCGAGGCGGTCGCCGCCCCGGGCGCCGAGGACCGCCGCCCTGGCGAACGGGGCGATCACCGCCCGGTCCTGACTCGCCGCACCGCCGGAACAGGTCGCGGGCGAGGCGGTCGAGCTGGTCGCGATGACCCGGCAGGCTGGTGCCGGTCGCAGCCTGCGTCTCGAAGGCCGGGACAGTCGCGAGCCGGGACAGTCGTAGGAGTGGACACCGCGAGGAAGCCCCGCACGGGCGGGGCGGAGCATCTTGAGCGCAGCACAGGGTGCCCTGGGGTGGGCCGGCGGGTTACCTGCAGCCTCGGGAGGCAGGGCCCTGTCCGTATTTCCGTTCCACCGTGGACGGAAATGCCCCATGCGGTGTTTTCGGATGGATTCACCCCGAACGGCGCCGCCTCCGCCTCGGCGGGTGCCCGGGAGAGTATCAAGAACCGGCAGCGCCCTCACACGTATAGGGAGTCATCCGTCGTGTCCTACGACCGCACCGTCCGTCTGAACTCCGGGTTCGGTGACACCGTCGCCGCCGTCCGGGAGGCCCTTGCCGCTCAGGGCTTCGGCATCCTCACCGAGATCGATGTCACCGCCACCCTCAAGGCGAAGCTGGGCCACGAGATGGAGGACTACCTGATCCTGGGCGCATGCAATCCGCCGCTGGCCCGCGAGGCGCTGGAAGCCGACCGGAGCATCGGCCTGCTCCTGCCCTGCAACGTCGTCGTCCGCAGCGACAAGGGCGCCACGATCGTGCAGGCCCTGGACCCTGCCACCATGGTCACCCTCACCGGCTTGCCCGCGCTCGAATCCGTCGCCTCCGAGGCCACCGAACGCCTGGACGCCGCCCTGGCCGCTCTGGCCGCTCTGCCAGGCAGCGAAGGCGTCTAGGGTCTGCCAGCGGGTCCCTTCCGGCCGGTGCTCGTCGGGCCGGGGGGACCGGTGGAGCGCCGCACGGCGATCATCCTGCAGGCGGTCCGGTCCGGGCCGGCCCCGATCGGGCCTGTTGTCGGTCAGGTCGCGTTGAGCATCATCCGCATCTGGGCGATCTCCGCGGTCTGCGAGGTGATGATGCTGTCGGCAAGAGCCGTGGCGGGGCCGTAGGCGCCTTCCCGCTTCTCGGTCTTGGCCATGTCGATCGCGCCTTCGTGGTGTTCGATCATCATGGTCAGGAACATGTCGTCGAAAGTGCTTCCGTTGGCCTGACCGAGCCGGTTCATGTCCTGGTCACCCATCATGCCGGGCATGCCGGTGGTGTCGTCGCCGTGCCCCATGCCGTCCATGCCGGTGGGGACCTCCTCGCCCCATGCTTCGAGCCAGCCGGTCATGGTGTCGATCTCGGGCTTCTGAGCCTTCTTGATCTTCTCCGCAAGTGCCTCGACCTCACTGGTGGCACCGTGGGATTCGACCATGTCGGACATGACGAGGGCCTGCAGGTGGTGAGGGATCATCCCCTGCGCGAACGTGACGTCCGCCTGGTTGTGCCGGTCGCTCTGCCTCGCGGCTGTGGGAGCGGTGGTCGCCGGGGAGCTGGTGGCCGTACTCGTGTCGCCCTGGCTGCCGCAGGCGGCCAGGGCAAGACCCGCGGCAGCCGCAGTGGCTGCCACGGCCGCACGGCGGTGCGGAAAGCGGTTGGTGTCCATGCCGGTTCTCTCCAGTGATTCGGATGGAGTGGGCGACCTGCTTGCGGGGAGCCCCTTATGGAGCCTGCGCCGCATGGGCCGCCTGCCGCATCCGGAGGAGCTGGGGGCCGGCGCGTGCGGGCGGTGCCCGCCCGCGGACGGGCTCGTACATCGCAGGGACAGCCTCCTGCGGGGTGGCCGCGGGCGGCACGGTGAGGTCAGGGGAGGCGGGAGCGCGGCGACGGCGCACATCCGGTCCGTGTGCCCGCCGTGCCGGTCCCGCCCGTGCCCGTCCCCGGGACACGCGTATCGCGGGCCGGCAGCCGACGCCGTCAGGTGACGGACCGGGGTCGGGGCACTGCCGGCTGTTCGCAGGGCGCCGTCGGAGCCCAGGGCGTGCGTGCCAGGCGATCTGGTCACGAGGCCGACGGCGAGCAGGACCCTGAGCCGCAGCGTGGACTGCGGTCTCGAACGGGGCGCGGGGCCGGTCACCTCTCCAGCGTAGGCGGAAGAAGTGTGCCGGGGCCCTGGTGACCCGCTGGTCGACGTCCTGGGTGCGGGTGGCCTCCTGCGGCTGCTGGAGACCGGTGGCGGAGAGACCGGTGGCCTGGACGGTCCTTCACGGGCGAAGTGCGGGCATCGCTGCGATGCCCCGCGCCGGGCTCGGGCACGCCCCTCGCCCGGCCGCACAGGACACCGCGGCAGCGGGGGCGAGGAGGGTGCCCCGTACATGCCGGTTTTCGGGGGCACAGGTGCGGGCCGTGGGCCATCGGGGGACGGCCCACGGGTGCTGTTCGGTCCAACGTCCCCTCAGCCGGCGTGGCACGCCGCCGAAAGGAGGATTCATACCCCCTACCGCTTGTGCGCTCCCGTGTAGGAAGCGGGGAGGCCGGTTAGCGTCAGGGCCAGCTGTAATGGTCCTGACGTACCTGTCGTCCGTGAGCGTGAGTGCACGGGCGACCCTGGTGCTCAGCGTCTCTGAGGGCCAGGGCGATCACCTCCGTCCCGCACGGTGCGGGACGGCATCGAGTCCCTTGGAGGACAGAATGGCCAGCGGAACCGTCAAGTGGTTCAACGCGGAAAAGGGCTTTGGCTTCATCGAACAGGACGGTGGCGGCCCGGACGTCTTTGCCCACTACTCGAACATCGCCGCTCAGGGTTTTCGTGAGCTCCAGGAGGGCCAGAGGGTGAACTTCGACGTCACCCAGGGTCAGAAGGGACCCCAGGCGGAGAACATCACTCCCGCTTGAGCTGTTGCGCCGCGTTCGCCGGTTCCGAGGCGACGGTGTGACGCGGGCTGCCTTCAGTCGTCGAGCCGCCGGGCCGGCGAAGTGACAGAGGCCCCGGAGGTCGTGGCTGACTCCCGGGGTCTCGAGCTGTCAGCCGGCAAGAGCCGGCGGTCACGGGACAGCTCCTGGACGTCGAGGAGACGCCGGTCGAGGGTGACCGTCTCACTCACAGGATCGGGTTACGCGGACTCCCGCCGTATCGTGCCGTACATCTGCTCGGGCGATATCAGGACGACCTCTCCCTCCGCATCGGCATCCCGGAGTCCGGGGCCGAACCCCGCGGCTCCGTAGCAGACGAGGCGGGTTCGGCGGACGTCCTCACCGGCGGCGGCGAGGCGCGCCAGGTGGTCGCGCAGCTGTTCGAGGTGGGGGGTGTCCATGCGATCCGTCCAGGAGACCAGCCCGATCGACAGCAGCGTACCGGGGCCGTGGTCCCGCCGGCCGCGCACGGCGACGTCGATCCGTGCGGGCTCACCGGTGGCATGGGGCAGGGAACCCGAGAGCGCCGATGAGGGTACGTCTGCGGGGCTCTCCGCTGCTGCGAACCGGACCGCCCACTCCCGGCATATCTGAGCGAAGTGCGGTCCTGCCACGTCCCTTTCGAACACGGGCCAGGCCTGCCGCCACACCTCGGTGATCGCCGTGGCGGTCGCGTCCAAGAGGTCACAGCGGTGAGGGCGGATCACGGCGTGGTCGAAGGCCAGCAGCGGTTCGGTGATGCGGTAGCGGATCAGCCCGGGTCGGAAGGCGTCGGGCTCGCCGCGTACCAGGCCACGTTCCTCCAGGTGGGACAGGATGTGCGGCACGTCCGTCGTCGGTCTGTCGAGGAAGCCGGCGATTTCCCCGAGCGTGGAGCGGCCGGCGGCGAGCGCGGCCACGGTGGAGTGGCAGGCGGCGATGTCCCAGGGGCCCGGTACGCGATCCAGCAGGTGCTCGGCCTTCCAGAACAGCGGCAGCCGCGGGTTGAGTACGCATTCACGGATCCACCGGTCGAAGTCGGCGGGACCGGCAGGGGGCCGGTCCCCTGCCGGGTCGAAGCGGAAGGTCGCGCTACCACCGACGACGGCGTGTACGCGCAGCGCGAGCCCGGGGTCGTCGATGGCCCATAGTGCTCGTGTCTGCCTGAAGTCCAGAGGAGCGACCTCCACGACCTGGTCCACCCACATGGTCGAGGCACTGAGCAGCCGGCTCATCACCGGTGTCGTACTGCCGCAGAGCAGAAGCCTGAGCCGACAGGAGCTTTGCGGGCCTTCGCCCAGCTGGTGGCACACCTCACTGACAGCGGCCGGGAGGCCTGGGCTCTGCCGCACGACGTCGGGGAATCCGTCGATGACGACCAGCCTGGCCGGGCCGCGTTCCGTGCTCGCCAGCGTGAGCAGTGCCTCCCTCCACCCTGCCCAGTGAGGCACCTGTGGAAGATCGGCATGACGTGCGTACTGCTGGGCGAGCGAGCGCAGGGTCTCGGCCTGGACGGCCTCCTGCCCGCAGAAGTAGAACCCGCCCGTCGCGTGGGCGAGAGCCTTGAGGAGAAACGATTTGCCGTGCCCCCGCGGACCGGCGACGACACCGATCGCGGGCCCGGGGCGCGGGTCATCCACGAACGCGACAAGCCTGTCCCACTCGGCCTCACGGTCGAAGAGCCCCTGCGGCCGGGCCACGGGGGCGGTCGGAGCTCCCACCGTTCTCTCCCCCTTCCAGGACACCTCTCGTGCCTGTGGACGACCTGGATGCGAGGGAGAGGAAGGGGATCTTCGCCCTCGCCTCCCACTCTACGAGCCGGACCGGCGACCGTGAGGGCCCGATCGGATCCTGTGGGAACGCCGTTCGGCCCCTGCTCGCTGCTTCGGCGGGACCGGCGGCCGGGCCGGCGCCCTGTACGTCACCCGTCGCAGCCGTAGGGGTGTGCGGGGTGCAGCACAGTCCTCAGTTCGCCGCTGTCGACGGCCGTGGAGAGAACGTCGTACGCACTGCGCGTCTCGTCGAAGGTGAGTCTTTTGGTGATCAGCCGTGAAAGGGCGTTCGTCCGGTCAGGTGTGAGCACGTCCAGGAGCCAGGGCGTGGACGAGGTATCGACCTGGCCTGTGCTGATCGTGACGTTCTTCCGCCACAGCTCTTCGAGGTGCAGCGTGACCGCCGCGCCGTGCATCCCTATGTTCGCGATGTGGCCACCCGAGCGTACGACTCTTGTGCACAGACTGAAACTGTCGGGATTTCCGGCCGCCTCGATGACCACGTCGGCTCCCGGGCCGTCCGCGAGATCCGCTATCAGCCGGCCCGGGAGTTCGGCGGAGTCGGCGCCCATCTCGGCGGCGGTCGCCAGGCGGCTGGGGGAAAGGTCGACGGCGATGGCTCTGGCTGGGGAGTAGATTCCCGCGAGGAGCAGGGCGGCCAGGCCGACCGGGCCCGCTCCGACCACCACGACGGTGTCGCCCGGGCCGACCTTTCCGTTACGGATTCCGAGTTCGAAGGCGGCCGGCAGGACCTCGGAGAAGAGGACGGCGGTGTCCCTGTTCAGGGTGTAGGGCCGCTTGTGTGTCGAGTGGTCGGCGTAGGGGACGCGGACGAGTTCGGCCTGGGTCCCGTTCACTTCGTGACCGAGAAGCCATCCACCGCCGTGTGTGCACTGGCCGAACGCCCCCAGCCGGCACGAAGTGCAGTTACCGCAAGCGGAGACCGACGACACGATCACGTCGTCACCCGGGGCTACGGAGTGCACCTCCCGGCCCACTGCCACGACCTCGCCGCAGGCTTCGTGGCCCAGCACCGTTCCTGGCCTCACCCCCCGTACGTCTCCGCCGAGTGTGTGCAGATCGCCCACGCACACACTGGTCGCGTCGACCCGTACCAGCGCGTCGGTGGGTTCCTCGATCACCGGGTCATCGCATGTTTCCCAGTACCCCTGGCCAGGACCGTGGTAGACGAACGCACGCATGACACTCCACTCCCTCTCTACTGCGTTCTCTTCGAAGGGCATCGCGGTGCGTCCTGGGCGGGGTGGCGGGCCGCGTTCGTCCCTGCGGCTCTGTCCTGGGGGCTGGGCAGGGTCGTCGGCTGTCGCCGGGCACGTCGCCGGCGGCGCTCCGCACGGCGCAGCTCGTCGGTTCCCCAGACGAGGACGGGGAAGGTCATGATGAGCAGGATCACGTCCGCGGGCAGGGCGGCTGTGCCGAACAGGCCCTGCAGGGGCGGCAGGTAGATCAGGGCGGCGGTGAATGCGAGTTCGAACGCGATGCCGATCAGCAGGAGGGGGTTGGTCCACAGCCCGATGGCCCGGAGGGACGCGTGGTCCGTCCGTGCGGCGAAGGCGGTGCCTACCTGGCACGTCACGATCCCGGCGAAGGTGGCGGTGGTGGCTGTCACGTAGTCGTCGTGCAGTTCGCTGCCCGGTGCTGTGGGGTCGCCCGGCTGCCAGCCGGCACGCCACAGGACGTAGAAGAAGGCGCCCATGGACAGGAGAGCGGATACGACGCCGAGGTAACCCCAGCTCCGGATGAGCATGTCGCGGGAGATGACGCTCTGTGTCCCTTTGCGTGGGGGCTTGTTCATCACTCCGGGTTCGGCTCGTTCACGGCCCAGGGCCAGGGCGGGCAGGGTTTCGGTGCCGAGGTCGATGGCGAGAATGTGAAGGACCGTCAAGGGGAGGGGTACGGCTCCCGCGGACAGGGCGAATACCGCGAAGGGGACCACCTCCGGAACGAGGTGGGCGAATATGTAGACGATGAATTTTCGAACGTTGTCATATACGCGGCGTCCCGACTCGATCGCTGTGACAATGGTGGCGAAGTTGTCGTCGGTGAGTACCATCGTGGCGGCCTCACGGGCGACGTCGGTTCCGGATCTGCCCATCGCCACGCCGATATGGGCACGGTGGAGTGCGGGAGCGTCGTTGACGCCGTCGCCGGTCATCGCGACGATGTGGCCGTGATGTCGTAGGGCGTCGGCGATCCTCAGCTTGGTTTCGGGTGACGACCGGGCGAAAACTATCTCGGCGTCGCTGTCCTGTCCGAGCAGTTCGTCGAGTTGTCGCTCCGTGACGGCTTCCGCCTCGGGCACGATGCGCAGTTCCGGCCGGCCGATCCCGACCTGCCGGGCGACGGCCGCTGCGGTGGAGCCGTTGTCCCCCGTCACGATGTGGACGCGGAGCCCGGCGTCGTGGCATCGGCGTACGGCGTCGGGTACTTCGGGCCGCGGCGGATCGTAGAGGCCCACCAGCCCCCGGAGTGTCAGGTGGGCTTCGGCCTCTTCGCGGCTGAGCTGTGAATCGCCGGGCGAGAGGTCACGGGTGGCGACCGCCAGGACGCGCATTCCTTCGTGGGCCATGTCCTCTGCCGCCGCCCGCGCTCTTCGGACGGTGTGTCCGGCGGGCCCGGCCCCGTTGCCGGCGGTCCTGGCCAGTACGGCCTCGGGCGCCCCCTTGGTGATGAGGATCAGCCGGTCGTCCTGCTGGGGGCAGGATGTGATGACGCTCATCAGGCGCAGCTGGGGGGCGAACCGGTGGAGCACCCGCCGGCGTTCGTCCCGTGTGCGGGGGTCGAATCCGGTGTGCAGGGCGGTTGCTTCGGTGACCAGGGCCAGCTCCGTCGCGTCACCGTGCAGTTCTCCTCCTTCGGTGGTGACGGTCGTGCACTCGGCCATGCTGCGTGCCAGTACCTGCGTACCGGGCCCGGTCCCGGTGCCGTGTTCCGGGGTCCACAGGCTCTGGACCCGCATGCTGTTCTGTGTGAGGGTGCCGGTCTTGTCCGTGCAGATGACGTTGGTGGAGCCCAGGGTCTCGACCGCGCTGAGCCGCTTGACCACGGCGCCCTGCCGGGCGAGGGATCGTACGCCTACGGCGAGTGCGAGGGTGATGATGGGCAGCAGGCCTTCGGGGACGTTCGCGACGAGCAGTCCGATGGCGAAGGTGAGGGCGTCGGAGAGCGGTAGGCCTACGGCCACGCCCGTGACCAGGAATACCGCGCCCATGGCGACGGCTGCGGCGGCGATGAACCATGCCACCCTCTTGACCTGATGCTCCAGCGGGCTCTGTTCCCGCTGGGTGCGCTGGCTGAGGACGGCGATGCGGCCCAGTTCGGTGCGGCTTCCGGTGGCGTAGACGATGGCTCGTGCCTGGCCGCCTGTGCAGGTGGTGCCGCTGAAGATCAGGTCGGAGTTCTCCAGCAGGGGCGCACTTCGCACGGCTGGGCCGGCCACCCGCTCGGCCGGGGCCGATTCCCCCGTCAGCATGGAGAGATCGGCCTCGATGCCCCCTTCTGTCAGCCGGGCGTCGGCCGGGATCTTGTTCCCTTCGTCGACCAGGATGAGGTCTCCTGGCACGAGGGAACGCGCTTCGATTGTTTTCTCCTGCCCGTCCCGGATCACCTCGGCGTGGTCGGGCAGGTAGCGGGCGAGAGTCTCGACCGCTCGTTCGGCTTGGCGTTCCTGTGTCAGCGCGAAGGCCGCGTTGACCAGGATCACGGCGATGATGGCCGATCCCAGCACGGGGATGCCGGCCAGGAAGGCCAGGGCGGCGGCTGCCCACAGCAGGAGCGCCAGTGGGTGGGCGAGTTGTTGGACCAGTTCCCGTCCGACGGAGGTCTGTGCCTTGACCTCGACCTCGTTGGCCCCGTATACGGCCAGTCTCCGGGCGGCTTCCCGGTCCGAGAGTCCTTCGTCGCCGGTGTGCAGGTCGCGGCGGAGCAGGGGCAGGGATTCGCGGGGGTCAGGGGCCGTCGTCGTGGGAGGTTCTGGCTTTCGGCCGTGCACCACTGGGGTACCTCCGGCTTTTGTCCGTTGTCATGGGAGCGTGGAGCGAACGCTTCCATGGGGGCTCAGTGCCACTGAGGCACGACTGCCACAGGGCATTGGGCGTAGTGCAGCAGTGCGTGGCTCACCCGGCCCAGTTGCAGTCCCACTCGGCTGCGTCGGTGTTCGGCGCCTACCACCACGAGGTCGGTGGTGGCCGAGCGCTCGAGCAGTACCTCACGAGCGGGTCCCTCGACGACGCAGCGCCGGATGGCTACGGCCGGGTGGGCGCGAGCGGCTTCGTCCAGTGCTTCGTCGAGCAGGGCGCGGTGGTGGTCGGGGCCGGTGGAGCGGGTTGTGCCGTCGAGGTGGTCGGCTGCCCGCCGGGGGGGCTCTCTTGCCATCACTGCTTCCAGGCCGCAGTGCCGGGCGTCTGCCAGCCGGAATGCGAAGCGGACCGCGGCGGTGCTGCTCGCGGCGTCCGCTATGCCGACCACGATCCGCTCCTGCGGTCCTTCCGGTGCCGCTTTGGTCTTTCGGACCACGACGACGGGACATTGTGCGCGGGCTGCGACCGTCAGGCTCACCGAGCCGAGTAGCAGGTCGTGCAGTTCGCCGCGGCCGCGGGCTCCCAGGACCAGGGCGGACGCGTTGCGTCCTCGGTTCAGCAGGGCGGTCACCGCGTCCTCGGGGACGACTTCGGTGGAGACCCTGACCTGCGGGTTGCGCTGACGGGCCCTGTCCTTGGCGGCGGCGACCACGCTCTCGCCGTGAGCGGCCGGGGTGTGCGGGGGGGTGGTGCCCGGTTGGTTTGCGGGTTCTTCCGTGCACGCGTGCACCAATGTCAGGGGAAGCGCGAGCCGGGAGGCTTCGTCGACCGCCCAGTCGAGCGCGAGGAGCCCGGAGACCGATCCGTCCACTCCTGTCACTAGAGGAAGCCACATACCCTCACCGCTTTCCCGCTGCTGAAGTGCCCCGCGTCAAGTGTCACCCCGGTCCGCCGGGGCTTCCGAGAGACGGACGGGGCAACGCGCAGGGACGTTCGGTCCCCCTTGCTGTGTGATCCGCCCGCGGGCAGGGGCCCTGCTGTCGGGCTGCATGAGCGGCCGGGGGCCACTCGGCCCTGCTCGGTGCCTCGGATGGCCCTTCAGTGTGCCGGCGGGGCCCCGGGAGACTGGGCGGTGTCCGTTCGGGGGCTCGGTCCGCAAGCCGGCCGTCCGCCGGCTCTGTCTCCTGTGAGGCGGTGAGATCAGTGGCTCACCACGCGTTGGTCGTCTACGGGACGAAGCGCGGCTCCACGGCTGAGATCGCTCAGTTCGTCGCCGGGATACTGCGGGACAGGGGTCTGGATGCCGAGTCGCTACCCGCGTCCGAGGTGACAGACCTGGACGGCTATGACGCGGTGCTGATGGGGGGAGCACTGTACGGGGGGCGGTGGCCGCGTGATGTCAGGCGTTTCGCGCGACGTCATCGCAGGGCGCTGCGTGAGCGGCCGGTCTGGATGTTCAGCAGCGGGCCGCTGGATTCTTCGGCGTCGAAGACGCACGTCCCTCCCCCGCCGGGCGTGCAAAGGATCATGCAGCGGACTCGTGCTCGTGATCATGTCACCTTCGGTGGCCGCCTCGAAGCGGGGGCGGAAGGACGTGTGGCCAGGATGATCGTGGAGGACGGGCGCGGCGGTGACTTCCGGGATTTCGCCAGGATCGCCGCATGGGCCACCGCCGTGGCCACCGAGGTCGGCGCCTCGCCGGAAAGCCTGTGAGCCGATGTACGGAGCGATCTGGAGTCGCCGGTGGCGCTCCGCCCCGCTGCGCCGGCGGGTGGACGTCCTGGAGGTCCGGGCACTGCTCGTGCTCTGCGCCGTGGTGGCCGGGTGTGCTGTGGCGATCGGGCTGATGAGCGGGTGGGAGGCCTACGGTCATGAACGGGCGGTGGCGTCGCAGGAGCGGGCCGGTCGCCATCTCGTGCGGGCGCAGGTGCTGAGGGATGCCGCCGAGTCACGGTCGTGGGCGGACGAGGCGGGCCGTCCCGCAGACGTGCTGGTCCCGGCCCGGTGGACCTCTGTCACCGGCACGGGTGTCAAGGGCAGCGTGCCGGTGGCTCCGGGTACCAGGAAGGGGGAGTACGCACGTGTATGGCTGGACCGTGAAGGCCGCGTCACCTCCGCGCCGGCCACCTCTCGCGAGGTCTGGGCCGGAGCGCTGCTACGGGGGGCGGGGAGCGCGTCACTTGCCGTGGGCGCGGGTGTCGTGGCCGCGGCGGGCATCCGTGCGGCAGGCAACCGGTACCGCGCGGTCCAATGGGAAACCGAGTGGAGCAGGGTCGAGCCGGAGTGGAGCCATCGTGCCTGATCTTCGCGCCGGAACGGGACGGTCCTGGGCCCGGTCCGGGTCCTGCTTCGCAGGGGTCCGTTCCCTCTTCGTCGTGAACGCCGGATTATCCACGGAGGATTCAGATGCCGAGTGCGCCTCACCGGGTGAGTGACCTCATGACGCATACCGCTGTCGCCGTCGGCAGCGGGGCGTCCTACAAGGACATAGTCCAGCTCATGGACCAGTGGAAGGTGAGTGCCCTTCCTGTACTGGCCGGGGAGGGGCGGGTCGTGGGGGTGGTTTCCGAGGCGGATCTCCTGGCCAAGGAGGGGGACCGCCCGGACGGGCCTTCCACGCCCGCTGACCGTCCGTTCGTGGACGCCGCCAAGGCCGGCGCGCTGTACGCGGAACAGCTCATGTCGAGCCCTGCCATCACGGTGCACGCGGACGCCCCCATAGCCGAAGCGGCACGGATCATGGCGCGACGGCACGTCAAGCGTCTGCCGGTGGTGGACGGTGTCGGTCTTCTGGAAGGGGTCATCAGCAGAAGCGATCTGCTCAAGGTCTTCCTGCGCTCCGATGACGACATCGAGACCGAGGCCGCGGCCGTCGTGGCGGGTCTGCCCGCTGCCTCCGGTGTGGACGTACGGGTCGCTGACGGGGTGGTCACCATGGGAGGGGATCTGTCCGACCGGTCTTTGGTCCCGCTCCTGGCCCGGGCCGTGCGGGCGGTGGAAGGTGTGGTGGATGTCCGTGTCGACTTCGGTGACCGCGGGACGCGGGCGGTGTGAGGCGAGTTCGGTGGCGTGAAGCGTGGCCGGGGTGACCTGCGAAGGCGTTACCGGCGCTCGTCGTTTCCGGGAACGGTGATCACCGGGCACTCGGCCCGGTGCAGGAGGCCGTGGGCGACCGATCCGAGGCGCATTCCCGTGTATCCTCCGCGGCCGCGGCGCCCGACGATGAGCGCCAGTGCGGTGGAGGACGCGAGAGCAAGCTCTTCCACCGGGTGCCCTTGGCGTACTTCCTGCCTCGACTGCACGTCCGGATACCTGTCGGACCATTCTGCGACGGCCTCGGCGAGAAGCCTTGTGCGCTCTTCGGGTTGCGGCTCGCCGAAGGTGAGGGCGGAACGCTGCCACACCAGGACCGCGTGCACGAGCACACCGCGTACGTCTGCCTCTTCGAAGGCGAACTTCAGAGCCTCACGCGAGGGCATGCTGCCGTCGACACCGACGACCAGATGAGCGGGACGGTGCGCAAGGTGTTCGGGTGCTCTCACCACGACGACGGGGCAAGCGGCCTGCGCGCTGAGGGGGGCTGCGACCGAACTCGCGCTGAGGATCTCCTCCGGCCGGCTGAGCCGGCGCGAACCCACCACAACCATGCGTGTGGGTGGGTTCGCCCGGCGGCAGAGCACCGCCGCGGGCTGTCCGTCGACGAGTTCGGTCACTACGCGTACCCGGGGCGTGAGGCGGGCGATCGTCTGGGCGGCCGCCGTGAGTGCTTCCTGGCCCTGTGCGTGCAGAGCCAGGCGGCGCGGTTTCGGGTCCACGTGCGGGGTGTCGTGCAGCGGCGGGAGCGCGAGCACGAGCCTCAGGGGCAGGGCTCTGCGTTCGGCTTCGTCGGCTGCCCAGGCGAGCGCCGGCACCGCGGGGTCACGCGGGTCGATACCCACCACGATCTCCTGGTCCGGGTCGAGGTCGGTCATCTGATTCCTCTTTCCTCCCTGGCTTCCCGCCGGGGCACGATCTCGACCGGGCAGAGCGAGTGGTGCAGCAGCGCGTGTGCGATACGGCCCACACCGGGACCGATGCCCTCTGCCCGTCGTCCGCCGATGATCAGGAGGTCACTGTGGCGACTTGCCTCCACCAGAACCGCGGCGACGGGTCTGCCCGCCTCGACCTCCGCCGTGACCGCAAGCCCGGGAAACCGCTGCCGGATGCCGGCCGCGAGTGCCTGTGTCTCCTGCTCGCCCTGGCGGACGCTCTCCTGGGCACGGCTGCCGGGCAGCAGGGCTGAGTCGGCTGCCCACCCGAGAACGTTTCTGACGCCCAGGAGCTGCAGGGCCGCTCCACGCAGTTGTGCCTCGTGGGCGGCGCGGTGCAGCCAGTCCGCGTCGGTGGCGCCCCGGACCGCGGCGGTGACCCGGGCGGTCTTCGACCATTCGGTCTCCCCGCGCACCACCACTACGGGTACGGTGCCCCCCGCTACCCCGAGACCGACGGAGCCGAGCATGAGTGCGCCGAAGCCTCCGCGGCCACGGTTGCCCACGACTATGGAGTCCTGCGGGCCGGCCGCCTCCCGCAGAGCGGGAACCGGCTGCTTGCGGCTGAGTGCCTTGGTGATGGCAAGGGAAGGGAAGCGTTCCTGAACGGCTGCGGCCACCTCGACGAGAAGGACGCGACCGGTCTCGCGGGTGCTCTCCACTGTCTCGAACGAGGCGAAGCGAGTGAGCCGGTCGAGATCCGCCGCGTGCAGGATGCGCAGTTCCTGTCCTTGGGCGTCGGCCTCGGCCGCCGCCCAGTACGCAGCCGCCCTGGCGTGTCCGGATCCGTCGATGCCGACCACGACCTGCCCCGGGGTCCGGGAAGTGCCGGTGCTCATGTCCCCTCCTCCGGCCGTCTTCGTACGTTTCACCCTGTCACGCGGCGGTCTGCGCGGAAGGGGCCGTGGCGGCCCCTTCCGGGACCGAAGGTCCCGGAAGGTGCCTGGGCCCCGGAACCGGAAATGCCCCACCCGGCCCTTCCCGCGGCCGACGGCTTCGGGGAGCGTGGAAGAGGCATACGGGTGTCCGTCGTCATGGGAACGGCGGCTTCGTCACTTCGGGAAGGTGTGGTGAGCGCCATGTCGTACGCAACAACCACAGATCTTTACGAGGTGTCGATGGCCGTGTCCTACCTGCGGGAAGGCATGACGAAGAACGCCACGTTCAGCCTGTTCGTACGCGGGTTGCCGCCTGGGCGCGGATTCCTGGTGAGCGCGGGGCTGGAATCGGCTCTCGACTTCCTGGCCGGCTTGCGGATCACCGCGGACGACGCCCACGACTTCGCCACGGCACTGGGATGCCCTGCCGCCGTCACACGCCCGCTCGTCGGTCTCGGCTTCACGGGTGAGGTGAGAGCCGTGCCGGAGGGGCGGCTGGTCCTGCCCGGGGAGCCGTTGCTGGAGGTCACCGCTCCCTTGCCCGAGGCCCAGCTGGCGGAGACCTATCTGCTGAGCCAGGTCAGCCACCAGACGACCATCGCGTCCAAGGCGGCACGGTGTGTGCTGGCGGCGGCCGGTCACCGCGTCGTCGATTTCTCCTTGCGCCGCACACACGGGCCCGAGGCCGGCATGCAGGCAGCCAGGGTGGGCGCGATGGTGGGATTCGCCGGCACCAGCAACGTCGCGGCGGCCCTGCGTTGGCAGATGCGGGCCTCCGGCACCATGGCCCACTCCTACGTCGAGGCCTTCGGCGACGAGGAAGCGGCGTTCCACGCCTTCGCACGCAGCCATCCCGGCCCCGTCACCTTTCTGGTCGACACCTATGACACGGCCGACGGCGTGGTGACGGCGGCTCGGGTGCTGAACGCCCTGCAGCGTGGCCCCGGCTGCGCGATCCGCCTCGACAGCGGCGATCTCGGCGGCCTCGCCCGTCAGTCGCGCGCCCTGCTGGACCGGGCGGGGCTGCGGGACGTGGCCATCATCGCGAGCGGCGGCCTCGACGAGTACGGTATCGACCGCCTCGTCGGATCGGGCGCACCCATCGACGTGTACGCGGTGGGCACCAAGGTGGGGACCTCGGCCGACGCTCCGTATCTGGATTCGGCCTACAAGTTGGTGGAATACGGTGGCCGGCCGGTGATGAAGCTCTCCCCCGCCAAGGTGACCGCGCCCGGCCGCAAGCAGGTCCTTCGCTCCCCGGGCGCGGGCGACGTGATCGCGCTGGCGGACGAGGAGGTTCCCCAGGACCGGGAGTCGCTGTTGCGTACGGTCATGTCCGAGGGGCGGCGCGTCGGTCCGCCGGACAGTCTGGCTGCGGCCCACGAGCGGTTCGTGAGGGATCTGGCCGCCCTCCCCCGGGCTGCGCGCCGAATCCGGGAGCCGACGCCGCCGATGCCCACGGTCTCTGCGCGTCTTTCGGCTCTGACATCCGATGTCCGCCGGCAGCTGGAGGCGAGCGTCAGGGAACGCCGGGCCGTGTGGGCCGGTATGCAGGACATGGACCTGCCCGGGGTGCCGGGAGCAGGGACCGAGCAGGGGTGAGACGCAGCGGCGGATCTGTCCGATCGGTGAAGGAACCACGTCATCTTTCCGAGGAGGCCGGGCATGACGGGCACGGTGGCTGTGGGGATGGACGGATCGCCGGAGAGCTTCACCGCCGTCGAGTGGGCCGCTCGGGAGGCGGTCCTGAGGGAGTTGCCTGTGCATGTCGTTCACGTGCGGGAGTCGCCTGAGGTGGCGGTCCCTGCCCCTCTCCCCCCGAAGGACGAACGTCTGCTCCGGGAGGCTTCCCGGGGTGCCGGGAGCGGTCGCCCTGGCATGGCCGTCCACACGGGCCGCCTCATTGCTCACCATCTTGCCGGTGCTCTGCCGGCGCGGGCCGGCACACCGGGAGAGGTGCGTCCCGGCCGGTCCCCGGCTGGGGCGTGTGGCGCATGCGGTGATCCGTCACGCCATGTGTCCCGTGGCCGTGGTCCCTCTGGAGTGAGGAGGAGCTCTGATGTCGGCTCGCTGTCCTGACGTGGCGTCGGTGAACGGGTGGGTGGGGGATGCCACCATGGCGCCGTCCGTGCACAACGCTCAGCCCTGGCGGTTTCGCTATACGCCGGCGATGGGTGTGCTGCACCTGCGCATGGACGAATCACGTTCCATGCCCTACACCGATCCGTCGGGCCGAGGCCTGCATCTCAGTTGCGGTGCCGCGCTGTTCAACCTCCGGGTCGCCGTCGCGCACGCCGGCTGGTCGGCGCGAGTCCAGGTGCTGCCCGACCCCGCGGATCCGGTGCTGCTGGCCACTGTCGCCTTCGTCGAGTCCACCGGCACGGATCCGGTGTCCGGTCTGCATCCGGCGATCGCCCGGCGTCGCACGAGCCGGGAGCCGTTCACCGACGAGCCTGTGCCCGATGCTCTGCGCGACGCCTTGAGCGGTGCCGCGCGGGCCGAGGGTGCGCGCTTGTCCTTTCCCACCGGGTGGCAGGCGGACGAGGTGCTCGAACTGGTGCGGGACGCCGAGTTGGAGGATTCGTTGTCTCCCGGGATGCGGGAGGAGATCGCCCGCTGGACAGGGCCGGGAGCCGGGCCTTCCGAAGGGATTCCCACCTACGCCTTGGGCCCGTTCCGTCACGATGGCAGGGCGCCGGTGCGGGACTTCGCGGCCGGGCGCCGGGACCTCGGCCGGCGGCCGGGTGTGTTCGAGCAGTCCCCCTGTCTGGCGGTGCTCGGGACGTCCGCAGACCGTCGCGAGGACTGGCTGCTGGCCGGTCAGGCCCTGGAGCGGGTCCTGCTGCAGGCGACGACGGACAGGCTTTCCACGTCGCTCAACTCGCAAGCCCTGGAACGGCCCGAGCTGCGCTGGCTGTTGCGGGACCCTCACGCGCCTTCGGGGTCGGCGTTCCCTCAGATGCTGATCCGGCTGGGATACGGGGTCCGGACCCCGCCGACTCCTCGGCGCGCGGTGAGTGACGTGCTCGAGGTCGAGGATGGCTCCCCCGGCTGAAGCCGGGGTGACGAGGAACCGTGAGGGTGTCGCTTCCGCGTGCCACCCGGACTCGTCACGGACTCGTCAGTCAGTCACCGACGACAATGCGACGACCGGTCACCTGGTCCGGTGTCACCACGATCCACTGTTCCCGCGGTCCGCCGGCCCAGGGTGTCGTGGATCCATGCTTCTCGAGGTCCTCGACGGCTTCGGGCTCCGTCACCGTGCGTGCTCTGCCCACGACGAGGACGCTCCATCCCCTGCTGAAGGCCTCGTCGATGTGATCCACTTCAAAGGCGGTGAGGTGACCCGCCGCGTGGGCGGGGCGGGAGCCCGGTGACGTCCGGTAGGCGATCTTGCCCTCGACCGAGGCGTAGTTGACCGGGAAGACAGCGGGGCCCATGTCGTTGCTGACGACGACGCGGCCCACTCCGTGGCTGCCGAGCAGTTTCCAGCATTCCTCCTGGGAGAGTTCCACCACTTCCGGGTGGTATGCCGCTCGGCCCACGCCGGGGGGCAGGTCGGTGGTGGCCCCTGTGAGCTCGTCCATCGTCGTTTCGAGGGCGCTGGCCAGGCGCAGCATGAAGCCCATGCCGTGGGATCCGGGCTGGGTCTCCACGTATTCGATGTATCCGGGAGCGGAGCCGGTACGCAGGGCCAGCTCTCTTCTGGACAGTCCGAGCTGCTCGCGGCGTGCCGCCACGCGTCTGCCGATGTCGCCCACGGCCTGCGTCCGGGATTCGGCGGGGTCGTGCTGTGATCTGCCGGCCATGTCGGTTCACCTTCCTGCTGCTCGGGAGGGGAGGGGGTGCTGCCGCGGGGCTGCCCGTCCTCTTTTCCCGCGTTCACTCCGGGTGCTGGTCACCGGGACCGGGCCGGGGGCTCATCCGTCCTGTGGGCCGGTTGAGGAGCGCTGTGCGGCACGCCCCGCTTCCAGCCGGGCGACGGGCACCCGGAAGGGTGAGCACGATATGTAGTCCAGGCCTGCCCGGTGAAAGAAATGTATGGAATCGGGATCCCCTCCGTGTTCTCCGCACACCCCGACGGTAAGGCCGGGTCGTGACTCCCGCCCTTCGGCTACCGCGAGCTCGATGAGCCGGCCCACTCCCTCGCGGTCGATCGTCTCGAACGGGGATCTCTCGAAGATGTTCTTGTCCAGGTACGCGGAGAAGAATTCGGCCTCGACGTCGTCGCGGGAGAAGCCCCAGGTGGTCTGGGTGAGGTCGTTCGTCCCCAGGGAGAAGAAGTCGGCGTTCCGCGCGATGCGGCCTGCGGTGAGAGCCGCTCTCGGCAGTTCGATCATCGTGCCGACGGGGCAGGTGACGGTGATGCCGGCCGCCGATGTCACGTGCGTCCATACCTGTTCGACCTCCTCTCGCACGAGGGTGAGTTCCTGCGCCGCTCCTACCAGGGGGACCATGATCTCGGGCTGCGGATCACCGTCGGCGCGGATGCGTGCCACCACCGCCTCGGCCACGGCCCTCACCTGCATCGCTACGAGCCCCGGGACCACCAGGCCTAGTCGTACGCCACGCAGACCCAGCATGGGATTGGTCTCGCGCATACGGTTGACGGCCCGCAGGAGCTCGTGGTCGTGGGGGTCGGTGTCCTGGCCGCGGGCTTCGCGTTGTGCGGCTCTCACCGCCAGTTCCGTCCTGTCGGGCAGGAACTCGTGCAGAGGTGGGTCGAGGAGTCGGATGGTGACCGGGAATCCGTCCATGGCCTTCAGGATCTCGATGAAGTCCTGGCGCTGGAGGGGCAGGAGCGCCGCCAGGGCGGCCTCCCGTTCGGCGTCGGTGTGCGCGAGGATCATCGTCTCTATCAGGGGGCGCCGGTCTCCGAGGAACATGTGCTCGGTGCGGCACAGGCCTATGCCCTGGGCGCCGAACCTCCGGGCTCGGGCGGCGTCCTGCGGTGTGTCAGCGTTGGCCCGGACCTCCAGTCGGCGTGTCGCGTCGGCCTGGGCGAGGAGTCGGTGTACGTCCGTGACGACCTGTGCCGCGTCCTTGCCGGGGTGGGGCCGGCCGGTCTCGAAGGAGCGCATGACCTCGGATTCCACGAGGGGTACCGCCCCGCGGTACACGGTGCCCTCCGAGCCGTCGACGGAGATGACGGTGCCTTCTCGTATGGTGGCGCCGGCTGTCGCGAAGGCGCGTTCCGCCTCGTTCACCGTGATGCTGTCGGTTCCGCAGACGCATACTTTTCCCATGCCGCGCGCGACCACGGCGGCGTGGCTGGTCTTTCCGCCGCGGCTGGTCAGGACGGCCTCGGCAGCGATCATGCCGGGCAGGTCGTCGGGGGTCGTTTCCTGACGTACCAGCACCACTTTCTCCCCGTCGGCGGAGCGGCGGACCGCCTCGGCGGAGTCGAATACCGCGGCTCCCACCGCGGCGCCGGGTGAGGCCGGTGTTCCCCGGGCCAGTACTTCGCTGGTCGCGGACGTGTCGAAGCGTGGAAACATCAGCCGGGCGAGCCCTTCGCCGTCGACGCGCTCCAGTGCCTCCTCGGTGGAGATGACTGCTTCCTGTGCCAGTTGTCCGGCTATCGCGAACGCCGCCTGTGAGGTTCGTTTGCCGACTCTGGTCTGCAGCATCCACAGGACGCCGCGTTCGATGGTGAACTCGATGTCGCACAGGTCGCGGTAGTGGGATTCCAGCTGCCTCATGTGTGCCAGGAGCCGGTTGTAGGAGTGGGGGTCGAGCCGTTGTAGTTCCTGGAGTGGAACGGCGTTGCGTGTGCCGGAGACGACGTCCTCTCCCTGTGCGTTCGGAAGGTAGTCGCCGTAGACGCCGGGCCGGCCGGTTGCGGGGTCACGGGTGAAGGCGACCCCGCTGCCGGAGTCGGGGCCGAGGTTGCCGAAGACCATCCTCTGGACGGTGACCGCGGTGCCCAGGTCGTCCGGGATGTGCTCGCGGCGCCGGTAGAGACGTGCCCTGTCCGCGTTCCATGAGGCGAAGACGGCGAGGATCGCGCGCCGGAGCTGCTCGGCGGGGTCCTGGGGGAACGCCTCGCCGGTGTGTTCCCTGATGAGGTCCTTGTAGGTTTCGACCAGTCTGATCAGTTCGGCCGTGTCCAGCTGGGTGTCGTCGGCCACTTGGCACTGTTCCTTGAGGCGGGTGAGCGCGTTCTCGAACACCGCACCGTCGACCTGCATCACCGTGTTCCCGAACATCTGTACAAGGCGTCGGTAGGAGTCCCAGGCGAATCGCTCGTTCCCGGCGGACCGGGCCAGGCCGAGCACCGCGTAGTCGTTGAGGCCTATGTCGAGGACGGTTTCCATCATGCCGGGCATCGAGTGCCGGGCACCCGAGCGGACGGAGAGCAGGAGCGGGTCGGCTGCCTGGCCCAGGAGCCTGCCGCAGGAGCGTTCCAGTGACGTCAGGTGGAGGCGGATCTGCCGGTCGAGTTCCGCCGGTGCGCGGCCGGTTGTCAGGTACTGCCGGCAGGCGGCGCTGGTGACGGTGAATCCGGCGGGCACGGGCAGTCCGAGGCGGGTCATCTCCGCGAGGTTGGCGCCCTTCCCACCGAGCAGATCGGCCATGTCCTTGTTGCCTTCGGCGAAGTCGTACACATAGCTCGTCATGGGTGCGCTCGTCTCTGGGTCGGCCGTGGCTGCCGTCGGGCTCGAGGCGGTTGTCGCAGGTCAGTTGTGCGGGACAACGGCCACGGGACCTGCCGTGTGGTGGAGTACGGAATGGACGACCGGTCCGACGTGGGTTCCCATGCGCGCGGTGCGGTGCCGCAGGCCGACGACGACCAGGCCGGCATGCGTCGATGCCTCGACCAGGTCCTGTGCCGGATGCCCTTGGAGACACTGGCGGCCTATGGCTGTCCCTGGGTATCTTCTGGCCCACGGGGCCAGGGCCGCGTCCATTTCCTTGCGTCGTTCGGTTGCGGTCGCCTCCAGGAGCACGGGGACGACGTCGGCCGTTCCGGCGCCGTACACCGGTGGCAGGGTCCAGCTGTGCACCGCCCGCAGTCCGCATCCGTAACGGTCGGCGGCGGCGAAGGCGAAGGCCAGGACCTCCTGGCTGGGCTCCGGCAGGTCCAGCCCCACGACCACGTCCCTGTCCGGGGACGCCTCCCCGGTACCGTCGGCGCGGACCAGGACCAGGGGGCAGCGGACCCGTGCCAGGACGGCGAGGGAAACGGAGCCGAGGATGAAACCTGTCACCCCTCCGAGTCCTCGGGAGCCCAGGACCAGTAGTTCTGCCCGTTCGCCGGCGGCGCTCAGCTCCTCCACAGGGGCGCCGGGCATTTGCACCGTCTCTGCCCGTACGTGCGGATGGTTCGGACGCAGGTGCTCGACCGCCTCGTGGAGCAGTGCCTCGGCCGCGCGCCTGTTCGTCTCCGGGTCGGTGTAGTACGCGACGGACGCCTCGTCCTGTTTCCATACGTACACAAGGCGCAGGAGTCGCCCCCGGGCCGTGGCTTCACCCGCGGCCCAGTTCGCGGCCGCGAGGCTCTCGCGTGAGCCGTCGATTCCGACAGTGACAGTGCGGGACATGGTGTCTCCTCACGAGAACAGTGCCCTTCCCCTCAGACTGGCCGATCCCGTCGATGTCCAGGAGGGGCCGGAAGGGCCCCGGCCGGACCGGTCGGCCCCATCGGCGGACGGGGTGCGGCCGGGTCGGTTCTGTGCTGCGGCCGTCAGGCACGTGCCGGCGGGGCCGGGGTGCTCGGCGTGCTCTCCACTGGCGTCGTGCTCGGAGCCCGGGCACTGTGGACGGGCGGGGACTGCGGCAGGAAAGTGAGGCGGTCATGGGCAGCGATACGGAAACTCCGCGCGTCGTCGTGGGTGTCGACGGCTCCGGCCCCTCCCAGGAGGCTCTGCGCTGGGCGGCGCATCATGCTCAGCTCATCGGCGGTGTCGTCGAGGCCGTGTGTGCCTGGGACACCCCTTCCGAGATCGGCTGGGCCGGACCGGCGACGGAAGCCGGTTTCGACCTGGAGCGCGCCCGTCTGCGCTTCACCGAGGGGATCCAGGCGGTTTTCGGTGACGTCAAGCCTGCCGAGGTGCACGAGGTGCTGGTGCGGGGTGACCCTTCCGAGGTCCTGGTGAGAGCTTCCGAGGGAGCGGAGCTGCTCGTGGTCGGTAACCGGGGGCGCGGCGGCTTCGCACGGGCCATGCTCGGTTCCGTGAGCCAGCGATGCGCTCAGCATGCGCGGTGCCCCGTGGTCGTTGTGCGGGCCAGGACAGCTGGACCTCACTGAGCCGGTTTCCGGGCAGCGGGCACTCATGGGGGCTGCGCGGTCACCGGGGGCCCGGGCGGGTCATGACGGGGTGGTCTCCGCGGGGCCGCGGAGTTCGCTGTGCACGTCCACGACGCCCTCCACCGTTCTGGACAGCCGTTCGGCGGCAGGGATCAGCGCGGTGTCGCGGACGGTTCCGCTGAGGGTCACGCGTCCTTCGGCCACGTCGACGCGGATGTTGCGGTGCGAGACGGGGAAGAGAGGGTTGATCACTTCCTGTCTCACCTCATCGGCAAGTTCCTCATCCGTTCGCAGGAACACTTTGAGCAGGTCGACCCGGCTCACGATGCCTTTGAGTACCCCTTGCGTGTCCACGACCGGCAGGCGTTTGACCCCGTGGCGTGCCATGAGGCGGGCGGCCTCGGGGAGGGTGGCGTTCGCCGGGACGGTGACGGCGGGAGAGGACATGAGATCTCGGGCTGCGACGGCCCCTGCCTTGGCGTAGTCGAGCAGGCGTTCGCTCTGGCTGATCATGGTGGCGTCCTGGGCCCGCAGTTCCTCCTTCGTCAGGAGGTCGGCTTCGGAGATCACTCCTACCACCCGTCCTTCGCCTTCCAGGACGGGGACGGCGGTGACCTGCCACTGGTTCATGGCGGTCACGATCTCCTTGAACCTGGCGTCGAGGCCCACCGCGATGACCGTCTGCGTCATCACGTCGTGCACGGTGTGTGGTGACCGGCGGGTCATGGTGTTCCCCCTTGCGAAGGGCGCGGGCTGCTGCCGGGCACCACGGCTACGGGGCAGTCCGCGTGGTGCAGGAGGGTGTGGGCGACCCTGCCCAGCTGCATTCCGAACTGGCTGTGGCGCCGGCGGGCGCCGACCACCAGGA
Organism: Streptomyces sp. NPDC025273; assembly: GCF_040638585.1. Classification (NCBI taxonomy): domain Bacteria; kingdom Bacillati; phylum Actinomycetota; class Actinomycetes; order Kitasatosporales; family Streptomycetaceae; genus Streptomyces; species Streptomyces sp. NPDC025273. The sequence goes on from NZ_JBEZYP010000006.1 coordinate 97,118, forward strand.
GGTCGGCCGCCGCGGAATGTCGAAGGAGTGCTTTGCGCGCGGGTCCTTCCGCGGTGATCCGGTGCACAGGGACGTCCGGGTGGTCGTGTGCCGCCGCCGCCAGTGCCTCCTCCAGCAGTGCCGACGCCCGCTCCTGGTGGTCTCGGTCGGGGTCGGCGGCCAGAAGCGGGTGGTCGGTGCTCTCGTGGGCCGGGCAGCGCCACGCGCGCACCACGTCGAGTGTGCACCGTCTGAGCCGTGCCTCGGTGAACGCGAACCGTACGGCCGGCGAATCCAGGTCCGCGTCTCCGATGCCGAGCAGAACCCGGCCGTGTGTACCGTCCAGGCCTGCCTCGTCTCCGCGGACCACCACGGTGGGGCAGTGTGCTCCGGCCGCTACGGCGAGACTCACCGATCCCAGGAGCAGCCCGGGGATTTCCCCTCGCCCTCTGGTTCCCGTGACCAGGGCGAAGGCCTGACGCCCCTCGCTCAGCAGGGCGCCGACGGGGTCCTTGTCCTGTACGTCGGTGGTGACCAGCAGTTCCGGTGCCCGGCGGCGCAGGCGCTCCGCGGTGGAGCCGACGATGTTGTCGGCCAGCACCTTTCCGTCCGGGCGGGACAGGCTCCCTGCCAGAGCGGCCCCCTCGTAGTGCTGCCACTTCGAGGCGTACACCAGGCGCAGGGGGAGGTCGTGCAGCAGTGCTTCGTCCGCTGCCCAGTCGGCGGCTTGGAGGCTGGAGTCGCTGCCGTCCACTCCTGCCACCAAAGACGACGTCATCGTCCCCACCGCCTTTCCCGGAATTCGTTGCGCTTAGGGCTACCGTCGCACCGTGCCTGTATCGGTCCCAGGGCCGACCGGACCCCACACGTGCCCGGGCGGCCCCGGGACACCACGCGGCCGTCGGCGGACGATGATGGTGCCGGAGCGGGGCGCGGGGGTCTGAACGGCTGCTGCGGGGGCTGTCGTTGCCGTGTCCGGTGCCGGTGGGCGGGTTATCGCTCGGCGTCCGCCTGGCGTCGGCCGTTCAGCGGCTCGAGCGGAACCGTCCAGGTCAGCCGGGTGCCGCCCTGGCGTGGTCTGCTCGTCTCGAAGTGGCCGCCGGCTGCCCGGGCCCGTTCTTCGATGTTGCTCAGTCCGCTGGATCTCACGTCCACCGGCATGCCGACACCGTTGTCCGTGACCGTCAGCGTCAGCCGGCCGGGAGTGACGCGCAGATGCACCTCGACCGAACTCGCCCGTGCGTAGCGGGCGGCGTTGCTCAGTGCCTCGACGAGTACCGCCACCACGTGATCGGCCAGGGTCATGGACACGTGGGTTTCCACGAGGCCTTCGATCTGCAGTGCGGGGGCGAAGCCCAGCGGTGCAGCGGATGCTTCGACGGCCTGTGCGATTCGGGTGCGCAGGCCTTGGGGGGCTGTGCCGGCGGTCTCGTGTGTGCGGAGGCCGAAGATGGTGGAGCGAATGATCTTGATTGTCGTGTCCAGATCGTTCACCGCTCTGCGGAGCCGCTGTTCGGCTTGCGGATGGGTGACGAGGCGTTGCACTCCCTGCAGTGTCATGCCGGTGGCGAACAGTCGTTGGATCGCGAGGTCGTGGAGGTCGCGCGCTATGCGGTCGCGGTCCTCCAGCAGGGTCATCTGTTCCGCGTCCTTGCGGCGTTCGGCCAGTTCCATGGCCAGTGATGCCTGGCGTGCGAAGGCGGTCAGGGGCTCGGTCTCCTCGGGCGAGTAGGGGTTCTCCCCCTTTTTGCGGGCCAGGAGCAGGACTCCGCGTACGACGGTTCCCGATCCGATGGGTACGGCCACGGCCGGCCCGAGGCCGGCCCATCGTGCGGCGTCGTCCCCGCTGCGTGGATCGCTCTCGATGTCGTGGCTCTGCGATGCCCCGTCATGGGCGAAGGCGGTACCGAGGTAGCCCTCGTGCATGGGCACGAACGTGCCGTGATGCGATTCGGCTTCGTCGCCGGTTGCCAGCACGATCCGCAGCCGGCCCGTTCCCTCCACGGGGACGGCGACGATCCCCAGGTCCGCGGAGACGTTCGCGCGGGCACGGTCGATGATGAGGCTCAGTACCTCGGCCCGGGGGCTGCCGGAGAGCAGGCTGTTGGTGACTTCGGATCCTGCGGCGAGCCAGCGTGCCTGGCTGCGGGATTCCTCGTAGAGCCGTGAGTTCTCGATGGCGATGCCCGCGGCGGCGGCCAGGGTCTGCAGCACCGCTTGGTCCTCTGCGGTGAATGCGCGGTCACCGCGCTTCTGGGTGAGGTAGAGGGTGCCGAAGACCTCACCGCGTACCTGGATCGGCGCGCCCAGGAAGGGGTGCGTCGGTGGGTGGGGGGCGTGTGGTGGCGGGGGTTCGGGCGGTTGTGCCGGGCGGAGGGGTTCGGGGTGGCGGATCGGTGTGCCCAGCAGGCCGTGGCCGTTGGGCAGGGGGCCTATGGCGGCCCGTTGTTCATCGCTCACGCCGGCCGGCAGGAATTCCGGGAGCATGTGGTTCTCGCTGGTGACGCCGAGGGCGCCGTACTCGGCGTCCACGAGGACGGTGGCCGCCTCGACGACGCGGCGCAGGACCTGTGGCAGTTCGAGTCCGCGGCCGACGGAGAGAACCGCCTCCAGGAGGTCGTGAATCCTGTGCCGGGAGCCGTCGGCGACGTCGATGTGGGTGGGTAGTGGGCTCAGGGGTTCGTCGGTCGCCGGATGGGTGTCCTGACTACGTTCGGTCACGACACCTCCTGTGTCGACTACCGGGTCCTCACAGCCCCAGCGTAAGACCCGGGGCGTCGGGGCGCCCTCCTTCCTGCCGGGGTGCCGGGCCGGGGGCCGCTGTCCGAGCCGAACGGGCTCCGTGGGGAGATACTGGGCGTGATCGGACTGGAGGTTGCACAGTGTGCAGCCGTTATCACAGGGGTGGCGATGGATGCCGACATACCCGCCCGCACCGCCATAGAGGACGTCACGCGGGTTTTCGTGCTGGACGATCATGAGGTCGTTCGCTGTGGTCTGCGTGATCTGCTCGATTGCGAACCGGACCTGACGGTGGTGGGTGAGGCCGCGACGGCTGAGCAGGCCATCGCTCGTGGTCCGGCGTTGCGACCTGATGTGGCGGTTCTCGACGTCCGGTTGCGGGACGGTGACGGGATCGGGGTGTGCAGGGAGTTGCGTTCCCGTCTGCCGGACCTCGCCTGCCTGATGTTGACCTCGTTCGACGAGGAGGACGCGTTGCTGGATTCCATCATGGCGGGTGCGGCGGGGTATGTGCTCAAGGACATCAGGGGCACTGACCTGGTGGCGGCGGTTCGTACCGTGGCGACGGGGCAGTCGATGCTCGACCCGGCGACCACGGCACATCTCATGCGGTCGCTTCGTTCCCCGGCGGAGGCTCACTGCGGGCAGGACGAGCGGTTGTCGGTGCTGTCGGACCGGGAGAAGGCGGTGCTGGAGCTGATCGGTGAGGGGCTCACCAACCGGCAGATCAGCAAGAGGCTCTACCTCTCCGAGAAGACGGTCAAGAACCACATCTCCCGTCTTCTGGCGAAACTGGGGGTGGAGCGCCGTGTGCAGGCTGCGGTCATCGCGACGCAGGTGCATGAGCAGTCGCAGCAGCACTGATCGTGGCGGGCCGCCCGGCCGGGTGGTCCGGTGCCGCGGCAGGCAACGTCTGCCCGTCAGGGAGCGGCGTCGGGTGCGTGCTCCGGGCGTGCCGGCCGGAAGTCCTCGTACTGGACGTACTTGGGCTTTCGGCCGGTGCGGCGGGAGTGCGTGCCGGGCGTCGCGGCGGGGCGAACGTCGCCTGGTGCGGCACTAGCGGGGTGGGGAGCCCACACCGTGTGCGGGAGTGCCCAGGACCACTTTCAGGGCGCCGGTGTCGGTGGCCCGGGAGAAGACGTCGTAGGCCTCTTCCATCTGCGAGGGTGCGAACCGGTGGGTGACCAGCGCGGACGATGCGGGGAGCCGTCCGGCTGCCATCATCTGCAGGAGCAGCGGGGTGGAGTGAGTGTCCACCAGCCCGGTGGTGATCGTCACGTCCTTGGACCAGAGGTCTTCGAGGTGGAGGGTGGCCGGTTTTCCATGTACGCCCACGTTGGCGACATGGCCGCCCGGTCGTACCATGCGGGTGCACTGTTCGAAGGCTTCCGGGACACCGACCGCTTCGACGACGACGTCCGCTCTGAGGTTGTCGGTGAGGTCGTCGACCAGGAGTTCGGGGTCCTCGTCCGCGCCGATGGTGACGTCGGCGCCCACCGCGCGGGCTGCCTGGAGCCGGGATTCGGCGAGGTCGACGGCGATCACCCTGCGCGGGGTGTAGAGGCGGGCCGTCGCGATGGTGGCGAGTCCGATCGGTCCCGCGCCGACCACGACCACGGTGTCCCCCGGGCTGACTCGTCCGTTCAGCACACCGACCTCGTAGGCGGTGGGGAGGATGTCGGCCAGCAGTACGGCGTCCTCGCTGCTCACGGCGTTGGGCAGCGGGTGGAGGGACAGGTCGGCGAAGGGGACCCGTACGTATTCGGCCTGGGTTCCGTCGATCTGGTGTCCCAGGATCCATCCGCCGCCTCCGAGGCATTGTCCGAAGCGGTTCTCGCGGCAGAAGCGGCAGCGGCCGCATGCGGTGATGCAGGAGATCAGTACCCGGTCGCCCGGGCGGACGCTGCGGACGTCGCCTCCGGTCTCCACCACTTCTCCCACTGCCTCGTGGCCGAGGACGGTGCCGGGTCTCACCTCGGGTACGTCTCCTTTCATGATGTGCAGGTCCGTTCCGCAGATGGTGACGGCGTCGACGCGGATCACCGCGTCTGCCGCGTCCTGGATGCCGGGGTCGGGCACGTCCTGCCAGGACTTCTGTCCCTTCCCGTGGAAGACCAGTGCCTTCATGGCGTTTCCCCTCTCCGGTGGTGCGGGCGTAGCTCCACGTTCGCGACTCGGGGGGCAGGGCGCTTGGGCCGGTCGGGACCCGGCCGGCCGTCATGCGCCCCCTTTTTTTTCCGTCCGGGCGGGAGGTCGCCGGGGGTGGGGGCCCGGTCCCCGGCCGGCGGGGTGGGCGGTCTTCGTGGGGGTGTGGGGGGTGCTGGGTATCGGTCGTGGCTCAGTCCCAGGGTGTGTGCAGGAAGATGCTGTCCCCGGGTTCCACGGAAACGGCCCGGTCGGGCAGTTGGACGTCGAGCGGTGACTCGTCCGAGTCCGGGACGCTGACCTGCAGTCGTCCTGGTTCTATGCCCAGGCGGATCCCCCAGTGGCCCCGGTAGCGCAGGCCGATCCCGTAGACCGGGAGGGGGCGCAGCGGTACCGGGTCGAGCCATAGGGCGCCCCCGCGGGTTTCCAGTCCTGTCAGTCCTCTTTGTACGAGGTCGAGTGTTCCGCCCATGGCGCCGAGGTGGATCCCCTCGGCTGTTGATCCGCCGTACAGGTTGGCGATGTCGCTCCTCAGTGCTTCGTGGACGTAGGTCCAGGCTTCCTTCTGGTGTGCTCTTGCCAGGACCCATCCGTGGACCAGGCCGCTGAGGGTGGAGCCGTGGCTGGTGCGGCGCAGGTAGTAGTGGATGGTGCGGTTCCAGGTGGTGTCGTCCAGTTCGTAGCCGAGCCGGCGCAGGATGCCGCGGAGTTCCGTGGCCGAGAAGAGGTAGCCGAGCATGAGGGTGTCCGCCTGTTTGGAGGCTTGGTAGCGGTTGACCGTGTCGCCTTCTTCTTCCAGGATCCGGTCGAGCCGCCGGATGTCCCCGTTGCGTTTGCGGTACCTGTCCCAGTCCAGCTCGTCCAGGTCGCCGAAGCCGTCGAACTGGCTGATGACACCGTCGTGGAAGGGCACGGAAAGGCGGCGTGAGACGTCTTCCCAGCGGGACAGCTCCGCGTCGTCGAGGCCGGTTCGTTCGCGTAGTTCCTCGCGTCGTGGCTCCGGCAGCTCTTGCAGGACCTCAAGGCTCCGGGCGAGGACCCACGCTGCCAGCACGTTGGTGTAGGCGTTGTCGTCCAGGCCGGGGGCCGCTGAACGGGGGTAGGCGTCGTGGTATTCGTCGGGCCCCATCACGCCTTTGATGCGGTAGCGGTCGCGTTCTTTGTCCCAGGTGGCGAAACCGGCCCAGAACCGGGATATCTGGGTCAGCATTTCAGCGCCCTTGGTGTACAGGAATTCTGTGTCCCCGCTGGCCTCGCAGTACTGAAGGATGTTGTACGCAATCGCGGATCCTATGTGGTACTGCAGCCTGGAACGATCCGGCAGCCAGTGTCCCGACAGGGGGTTGAGGTGCAGCACCTGGGCTTCTTCCCGGCCGTCGCTGCCGCTCTGCCACGGGTACTGGGCTCCTGCTCTGCCGCTCTCGCGTGCGGTCCTGCAGGCCCGCCCGAGTCTGCGGTAGCGATACATGAGCAGGGCCCGGGAGACCTCCGGGAAATGCAGGTTCAGATACGGCAGGACGAATACCTCGTCCCAGAAGACATGGCCTCGGTACGCTTCTCCGTGGAGTCCACGAGCGGGTACGCCCACGTCCATGTCCGCGCTGTGCGGGGACACCGACTGCAGAACGTGGAAGAGGTGCATGCCGAGAATCCGGCCGGCCTCCCCCGGCACGTCGAGTTCCGCGCGGCGCCATAGCTGGGACCATGCCGTGACGTGGGTGGTGAGCAGGGAGTCGAAGTCGGGGGCCAGCCGGACCCTGTCGATCGCGGCGTTCAGGGGATCGCTGATCGCCGGATCCCGGGAGGTGTGGAGTGCGACGACCTTGTCGACCGTGCGGGGCTCGCCGGGTGCCAGGGCGAGCCGCACGGAGTGCACCGCCCGCGTGGGCTCCTGGACACGCACGACGTCGTCGGGAGGTGTGCCGGTCGCGCGCAGGGTGGCCGCCAGCCCCACCCGGATGTCCGAGGTGCTGGTCCGGCAGCTCAGCCACCCGATACCGGACCGGCTGGAGCCGGTCCGCACGTGCGCCACGTGGTTTCCCGCGAGCTGCCGGTACCGCGCGACGCCGGCGTTGGTCACCGAGCCGTCCAGGGCCGCCTCCACCTCGATGTCTGCGGACCAGTCCCCCTCGGCGGTGAACTCCGTGCGCAGCGCCGCGAGATGCGCATCACCCATATGGACGAGCCGGACCTGCCGGACAGCCAGGACACGGCCGTCCTGGGACCGGTGCCGCATCCTGCGCTCCAGGGTGCCCGCCCGCACGTCCAGCGTCTGTTTGTACGTGAGGAGGGAGCTGCTGTCGGGGGTGAACCAGGGAAGTGGGCCCTGCGGGCCCAGGAGACGGAAGCGCAGGGGCAGCCAGTTGGGCAGATTGGCCATGTCCTCGTTCTCCACGTATCTCCCGGCCACGTGGGAGACGAGCCGGTCGTAACAGCCGGCGACATACGTGCCGGGGTAGTGGACCTCGTCGGCAGCGCACTCGGGTGCCGCACCCCGGGTGGCGAAGAATCCGTTCCCCAGCGTGCACAACGTCTCACGCAAGCGCTCCTGGGCAGGGTCGTACCCCTCGTACTCCCATACATGTCCTGTGAACATATCTGGTCCCTCGTCAGAGACGAACAGGCCCCGCGTACCTGGAATGCGCCCCTCAACCGTAGCCGCCTTCGTGGAGGAGCGGTATCGCATGCCGGTGTGATGATCCACAGGCTTGGGGGGGCGGCACGCGCGAAGAGGTACCCGGTCGGTCCTCGTGCAGGGCCGCACAGCCCTTCCCGCGTCCTGGTCCCGCCGACCACACTGGGGGCCGGGCGGTCACCGTCGCCCTCGACCGGCTCCGGTCATCCGCATGGAGGGTTCGCCCCGTGAGGTACTCCGGCCGGGCAGGAAGGCGATGGCGACATGCCGAGGAGACTGTCGATGCGTCATCGCACCGTGGCGGACTTGATGACCCCCCTGGTGGTCAGTGTCCAGTGCGGCACCACGTTCAAGGAAATCGTCCGTCTCCTCGACGAGTTCGGCATCACCGCGGTGCCCGTGGTGGACGAGAGGAGGTGTCCGGTGGGCGTCGTCTCGGAGGCGGACCTGCTCAGAAGGCGCAGGATGGGCCGCGGGGAGCACACCGCTGTCGGTCTGATGAGCCGTCCGGTCATCACCGCGATGCCCCATTGGAGTGTTGTGCGTGCCGCCCGGATCATGGAACAGAACCGGGTCAAACGTCTGCCGGTGGTCAACGGTGAAGGCCGGACGGTGGGCGTCCTGAGCCGCAGCGACCTCCTGCGGCTCTTCCTGCGCGAGGACCGCGCCATCCAGAGGGAGATCCTCGAGGAGGTCCTGACGCAGACGCCCGGCGTCAGCCCTTCGTCCCTGACCGTCGAGGTGTCCGACGGGATCGTGACGCTCAGCGGCACGGTGCACCGGCGCAGTCTGGTGCCCGTCGTCCTGCGGCTGTGCGGAAGCGTCGACGGGGTCGTGGACGTGGTGGACCGGCTCCGTCACGAGGACGATGACATGCCGGCCGGTCCGGCCGGCCGTGAGAGCGAGGAGAGCTCCTGATGAACCGGAGCATCACCGTCGGTCTGGACGGCAGCGCCGAAAGCGTGGCCGCGGCCCGCTGGGCGGCGCAGGAGGCAGGTGTCCGCGGCCGTCCCCTGCTCCTGGTCCACTGCGAGGAGTGGTCGTCGCCGGCCGGGCTGCCCGCGTCGGGCTCCGATGTGCGTGAGCGGTGGGCACAGGCTCTTCTGCTCGAGGCCTTCGACGTTCTGCACGAAGCCCATCCCCGGCTGGAGATCGGCTGGAGGTCCGTCGACGGCCCGCCGGCGGCCTCGCTCGCGGGTATGGCACCCGGCGCCGAGATGCTCGTCCTGGGCTCGCGCGGGCTGGGTACCCTGTCCGGCTACGTACTGGGTTCCGTCGGCCTGGCGGTGATCCGTGCCACGGAAAGGCCCGTTGTCCTGGTGCGCAGGACGCACGAGAGTTCCGGAGCCTCTTGCGCGGACCGCCCGGTCCTGGTGGCTGTCGATGTCGACCGGCCGTGTGATGCCCTTTTCGCCTTCGCCTTCGAGGAGGCGGCAAGCCGGGGCTGCCCCCTGATCGCACTGCACAGCCGGCCCGCTCCCCTGTCGATGGGGTCCGGGGCGGGCTTCGGTCCCGAGGTCACGGCGGAGATCTCCAGCCGTGCGCGCGCGGGTCTCCAGGACGTGCTGAAGCCCTGGCGGGACAGGTTTCCCGCGGTCGCCGTGGAAGCGCGGGCGGCGATCGGCCGCGCCGCGGTGCAGATCCTGGAAGCCGGTGCCGGTGCGGGTCTCATCGTCGTCGGGCGCCGCGTGCGCGGGGCCCCGGCCGGCGCGCGCATAGGGCCGGTCACCCACGCCGTCGTCCATCACGCCCCCGCCCCCGTCGTCGTGATCGCTCATCCGTGAGGCGTTCGGCGTGGCAACTGTTCTCCTGCGCCGAGGAGTCGGGGCGCCCGCCTTCGTCACCGGCCGGTCCTGGGTGCGGCTGGGAGGACACCGTGGAGCGTCATCGTGTTCAGGCCAAAGCGGTCGTGAGACAGCCGCCCCCTTTGTCCCGGCCGGCCGGGCATGCGTTCGCATGCCTGCCCCGTCACGGCCGGAATGCGCCGCGGGACGATCTGGGGTACTCCTCGAATCATGAGGGAGCCGTGTGCGTGCCTCGCTGACGCCCGCACGGCGTGTCCCTCGTCGCACGATACGCAGGAGGTCGTCATGGAGCCAGTGATCACGGTCGCCCCGGACGGCTCACCGCAGGGCCTGGCCGCGGCTCACCGGGCGGCCGGCGAGGCCGGGCGGCGAAACCTCCCGCCGAACGTGGTGTACGCCTGGGCGATGCCGGCACCCGTCGTTCCTCATGACTGAGCCGGGCCGGCGCGGGGAGCCGGGCGGCCCGGCGCACCACGCCTTCGCATCCGCGTCCGGGGCCGGTGGCGTTCCTGCCAGGCCGCTGCGGCGGGCCGAGGTCTGCGAGACCCACACCGCGGTCGTGTTCTTCCTCGGTGACCGCGCGTACAAGGTCAAGAAGCCGGTCGACCTGGAGTTCCTCGACTACACCACCGTCGAGGCCCGGCGGGCCGCGTGCGCACACGAAGTCGCTCTCAACCGTCCCTTCGCCCCCGACGTCTATCTGGGCCTGGGGGAATTTCGTGGTCCGCAGGCGGAGCCGCCGGAACCTGTCGTGGTGATGCGCCGCATGCCGGCGGAGCGCCGGCTGTCTCGGCTCGTGCGCGACGGCGTGGATGTCGATGACACCTTGCGGGCCGTCGCCCGGCTCCTGGCGGCCCATCACGCGGGCGCGTCGCGTACCCCGGAGGTAGATGCCCAGGGCACTCGGGATGCTCTCTCCTCGCGCTGGGAGGCGAGCTTCGCGCAGGTCCGCACGCTGGCTGATCACGGTCATCTGCCCGAGGGTGTGGCGCAGATCGAGCAGTTGGTCCGCCGGTATCTCGCCGGGCGGGAGCGGTTGTTCGACATGCGTATCGAGCAGGGCCGGATCGTCGACGGTCACGGGGACCTGCTCGCCGAGGACATCTTCTGCCTCCAGGACGGCCCCCGGGTCCTGGACTGCCTGGAGTTCGACGACCATCTGCGCTATGTGGACGGCATCGACGACGCCGCGTTCCTGGCCATGGACCTGGAGCAGCTCGATGCCCCCCGCAGGGCGGCGTTCTTCCTCGCCCGGTACAGCGAGTACTCGGGTGACCCGGCACCGCCGTCCCTTCGGCACCACTACGTCGCCTACCGCGCGTTCGTCCGCGCGAAGGTCTCCCTCATCCAGGCCGTTCAGGGTGCGCCTGGCGCGGAGGCCGCCGCCCGGCGACTGATCGCGGCGGCCCTGCGCCACCTGCGTACCTCCGCCGTCGGCCTGACCCTCGTGGGTGGGCTCCCGGGCAGTGGGAAGTCCACACTCTCCGGTGTCCTGGCCGATCGGCTGGGGGCGACGCTGCTGAGCAGCGACCGTCTGCGTAAGGAACTCGCGGGTCTTCCCGCGGAACGGTCTGCCGCGGCCCCCTACGGTCAGGGGCTGTACGCCCCTGAGTGGACGGCCAGGACGTATGCGGCCCTCCTTGAGCGTGCGTCCGCTCTCATGATCCGTGGGGAGTCGGTGGTGCTTGATGCCACGTGGTCGGACGTGAGGCAGCGCGAAGCCGCTGAGCGTACGGCCGAGCGGGCCGGCGCCGGCCTCGTGGCCCTGCGCTGTGAGGTTCCGGGCGAGGTGATGGCAGCCCGTCTGGGCACTCGTGCCCCTGGTGCGTCCGACGCCGGCCTGGAGGTGGCCACCGCGATCGCGGAGTCGGAGCAGCCGTGGCCGCAGGCGGTCGTCATCGACACCAGTGGTCCGTTGGAGGCGGCGGCCGTCCGGGCCTTTGCGGCGGTGCGTCCGTTCGATGCTGCTCAGGACCTGGTCTTTCGCAGGCCCTACATGGAGCCGGGGTAGGGGCGGGGGGTGTCGACCTGGATGTGCCCTCGCGGAACGCCGGGACGCGGAAGCGGGCGGCCCGCGGTACCCCGGCCGCGTACGGGCTCCTGCTCTTTGGAGGGATTGTGGAGGCTGGCGATGAGGGTCTCTGAGCCGATGAGTCATCCGGTGGTGTCTGTTCCCACGGGGACGCCCGTGGGGCAGGTGGCCCGTGAGATGGCCGAACGCAATGTGGGCTCGGTGATGGTCACCGAGGACGGGGCGCTGCGCGGTGTCGTCACCGACCGCGATCTCGTGGTGCGTGTTCTCGCCGGGGGGCTGGACGCGGACGAGAGGGTCGATTCGGTGATGACGTCGCCTGTGATCACGCTGGGCGTGAGCGACGACATCCATGTGGCCTACCGGACCTTCCGCAGGGCCGGTGTCCGTCGCCTGCCCGTGCTGGACGAGGAGGAACGGATCGTGGGCGTGCTGACCGTGGACGACGTCCTCATCGACGTTTTCCAGCGGTTTGCCGATCTGTTGGGGCCGGTTGCGTGGAGCGTCCTGGAGGAACCGCCCGGGCCGCCCTCTGCGGGCGTGCCTCCGCGCGGACGGTAGCCCCTCGCGTCTTCGGCTGCCGCTCCTGCCCCGGCTGCGTCACGGTTGCGCGGCGGGCACCGGGGCTGCTTCCGGTGTCCGGGTTCATGTCCGGGTTCACCGCCTGCGGGCCCGTGGCCTTTGCCCGCAGGCGGTGGGCCCGCTCACTGTCCGTGCGTCCGGTGGACGGCTGTCCGGGAGGTCCGCCCGGCGGCGAACCCGGCCAGGCCCGCACCGGCGGCCAGTCCGAGGCCTGCGGGGCCCACTGGTCCGGTGTCCAGGACGGACCGCAGGAAGGGCACGTACAGGGCGGCACCGGCCAGCAGGGCCGAGGCGAGGACGGACAGCGGCAGGAAGGGGTTGCGCCGGGTCAGCAGACGGGCCCGTAGCCCGAGCACGACGCCGAGCTGGCCGGCGAGGAGCGCGAGGAACAGGACGCTCTGCCAGCGCAGGTCAAGGGCCTTCGCTGCGAGAGCGGCGCCGAGGCAGGTCGTGGAGACGACGAGTGCGATCATGAGGAGCCGCTGCCAGGCGCCGGCCCCCAGGATGTGCTGTCCGGGCGGGCGCGGTGGTCGTCCCATGGCTCCCGGTGAGGCGGGTTCGGCGCCCATGGCCACACCGGTCAGGCCGTGGGTGAGCAGGTTGATCCACAGGATCTGTCCGGCCCGCAGGGGCAGGGGCAGTCCCAGGACGGGGCCGGCCAGCATGACGAGGATCTCGGCCATGCCTCCGGCCAGGCCGTAGACGAGGAAGCGGCGGATGTTGTCGTAGACCCGTCTGCCTTCCTCGACGGCGCCGACGACGGTGGACAGTTCGTCGTCGGTCAGGACGAGGTCGGCCGCTTGGCGGGCGACCTCGGTGCCGCGCGCGCCCATGGCGACGCCGATGTCGGCCTGGTGCAGGGCGGGGCCGTCGTTGACTCCGTCGCCGGTCATGGCGGTGACGGCGCCGTGGGACCGCCACGCCTCGACGATGTCCAGCTTCTGCTTGGGGTCGGTGCGGGCGAAGACGGTGACCCGGGTGAGGTCCGGGGTGAGCCCTGCGGCCACGTCGGGCCCTGTCACCACGTGTCCGGTGTCCTGCTGTGTGAGGAGGCCGACCGCTTTCGCTACGTGACGGGCGGTGGCGGGGTGGTCGCCGGTGATGAGTACGGGCGTGATTCCCGCGGTGCGGCAGGCTGCGAGGGTGGCGGCCGCGGTGGGCTTGGGGGGATCGCTCATGGCGACCAGGCCCAGCAGTCGCAGTGCGCTCTCCGCGTCGGCTTCCTGGGGCGGCGGGGCGTCACGTACACCGGACGCCACGGCCAGGACCCGGTATCCGTCTGTCGCGAGGCGTGCGGACTCCTCCCGTGCCCGGTGCAGGAGTGCTGCGCTCCCGGCGAGGACGGCGGGGTCCAGGACGGACTCCGGGGCTCCTTTGAGGCAGACCAGGATCTGGCCCTTCTCCAGCTGGTGCAGGGTCGACATTCGTTTGCGCAGGCTGTCGAAGGGGGTTTCGCCGATCCTGGGACGGGTGACGGCGAGGGTGCGGGGGTCGGGGCAGCCGGCTTTGGCCGCCGCGGCCAGGAGGGCGGCCTCGGTGGGGTCGCCCACCGCCTGCCACCGTCCGCCGTCGCGCTCGCCCCTGGCGGGGGTGTGGTGCTCGTCGGGGGGACGCAGTGTGGCGTCGTTGCACAGCGCCGCGACGGTCAGCAGGTCTCGTACCGGCTCCAGTTCGGCTGGGGTCGGTGGGCGCCCGCCGGCCCGGATGTCCCCTTCGGGCTCGTACCCGGCACCGTCGATGTCCACGGTGCCCCCGGGTGTCCAGACGTGCTGGACCACCATGCGTCCCTCGGTCAGCGTGCCCGTCTTGTCGGTGGCGAGCACGCTGACCGAGCCCAGGGTCTCCACGGCGGGCAGGCGGCGTACCAGCGCGTGCCGGGCGGCCATGCGGCGGGCGCCGAGCGCGAGGGCCAGGGTGACGACCGCCGGCAGGGACTCGGGGACGGCAGCGACGGCGAGGCTGATCGCGGTGACCGCCATGGTGCCCGGCGGGAGCCCCCGCAGGAGGCCCAGGACGAACACCAGGGCGCACAGGGTCAGGGTGGCGGCGGCCAGAACGCGTCCCAGGGAGGCGAGCCTTCGCTGGAGCGGGGTCGGCTCGCGCCGGGTGTCCAGGAGGGCGGCGATCCGCCCCAGGGCGCTGGCGCTCCCGGTGGCGGTGACGACGGCGACGCCTCTGCCGCGTACCGCGACGGTTCCGGCACTGAGTTCACCCGGTGCTTCCTTGTCGACGGGAACGGACTCGCCGGTGAGCATGGACTCGTCGACCAGGAGTGCGGACGCCTGTGCCAGGCGGGCATCGGCGGCGATGATGTCTCCCTCGCCGACCAGCAGGACATCCCCGGGGACGACGGTCGCCGCAGGCACTTCCCGGGCCTCGCCGTCGCGGCGTACCCGCCCGTTCGGGGCGGAAAGCTCCGAGAGCGAGGCCACCGCACGATCGGCCCTGATCTCCTGTGCCACACCGACAGTGGTGTTCACGACGACGACGAGGGCGATCACCAGAGCGTCGGGGTGGTCGCCGATGGTGAGGGTGAGGACGATCGCGCCCAGCAGCACCAGGATGAGCGGGTCGCGCAACTGGGACAGCACCCTGGTGTGCAGCCGTACGGCCGCTTGTGCCACGACCTCGTTGCGGCCCGCCTCGACGAGCCGCCGCGCGGCTTCCTCGCTGCTGAGCCCGGCGGGGTCCTGTGTGGTGGCGGAGGCTGTTGTGGGGGCTCCCATGGCCTGCTCACTCGAGGTGGGCGGTGATCTCACGGTGTGGGTGCGGTGCGCCGGTGCGCGTTTTTCGACGGTTCCCCCGCAAAGTGCCGGAGGACAGCTCCCACCCTCGTCCCGGCCGGTGCGCCCCGAGAGGGCCGCACGGGGCAGCGAGGGGGACCGAAGGTCCCCGCGGTCTCCTTCCCTCCGGGTCCCGTGCCCGGCGGCTGTGTCGTCCTTCGTGGCCCGCTGTGTGTCCTGCCCCGGGCCGGAGGCTCCCCAGGTGAGCGCCGTCTTTTGATCCGGTTCGCCACCACCGCCGCGGACGTGCGGGGGGCCGCCATGGGGGGTGTGAAGGCGGGTCCGGCCTACGACGCCCCCGGGGGGGCTGGTCCGGGACGGCGGCTTCGGGGGCGTCGTCCTCACGCCGGTGCTCAGTCCGCTGCTCGGGGATGGGCTTGGGCCCTTTCGGTCCTCTTCGAGCCCTGTCGGCCCCTCTCCTGCTGACGGGTGCCACGGGACGCTGGGGGGTGAGGTCCTCGACGGCCTCCCAGGAGACAGCCGGCTACCACGAGAGGCACAGATGACCGCCCAGGTCGGTGTGGGTGTGGACGGCTCGCCCGAGAGCCTCGCGGCTGCGGCGTGGGCCGCGCGTGAGGCGGTGCTGCGCGAGGTGCCGTTGCGTGTGGTGTGTGTGGAGGAGTCCCCCACCAGCCCTGAGATCCCGCTGTCGTTCGAGCGGCCCCTGCCCCGGCGTGCCCGGGCTCTGCTGCGCGACGCGGCGGAACGGGCCCGCGCAGAGCACCGTGGACTCCCGGTGACCGCCGAGGAGAGGGAGGGCCGGGCCGCCGATGAGCTGACGGAGGTCGCGAATGAGTCGGACCTCATGGTCCTGGGTTCACGGGGGCTGGGGGGAGCCCTCGGGTTCCTGACCGGGTCGGTGTCGCTCGGCGTCGTGGGCAGGGCGGTGCGGCCCGTCGTCCTCGTGCGTGGTCGGGCCGGTCAGGAGCGTGACGCGTCCGCACGGGACTCGGGAGAGGTCACGGTGGGTGTCGATGTCCATGACCCCTGCGCACCCCTGCTCGAGTTCGCGTTCGCCGAGGCCGCGCGCCGGGGCGGCACGCTGCGCGTGCTGCACGCGTGGACCTTGCCCGCCCCCTGGGAGGCGTCCCTCACCGACCGGGACACCGGGGAGGAACCCGGGGTCCCTGTGGCGGCCGGGCTGACGGATCTGCTGGAGCCGTGGCAGGAGCGGTACAGGGACGTCCGGGTCGCCTCCCGGGCCGTGGCCGGTTCCCCCGCGTCCCAGCTCGTCGACGCGTCACGCGACGCTCAACTGGTGATCGTGGGACGCCGGCACAGGAAAGTGATGTTCGGGCCGCATCTGGGCCGGGTGGCGCATGCGGTGATACACCACAGCCCCGCGCCCGTCGCCGTCGTCCCCCTCGGCTGAAGCCCGTGCCGGGTCACGTGGGATCCTCGGTACGGGGCTCCTGCGGCCTTCACCGCCGGCCGGAGGCCGCTCGGGCTCCGCGGGTCAGGGGTGTCCTTTGAAGTGCTGGACGTATGCGTCGGGTCCGGGGAAGATCAGTGTGACCCGTCCGGTGTCCGACCAGCGCACCTCGTAGGGCGGAGTGCCGTCCGCGTGACGCAGCCCGACGATCTCCCCGTCACGTCCTTTGTCGCCCGCGGTGGCCCCGCCGACGACCAGCCGGTCCCCCACGTGCGCCCACAGGCCGGCTCCGGTCGGGGGTTCGGGTCCGTCCGGCCGGGGGCGGGCTCGTCCCGTCATGGCCGTCTCCTCTCGCCAGGGCCGTTCTCCTTTCACTCTCCGCTGCGCCCGGGGTCCCGTCGTGGGGCGAACAGTCCCGGGAAGGGACCCGTTCGGCACTGCCGGGAGGCGGGGCCCGCGCCAGATGGTGAGGAGTGCCGAGATGCCGGCTGGAGGATGACCATGCAGCACCGCACCGTCTTCGAAATCATGACCCACGATGTTGTCACCGTCGGCCCCACTGCCCCGTTCAAGGAGATCGCACGGCTTTTCCATGACCACGACATCTCTGCGGTACCCGTCGTCGACGACAGCCGGCGCGTGCTCGGCGTGGTCTCGGAGGCCGATCTCCTGCGCAACACCGTCGATCTTCCTGATCTGGAAGGCCGCCACCTGGGTATCCGGCTGGTGTCCCAGGATCGTGGGCTGCCCACCGCGGAGACCGCGGCGGAGCTGATGTCCGCGCCTGCGGTCACCGCGCAGCCCACGTGGAACCTCGTCGAGACTGCCCGGGCGATGCACCGCAAGGGGGTGAAGCGGCTCCCTGTGGCGGACGAGACGGGGCGGCTCGTCGGCATCGTCAGCCGCAGCGATCTCCTGCGGCCGTTCCTGCGGCGCGACTCCGCGATCCGCGAGGAGATCGAACACGATGTGCTGCGGTCGACCCTGCGCCTGGCCCCTGACGCCGTCCGTGTGAGCGTCCACGAGGGTGTGGTCACGCTCACCGGGAAGGTCGACGAGCGCGCCAGCCTCCCGGTCATCGAACGGCTCTGCAGGTCCGTCGACGGAGTGGTCGCGCTCCATGGATCGGTCGACTACACCTACGACAACCTCGCCCTGGACGTGGAGCCACCGCGATGACCTCGCGGTGGGTTTGCCCGGTCATGCCCGACTACGACAGCGCCCGTGCCACCTTCGACTGGCAGCAGGCCCGCACCCGGCTCGCGGGACTGCCCGGCGGCGGTGTCAACATCGGCTACGAGGCGGTCGACCGGCATCTGGCCGAAGGGCACGGCGAGCGGGTGGCCCTGCGCTGCGTCGCGCGGGACTGCACGGCCGGCACCTACACCTTCGCCGACCTGGCCGACCAGAGCTCCCGGTTCGCGCACACCCTCGACACCCTCGAGGTGGCGCGCGGCGAGCGGGTGTTCACCCTCCTGGGCCGCGGGGCGCAGTTGTACGCCACCGTGCTGGGCACCCTGCGTGCGGGCCGCGTCGTGTGCCCCCTGTTCACCGCCTTCGGCCCCGAGCCGGTGCGGTTGCGGATGGACCTGGGGGACGCGCGGGTCCTTGTCACCACCCGGGCGCTGTACGAGCGGAAGGTCGCCGCGGTCCGGTCCCGTCTCCCTCACCTGCGGCATGTTCTGCTCACCGACCCGGGGACCGGTCCCCTTCCCCCGGGCACCTCGTCCTTCCCGCAGCTCATGGCCGCCGCGTCCCCCCGCTTCACCGTCGCGACGACCGGTCCGCAGAACCTGGCCCTGCTGCACTTCACCAGCGGCACGACCGGGACCCCCAAGGGGGCGATGCACACCCACGAGGCGGTGCTCGCCCATCAGGTCACCGCGGCGTACGCGCTGGATCTCCATGAGGGCGACGTGTTCTGGTGCACGGCCGACCCCGGCTGGGTGACGGGCATGTCGTACGGCGTCATCGCGCCGCTCACACTCGGTGTGACGACCGTGGCCGACTCAGGGGACTTCGACCCCCGCCGCTGGTACACGATTCTCGCCGGCCAGCGGGTCACCGTCTGGTACACCGCGCCCACGGCGTTGCGGATGCTGATGCGAGCCGCCCCCCAGGCGGCGGGCCGCACACCGCGTGAAGAGTACGATCTGTCGGCTCTCCGCTTCGTCGCCAGCGTCGGCGAACCGCTCAACCCCGAGGCTGTCCGCTGGGGGCAGGAGGCACTCGGGCTGCCTGTTCATGACACGTGGTGGCAGACCGAGACCGGCGCGATCATGATCGCCGGGTTCGCCGCCGACCCGGTGCGCCCCGGTTCCATGGGGCGTCCTGTTCCCGGGGTGGATGCCGCCGTACTGGAGTGCGGCGACGACGACCGGGCCGATGTCACCGACGGTCATGTCCGGGTCGCCGACCGGCCGGGGGTCCGGGGCGAACTCGCGCTGCGCGCGGGCTGGCCGTCGATGTTCCGCGGCTACCTGCACGAACGGCGCCGCTACGAGGCGTGCTTCGCCGACGGGTGGTACCTGACCGGCGATCTGGTCACCCGGGACGCGGACGGCTGGTACTGGTTCGTGGGCCGCTCCGACGACGTCATCAAGTCCGCCGGACACCTGATCGGTCCGTTCGAGGTCGAGAGCGCGCTGATGGAACATCCGGCCGTGGCCGAGGCCGGAGTCATCGGGCGCCCCGACGCTGTGGCCGGCGCGATCGTCAAGGCGTTCGTCTCTCTTCGCCCGGAGTACCCGGCGGATGAGGAACTGCGCCGCGAGCTCCTCGCGTTCGCCCGGCGGCGCCTGGGACCGGCCGTCGCACCGAGGGAGATCGCTTTCGAACCCGACCTGCCCAGGACACGCAGCGGCAAGGTGATGCGCCGGCTGCTCCGGGCCCGTGAACTCGGCCTGCCCGAGGGGGACCTGTCCATGCTGGAGACCACCAGGAGCGGACACGGCGGGCCCGCACGAGGAGGGGACCAGCGATGAGCAGCACACCCGGCACGCCCGCGGGCAGGGCCGCCACCCCGGGGCGGGCGCGTGCCGGCCGGGCCGGGGCGACTGATTCCGCAGCGGTCCACGACCGGCGGCTGCTCCGGGACATGCTCCTCATCCGCCGCTTCGAGGAGCGCTGTGTCGAGCTCTACAGTGCGGCCGCGATCCGGGGCTTCGTGCATCTGTACATCGGGGAGGAGGCAGTCGCCGTCGGTGTCCACCAGTGCCTCACCGAGCGGGACGCGGTGGTGTCCACCTACCGGGAGCACGGGCACGCCCTGGCCCGGGGGGTGCCCGTGCGGGCCGTGATGGCGGAGATGTACGGGCGGGTCACCGGCTGCAGCAAGGGGCGCGGGGGGTCCATGCACCTCTTCGATCCCGCAAGGCGTTTCTACGGCGGCAATGCGATCGTCGGCGGCGGGCTGCCGCTGGCGGCCGGTCTGGCGCTGGCCGACCGGATGCGCGGTGAGGAACAGGTCACGTGCTGTTTCTTCGGAGACGGGGCGTTCGCCGAGGGTGAGTTCCACGAGACGGCGAACCTGGCGGCGCTGTGGGGGCTGCCGGTGCTGTTCGTCTGTGAGAACAACCTGTACGCGATGGGGACGGCGCTCGCCCGGGAGCACGCCCAGACGGATCTCGCGATGCGGGCGGCGTCGTACGGGATGGCGGCCTGGGCCGTGGACGGTATGGACGTGCACGCGGTCCAGGAGGCCGCCCGCCGTGCGGTGACCTCGATCCGTGCGGGAAACGGCCCGCACTTCCTGGAGGCACGCACCTATCGCTTCCGCGCGCACTCGATGTACGACCCGGACCGGTACCGCTCGAAGGACGAGGTCCAGGAGTGGAAGCGGCACGACCCCGTCACCGCTCTGGCCGACAAGCTGCGCGCCGCCGGACGGCTCACCCCGAACAAGCTGAAAAAGGTGGAGCGCGAGGTCACCGAAGAGATCGAGGACGCCGTCAAGGCCGCCGAGCAGGCCCCCCAGGAGCCGGTGGGCGACCTGCTGCGCCATGTGACGGGCCGGGACGAGGAGGGATCATGAGGGCGGGCGGCACCGACGGCGCCGGCGGGAGCGAGGCCACCACCTACCGTGAGGCTCTGCGTGAAGCCCTGCGGGAGGCACTCGGCGCGGACGAGCGGGTCTTCCTGATGGGTGAGGACGTGGGGCGCTACGGGGGCTGCTTCGGCGTCAGTCTCGGGCTGCTCGAGCAGTTCGGCCCGGACCGTGTCCGCGACACCCCTTTGTCCGAGTCCGCGTTCGTCGGTGCCGGGATCGGCGCCGCGCTGGCCGGGATGCGGCCGATCGTGGAGATCATGACGGTCAACTTCAGCCTGCTGGCACTGGACCAGATCCTCAACAACGCGGCCACGCTGCGCCACATGTCGGGCGGGCAGGTCGGTGTTCCGCTCGTGATCCGGATGACCACGGGTGCCGGACGGCAGCTCGCCGCCCAGCACTCGCACAGCCTGGAGGGCTGGTACGCGCACATACCCGGCATCCGGGTCCTCGCGCCGGCGACGCTGCAGGATGCGCGGCTGCTGCTGGCTCCCGCCCTGGCCGACCCCGACCCGGTCCTCATCTTCGAACACGGCACTCTGTACAACACCGCGGGGAATCTCGATCCCGCCGTGCACGCGGTGGATCTGGACCATGCCGCGGTGCCGCGCGAGGGCACGGACCTCACGGTGGTCGCCTACGGCGGCTGTCTGTCCAAGGCGCTCGCCGCGGCCCAGGAACTGGCCGGGGACGGCATCAGTGCCGAGGTGATCGACCTGCGCTCCCTGCGGCCGCTCGACGACGCCACGGTCGTCGGCTCCGTGCGGCGCACCCACCGGGCGGTGGTGGTCGACGAGGGCTGGCGCAGCGGAGGTCTGTCCGCGGAGATCTCGGCTCGGATCACCGAGCAGGCGTTCTTCGATCTGGACGCGCCTGTCGAGCGGGTCTGCAGTGCGGAGGTCCCGATTCCCTACGCCCGGCAGCTGGAGGAGGCCGCTCTGCCGCAGGTGTCGGGGATCGTGGCTGCGGCGCGCCGGGTGGTGGGCTGAGATGGCCGAGTTCACGATGCCGTCGCTGGGTGCGGACATGGATGAGGGGATGCTGTCCCAGTGGCTTGTTCATCCTGGTGACCGGGTCTCGCGGGGGGATGTCGTCGCCGTTGTCGAGACGTCCAAGTCCGCCATAGAGGTGGAGTGTTTCCATACGGGCACGGTGGGCTCCCTGCTCGTCTCCGAGGGCGCCACGGTGCCTGTGGGTACCCCTTTGGCGCTGATCGAGACCGGCGACCGTGAGGAGCCGGCGGGTGAGCCGTCCGGGCGTGAGCCCCCAGGCCCAGGCCCTGGGCACCCTGGTGCCCGGCCGCAGGAGTCCGGGCCAAAGGGGGTGGTCACGCCGCTGGTGCGGCGGCTTGCCGAGGAACAGCGTGTGGACCTGGCAGGGCTCCGCGGTTCGGGGACCGGCGGGCGGATCACCCGGGCGGACATCGGCCGGGCGGCGGACACTGCCGCCGGGCCGGTGCCGTCGGCCGGGCCGGTGCCGTCGGCCGGGCGGGTGAGGGCGTCGCCTCTGGCCCGGCGGCTGGCGGCGGAGTCGGGGGTCGATCTCGCCGGGGTCGCGGGCAGCGGGCGGGAGGGCACGGTCCGCGCTGCGGACGTGCCGGCCACCGCGCAGGTGGCGGGCTCGGCACCGGCAGGTGGGACGGCGCGCCCCTTGGGACCGGGTCCCGGACCCGTGTCACCGGCGTCACCGGTGCCGGCGCGAGCCGCGCGCACGGCGACGGCTCGTCTGATGGCCCGTTCCAAGCGGGAGGTCCCGCACTTCTACCTGTCCACGACCATCGATACGGGGGTGGCGCTGGACTGGATGCGCGAACGTAACCGCGCGCTGCCGCCGGCCGAGCGGCTGATACCGGCCGCGCTCACGCTGAAGGCTGTGGCCCGGGCGGCCGGGGAGGTCCCTGAGCTGAACGGGCACTGGGTCGATGACGCGTTCGTCCCTGCCGGCCGGGTCCGGCTCGGTGTCGCGGTCTCGCTCCGTGGAGGTGGCCTGGTCGCTCCCGCGCTGGCCGGAGCGCAGGAACAGTCCGTGGCGGAGGTGATGGCCTCGTTGAAGGATCTCGTGTCCCGGGCGCGCAAGGGCCGGCTCCGGGCCTCGGAGACGGCCGATCCCAGCATCACCGTCACCAGTCTCGGTGATCAGGGTGTGGAGTGTGTGTTCGGTGTCATCTATCCGCCGCAGGTCGCGCTGGTGGGGCTCGGCCGCATCGTGGAGCGCCCCGCGGCCGTGAAGGGTCTGCTCGGGGTGCGGCCGGTGCTGACGGCGACGCTGTCCCTGGACCACCGGGCGGCCGACGGTGCCACGGGGGCGCGCTTCCTCAACTGCCTGGACCGTCACCTGCAACGACCGGAGGAGCTGTGAACCAGGACCGAGCGCGTGCGCTCGTGCAGGAGGCCGCCCGGCGTGTCGTGCCAGGTGCCGACTTCGCGGGCCTGGCACCCGACGCGAATCTCCGGGACGAACTCGAGATGGACTCGCTCGATTTCCTCGAGTTCGTCGAGGCTCTGGGCGAACTCAGCGGCCGGGACCTCACGGAGGACGACTACCCCGCTCTGGTCACCTGGGACGGCTGCGCCGGTCTTCTGGTGTCGCGGGAGTCCCTCACGCATGAGACAAGGAGCCAGTGATGCGCCATCGCAAGGTCGACGAGCTGATGAGCCGCCAGGTGGTGAGCGTCCACCGCGACACGCCGTTCAAGGAGATCGTCCGTGTGCTGTCCACGAACCGGGTGACCGCCGTTCCCGTCGTCGATGACGGCCGGCGGGTCCTGGGGGTGGTTTCCGAGGGGGATCTTCTGCGCAAGACGACGGACCGGGCCGCACCCGGTGAACTGCCGGCCGTGCCCGGTCTGGAGGCGTGGGAACGGGCCAGGTCGCAGGGCACCCGGGCGGAGGAACTGATGTCCGCGCCCGCTGTGTGTGCCCGGCCGGGGTGGACGTTCGTCGAGGCGGCGCGGCTGATGGAGGTGCAGGGGGTCAAGCGGCTCGTGGTCGCCGACGACGAGGATCGTCTGGTCGGGATCGTGAGCCGCGGGGACCTGTTGGGGATCTTTCTGCGTGAGGACGAGGACATCCGGCGGGAGATCGTCCAGGACGTGGTGGCCGGCACGCTGCGGCTGGACCCCGCACCGATCGGTGTCACCGTGCGCGACGGGCGGGTCGAGCTCAGCGGAATCCTGCCGTTCAGGGGCATGATCCCGGCACTGGAGCGTATGTGTGCGACGGTCGACGGTGTGGTGTCGGTCTCGGCCCACCTGACGTACGGGGCCGATGACACGGTGCCGGGGGGCACCTCGTCGTGACACGGGGTGTGGCGGTGCGGGGCGGTGCGTCCGGAGCGCCGTGGTCGCGGGCGGCCGGCGGGTGTGAGCTGCTCCGGTCACCCCCGTCACCCCCGTCGCCCGTGGTGTGGGGGTGGGCTATGTGGTCGTGTGGGTCAGTCTGACCGCGGTGACCTTGTATTCGGGGCAGGAGGTGACGGTGTCGGCGTGGTCGGAGGTCAGGGAGTTGACACCGCTCTCGGGGAAGTGGAAGGCGCAGAAGACCTGTCCGGGGGAGAGTTCGTCGCTCAGCCGGGCGGTCAGCCGGGCCTTGCCGTGGCGGCTCTCGACGGTCACTTCGGTGCCGTCGGTGAGGTGGTGACGTGCGGCGTCCTGGGGGTGGAGGTCGAGGTGGTCGTGGGCTTCGAGGAGCAGATTCCCGCCACGTCTGGTCATGCTGCCGGAGTTGTAGTGGGTCCAGCGGCGCCCGGTGACGAGCAGCAGGGGGTAGTCGGTGTCGGGTTCCTCCCCTGGTGGCAGGTAGGGGGCGGCGGACAGGTGTGCCCTGGCGTCGGGGGTGGTGAACGCGCGGGTGTAGAGGGTGGCTTGGCCGGGCTGGTCGGGTGAGGGGCAGGGCCATGCCACGGCTCCTTCCCTGTCGAGCCGTGTGTGGGAGAGGCCGGCGAAGAGGGGGGCGATGCGCCCGCACTCGGCGAGTGTCTCGGCCGGGGTGCGGCAGCCCAGGTCGGCTCCCATCGCGGCGGCGAGCGCGTGCACGACGTCGAAGTCGGTCCGCGCTGCTGCGGGCGGGCGTAGCGCGGCGCGTACGCGTTGGAAGCGGCGGTCGAAGTTGACGAAGGTTCCGTCCTTCTCCAGCCATGATGCGACGGGCAGGACGATGTCGGCGTGCTGGGTGGTCCGGCTGGGGAAGAGTTCGTTCACGATGACCAGGGGGCAGGTGTCGAGGGCGTCGGCGACTCGGTGGCTGTTGGGATCGGTGGCGCAGACGTCCTCGCCGATGATCCACAGGGCGCGCAGGGTGCCTTGTCTCGCGGCCTGGAGCATTTCGGGGATGCGCAGGCCGGTCCGGGTGGGCAGTGGGCGGCCCCAGACGGCTTCGGCTCGGGTTCGTGCCTGGGGGTCGGTCACCCGTCCGTAGCCGGGGAGGAGGTCGGGCAGGGCTCCCATGTCGGAGGCGCCCTGGACGTTGTTCTGGCCTCGCAGGGGGATGATGCCGTATCCCCGGCCGGTGTGTGCGAGGGCGCCGCGCAGGATGGCGAGGTTGGCGAGGGTGCGGACGCCGTCGGTGCCGTGCAGGTGTTCGGTGACGCCGAGTCCGTACAGGATGGCGGGGCGCCGGGCCCTGCCGTAGAGGCGGGCTGCGGCGGTGATGTCCTGGGCGGGTACGCCGGTGAGTTCAGCGGTGCGTGCGGGCGGGTAGTGGGCGAGCAGTTCGATCAGTTCGGTGAGGCCGGTGGCGCGCTCACGCAGGAAGTCGGGATCGGTCATGCCTTCGGCGACCAGTACGTGGGCGAGGCCGTGGAAGAGCGCGACGTTGGTGCCCGGTCGGGGTCGCAGGTGTACGTCGGCGTGGTGGGCGAGGCCTACGGCTCTGGGGTCGGCCACGATCAGTGAGGCTTTGTTGAGGGCTTGTTGGAGGAGTCGGGCCCCGATGACGGGGTGGGCTTCGACCGGGTTGGCTCCGACGACCAGGAGGCAGTCGGCTTTCTCCGCGTCGTCGAAGGAGTCGGTGCCTCCGGCGTGTCCGAAGGCGGCGGAGAGTCCGGCGGCGGAGGGGGCGTGGCAGAGGCGGGAGCAGTTGTCGATGTTGTTGGTTTTGATGACGGTGCGCAGGAACTTCTGGATGAGGTAGTTCTCCTCGTTGGTGGCCCGGGCGGAGGAGATCGCGGCGACGGCGTCGGGGCCGCCTGCCGCTACGGCTGCGCGCAGTCCGTCGGCGGCCAGGGTCAGGGCTTCTTCCCAGCCGGCTGGTTCGAGGGTTCCGTTCTTGCGGATCATGGGTTGGGTGAGGCGGTCGGCGGAGGTGAGGTAGCCGTGGGAGAAGCGGCCTTTGACGCAGGCGTGTCCTTGGTTGACGGGGCCGTCCAGGGCGGGCAGGACGGCCGATACCTGGTTGTCGCTGACGACGACGTCGAGTGCGCATCCGACGCCGCAGTAGCCGCAGGTGGTGCGCACGTGCTGCGGGTGGGGCTGCCCGGTGGTGATGCCGCGGCCCGGTCCTGGTTGGGTGATGGCTCCTGTGGGGCAGGTGTCGACGCAGCCGCCGCACGCCACGCAGTCCGATTGTGCCCACGGGCCGCCGGTTCCGGGTGCGACGACGGTGTCGGCTCCGCGGCCGGTGAGGGTGAGTGCGAATGTTCCTTGGACGTCGTCGCACATGCGTACGCAACGGCCGCAGGCGATGCACAGGTCCGGGTCGAGGTGGATGTAGGGGTGGCTCTCGTCGCGGTTGTGCGGGGTGGGTGCGGTGGCCGGGGGCGGGGTGATGTCCAGTGCGCGGCATGTGTGGGCGAGTTCGCTTCGGGGGGCGGTGGTGAGGGCGTGGGGCGGGAGTGCTGAGGCGATGAGGGCGACGGCGTCGCGGCGCAGGGTCTGCAGGTCTTCGTGGGCGGTGGTGATGTCCGCGCCGGGGGTTGCGGGGGTGACGCAGGCTGCTGTGATCCGGCCGTCGGCGCGGACGAGGCAGGTCCTGCACGAGCCTGCCGGCCGGAGGCGGTCGTCGTGGCAGAGCGTGGGCAGTTCGGTGCCCGCTGCGCGGGCCGCGTGGAGGAGGGATGCTCCTTCGGGCACTTCTACGTGAAGGCCGTCCACGCGCAGTGCGGTCATCGGTCCCATCCGGCCAGTTCCTTCCCGTAGGCGCGAGCCAGGCTGCGGACGGCTGCGGGCACTCTGCGTCCGAACGCGCACAGGCTGGCCTCGCTCATGAGCCGGGCGAGCCGTTCGTAGGGCTGACGGGGTGTGGTGCCCGTGGTGGCGAG
This sequence comes from Streptomyces sp. NPDC025273, assembly GCF_040638585.1. Taxonomy (NCBI): domain Bacteria; kingdom Bacillati; phylum Actinomycetota; class Actinomycetes; order Kitasatosporales; family Streptomycetaceae; genus Streptomyces; species Streptomyces sp. NPDC025273. Next base: position 123,496 of record NZ_JBEZYP010000006.1, read on the forward strand.
TTCCAGGCCCTGGCGTGTCCCGATCCGGCAGGGCGAGCATGCCCCGCAGCTTTCCTGTGCGGCGAACTCCCATATGTGGCGTAGTAGTTCGGCTGGATCGGTGTCGGTGTCGAACGCGACGATCCCGGCGTGCCCCAGTGCGGCGCCGCGGGCGGCCAGGGCTTGTGAGGTCAGGGGGATGTCCAGGTCGTCGCCGGTGAGGAAGCCGCCGAGCGGGCCGCCGATCTGGAGGACGGCCAAGTTCCCGCTCTTGAGGCCTCCTGCGAGTTCGGTGACGATCCTTCGCAGGGGGGTGCCGAGTGCGACCTCGAAGGCGCCGGGTCTGACGAACCGCTCGGAGAGGCAGACGAGCTTGGTGCCGGACTCCTGCGAGGTGCCGTACCGGGCGTAGCGGTCGCCGCCGTGGTGGATGATCCAGGGCACCGAGGCGAGTGTCTCCACGTTGTTGACGACGGTGGGTGTGCCCCACAGTCCGCGGTCGGTGGGGTACGGGGGGCGGGGGCGGGCGCATCCGCGGGCTCCTTCGAGGCGGGCGATGAGGGCGGTCTCCTCGCCGGCCACGTACGAGCCTGCTCCTTGGGCGATCTCCACGACGGGTTTCGGGTCCCCTGTGTCGTCGGTGTCGGCGAGGTGGCCGTCTGCCACCGCGTGGGCCAGTGCCTGGTGCAGGCGGGCCAGTGCCCGTGGGTACTCGGAGCGCACCAGCACGATGCCGCGGCGGGCGCCGCAGGCGTAGCAGGCCAGTGCCAGTCCTTCGAGGACCCGGTCGGGGTCCTGTTCCATGAGCAGCCTGTCGGCGTACGAGCCGGGGTCTCCCTCGTCGCCGTTGGCGACGAGGACGGTGCCGGGTCGTGCTCCGGCGGCGGCCCATTTGGCCGCGACGGGGAATCCGGCGCCGCCGCGCCCGCGCAGGCCGGACACGGCGATCTCGCGCCGGACGTCTTCGGGGCGCAGGTGGGCGAGGGTGTGTTGCCAGGTGTCCCAGGCGGGTATGCCCGCCAGGATCCCGGAGAGCAGCACGGGGTCGCCGGTGGTGTCGGTGACGGGGATGTCGGGTGCCCGGGGTGGTGTGCGTCCCGCGAGTTGGTCGGCGAGGTCTGTTCCTGTGCGGGGCAGGGTGCCGTCGAGTGCTGCGGGTCCCGCGTAGCAGTAGCCCAGGCAGCGGACGGTCTGCAGTGATGTTTCGCCTTTGTGGTCGGTTCCGCCGGCGGGCACGCCGAGTTCCCGTTCGATCTGGGCCAGGTGGCGGCCGCCCTGTGTGGCGAAGCAGGCCGTGGCGGTGCACACGCGGACATGGCGTTTCGCGTGGGGGGTGGCGAGGTCGGCGAAGTAGGTGGCGGGGCCGAGGCCTGCGGCTGCCGGCATTCCCAGGGTGTGGGCGACCTGGGGGGCCCATTGCCCGGGCTCGGCGGGTGTGCCGGCTCTGGCCCGGCTCAGCGCCGCGGGCAGCAGTCCTGCGGGTTTGCCGTGGCGTGCCGCGAGCGCGCGGGCGGCGTCCCCATGTTCGTGCGGTCCTTGGCTGTGCTGACCTGCCATGGTTTCAGGGTGGCCTGTGGGCTGGTGGGTCGCATGCGGAGCGGTGCGGGGGTGTACGTGTCGCGTGGTGTGCCGCGGTCGGGGCCCTGGGTGCGGGTGTCGTGCGGGTGTTCTTGTGGGTGGTGGGCCGTGTGCTCAGCGTGTGCGGGGTCGGGGTGGTCTGTGCGGGGGGTTATGCGCGGACTGCGGATTCGTAGAGATCGAGCAGTCGGGCGCGCGTGGCGTGCAGCCGTCGGGCGAGCACCATGCCGACCCATTGGCTGATCGCGAATCCGAACTCGGGATCCGACCGGCACAGCCCTCGTACGCGGGGGGCGTCGAGTTCGTAGGCGCGGACGGGGCTGAGCGTCTCGGCCCCCAGTTCCCATTCGTAGGGTGGGAAGAGCCACGACAGTCCGACCAGTTCGCCCGGGCCCAGTGTCTGGATCTCTGCGCGGCGGCGGTGGGGAAGTTCCGCGTCGAGGGTGACCGCGCCGGTCTTCAGGATCCAGAAGCGGTCGGCGACCGTGTGTTCCTCGAAGAGGCGTTGTGCTGGGGGGAACCGGACGTTTTCGGCAAGGTCGAGCAGGCGGTCACGGTGTGCGGACGGCAAGTACGTGATCTTGAGTGTGGTACTCATCGGGGGGCTCCTGCGAGACGTGGCGATCTGCGGGGCGGACGCCTCGTGCTGTCCTCATTGTGTCGCCTGCCCGTGTATTGCACGACTCCGTGGGGTGCGGTGCACGGGAGCATCACCCCAGGACGTCCCGGGGTGCCGGGTGCGGGTGGCTGGGGCGCCAGGGTGCCGGGTGCCGGGGTACCGAGTGCCGGGTGGCTGGGTGGCTGGGGGGGGCGGAGTACCGGGGCGCCGGAGTACCGGGTGTCGGGGCGCCGGGTGGCTGGGTGGCTGGGCGCCGGAGTACCGGGGTGCCGGAGTGCCGGGGGCTGGGGTGTCGGGGGATCGTCGGTCGGATTGCGTGGCCGTTGCCTGCCCGCGGGCCGGCGGGAGGTGTCCGGGGGCCGCTCACCGTGCCGGCCGTTCGCGTGCGAGGGCCTGTGCGGGGTGAAGCGGTGAAGGCCCGTCGCGGACGGGGAGGGCCTTCAGGCGGGCGCCGGAGACCTGGTGCCGGAGGTCTCACCCGGGGAAGCGGCTGCGGCCAGGTGTGCCGGGGCGGTGAGGCCCCAGGCGGGCGGCCTCACCCTTTCGCCCTCCCGCAGCCCGGGGCGTGGGCTCCCTGTTCGGGAGACTCCCCCGCAACCCACCGGCCCGGACCACACCCTTTGCCGTCCTGCGAGGCAACTGACCGCGATACGCGCTCGCAGGGCCGGCCGCCCTCGCCCGCGGCGCCGGGCCGGCCCCGTCCCCGGCTCGTCGTCCGGTGCCTCCCCCCGCGTCGCCCGGCTGTCCGGATACGGTACGAAGTGCGGTGTGAACGAACAGACTCAGCCCGCGACCGTTCGCGTGTTCATCGCGCTCGCCCCGCCCGACCACGCGAAAGAGGAACTCGCCCGGCAGTTGCGCCCCGCCTACGGCACACACCCTCACATGCGGTGGAACCGTATCGAGGACTGGCACATCACGCTGGCGTTCCTCGGGGAGCTGCCGGCCGGGACCGTTGCGCTGCTGCGCCGGCCGCTCGCCGGCCTCGCGGCACGCCGCCGGCCGCTCTGTCTGGCACTGCGCGGCAGCGGTACCTTCGATGACCGGGTGCTGTGGAGCGGGATCGGCGGAGACCTCGACGCGCTGCACATGCTGGCCGCCGATGTGCGGAGCGCGGTCATCAGCAGTGGTGTCGCCTTCGAGGACCGGCCTCTGCGTCCCCATCTGACCTTGGCCCGCGCCCGTCGGGGCGATGGGACATCGGCGGCGGAGATCGCCGGACGGCTCGCCGGGTTCACCGGCCGGCGGTGGCCTGCCGAGCGCCTGCATCTGGTGGGCAGCAACACCGGCCGGGGCCGTGGGCCGATCCACTACCGCGACATCGAGGCCTGGGCCCTCGGCGACGGGATCCGGACGAAGTCCTGAACGGGCCGGCAGGAGCGGGAGAGCGGACGGCGGTCCTGGCGCGGAGAGGGCAGGCGTGCGGGGGCGGGCCGGTGTGGCCGGTGTGGCTGGTGTGGCCGGCGGATGCTGCCGCCGGCCCGCACGGGCCGGCCCCGGAAGGCACGGCCCCGGGAAGGCGCGGCCCAGGGGGGGCGTGGCCCCGGGAAGGCGCGGCCCGGGGGGCGTGGCCCCGGGGGAATGGGGTCATGGGCCTTCTCCGCGGGCGGGCGTGGGCAGCGGCGGGGAGGGATGGCCCTTCATGGGCTGCTCCGGTGGTGGTGCGCACCCGTGGTTCCGCGCCGGTTCTGCTGTCGCCCGGGTGTCGGGCCTCCTGTTTCGTCTCCCGTGCCGTCCGGGGACGACACCGTGCGCCTTGTCGTGTCGTCCCGCTCGCCGGGCCTGGGGCAGCGGTGGGTGCGGCCGGCCGGATTCCCGGGCGGCCTCGCCGGGGCTTCGCGAAGGGTCCCGGCGCTGTGCCGGTCCCCCGGCCGTGTGTGCGGGGCAGCCGGGGGGCCTGGGGCGGCAGGGGCCGGCCTGTGGCTGCCCCGGGGGCGCCGGTCGGGTCAGGGCGTGTCGCCGGACCAGTCCCAGCGGCCCGGGTCGCCGGGGCGCGGGTCGTACAGTGCGCGCCCTCCGGTGCCGAACTGTCCGAGCTCGGTCATCAGCGCGGCGCCGGTGGCGATCTCGGCCTCTGTCCAGCCGGTGATGTCGAACAGCAGGCCGTCCAGGGGTCCGCCGACCAGTTCGACGTAGGCCTGTCCCGGCCGCGGTCCTTGGCCGGGGGCGCCCGGGTCCTGGCCGTACACGCGGCCCCGCAGCAGTTGTTCGTCGTCGCTGTCCATGTCTCCCAGCCTTTCAGCCGCCACCGACAATGCGGGCGCGTCCCGGGCCCGTGGGCCGGGTCGTGCTGTCGCAGGTGGCGTGCCACGGGGGCAGGGGTGCGGGAGGGCGGGGGGCGGGCCGTTGTGGGTGGGGGCGGCCGCGGGATCCGGCGTCGGTGTGGCCGGGTCCCGCGGTGGCGTGCGTGGTCGGGGTGGTGGCCCCGCTCCGCCCACGGGCGGAGCGGCCCGGGGGCCCGGCGGCCGGCTGCGGGCTGCCACACCCAGCCCGCCAGCCTGGGTGTGGGGGTGGCGGGCTGGGGGTGGCGGGTTGAGGTGGGGTGGGCTGGTCACGCTGCGGGTTCCCGCGCCGCCTGCGGCTGGTGATGCCCTTCCCGTGGCTGGAGCGGCAGGATCCGCAGGGCCGGGCTGCGGGAAGGCGGCGGCGCGGGAACTCGTGGCCGGGTGAGGGGGTCAGCGGATCTCGGTGACCCGGCGTTCCTTGAGAGCGGCGCAGTTGGAGTTCTCCACCGACACGTACACGTTGGCGATGTTGCCGCCCCAGCTCACGCAGTGGCCCTTGCCGTAGGCGTAGGCCGGCCCGGCGTAGGAGGTGTAGTTCCCGAAGTCGTCGGCCCACGTGTCGGTGTCGGGTACGTAGATGTACACCGACATGCTCGTGGCCGTGCCCGGGTTGGTGCGGATCGTGGCGACGCAGTTCTTGCCGTTGGAGGAGTTGTACGTCAGGTAGACGGTGCCCAGGGAGCCGACGGGCACCGAGTTGACGGTCTTGTAGGCGCTGCCGCAGACGCCTTGCGGTGTGATGTTGGGTGCGGCGGAGGCGGTGGTGCTGAGCGCGGTCGTGGCACCTACGGCCAGTGCGGCGACGGCCCCGGCACCGGCGAGAGTACGTGTGATCCTCATATTTCCCCCTTGTGTCCCTGAGAGTGGTTTGCTCCTGCTTGGTGTGACCCTCGAACGGTGCGGAAGGTTGTGCCGGGTTCAGGCCGGGTCCGCAGGACGCGGGCGGGGGTGGCGGGCCGGACGGTGCCGGTGAGCGGGCGCCGTCCTTGACGGACGGGGTGCCTTACGGGGTAGCGGTGCGGGGGGCCTGCCGGTGTGCCTCGGGGCTCAAGTGGGTGTCGAGCAGGGGCCCCTAGGGTCTGCGGCATGCGGATCTTCGTTACCGGCGGTGCAGGATTCATCGGGTCCCAGTACGTGCGGGCGCTGCTGTCCGGGGAGCTTCCCGGGGCGGACGGTGCCCGGGTGACCGTCCTGGACAAACTCGGCCACGGCAGCAACACGGCCAACCTCGGCCCGGTCGCGGAGCATCCCGCTTTCCGGTTCGTGCACGGCGACATCTGTGATGCGGAACTGGTCGACGAGGCGGTGCGCGGACACGACGTGATCGTGCACTTCGCCGCCGAGTCGCATGTCGACCGGTCGATCGACGACGCGCGCCCGTTCGTGACGGCGAATGTCCTGGGCACGCAGGTCCTGCTGGACGCGGCCCGGCGCCACGGGGTCGGGCGGTTCGTACATGTGTCGACGGACGAGGTCTACGGTTCCATCCCGCAGGGGTCGTGGACCGAGGCGCAGCCGCTGGCACCGAACTCGCCGTACGCGGCGTCGAAGGCGGGTTCCGATCTGTTGGTGCTGTCCGCGCACCGGACCCATGGGCTGGACGTCGTCATCACCCGGTGCTCGAACAATTACGGTCCTTATCAGAATCCGGAGAAGGTCATCCCGCTGTTCGTGACGAACCTTCTGCGGGGGCGGCAGGTCCCGTTGTACGGGGAGGGCGGCAATGTCCGTGAATGGCTTCATGTCGCGGACCACTGTCTGGCCGTCCAGCTGGTTCTGCGGGGCGGCAGGCCCGGTCACGTCTACAACGTCGGCGGCGGCACGGAGCTGACGAACAGGGAACTGACCGGGCGTCTGCTGGAGAGCTGCGGGGCGGGGTGGGACAGGGTCGAGCCGGTCGCCGACCGGCTCGGCCACGACCAGCGGTACTCCCTGGACATGACCAAGATACGAAATGAGCTGGGATTCGCCCCGCAACAGTCGTTCGAAACGGGCCTCAAGGCCACGGTCGAGTGGTACAGGGAAAACACTTCCTGGTGGGACCGGTAGAAGTCCGGTGAAGCCCCGTGTCCCCGCCAGAAGTGGTCTTCTCCGGGATACGGGAAGTGTTCTTCCGGATCGTGCGGGACGGTCCCGCGGCAGCTCGAATCCCGACCACAGAGAAATGTGAACAAGGGTGATAGATATGGGCGACCGGGAATTATCGGCGACCGGCAGAAAAACGCGGCCGGCGCAGTGGCTGCGGGAAGGAAGGGCCCTCGCGCCGCACACGGTGGAAGGCGGCGGGAGGGCCGCACCCGGGGCGCGCCCGTGCCTGCTGCGCGGCGCCTGCGGGGGCGGTGCGGTCGCGGAGTGCGCGTTGGCTGACGCCGGGCGGTCGCGGTGCACGCGCCGGGGCCCGGGCGCGGTCCCCTCCCCCATCCGAACAAGGAGTTTTCTGCGATGACCGCTCAGATGACGCTGGAGGCCCCGGTCAGGGCGCGCCGGGCCGGGCTCGTCCTGGCGGTGTGCTGCCTGGGGCAGCTGATCGTGATCCTCGACGCTTCGATCGTGAACGTCGCCATCCCGTCCATCCAGAACGCACTGGACTTCACCCCGGGCAGCCTGACCTGGGTGTACAACGGGTATCTGATTCCGTTCGCGGGTTTCTTGCTGTTCTCCGGGCGGATGGTCGACCTGTTCGGGGGCCGGCGTCTGCTGCTCATCGGGACCGCCGTGTTCACGGTGTTCAGCTTCGTGGGTGGTATCGCGCCGAACGCGGCGACGCTGGTCCTGGGCCGTGCCGGGCAGGGCTTCGGCGGTGCGATCATCGCGTCCGCGACCCTGGCCGTGCTGAGCTCCACGTTCACCGAGCCGGTCGAGCGTGCCAAGGCGTTCGCCCTGTGGGGTGCGGCGTCCGGGAGCGGCGGGGCGATCGGTGTCCTGAGCGGCGGGGCGATCGTGGAGTGGATGTCGTGGCGGTGGGTGTTCCTCGTGAACCTGCCGCTGGGTTTGCTGATCGCGGGCATGGCGCTCATGTCGGTCACCGGGGCCCCGGGCAGCAAGCGTGAGAAGACGAAGCTCGACGTGCTGGGGTCCTTGTCGGTCACGCTGGGGATCGCCGCACTCGTCTACGGGCTCGCCGAAGGACAGCACTACGGGTGGGGATCGGCGCGCATCGTCACGTCGCTGACGGCCGGTGTGCTGCTGCTCGCGGTGTTCGTACTCGACCAGGCCAAGCTGGCCGAGCAGCCGCTGATGGAGCTGAGCCTGTTCCGTAACCGCTCGGTATGGGCGGCGAACCTCACGATGCTGGCCTTCGGGGCGGCGCTGCCCACGATGTTCTACTTCCTGACCCTGCTGTACCAGACGGTGCTCCACTACAGTGCCATCCGCACCGGGCTGGCGTTCCTGCCGCTGACGGTGTTCGCGTTCATCGGTGCCGCCGCGTCCTCGGGCGTGGCACCGCGGACCGGTCCCCGGCCGATGATGCTGGCCGGGCTCCTGCCGATGATCGCCGGGCTGGTGTGGCAGTCGGCGGCCGACGAGAACGCCTCCTACCTCGCCGACCTGCTCGGCCCGACCCTGCTGTTCGGCCTGGGCCTGGGCATCGTGGTCACCTCGGTGGCGGGCGCGGCGACGGCGGGTGTGCCGCAGGACAAGCACGGCCTGGCCTCGGGAGTGCTGAACACCTCGCAGTCGCTGGGCGGGGCGGCCGGCCTCGCGGTCATGGTCGCCCTGGCACAGACCCGTACCGCGGACGTCGCGGGTGACACTGCCCCTGACGCCCACGCGTTCGTGTCCGGTTACGGGGTCGCGTTCCTCGCGACCGGGGTACTGCTCGCCCTCAGCCTCGCGGCCGCGGCGGCGGTGCCGCGCGGGACCCGGTAGCCGGGCAGGGCCCGTGGCACGCGGGCAGGGAGAAGCCCGTCCGGTCCGCCGGGCGGGCTTCTCCCTGCCCGCGTGCAGGGCGCGTAGACACAGGGCCTGCCCGGAGCGGTTCCCGAACCAGGGAGCCGGTGCGGGGGGACACCGGGCCCGGCCCCGCCACACCTGCCAGGACGGTGGAGCGGGGCTGATCGGAACTGGGCCGACAGGGGGCCACACGGATTCACACACACGGACACACGGGCAGGTGAGCGGGCAGGTGGTGGGCGGGTGCGGCACGGTAGGCAGGCAGGTGCGGCGGGCGGGTGCGGCGCGGCCCGGCAGGCAGGTCCGGCGCGGTCCGGTAGGCGGGTGGGTGCGGTAGGCGGGTGGGTGCGGTAGGCGGGTGGGTGCGGTAGGCGGGTGGGTGCGGTAGGCGGGTGCGCGCGGTAGGCGGGTGGGTGCGGTAGGCGGGTGCGCGCGGTAGGCGGGTGGGTGCGGTAGGCGGGTGCGCGCGGTAGGCGGGTGGGTGCGGGCGTGTGGCCAGGAGACGGGTGCGGGCGGTGAACGCTCCGGCGCGGCCATGACCCCGTCCAGCGGGTTGGCGTACGGGCCGCGCCGCAGACCGCCGCCCGGGTGCGCGGCCACGAGAAGTCCGCACCGTACAGACGTGGTGGACACGGTCACCGGCACGGGGCACCACGACGGGCGGGCCGCAGAAAAGACCGCCGGGAGATAACGCCTGAAGCACCGCCGGAGGCACCGCGGGACGGCCGCCTGCCACCCCCGCCGGCCCAAAAAATGGGGGTGCGCAGCAGCCGGGCGGGCCGGCTGCGTGTTGGGCGACCGAACGTACGCGCGGGCGGGGCGGGCGTCGCGGGGACGACAGAAGCCAGGGCACAATCCGCAGACAATCCGCAGACCAGCACCAGTCCCCTCCCCCGCCCGGACAAAAGAGCACTGGAGCACAAGCGCCGGGGGGGCGCACGGGACAGGGCCGCATGGGACGCGGACGGCTGGGGCGGGGCCGGCAACTGTCCACCCTGCGCGTGGAGAAAAGGGCCGGTCCGGCGGCGCACGGCGGGCGGGGACACTCCACCGCAGAGGTGATCGGCATACGTGGCATCTCCTGGAGCGCTGGAGCGGCAGCAGCGGCCGCGGTGGTGGGAGCGTGGGTGCCCGCGAGGACACGTGCCCATACGCCGCCCGCCCGCGCGGCAGGGCCAATCCGGATGCCGAGGCATCGCGGCCCCGGTAGTGGGTGTACGCCGGCCACCACCGCGCCGCCAGGCATTCGTCCGAGGTGCCGGACCTCGGACGCCCACCCGGCGAGGGCCGGGCCGGCGCCTGCGCCCTGTGGCGTGTGGCGTGTGGCGTGTGGTGTGTGGTGTGTGGTCTCGGCGGGAGCGTCCCGCGCGTCACGTACCGGCCTTCTGCACCGCGTGCGGTGAACACTCACGCGGTGCGCCGGCGAAGGTGTGGCTGCTCGAAGCCAGAAGACGTACGCAGCTGTCGAGGTCCTGCGAGAACCCGTGTGCCGTGACGTGGCGCTCGCACCATGTCCCCGGGGCAGCCAGGAGGCGTTCGGGACGGCGGAAGCGCACTCGGGGCGAGCGGCGGGGCCAGGCCGGTCTGTCGCGAAAGCCGTGCCCCCGGGGGCGGGGACACGGCGCGAAAAGTGTCCTGCCGGGCGGGCGGGTCAGCGCCTCTGCGGCACCGGTGGAATCCGGCACCCCTGGGGACCGGCCGCGTGTAAGACGCAGGGCCGGGGCCAAGGGGCCTGCATGCAGGGCCGGGGCCAAGGGGCCTGCGTGCAGGGCCGGCTGGTGAGGGGCGGCCGTGCGGGGTGGCCGTGCGGGGGTGAGGGTGCGGATGCGGAGGTGCGGGTGCAGAGGTGCGGGTGCAGAGGTGCGGGTGCAGAGGTGCGGAGATGGGGGGTGAGGGTGCGGAGGTGGCCGTGTCCAGCGGGTAACGGTGTCCGGGGCCACCCCCGACAGCGGGTAGCGGTGTCCGGGGCCGGGCTTTGGCCGCCCGGCCGGTGTGGCGCCGGTGCCGTGTGGCGCCCACCCGGCCTCGATCGGCGCTATAGGTGGCGTCCTTAGCCTCCGAGACATGCGAGGCATCATCTTGGCCGGCGGAACCGGCTCCCGGCTGTGGCCGGTCACCCAAGTCATGTCGAAACAGCTCATGCCTGTGTTCGACAAGCCGATGATCTACTACCCACTGTCCACCCTGGTGCTGGCGGGCGTGCGGGACATCCTCGTCATCACCATGCCCTCCGAGCGGGACTCCTTCGAGCGGCTGCTGGGCGACGGATCACAGCTGGGCCTGCAGATCCGGTACGCGACGCAGCCCAGCCCCGGAGGTATCGCGCAGGCGTTCCTGATCGGGGCGGACTTCATCGGGGACGAGCCGGTCGCGCTCATCCTCGGCGACAACATCTTCCACGGGGTCGGCCTCGGGGACCAGCTGAAGGCACACGCCTGCCCGCAGGGCGGGCACATCTTCGCCTACCCGGTGGCCAACCCGAGCGCCTTCGGTGTCCTGGACTTCGACCGCGAGGGACACGTCCTTTCCATCGAGGAGAAACCCACGCATCCGAAATCGAGGTACGTGGTCCCCGGCCTCTACTTCTACGACAACCGGGTCGTCGAGATCGCCGGGTCCCTGCGGCCCAGCGCGCGCGGCGAGCTGGAGATCACCGAGGTGAACCAGGCCTATCTGAGCCGCGGTGAACTCGCCGTCACCGTCCTGGACCGCGGTACCGCATGGCTGGACACCGGGACCTTCGCCTCGATGGTGCAGGCCTCGGAGTTCGTCCGGGTGATCGAGGAACGCCAGGGGCTGAAGATCGGCTGTGTCGAGGAAGCGGCCTGGCGCAACGGGCTCATCGGCGACGACCAGCTGCGTGAGCTCGCCCGGCCACTTCTGCCCAGCGGCTACGGAACATACCTGACCGGGCTCCTGGACGCCGCCGCCGAAGAGATCCAGCAGCCGGCCCCGACCAGGCAGAACCACCAACCCGCCCCCGCCCCGGCCCCGGAACTCCGACAGCCCGCCCCGGCCCCGGAACTCCACCGGCCCGCCCCGGCCGGACAGAACCGGCCACCGGCCCCCGCCACGGAACCCCGACCAACGACCCCAGCCCCAGCCCCAGCCCCAGCCCCAGCCCCGGCCCCGGTCCCGGTCCCGGCCCCGGTCCCGGTCCCGGTCCCGGCCAGGGGACTCCGGCAGCCCGCCCCGGCCGAAGAGACCCGCCGGCCCGCCCCGGCCGAAGAGACCTGGCAACCGGTCCCCGTCGGCGCCGGCGCCACCGGGTGAGAAGGAAGACCTGATGAAGTTCGAAGAGCTCGGCATCGAAGGCGTCCACCTCGTGCGGCCACAGGTGTTCGACGACCCGCGCGGCGCGTTCCTGGAACTGTTCGTCGGCCACCGGCTGTCCGCCCACACCGGCCGCCCCATGGACGTCGCACAGGTCAACTGCTCCGTCTCCACACGCGGCACCATCCGCGGGATCCACCTCACAGCGGCCCCGCCGGGTGAAGCGAAGTACGTGACGTGCGTGAGCGGCTCGATCATCGACGTCGTCGTCGACGTGCGCGTCGGCTCACCCACCTACGGCGCGTCCCTCGCGATCCCGCTGGACGACACACAACACCACGCCCTGTACATCGCCGAAGGCCTCGGGCACGGATTCGCCGCGGTCAGCGACACCGCGGTCGTCACCTACCTGTGCGACAACACCTACACCCCCGGGAAAGCGATCTCGATCAACCCGCTGGACCCCCAGCTCGCCCTGCCGTGGCCCGCCATGGACGACATCATCCTGTCCGACAAGGACAGGACCGCGCCGACGCTGGCACAGACCCAGGCCCTGGGTGTGCTGCCGCACTACGACGACCTCCACGTCACCACACCCGCCCCGCCCCCCAGGTGACCGGGCGTCACCCACGAGCAAGCCAACGACACCAGGAACAGGAACACTCATGAAGAGACACATCGCCTTCCTGAACATCCCCGCGGCCGGTCACGTCACCCCGACCCTGGGCGTGGTCGAGGAACTGGTCAAACGCGGCCACAAAGTCAGCTACCTGGCCGCCGACGCCGTCGCCGAGCGCATCGCCTCCACCGGCGCCGACATCATCCCCTACACCTCGACCCTCGACCCCCGCACCATCGCACCGACCGGCGCGCAGGACTGGCTGGCCCGCGTCCTGCTCGGCGCGGTCCGCGAAGCCGCCGCCACCGCACCCACCCTGGAAACCCACTTCCGTGACGACCTGCCCGACTGCCTCGTCTACGACATCTCCATGCAGTTCCTGGGCCGCGTCCTGTCCCGCAAACTCAACATCCCCGGCATCCAGCTCTACCCCGTCCTGGCCTCCCACCAGTACTTCACCGACGCACAGGGCGCCGCCCAGGGACTGTTCGGCGACCTCACCCGCGAACTCCGCGCCTTCGCCGACACCCACGGACTCCAGAACGTCCCCCTGGACGAACTCATGTCCGACGCCCCCCACAACATCTCCTTCATGCCACGCGAGTTCCAGACCGACGCCGACTCCTTCCCCCCCGACCAGTACACCTTCGTCGGGATCCCCCTGCGCGACAGCGACCTGAAGGGCACCTGGCGGCCCGCCAACGACAACCCCGTCGTACTGATCTCCCTGGGCACAACCTTCAACACCCAGCCCGAATTCTTCGCGATGTGCGCCAAAGCATTCGAAGGACTGCCCTGGCACGTCGTGATCGCAGCAGGCCCCGGCGTCGACCTCGAAGCCGTCGGCGAACTCCCCCCCAACGCCGAGATCCACCCCTGGCTCACCCTCCAGGCCGTCCTCGAACACGCCGGCGCGTTCGTCTGCCACGGCGGCGCCGGCAGCACCATGAACGCCCTGTACGCCGGAGTCCCCCTCGTATCCGTCCCCCACAACGGCGACGAGGAAATGATCGCCCGACGAACCGGCGAACTCAACCTCGGCCGCGTCCTGACCCCAGGCGAAATCACCGCCGAAACCCTCCGCCAGGCCGTCCTGGACGTCGCCGCCGACCCCACCATCCAGGCCAACGTCCGCGACATGCGCCTTCACATGCAAAAAGCCGGCGGCGCACCCCGCGCAGCCGACACGATCCTCACCCACCTCACCACCACAACGAAGTAACCCACCACCACCCCGCCCCACAGGAGACAACAATGAACTCACACGACCTCACCACCAAACTCGCCCCCCACGACCTGTACCTGGAGATCCAGCAGTTCTACGCACTCCAACTCAAAATCCTCGACCGCGGTGACGGCGAACAATGGGCCCGCACCTTCACCCCCGACGGGGTATTCCAGGCCGCCGACATGCCCGACCCCCTCGTCGGCCGCGACATCCTCACCCAAGCGATCACACGCCAGAGCCTCATGCACGAAGGACTCATCCTGCGCCACTGGGTCGGACAACTCACCGTCGAGCAACTCGACGACAACACCCTGCGCGCCCAGAGCTACGTCATGGTCTACGTCGTCCCCAACCAGACCCTCCTCGACGGAGACGTCCACTTCCGCCACCACACCCTCTGCGACGACGAACTCATCCGTACCAACGACTCCTGGCTCGTACGCACCCGGTACGTCCAGACCGACGGCGCCTACAAATCCACCAAACGATAACCACCCCCACCCCCGCACAACCCGACCAGCCCCACACCGGCCACCACCACCGGTATCACCACCACCCCACAGACCCACACCACCCTGTGGGTCGGCACTACCCACCGACCCACAGGGACAACAGACCCCCACACACACCCACACCATCAAAACCGGCTGGTAACAAACAACAACCCACCAACCAGAACACCACCCCAACCACCACGGCATACCCTGCAGACCACCCCGAATGCTGCCGCCACGAGCAACATCGCCCAGCAGTCAGAAGCTGGCGAGCAGCCCATGGAGTGGGGCGGGTACGCGGTCCGGTTCGAGGGCTTCGACGAGGACTCGTCCGTAGTGGATCTTTCGTCCTTTCTTCGTGCCGAGGAAGCGCCGCAGCTGCTGCTGCGAGGTGCGGCCCCGCTGTGCCGGCTGGCCCATGAAGGTCTGTAGGGCACGCAGGTCACCTTCCGCCCGGACCAGCTGCTCCACCTGTGTCACACCCAGTGCCCGGATGAGCTCGTCCTCCAGATCCGCCGCGCACACGAAGAACTCCTGCTGCGCAGCACTGGCTCGCTCCAAACCGCGAGCGTAGTAGCGAACCTCCGCCTCGTCGCACAGTCCCGTGAGGCGAAGACCCAGGCCAGGTGGGCCGAGGAGGCGGGCAAAGCGGCCGACGCCCATCGCACCGCCCATAGGCAGGACGCAGATCCCTTCGGCCGCCAAGTCCCGGCCGCGGCTCGCGGCCAGCGCACTGACTGCTGCGGCGTCACTGGGCCCTTCGAGCAGGACGGCTGTACGCACGGGCAATCGCGCGGCCAGCTCACGCGCGGGGTCGCCAGGGCCACCAGCAGCCCATACGGATACCGCATCCCGGAACACCCCCATGTCAGCCATGGGACGAGTCTCCAACCATTCCCGCCACCACGCCAAGGATTTCCGTCGCCCCGCCGATCGGCGAGGAGCGGCCCGGACCCAGCAGTCCGGGCGGCACGGAATCCTAACGCGTACGTCCAGCCCGGCCGGAGCCAGCAGCAGTTACTCCCGCGCGATGACGAACAAGGGCAACCCGTGCGCGGACAGCGATGACTGTGACTCGCGGACGCAGATAAGGCGGGATGGGCGGTGCTGGTCACGCACCGGTCGGCGGTGGGTGCGGCCCTCGGAAGCTGAACGCCCCGGGTCCTTCGCCGATCACGCGGATCAGGGCGAGACGGTCCATCCCTTCGTCCACGCCGGGGCGGTGCCCGGCTGGGATCCACCACAGCGCGCAGTGGAATTCGGCGAGACGCGCGAACCATTCTCGTGGCGTGCCAGCACCGCCAGGTGCCGGGCCTCACTCCGGGCGGGAGGACCCCTGTCCGGCTCTCTGGCCCGCGGCGCGGCTGCCCGGCACTTCCAGGCGGCGGTCGCGGATCTGGCGCCATGTCGTCCTCGGGCACGCGCCCTGCGGACGGCTCTTCAGGAAGTCGACGTACGGGACCCGGCGTGGGGTCAGGCCGATCTCCAGCCAGTGGTCCTTCCCGGACACGGTGTCCCACCCCACGTTGGGGATGCGGACGAAGTCTTCGCGCGTGTCCTTGTTCTGGGACGTGATCTGCAGGACATCGGCGTGACCGAAGCGACGTCCCACGACCACGCAATAGTGAGGGGCCGCCTCGTCCCTGTCCCTGAAGGGGACCCTGGCCAGCCAGATCTCCCCGGGCAGCGGACGCTTCCGCTCCCACGTACGTACACCTCGCCGGAAGAGCACGGCGGTGAGCCCGGCCGCCAAGCTCTCCAGACCAGCCTCCAGGGTGTAGTTGTCCGTCTCGACGACGTCCCGCATCCACAGCGCCACCGCCGTACACAGCCCCAGCAGGATCATGGTGTGCACGGCCAAGGACACCCCCCGGCCGGACCGACGTCGGCCCGCCGTCCAGGCCACAGCTACCGCGGTCAGCGTTGATATCCCGATCGATACGACCCATTCGAGCACGCCAGGACGTTGCGGAGGCGTCTGAGCGGCCAATACGTCGTACAGCCAGACCGGGGCGGCGAGCAACTCCCCAACGATCGTGAGTGCGAGAAGGATGACCAGGCATCCGCCCATGGAATCTCCCCAGGTTCGTGCGAAACTCAGCCGGACGGTGCCTCTGCCGGGGCGGCCGCCCAAGTCTTCATGACCGGCTCGACGACCACCGGAATCGGCGCCCGTCCACCCCGGCCGCCGGCAGTGGAACGGCCGTGTTCCGTAGGTACGTCCACCACCCCACCCGCATGTCGCCCCCGCTCGCGTTCCGTGGTCGGCGCAGCCGGTCGGCGCGACCGGATGTACCCGGCCCGGCCGAGAGACGATCTCACAAAGGAGTACGACACGGCATCCGTGAAACCACGCAGCAATACGTCACCGGGCTACGTACGCGGGTTCGGTGACGCCTCGCGAGGAGTGCGGCGGCCATGGGCAGCCGAGAGCCGATGCATGTCGGCGAGAGGGTGCGGCGGCCATGGGGCGATGAGTGCGGCGGACCTCGCACCACAGCAGGTCAGTTGGCATTGACTATCGTTTTCATATAGCGTTTCGGTGTCAACGACAAAGGTGGTCCTCATGGCAGTCCCGAAGCGGAAGATGTCCCGCAGCAACACCCGTCACCGTCGCGCCCAGTGGAAGGCCGCGGCACCCCAGCTCGTGCCCGTCACGGTCGACGGCGCCGTCTTCCAGGTGCCGCAGCGGCTCGTGAAGGCCTACGAGCGCGGCCTCCTGCACCCCGAGGACTGATCCTTCATGACACAGGGCCTACTGCCCGTCACCGTGCTTTCAGGCTTCCTCGGGGCCGGCAAGACCACCCTGCTCAACCACGTCCTCGGCAACCGCGAGGGCATGCGAGTCGCAGTGATCGTCAACGACATGAGCGAGATCAATATCGACGCGGCACTCGTGCGCGGGGGCGAAGCCGCACTCTCGCGCACCGACGAACGCCTGGTCGAGATGACCAACGGATGCATCTGCTGCACCTTGCGCGACGATCTGCTCGAAGAGGTCGACCGGCTTGCCCGCGAGGGGCGCTTCGACTACTTGTTGATCGAGTCCAGCGGCATCTCGGAACCGATGCCGGTGGCGGCGACCTTCTCCTTCCCTCGTGACGACGGGGCGACGCTGGGCGATCTCGCCCGGCTCGACACGACGGTCACCGTGGTCGACGCGGCCAACTTCCTTCCGGAACTGGCAGGGGGTGACGGTCTCGCCGACCGTGGACTCGATCAGTACGAGGACGACGAGCGCACGATCAGCGACCTGCTCATGGATCAGATCGAATTCGCCGACGTCATCGTGCTGAACAAGCTGGACCTCGTGGACGAGCGAGAGCGGGAACAGCTCACCGCCGCCCTCAACCGCCTCAACCCGGTGGCCCGGATCGTGCCCGCCGTTCGGGGCCGTGTGAAGCTCTCCGAGGTGCTCGGCACGGGTCTCTTCGACCTGGAGCAGGCTCAACAGGCTCCGGGATGGGTGCGGGAACTGAACGGGGACCACATGCCCGAGACCGAGGAGTACGGAATCTCCAGCACCGTGTTCCGCTCGGGCCGCCCCTTCCACCCGGACCGCCTGTGGACGTTCGTCACTGACGGGATCGACAGCGGCCGGTACGGGCAGGTTCTGCGCTCCAAGGGCTTCTTCTGGCTGGCCAGCCGGCCGCACGTGACCGGGCTCTGGTCGCAGGCGGGGTCCGTGGCACGCTTCGAGCCGTCCGGCGCACGTGATGCCGGGACCACACAGGGCCAGGAACTGGTCTTCATCGGTACGGATCTGCGCGCGGATGCCCTCCAAGAAGCCCTGGCCGAGTGCCTGATGTCCGAAGGAGAGGCACGGCCCGCAGCCGATCCGTTCCCGGAGTGGGACACCTACGGCATCGACGACGCGTGCGAGCACGAGCTCTCTGCCCCTGTGGCGTCGCACCTCTGAACTCCGGGCCGGACGGTGGTCGCAGCCACGGCATCGCCCGGCCCGGTACATGCCCGCGTACAGGTGGACCCCCGTCGACCGATCTCCTGGTCGACGGGGGTCCACCTGTACGCGCGGCAACAAGGGCTCCCCTCACATGCTCGTCGACCCCGCGGATCGGTGCAGGCCCCTGCGTGAGAACGTCGCAGGCGCCGGCCTTTCGCTCGCTTCTGAGAACGTGGCAGAGCTGAACGGCGTCAGCGACTGAATGCCCCTGAGATTGTCCGGCGGCTTGTGTGATCACTAAGCTCAAGGGGACCCAATCGCTGCTGATCGGTGCTGGCGGAATGGGTGGACGTGCGGTGACGAGCGGTGCGGATGCGTTGCTTTCCGCAGCGAACGGGGGGCTTGTGGAAGGTCGACGGCTGCATGGATATCTCGGGACGGTGACGGGGCTGGCACTCGCGGTGCTCACCGCCATGCTTCTGGGCAGGTCGTGGAGCGCCTGTGACGTGGGAGTGAACAACGCGGCCAACAGCGGCTTCCTGCTCTGGATCTTCATCCCGGGCCTATGGACGGTCCTGCTGCTGGTCTGGGTTGCGGTGAGCGCACTTCTCGGGACCCGTCCCCTTGTCCATGCCTTCGCCCTCGCGGTGGCGCTCCTCGGCTGTGTCTGGTGCGTCATCTCATTCTTCTGGGAGGGGTCCTCCGCCCCGTCCTGCCCCAGCGGCGTGCCCCCGTGGTGGCCGAGCTTCATCCCCGCCCCGGGATTTTGAGGGGCCGCCCGGCCGGTTGTTCCGTCATTGCAACGGTCCCCCTTCTCCATGCGGCAGGGGGCCTGTGGTCCCCGGCTCTTGGGCCGCTCAGCCCCTACCCGGCATCGGTGGCCGCGCGGGACGCTGGAAGGGAGCGCACACGCGAGGAGGGCGATCAGCCATGGGTGTCGCCGATGTCGTGGTCCTGGCCCTGGCCGTTGTCCTGGTAGCCGGGCTGGGCTGGTTCTTCTTCGGCCCGCGCAAGGCCCGTACCGCGCAGCTGGAGGGCGGCGTCCAGCGGGTCGAGGTGACAGTACGGGGCGGCTACCGCCCCGACGTCATCAAGGTCCGCCAAGGCCTGCCGGTGGAGCTGGTCTTCGACCGGCAGGAGAGCGGGGAGTGCACCAACCGGGTCGTCTTCCCCGACCTGCGGGTCAGCGCGGGGCTGCCTGCGTACGCCCGCACCACCGTGCGGGTCGTCCCGGACCGCGCGGGCTCCTTCGGCTTCGCCTGCGGCATGAACATGATCCACGGCACCCTGCTGGTCGAAGGCGTGGATGACGCCGGCGGCACGACAACCTCTGGGGGCGACGGCAGCCGGGACACGGCTGCCGCCGCCCCTGCGGCACCTGACCTCGGCGCGGAAATCGGGGCCGAGGCGGAGGCGGCCGATGCCGCCGAGCGGCAGGCGGAGATCACCGATCTGACCCGACGGGTCGCCGTCGGCGCCCTGCTCACCCTTCCCGTGCTCTTCGCCGTCATGGCCCACGAGCTGTTCGGCGCCGACTGGGTGCCCGGCTGGCTGCTGAACCACTGGCTGCAGCTCGCGCTGATCACCCCGGTGATGCTCTACACCGGCTGGCCCATCCACTCCACCGGCTGGCTGACCCTCAAGCACCGCGGCGCCGACATGAACTCCCTGATCACCCTGGGCACGACCGCCGCATACGGCTACAGCCTGCTGGTCACCCTCTCCCCCGGCCTCCTCCCGGAGGACGTACGGGAGGTGTACTTCGAGGCGGTCGGGGTGATCCTCACGCTCATCCTGCTCGGCCGTCTGCTGGAGGCGCGTGCCAAGGCCGGCACCGGCGAGGCGATCCGCGCCCTCCTGGGCCTCCAGGCCCGCACCGCACGCGTCGTACGCGACGGCATCGAGAGCCAGATCCCCATCGAGGACGTCGCGGTCGGCGACGAGGTGGTGATCCGGCCCGGGGAGAAGGTCTCGGTCGACGCAGAAGTGCTGTCCGGGTCCTCGGCGGTGGATGAGTCGATGGTCACCGGCGAACCGATGCCGGTCACCAAGCGGGCAGGGGACACGGTGATCGGGGCCACTGTCAACACCACCGGTTCGCTCCGGGTACGGGCGAGCCGGATCGGGGCCGCGACGATGCTCGCGCAGATCATCCGCCTCGTGCAGCAGGCCCAGGCGTCGAAGGCACCCATCCAGCGGCTCGCCGACACGGTCTCCGCGTACTTCGTACCGGCCGTCATCGCCATCGCCATCGCCGCTTTCGCCCTCTGGTACACCGTCGGGCCCGCCCCCGCGCTCACCCTCGCTCTGGTCTCCGCGGTGGCTGTGCTGATCATCGCCTGCCCCTGCGCACTCGGCCTGGCCACGCCGCTGTCGGTCATGGTCGGAACCGGCAAGGGCGCCCAGGCAGGCATCCTCATCCGCTCCGCCGAGGCCCTGGAGACAGCCCACACGCTGGACACCGTCGTGCTCGACAAGACCGGCACGGTCACCGCAGGCAAGCCCCAGCTCACCGATGTGCACTGCGCCGACGGCTTCAGGGACGACGAGCTGCTGAATCTGGTGGCGGCGGCTGAGGCCGACAGCGAGCACCCGCTCGCGGGCGCGATCGTCACCGGGGCCCGGGACCGCGGCCTCACGCCGCCTGCGGCGAGCGGCTTCGACTCGGTCACCGGCAAGGGTGTGCAGGCCACCGTCGGCGGCCACACGGTCCTGGTCGGGACCACACGGCTGCTCGGCGATGTCCACATCGACACCGATGTCCTCGCCCCGGTCGCAGACCGCTTCTCGGCGCAGGGCAAGACACCGGTCCTCGCCGCGGTCGACGGTCGGCCCGCCGGTGTCCTCGCCGTCGCCGACACCATCAAGGACGACTCCACGTCAGCCATCGCGGCCCTGCAGCGGCTCGGCATCGAGACGGTCATCCTCACCGGCGACAACTCCCGCACCGCCGCCGCCATCGCCGCCCAAGTCGGCGTACGCCGCGTCCTGGCCGAGGTGCTTCCCGAACACAAGGCCGATGAGATCCGCCGCCTGCAGGCCGACGGACGGACGGTGGGCATGGTGGGCGACGGCATCAACGACGCCCCGGCACTCGCCGCAGCCGACGTCGGCCTGGCCATCGGCACCGGCACCGACGTCGCCATCGAAGCCGCCGACATCACGCTCATCTCCGGCTCCCTGACCGGCGTCGTCACCGCCATCCGGCTCTCCCGCGCCACCATGCGGAACATCCGGCAGAACCTGTTCTTCGCCCTGATCTACAACGCGGTCGGCGTGCCGCTCGCCGCCGGGGCCCTCTATCCGCTGTGGGGCATCCGCCTCAGCCCGATCATCGCCGCCGCGGCAATGGCCCTGTCCTCCCTGTCCGTGGTCACCAACTCCTCCCGCCTGCGGCGCTGGCACACCAGCCCGCTGCCGCCCGCCACGGCGGAGCCCGTCGGGCCCCAGGTGGAATCGGCAGCCGACCGGCCCCCTGCCACGGAACACGGGCGGCACCGCTCACTCCGACCGGCCACCGGCGAAGCGTCCCAGCCCGGGCCGAAGGAGCCTGCGGTGGACCCCGTCTGCGGCATGCAGCTGGACCCCGCGACCGCCGCCGAACGCCGTGACACCGGCACCGGCAGCTACTTCTTCTGCTCCGCGCAGTGCGCAGCCGCCTTCGACGCCGGCCCGGACCCCTGTCCCGTACCGCCGGAAGACGGGACACCGGAAGGAGGGGAAGACCGATGACCACAGCCCTCGCCCGCCTCCCGCCGTCGGCGCCAGGCGCCGCGACGTCCGGGCCGCCAGGTCGAAGCTCGCGGACAGGACCGGTTGATCCGGAAGCCACCCGTGCCGTCCCGGCACAGGACGGTCCCGCTGCACCCGCAGCGGTGGACGGCGGGCCCCGGGGTGCGACACCCGAGGCCTGAGGACGACCGGCGGCCGCCGGTCGTCCTCCTTCGCCTCGGGTTCCAGAGGACAAAGCCGTCCTCCTCCGCCCCCCAGAGGACACAGCGCTTCGGTCGGCCACGATCCGGTGTGGCCGACCGCTCCGCACACACGCCGTGCCGACGTGCCCGAGCCAGGGCTGCCGCGATACCCGGCGCGGCACACTGCCGGCATCCGTGGCCGTACGCCCGGCTGTTCACCGCAGCCGGACGGGAGAACACGGCTTGGCCGTCATTGTTCGCGGCAGGACCGGAACGTTCGCTACTTGCTCACAGCGAAACGCATCAGGGCACGTTCGTCGCCCTGCTTGATCTTGCCCGTCTCGTTGATCACCTGGAGCTTCCAGCCCGCACCGTCCCGAATCGCCTTGGCCACGGCGCAGCCGTTGTCGTCAGTCAGAAGGCTCGGCCAGATGTCGGCGACCTGCTGGGTGGAGCCCCCGGTCGCGTCGTAGACCTTGAAGCTGATGTTGCGCGCGTTCTGGAAGTCGCTCCGCTTCTTGTACGCGGCAGCGATGAACACGATGGCGGTGATGTTGGACGGCACCCTGGCGAACTCGACCGTGACCGTCTCGTCGTCACCGTCGCCGCGCCCGGTCTGGTTGTCCCCGCTGTGCAGCAGCGAGCCGTTGCCGAGGGGGTCAAGGGAGTCGAGCCCGGCCAGCCGTACGGGCTCCGCGCCCTGCATCGCGACAGCGATCAGGTCGAGGTCGGTGCCGGCCTTCTGCCGGAGCTTGCCCAGCAGCCCTCCGCTGCTCCCCACGGTCGGGTCCCAGGACACCCCGATGGACAGGTGGGTCACCCCACCGAGGTCGGCGGGGCCGTCTTCCTTCTTCAGCGTGATCATGCGTGATCCTCTTGGTCGCGAGATTGCTACACCTGAAGTGTGCCTGGTCCCGTGGATGCCGGGCCCGCCCGGGGTGCTACGCCTCTGGCGAGCTCGAGCGCGACCGGGCCGCGCGCGTCGAGAACCGCGAATCGTCGTACGGACGGAGAGCTCCGCATCCGCGGGCCATGAGAAGAGGAATCCGGACACGCCGGGATCCCGTAGCTGTCCTGTCGGTCTCGAACTGCCGATTCCAGGGCGTGGCTTCGTCCCGCCACGAGCGGACCGTGCCCCACCCCGACGTGCGGACCCCAGGGCCGTCAGGCCGATCTCCGAGCGGTTCGGCCGACGTCCGCACTCGCCCACGCCACCCGCCGTCCGGCTGCGTGTGTCCGGTGTGCCTCGCACGTCACCACACGACGCGTGATCGGGAAAGCGCTGCGGGGAAAGCGCTTTCCCACCCGTCGAAGATGCGGTGAGATGATGCCATGAACCATCCCGTCCCCAACCATCTGGACCACTGCTACCGCGGTGAGCACCCGGTGCGCACCCTCGGCCACCTTTTCCGTCCCGATCGCGGCGCGCTGCTGCTCGCCTCGTGCATCTTCGTCGTGAAGCACAGCCCCATCTGGCTGATGCCCCTGATCACGGCGACGGTCCTCGACGTCGTCATCCAGCACGGCCCGCAGGCCGAGTTGTGGCAGGCGACCGGCATCCTGCTCTTCATCCTCATGATCAACTATCCGCTGCATCAGTGGTACGTGCGCCTTCTGGGCGGCAGCATCCGTCGCATGGGCACGGCACTTCGCTCCGCCCTGTGCCGCCGGCTGCAGCACCTGTCCATCGGCTACCACGCTCGCGTCAACTCCAGCGTCCTGCAGACCAAGGTCGTCCGGGACGTGGAGTCGGTGGAGCAAATGGTGCAGCAGAGCTCCGACATGGGTCTGGGCGCGCTGGTGACCCTGACGGGCGGCCTCGTCGTCATCGGCTTCCGCACCCCTGAGTTCCTGCCGGTGTTCCTGATCGTCGTTCCTGCGGCCGGGTTCCTGGTGATGCGGCTGCGGCATCGGCTGCGCACCCACAACGAGCACTTCCGGCGCGAGGTGGAGCACTTCTCCTCGCAGGTGGGCGAGATGACCACGCTCATCCCGATCACGCGTGCCCACGGCTTGGAGCGCGCCGCGCTGGGCCGCGTGGACGGCTCCCTGCGCCAGGTGTTCGCGGCAGGCCTGCGGCTCGACGTCATGAACGGCCGCTTCAACTCAGCGGCCTGGGTGATGCTCAACATTCTCGGAGTCCTCTGCCTGACGGGCTCGGGGCTCGTCACGTATCACGGCCTGCTGCCCGTGACGCCCGGCGATGTCGTCATGCTCAGCACCTTCTTCACCGTGCTGACCAGCTCGGTGACGACACTGCTGGGACTGGCTCCGGTCATCAGCAAGGGCCTGGAGTCGGTGCGCTCCGTCGGCGAGGTGCTCCAGGCTCCTGACCTGGAGAGCAACGAGGACAAGGCCCCGGTGGAGCGGGTGACGGGCCGGATCGACTTCCAGCAGGTCGGATTCGCGTACGACGGTGCGGCCCCGGCGGTAGACGGCTTCACCCTCACCGCGCGCCCCGGCGAGACGATCGCCTTGGTCGGCGCGTCCGGCGCGGGAAAGTCGACGGTGCTGAACCTGCTGATCGGCTTCATCCGGCCGACGACGGGCAGCATCCTGCTCGACGGAGTGAACATGGCAACGCTGGACCTGCGGAGCTACCGCCAGTTCCTGTCCGTGGTGCCGCAGGAATCAATCCTGTTCGAAGGCAGCATCCGCGACAACGTGACCTACGGCCTCGACGACATCGACGAGGAGAGACTGCGGCGGGCCCTGCGGGACGCGAACGCACTCGCCTTCGTGGAGGAGTTGCCCGACGGCTTGGACACGGTGGTCGGCGAGCGGGGGGCACGCCTGTCCGGCGGCCAGAAGCAGCGCCTGGCCATCGCCCGCGCCCTGATCCGCGACCCGCGCATCCTGGTCCTCGACGAGGCGACGTCGGCGCTGGACAACCGTTCCGAGGCACTCGTTCAGCAAGCGTTGGCCCGTCTCGTGCACGGACGTACCGTGTTCGTTGTGGCACACCGCCTCTCCACGATCCAGGGCGCCGACCGCATCGTCGTGATGGACGGCGGCAGGATCACGGAGGCGGGGACGCACGCGGAACTCCTCTCCAGGGGCGGGACGTACGCGGGACTGCAGCCGGCCGTGCACAGCCAGGGGCTGCTCGCCGAGAACTCCACCGGCCACCGCGTCTGAACGGCACCGCGGCAGGGGCCGGGTGTTCCCGGCCCCTGCCGCGTACGGCGCCGCCAGGGGTGGGACCGCGTCGCCGTGGCTGGCGGCGGACCGGCCGAGAGGCCGAGGAGCTGAACCGAGCCGACCCCGTACAGAGTCGCCTTGAGCGGCCCCAACCCCGCTGTCCTCGCGGACGCTCTGCGCTGACGAGGATCGTTCCGGACGGCATGTCCCCCTGACGAGGAGCGAATCGGACCTGGTGACGCGGCTGCGCGGGCCGGATGATCCGAGGTGGCCGGAGTGGCCGCAGGACTGCGACAGGAGCACGAGGCATCGCCGGCGCGCCGGTCCAGCGGCGTGCCGCCGATGTCCCGCTGGCAGTGCGTGTTGCGAGGAGTAGAGGCCGGCTTTGCTCACCGGCCACCGCGGGAGCCGCACGGACGGCTCCGCGCCACCCTCGGAGCCGTCCGGAGTGGTCCGCCAGTCGGTCTCAGTCGGCGAGGAAGTCGAGAAGGTCCGCGTTGAACCTCTCCTTGTCGCCGGGGACGAGCGCGATGCCGTGGGAGCCGCCCTCGTACACCTTGAGCGTGGCGTTCGGGATGAGCTTCGCCGACTTCCGTCCCGTGGCATCGATCGGTACGACCTGGTCGTCGTCGCCGTGCACGATCAGGGTCGGCACGTCGAACTTCTTCAGGTCCTCATGGAAATCGGTGGCCGCGAACGCGTCCACACAGTCCACAGCACCCACGATGGTCTGGGCCATGGCCATGTGCCAGAAGGCGTCCTCGTTTCCCCTGGGTGACCTTGTTCCCGTCCCGGTTCGCGCCGAAGAACCCGACGGCCGTGTCCTTCCAGAACTGCGAGCGCTCGGCCAGGATGCCCTTCTTGATGTCGTCGAAGACGGACCGGGGCACGCCCTCGGGGTTGTCCGGGCCCTGGAGCATCAGGGGCGGGACCGCGGAGAGCAGAACGGCGGACCTGATGCGGTCGGTGCCGTGCCGGCCGATGTAGCGGGCCAGTTCGCCGCCGCCCATGGAGTGGGCGACCAGGGTGGCGTCGCGCAGGTCGAGCTGCGTGATCAGATCGTTCAGGTCATCGGCGAACGTGTCGAAGTCGTAACCGTCGTAGACCGGCGTGGAGCGTCCGTGCCCTCGACGGTCGTGCGCGATGCCGCGGAAACCTCCGTCGGCGGCGGCCTTCAGCTGGTCCTGCCAGGCGTCGCCGTTCAGCGGCCAGCCATGGATGAAGACGACGGGGCGTCCCTGGCCCCAGTCCTTGTAGAAGATCTCGACACCGTCACGCGTCGCGCAGACAGGCATGGGTACTCCCTCCCGCTTGTGCGGCAGCCCGCCGCCGAGTGGGCCCGCCCGGGTGCAGGACTCTCCCGGCCGACCGGCCGGGTCCGCCGGGCACCTCTGGGACCGACCCTTTTCCCGTCCCATCTTCCACGCACCAGGGCCCCTCGCATCTCCACACGACCTGGATACCCGCGCCTGACGACGGCGCTGGCGTTCCTGGTGTCCAGCCCGCCGGTTCCCGAGCCCCAGCCGGCTACGCCATCCACGACTGTCCGCCGGTGAGAGGGCGGCCTGCATGGTCCACCGGGCAACCCATTCGTGGTGTATCGGGCAGGCTGGGCAGCCAGGACAGATGACGTGTGTCAGCCAGTCGCAGCACTGCCGGGGAACTGGATCGCTTTCGTGAACTCGAGCACGTCGTAACCCAGTTCCGTGGGAAGTCCTGGGTGGCGGCTCTGCCGGTGCACTCGTTGTCCTGGTCGAACAAAGGCGTGCCGGAGAGTGCCCGCGCTGCGGTAGTTGGAATCTTCTGGCTTGTTGCGTTCGCTGGTGTCGGTAGCATCAGCCGCCATACGCATATGAGACACAGCGAAAGACGAGGACTGCATGTCCGAAAACACTCCATCCACCGTCAGCGCGGACTACGCACAGAGGATCACAGATGATCTTGCAGCGAACCGGAATGAACAGGACCGGGCTCGCGCCGAGCTGACCCGCCTGCAGGAGGAGCTCATCCAACTGGAGGAGAGCGAGCAGATCCTGGTCAAAATGCAGGAGGTGCTGGGCGGTGCCGGAAGGTCGGCGGCACCCAAGGGCAAGGACCGCAAGGCGGTGTCCGTTCCCGCGGCTCGCCGTCCTCGGAGCAAGACACCGGCACAGAAGGGGGGACGCAAGCCGAAGCCCCGGGTGCAGGCGGGTCAGGAGACTCCTCCGGCCAACGGAGCCGCAGCATCGAAGGGGGCCGGCGAGCCCACATGGCGTGAGTTGGTCACCAGGTACCTCGCCGACGAGCGGGAACCGAAGTCTGCAGCTGAGGTGACTGTCGCCTTGGCCGGGTCTCACCCTCAGCGCAAGACCCAGGTCGCGGTGGTACGCAACACCCTCGAGCAAGGGGTCGCCCATGGGCTGCTGGAGCGTTCCAAGCAAGGGCGTTCCGTCTACTACAGCCCTGTCTCGGCCTCCCCTTCCGACTCGGCGCACGACGGAGCCGGGGAGCCGGCCCAGTAGTACTGGCTGGCCGTGGTAGGCGGGGTCCCTCGCCCAGAGCCGCATACCTGGGGGGCCGCAGGCACACTCGGGTGGGTCCTCGCCCACGGCCCTCCCGGCCGGCTCACTGCAGCCAGGACGGGCCCGGCGGCGGTTCGTCGGCCTTCGGGGGAACGCCACACCGCACCGCGGCATCGGACCAGGCGGGGACGACGGGTGCGCGTGGCCGGCGCACGGACCACATGGGCGTTTCGACGTTCGCGGCGGCTCCTTCGTGCGCAACGGGGAGCCGCTTCCGTATGTGCGGGGGTGCCGGTACGCCGTGGCTTCAGTCCTGGGCCGGGGCGTGGACGTCTCCCCGGTCCGCCACCTGGGAGCAGCCGGCCGGGAGGAGGGCAGGGCGACACCTGGAACTCGTTCACGCCGTTCAGCGACCCGGACGGCGACGGCCGGGTCGTCCAGGAGGCACCCGGCGAACTGCCGGCACGCTGACGAACGAGGAGTGCCCGGCGGCGGGTCCGGTACAGGGGAGGTGCGTGCCTGCGCCCCGCGGGCCGGCCCTCCCCCTCGTTCTGAAAATGATTATCATCATGCTACGGTCGTCGCACGCTCAACCTTTGAACTGCCCTTTACCCGGAGTGACCTCGTGCGCGTCCCGTCCCGTCTCCTGCTCTTCCCCGCGGCCCTGGCCGCCTCCACCCTGCTCACCGGCTGCTTCGCGTCCACGGACGCCACCAGCGGCACCGGCGCGGGCGAGCGCCTCCGCGTCGCGATGATGCAACCGCCGCGCTCGGGCCTGTCCCCCCTCTCCGACGACGCGTTCAAGCTTTCCCGCTGGTCCACCGCGGAGACGCTCGTGCGCCTGAACGCGAACGGCGACCCCGAGCCCGCGCTGGCCACCGGGTGGAAGCAGTCCGGCAGGAGCTGGACCTTCACCCTCCGCGAGGGCGTGACTTTTCACGACGGCACCGAGCTGACAGCCGAGGCCGTCGTCCGCTCCCTCACCAGGGCCACGGCTGCCTCACCCAAGCCCCGCATACTCGACGGCGTCGAGCTGACCGTGAAGAGGGGGGACGCGGGCACCGTACTCGTCACCACCGGCGAGGAGGACCCCCTGGTCCCGCAGCGGCTCAGCTCCCCGCAGTTGTCGATCCTCGCGGCGAAGGCGTACACGGGGAAGACGGTGAACCCGGTCGGTGCGGGCACCGGCCCCTTCGAACTGACGAAGGTCAACGGCACCTCCTCCGCCGCCCTTGACCGCTACGACGCCTACTGGGGCGGCACGGCCAAGGCTCCCGGCATCGACGTGACGTTCGTGCCCGACGGCACCGCCCGCGCCGCAGCCCTGCGCAGCGGTGAGGCCGACATCGTCGAGGCGGTACCCGTCTCGCAGGCCGCGCTGCTGGACAAGGACCTGATCACCGAGGTCCCGATGCCGCGCACCAACACGCTGTACCTCAACACGGAGAAGGGCGCCTTCAAGGACCCGGCGCTGCGGGCGGCGGCCCGGGAGGCGATCGACGCCGAGTCGCTCGTGAAGGGCGTGTACGAAGGGAGAGCAGACGTCGCCGGAGGGCTGCTCGGGCCCGCGCTGCCGTGGGCGGCCGGCCTGCGCGAGCCGGTGCGCCGTGCGAAGGCGGGCGACCCGGCGGGCAGGAACATCACCATCGGTACGTTCACCGACCGGGCAGAACTGCCCGAGGTGGCCGCCGCGCTGCAACAGCAACTGAAGAAGGCGGGGTTCCAGGTGAGGCTGGAGGTCCGCGAGTACGCGAACATCGAGTCCGACGCCCTGGCGGGCGCGTTCGACGCGTTCGTCCTCTCCCGGGCCACCGTCCTCGATTCCGGCGACCCGGCCGCGTACCTGTACAGCGACTTCGCCTCCGACGGCTCGTTCAACATCCCCCAGCTCGCCGATCCGGCCGTGGACAAGGCCCTGGACGAGGCGGGCGCGACACCGACCGGTGATGCCCGCCGCCGAGCCGTCGTCGGCGCCGAGGCCGCCGTGCTCGCCACCGACGCGGCCGTGCCGATGCTCCACGAGCGCGTGATCCAGGGCGACGCCGCCGACGTGGTCGGCGCGGCCCACGACCCGCGCGAGCGGGAACTGGTCACGCTCGACACCCACATCAGGTGAGGCCGACCGCAGCGGGGGTGACCCGCGCCGTCTCGCTCGCCGCCGCACTCGCCGCCGTCGGCCTGCTGCCCTGGCTCTCCGGCCGGGACCCCGCACTGACCGTGTTGCGCGCCCGGTCCGCCGAACAGGAACCGACCGAGGAGGCCCTGTCCGCGATCCGCCGGGACCTCGGTCTGGACGCCGGCCCGCTCTCCCTGCTCGGCGACTGGGCCACCGGGCTGCTGCATGGCGACCTCGGCACCTCCTGGGTGTCGGGGACGGACGTCATGCCCTCCGTCGTCTCCGGGCTCCAGGTGTCGCTGGGCCTGATGGCCGCCGCGCTGGCCGTGGCGGTGCTGCTGGCTGTGGCCCTGGTGGCCCCCGTACTGGTGCGCGGGCGGGGGTCTGCGGGGGCGTTCGCCGCCATGGCCGCCGCCGTGCCCGAGTTCCTCCTGGCCACCGTGGCGCTGCTGGTGTGCGGAGTGTGGCTGGGGTGGCTCCCGACGTCCGGCTGGCAGGGACCCGAGTACCTGGTCCTGCCCGCCCTCGCACTCGGCGTCCCTGCGGGCGGCCTGCTCGGACGGCTCGTCGCGGACGCGCTGCCCGCCGTACTGGACGAACGGTGGGTGGAGCTGTGGCGGGGAGCGGGAGTGAACCGCACCCGTGTCTCGTTCGCCGCGCTGCGTCGCGTACTGCCGCCGCTGGTACCACAGTTCGGGATGGTCGCCGTCGGCCTGACGGGCGGCGCGGTCGCGGTGGAAACCGTCTTCGCGGTACCCGGCATCGGACGTACCGCGCTGGGCGCGGCCAAGTCGCAGGACCTGCCGCTGCTCCAGGGGGCCGTCCTCGCCCTGCTCGCCCTGGGCCTGGTCACCGGCGCACTGGCCGGCCTCGTACGACGCCAGCTGCTGGGCCCCGCCCTGCGCGACGCCGGGCTCTCGCTGCCGCCGGCCCGGCCTGTCCGGGCGCACCTGGCGGTCCCTGCCGTCCTCGGCACCCTCCTGCTGACCGCGATCGGCTGGGGCCTGCTCCGCGATCCGTACGCGGTCGACACCACGGCCCGGCTGGCCCCGCCCTCCTGGGCGAACCCGATGGGCACCGACGGACTCGGCCGCGACGTACTGGCCCGGCTCGGCCACGGGGCCGCCTCCACGGTCGGCACGGCGGCGGCCGTATGCCTGCTGAGCCTGGGGGTCGCCCTGGCCCTCGGCTTCCTGCCCGGCATCGCGGCGGGCGCGGCGGACATCGCCAACGCCCTGCCGCCCGTGATCGTCGGCATCCTGGTCGCGGCGGCGGCCGGTCCCGGCACCGGCGGCGCGGCCCTCGCGGTCGCGCTGATCTCCTGGCCGCCCCTGGCCGCGCATGCGGCGGCGCTGGTGCAGGAGGTACGGGCGTCGGCGTTTCTCACCGCCCAACGCGCCATAGGCGCACCACCGCTGTGGATCCTCACCCGGCACGTCCTGCCGTCCGTCGCCGCCCCGGTGGCCCGGCACGCCCTGCTGCGGCTGCCCGGCGTCGCCCTCGCCCTGGCCTCCCTGGGATTCCTCGGCCTCGGCGCCCAACCGCCCGCCCCCGAGTGGGGCCTGCTCCTCGACGAGTCCCGCGCCTACGTGGAACGCGCCCCGTGGGCGGCCCTCGCCCCGGCCGCCGCACTGGCCCTGCTGGCAGGACTGGCTGTGTCGGGCGCGGCGTACGCGCAGGGCCGGGGAGGCCGGCGCACGACCGGACGCACTGTACGGAAGGAGACCGCCCATGCAGTCCGAAGCACTGCTGTCGGTGCGTGACCTACGGATCGCGTTCGGCGCGGTCGAGGCGGTGCGCGGACTGACGTTCGACGTCCGCCCGCGCGAGGTGTTCGCCCTCGTCGGGGAGTCGGGTGCGGGCAAGTCCCTCACCGGTCGGGCGCTGCTCGGCATGCTGCCGCGCGGCGCGACGGCCGGCGGCAGCGTGCGGTTGCGGGACTCCGCCGATCTCGCGGCCGAGCGCGGACGCCGGATCACCCTTGTCCCCCAGGACGCCATGTCCGCCCTCTCCCCCGTCCACCCTGTCGGCGACCAGCTCGCCGCCGCCGTGCGGTCGGTGCGGCGCCTGTCCCGCGGGGAGGCACACGCCCGTGCCGTGGCAGCACTGGACCGGGTCGGCATCCCGGACGCCGTGCGCCGGGCACGGGCCTACCCCCATGAGTACTCGGGCGGCATGCGACAGCGCGCGGTGATCGCCATGGCAACGGTCAATGAGCCCGAGGTCGTCGTCGCCGACGAGCCGACGACCGCGCTGGACGAGGAGCGCCGCGAGCAGGTGCTGCGGGTGCTCGCCGAGCAGCGGGAGGCGGTCGGCGCCGCACTGGTCCTCATCACCCACGACCTGGACGTAGTACGGGACCACGCGGACCGCGTGTTGGTGATGTACGCGGGGCGGGCGGCCGAACTGGGCCCGGTCCGGCAGGTCCTGGGCCGTCCGCGCGCCCCGTACACGACGGGCCTGCTGTCCTCACTCCCGCAGGACGGCCCCCGGCGCCGCCGGCTGCCGGTGCTCCGCGGCACCCCGCCCGCGCCGGACGCCCTCGGGCCGGGCTGCGCCTTCGCGCCGCGCTGCCCGCTGGCGACGGACCCGTGCCACGAGAGCGAACCGGGACTACGGACCGTGGACGGACGCCTGGTCGCCTGCCATCACGCCGCAGACGTGCCCGGCCCTCTCGGGGAGTACCTGTGAACCACCCCCTGCTGGACGTCCGCGACCTCGTCGTCCGCTACGGCCCGGTGACCGCCGTGGACCATGTCTCGTTCGCACTGGACGCCGGTGAGACCCTCGCCCTCAACGGCCCCTCGGGGTGCGGCAAGTCCTCCACCGCCCTCGCGGTGCTCCAGCTACGCCGGCCCGACGCCGGGAAGGTCCGCTTCGAGGGGCGGGAGCTGACGCCCCTGGCGGAACGCGAACTGCGCCCGCTGCGCCGACGCATGCAGCCGGTCTTCCAGGACCCCTACGGTTCCCTCAGCCCTCGCCACCGCATCCGCGACGCGGTGGCCGAGCCACTGAAGGTGCACGGCAGATGGAATCCGGCCGACGGCCCCGCACGCGTGGCCGAGTTGCTCGACCGGGTCGGCCTCGACCCGTCGTGCGGGGACCGTCGTCCGCACGAACTCTCCGGCGGCCAGTGCCAGCGGGCCGGAATCGCCCGCGCCCTCGCCTCGGGACCGCGGCTGCTCGTCCTCGACGAACCGGTGTCGGCACTCGACGCCTCCGTGCGGGCCGGCGTGCTGAACCTGCTCGCCGATCTGCAGGACGAGCTGGGCCTCGGCTATCTGTTCATCTGCCACGACCGGGCGGTCGTACGGCACTTCGCGGACCGGGTGATCGAGATGCGGGACGGACGCACCGTCCACGCCTGACGGCTGCGCCGCGGCCCACCGGACGGCCCGGTCGCCGCGTCGTGCGCCCTCGGCGCGTGGCCTCCTGGCAGCACCGTCGCCGGCCGTGGCGGTTGCCCGTACGTCGGTGAGCCGTGTGGCGATGCCCGCCGCGATCCGGCCGGGGGGCGGGAAGGCGGCCGAGTTCCGGCCTTCGTCCGGTGCCGGTCCCGACAGCGGGCCGAGGATTTCCCCGACCGCATCGCCGCCCTCGAAGCAGAACACCGTGGGATCGAGTCGCTACCGGCCGAGGCCGCGGACGGGCGTGCCGGCAGATCCCACCTGGCCCGGCCGGCTGCTGGATGTGGTCACCCTGTTGCGCGAGCACATCCTCAAGGAGCAGGACGGCGTCTTCCCCGCCGCGCTGGCGACCCTGTCCACCGAGCAGTGGGAAGCCGTGGAGGCCGTACGCGCCGAGGCGGGCGGCACCCTGTCACCTCCGCCCGCCTGAGCAGTTGTGCTCCGGCGCGCGGAAGATCTCCACGAGCCATGATTTCCGTGATCGTGGTGGGACTGTTTCCCTTTGGGGGGACGACAGTCGTAGAGTCGTGTGCGGTCGGCCTCGATCACGACTCGCACGGGCTCGCGTGCCCGGGAGCGGAGTGCACTCGGTGAGCACGGACACCAACCCGGAGCGGGCCCAGCCGGGTATGGACGGCGAACTGGCGGAGGCGCTGGTGCGCAGCCGCCGGTTCTTCACCCGGGCGGAGGTCTCGAAGGATCTGCGGACCCTGCACCGGATCGGCGGACGGCAGGCGGACGACTTCTACCGGGACCGCTGGTCGCACGACAAGGTGGTGCGCTCCACGCACGGAGTGAACTGCACCGGTTCCTGCTCGTGGAAGGTGTACGTCAAGGACGGCATCATCACGTGGGAGTCGCAGCAGACCGACTACCCGTCCGTCGGCCCGGACAGCCCGGAGTACGAGCCGCGCGGCTGCCCGCGTGGGGCGGCGTTCTCCTGGTACACCTACTCACCGACCCGGGTGCGCTATCCCTACGTCCGTGGGGTGCTGCTGCAGATGTACCGCGAGGCGAAGGCCCGCCTCGGGGATCCGGTGGCGGCTTGGGCGGACATCGTCTCCGATCCGGAGCGTACCCGCCGCTACAAGACGGCGCGCGGCAAGGGCGGCCTGGTGCGGGCGAGTTGGGACGAGGCGGTGGAGATGGTGGCCGCCGCGCATGTGCACACGATCAAGGAGTACGGTCCTGACCGGCTGGCCGGGTTCTCACCGATCCCTGCGATGTCGATGGTCTCGCACGCGGCCGGGGCCCGGTTCTACTCGCTGGTCGGCGGGGTGATGCTGTCGTTCTACGACTGGTACGCGGACCTGCCGGTGGCCTCGCCGCAGGTGTTCGGCGACCAGACGGACGTACCCGAGTCGGGCGACTGGTGGGACGCCGGTTATCTGATCATGTGGGGCTCGAACGTGCCGGTGACCCGCACACCGGACGCGCACTGGATGGCGGAAGCCCGCTACCGCGGCCAGAAGGTGATCGCGGTCGCCCCGGACTACGCGGACAACGTGAAGTTCGCCGACGAGTGGCTTCCCGCCCAGCCCGGCACCGACGGGGCACTGGCGATGGCCATGGGCCATGTGATCCTCAAGGAGTTCTTCGCCGACCGGCGGACTCCGTACTTCGAGGGTTACGTCAAGCGCTACACGGATCTGCCGTTCCTCGTCGCACTCGACGAGGACGAGGACGCGCCGGGCACGTACACGCCCGGCAAGTTCCTGACCGCCGCCGACCTCGGCGGCGAGTACGCGGCCACCGAGCACGCGGACTTCCGGACCGTGCTCCTGGACGCGTCGACGGGACAGCCGGTGGTGCCCAACGGCACGCTCGGCGACCGCTTCGGCGAGTCCGGCGCCGGCAGGTGGAACCTGGACCTCGGCGACACCGACCCGCTGCTGTCCGCCGACGGCGGTGGGGAGGCCCCGGTCACCATCGGGCTGCCCCGCTTCGACGCGCCCGACGGCACCGCGGGACGGCTACGGCGCGGGGTGCCGGTGCGGCGGATCGCGGGGCGGCTGGTGACCACCGTGTACGACCTGTTGCTGGCGCAGTACGGGGTGGGGCGGGAGGGTCTGCCCGGCCGGTGGCCGGTGGGATACGACGACGCCACCGAGCCGTACACCCCGGCCTGGCAGGCGGCGATCACCGGGGTGGACGCAGCGAGGGCCGCACGCATCGCCCGGGAGTTCGCGGCCAACGCAGAGGAGTCGAAGGGCCGCTCGATGATCATCATGGGGGCGGGCACCAACCACTGGTTCCACTCCGACACCATCTACCGGGCCTTCCTCACCCTCACGACGGTGACGGGCTGCCAAGGCGTCAACGGCGGCGGCTGGGCCCATTACGTCGGCCAGGAGAAGGTCCGCCCGCTCACCGGCTATTCGGCGATCGCGACCGCCGCCGACTGGAACCGTCCGGCCCGGCAGATGATCCAGACCGCGTACTGGTATCTGCACAGCGACCAGTTCCGCTACGACCCCTTCTCGGCCGACACCCTCTCCGCGGCGGGCGGCGGCAGCCCGTTCGCCGGGAAGACCACCGCGGACGTCATCGCGCAGTCGGCGCGGATGGGCTGGATGCCGTCGTATCCGACCTTCGGCCGCAATCCGCTGGACCTCGCCGACGAGGCCGAATCCGCCGGCCGCCCGGTCGCCGAGCACATCGTGGACGAGCTGAAGGCCGGCCGGCTGCGGTTCGCGGGCGAGGATCCCGACGCGCCCGAGAACTTCCCCCGGGTGCTGACCATCTGGCGGGCCAATCTGCTCGGCTCCTCCGCCAAGGGGAACGAGTACTTCCTGAAGCATCTGCTGGGCACCGATTCCTCGGTCAGTGCCACGGAGGCGCCGCCACAGGCCCGTCCGAAAGACGTGGTGTGGCGGGAGGAGGCTCCGGTCGGCAAACTCGATCTGCTGCTCACGCTCGACTTCCGGATGACCAGCACCACCGTCTACTCCGACATCGTGCTGCCCGCCGCCACCTGGTACGAGAAGCACGACCTGTCCAGCACCGACATGCACCCCTTCGTACACGCGTTCAACCCGGCCATCGCGCCGCCGTGGCAGACCCGCACCGACTGGGACGCCTTCCACACCCTGGCCAAGGAGTTCAGCCGGCAGGCCGCGGACCACCTCGGCGTGCGCAACGACGTGGTCGCCGCCCCGCTGCTGCACGACACCCCGGACGAGCTGGCCAATCCGCACGGGAAGGTCCGCGACTGGAAGGCGGGCGAGTGCGACCCGGTGCCCGGCCGCACCATGCCGAAACTGATCACCGTGGAGCGCGACTACGGCGCCGTCGCCGAGAAGATGGCCGCCCTCGGCCCGCTGCTGGACACCCTGGGGGCCACCACCAAGGGCGTCACCTTCAAGCTGGAGCGGGAGCTGGAGTACCTGCGGCACAAGAGCGGCACCGTGCGCGGCGGGGTGGCGCACGGCCGCCCGTCGATCGCGCGCGACACCCAGGCGTGCGAGGCGATCCTCGCCCTGTCCGGGACGACCAACGGGCATCTCGCCACCCAGGGCTTCCGCACGATGGAAGTCCGCACCGGCAAGGCGATGGCCGACCTGGCGGCGGAGCACGAGGGCAAGCAGATCACCTTCGCCGACACCCAGGCCGGCCCGGTCCCGGTGATGACCTCTCCGGAGTGGTCCGGCTCGGAGTCCGGCGGGCGCCGCTACTCGCCGTTCACCATCAACGTGGAACGCCTCAAGCCGTGGCACACCCTCACCGGCCGCCAGCACTTCTACCTCGACCACGACTGGATGACCGCGCTCGGCGAGCAGCTGCCCGTCTACCGGCCACCGTTGAACATGAGCGCCCTGTTCGGTGAGCCGCGCATCGGGGACACCGGCGAACTCGGCGTGACCGTGCGCTATCTGACCCCGCACAACAAGTGGTCCATCCACTCGGAGTACCAGGACAACCTGCTGATGCTCTCGCTGTCCCGCGGCGGCCCCACCGTGTGGGTCAGCAAGGAGGACGCCGAGAAGATCGGCGTACACGACAACGACTGGATCGAGGCGGTCAACCGCAACGGCGTGGTCAACGCCCGCGCCATTGTCTCGCACCGCATGCCGGAGGGCACGGTGTACATGCACCACGCCCAGGACCGGCTCATCGACGTGCCCCGCACCGAGACTACCGGCCGGCGCGGCGGCATCCACAACAGCCTGACCCGGCTGCTGATCAAGCCGAGCCATCTCATCGGCGGCTACGCCCAGCTCTCCTACGCCTTCAACTATCTGGGCCCGACGGGCAACCAGCGCGACGAGGTCACCGTCATCCGCCGCCGCAGCCAGGATGTGGAGTACTGATATGCGCGTCATGGCCCAGATGGCAATGGTGATGAACCTCGACAAGTGCATCGGCTGCCACACCTGTTCGGTCACCTGCAAACAGGCGTGGACCAACCGCCCCGGCGTCGAGTACGTGTGGTTCAACAACGTCGAGACCCGGCCCGGGCAGGGCTACCCGCGCCGCTACGAGGACCAGGAGACCTGGAAGGGCGGCTGGGAACTCAACAAGCGCGGCAAGCTGTCCCTCAAGGGCGGGGGCCGGTTCAAGAAGCTGATCACGATCTTCTCCAACCCCAAGCTGCCGTCCATCGACGACTACTACGAGCCGTGGACGTACGACTACGAGACGCTCATCAACGCCCCGCTGCAGGAGCACACCCCCGTCGCCCGGCCCAAGTCCCTGATCAGCGGCAAGGACATGAAGATCACCTGGTCGGCGAACTGGGACGACAACCTCGGCGGCTCGACCGACCACGGCGGGAAGGACGTCCTGCTGGCCGGCGTCTCGGAGAAGATCAAGTTCGAGTTCGAGCAGACCTTCATGTTCTACCTGCCGCGGATCTGCGAGCACTGCCTCAACCCGTCGTGCGCCGCTTCCTGCCCCTCCGGCGCCATCTACAAGCGCGAGGAGGACGGAATCGTCCTGGTCGACCAGGACCGCTGCCGCGGCTGGCGGATGTGCGTCACCGGCTGCCCGTACAAGAAGATCTACTTCAACCACCGCACCGGCAAGGCCGAGAAGTGCACCTTCTGCTTCCCGCGCATCGAGGTCGGCATCCCCACCGTCTGCTCCGAAACCTGCGTCGGGCGCCTGCGCTACATCGGCCTCGTCCTCTACGACGCCGACAGGGTCCTCGAAGCCGCCTCCACCCCCGACGACACCGGGCTGTACGAAGCACAGCGCGAGGTCTTCCTCGACCCCCACGACCCCCAGGTGGCCGCCGAAGCAGAGAAGGCGGGCATCCCCCGCGACTGGATCGAGGCAGCCCGGCGCTCCCCCGTCCACGCCCTGATCAGCACCTACAGGGTGGCCCTCCCGCTGCACCCGGAGTACCGCACCATGCCCATGGTCTGGTACATCCCGCCACTGTCCCCGGTCGTCGACGCCATCCGCGACACCGGCCACGACGCCGAAGACAGCGGCAACCTCTTCGCCGCCGTCGACGCCCTGCGCATCCCCGTCGACTACCTCGCCCAACTGTTCACCGCAGGTGATCCGGCCCCCGTCGACGCCGTGCTGCGCAAGCTGGCCGCGATGCGCTCCTACATGCGCGACATCAACCTGGGACGCGAGCCCGACGACAGCGTCCCGAGCGCCGTCGGCATGACCGGCGAACACCTCTACGACCTGTACCGGCTGCTGGCACTCGCCAAGTACGACGAGCGCTACGTGATCCCGCCCGCCCACGCCGAACAGGCCCACAGGCTGGAGGAGCTGGCCACCGAGTGCAGTCTCGACTACGACGGCGGGCCCGGGATGGGCGGATCCGGCCCCTTCGGTGAGTCGTCCGGCGGCCCCGCTCCCGTGGCGGTGGAGAACTTCCACGTGCTGCGGGAGAGGCAGACCGCGGACACGGCCGCCGCGCCCACCGACAAGGACACCCGTGTCAACCTCCTCAACTGGGACGGCAGGGGGGCACCCGAGGGGATGTTCCCTCCGAAGCGTCCCGGCACCGAGGGAGAGAGCGAGCCCCGACCGTGAGTCGCATCGCGAGGATCACCGGAGCCGTACGCAACGGCGCGAAGGCAGGAGAGGCCACGAGCGGCAGGTGGGGCGCGCGCGGCACGAACTCCTCCGGCGCCGCCTGGCTCCCCTCCGCCTGGCAGATCCAGTCGCTGCTGCTGGCCTACCCCGACGACACCCTCACCGGCCACGCCGCCCTGGCCGGACGTCTGCTGCCCACCCTGCCCGGCCCGGTACGCGAACCTCTGCGCCGCTTCCTCGACCACCTCGGGAACACGCCCGGCGCCGACCTGGCGGCGGAATACGTCGCCACCTTCGACCACCGCAGGCGCTGCTGCCCGTTCCTGACCTACTACGCCCACGGTGACACCCGCCGCCGCGGCGTCGCCCTGGTGCGGCTGAAGCAGACCTACGCCCGTGCCGGATGGCGGCTCGCCGACGACGAGCTCCCCGACCATCTGGCCGTCGTCCTGGAGTTCGCCGCGGCGGCCGGTCAGCCGGCCACCGGCCTGAAGCTGCTCACCGACCACCGTGCCGGGCTGGAACTGCTCCGCCTGGCCCTGCGTGATGCCCGATCGCCGTGGGCGGAACTGCTGGACTCCGTCTCCGCCACCCTGCCCCCGCTGAGCGGGGACCAGCGCACCGCCGTGGCCCGCCTGGCCTCCGAAGGGCCCCCCGAGGAAGAGGTCGGCCTGGCCCCCTTCGCACCGCCCGAGTACATGCCGGACCCGACCGGAGGCCCCCGATGACCGCCGTCCTGGCCCAAGGAGCCCCCGCCACGGCCTTCGAGACCTTCCTGTGGGTGATCCTGCCCTACCTGGTGCTCACCGCTTTCGTCCTCGGCCACATCTGGCGCTACCGCTACGACAAATTCGGCTGGACGACCCGCTCGTCCCAGCTCTACGAGAGCCGGCTGCTGCGCATCGGCAGCCCTCTGTTCCACTTCGGCATCCTCGTCGTCCTCATCGGCCATGTCGGCGGCCTGATCATCCCCAAGAGCTGGACCGAAGCGGTCGGCATCAGCGAGCACGCGTACCACGTCGGCGCCGTCGTCCTGGGCACGATCGCGGGCGTCGCCACCCTCGGCGGGCTGGCCATCCTGATCTACCGGCGCCGCACCGTCGGACCGGTCTTCTCCGCCACGACCCGCAACGACAAGGCCATGTACGTCGCCCTGACCGTGACCATCGTGCTCGGTCTGGCCGCCACGGTGGCCGCGAACATCGTCGGCGGCGGCTACGACTACCGCGAAACCATCTCCCCGTGGTTCCGCTCCGTCTTCTACTTCCAGCCCGACCCGGACCAGATGGCCGGCGCCCCGGTGCTGTTCCAACTGCACGCGATCAGCGCCCTGCTGCTGTTCGCCGCCTGGCCCTTCACCCGGCTCGTCCACATGCTCACCGCACCTCTGGGGTACCTGACCCGCCCTTACATCGTCTACCGCAGCCGCGACGAACAGTTCGGCAGCCGCACGCCTCGGCGTGGATGGGAGCACACTCGTTGACTTCCTCTCCCTCGCGGCCGGGGGAGAGTGCTACGGATCGCGCAGTGGGGTTTCTGCTTCGTCGCCGACTGCCCGCGCTCAGAACACAGCGATCCGCCACAGCGGCGCATCGCAGCCGGCTGCCCTGCCCCGCAGCAGTCCCTTTCCTCTCCGCCGTGAACGACGGAGTATCCACGGAGGATTCAGATGAGCCCGTCACAGGACAATGACCCCGCGCCCGCCCGTGAGGTGGTCCCGCTCCACGCGGCAGGACAGAGCCTCCTGGCCGACGCCCATGCAGCGAGGGCGAGGCGAGCAGCCCGTACGGTGGTATCCGTCCCCGGACTCCGGACGACGCTGCTCGCCCTCGTCGCAGGGTGTGAACTCGCGGAACACGACGCCCCCGGCGCTGCCACTCTCGGCTGCCTGACCGGGCGGGTCCGGCTGGCCACGACCGATTGCGAGTGGGTACTGGACGAACACGACCTCATTCCCATCCCGGACCAGCGGCATCGGCTCATCGCCGACACCGACTCCGTCGTTCTGCTCACCGTTCGCCTCGGCTGACGGCAGGTGAGGTTCGGCAGACCTCGGAGGACTCGGCGCCGCGGCCTGGCGACGTGAGCCCCCGGCCGTGGGGCGGGCGGAGTGGGACGACGTCTCGCTCCCGTCACCTTTCATGGCCCCGCACCTGACCGGAGTCGGCCACTCGTCGTCGATGCTCATGTGAACTACGCCCCGCGACAGGGCTTCGAGCGCCCGCGCGGGCGATACTGATCGTGCAGTCGCCTCGTCACGCCCAGCTCCGGATGTGGGCCGGGTCCGAGGGGACCGGACCTTTGTCGGTATCTCGGAGGGGAGCCCTTCATGACCACGGCGAAAGACCTGTTCATCATCGCCATGGACCCGAGGCCTGAGCACGCCGTGGGACAGGGTGACCTGTCGCTCGCACTCGCGGGGGCCGAGCTGATCGATCTCATCGGTGCGGGCGCCGTCACCGTGGACGGCGACCGCATCGTGCCGGGCGGGCCGCCCGCGCAGGACGATCGGCTCCTGGGCGAGGCTGCGGCACGACTCACCCGGCAACCGCCCTACGAGCGGATCGAGGACTGGCTGTGGCGCCGGGGCCGGGACCTCTCGGCCACGTACCAGGCCGTACTGGAGGAGGACGGCGAGCTGACGCGGAAGCGAAGCGGCCGGCTGTCCTTCGGCCCGGAACGCGTGGAACCGGTCGATACGCCCAGCCGCCGCCGGGCGGCCGGCCGCTGGGAGCGGAAGGA
Organism: Streptomyces sp. NPDC025273; assembly: GCF_040638585.1. Taxonomy (NCBI): domain Bacteria; kingdom Bacillati; phylum Actinomycetota; class Actinomycetes; order Kitasatosporales; family Streptomycetaceae; genus Streptomyces; species Streptomyces sp. NPDC025273. The sequence continues at coordinate 165,187 of NZ_JBEZYP010000006.1, forward strand.
CCCGGTCCTGTCGGCCCTCGCCTCGGTGGTGGGCATGGACGGCGGACGGCCCGACGACGAGCCCCGCCTCGATGACGAGGCGGTGACGACCGTGGTGGCCGCCGTCCACGACGCGGTGATGGAGCTGGAGGCCGTGCGCCAGAGGCGGACCATCGAGAGCGCGGCCTTCGCCAACCTCTGGCGCGGACCGTGAGTCAGGTCCGCGTTCGAGGCCGACAGCGTGGAAGAGAAGATGCCGCGCTGCGAGACCATCACCGTCCGGCGGCCGACCCGGTGGACGACGACCGCACAGAAACCAGGACGGCCGGCAGGTCGACGGCCAGGAGCGTGGCGGAGACGAACCCGGCCAGGCCTTTGCACCACGACCTGCGAGCACGGGCGTGGCGCTGGAGATGAGGCACGCGAGAGTACGCAACCGCCCGTGCGCACTGTGGAAGGGCTGCGCACGGGCGGTTCCCGTCTCCGGGGCATTCCCGGCCCCGGCGAGCGGCCGTGGTCACAGGCCCCGAGGGCCGTCACCCGCCGCCGTGGACTCGGCCAGCTTCTGGAACTCGCCCAGGTCGTAGTTGGCCAGTGCCGAGTCGAGGTTGGTCAAGGCACCCAGATGCTCCACGAACCCGCTGGGTTCGTACTCGATCTGCAGGGCGACCCGGCTGGAGGTGTCGTCGAGCCGGTGGAAGGTGACCACGCCCGCGTGATGCACACCCTCGATCGTCTTCCAGGCGATCCGGTCCTGCGGGACGACCTCGGTGAGCTCCGCCACGAAACTCTTGTCGGCGCCCGGCAGGGACAACTGCCAGGAGAATCGGCGCTCGTCCATCGGATCGACCCGTCGCACGTGGCTCAGAAACCTGGGCCACTGCGTCACATCGCTCCACAGGGCCCAGGTGACGCTGACCGGTGCCTTGATGTCGACGGTTTCGACGAGGGAGGAGGACATGACGGAACAACTCCTTCTTTCGCTCGGTTACGCGTTGTGCTGCCGACTACCCGATAGTCGGCAGCGCACGCCGGTACTCACTCACCGAGCTCGGCGTCCTGCCCGGGACACGCGCCCCGAAGCCGGCGAAAACCCCCCGCCATGTCCGTCGCCGGTTTCGGCCGGGCCGTCCGACCTGACCGTGGCGCCCCGCCTGATGTCAGCGGCCGGTGACCGTGGGGTGGGGAGATTCGTCGACGTGGAGGGTGAAGACGTCGGGGCGGGCGTAGTGGCCGGTGGTGTCGAGGTCGAATCGGGCGCGGGTGAGGTCGTCGAGGTCGAGTTCAGCGGTCAGGATGCCCTCGCCGTCGCGTAGCGGTCCGGCGAGGACCTCGCCGAGCGGGGAGACGATGACGGAGCCGCCACCGATCAGAACCGTATCGGGCTCGTCGCCCTGGACGGGACGGACATCGGCCGGCAGGGCGTCGCGACGCAGATACTGGCCGGCGCTGAGGACGAAGCAGCGCCCTTCCAGCGCGATGTGTCGCATGGTGGCCTGCCAGGCGTCGCGGTCGTCGACGGTCGGTGCGCACCACAGGTCGACGCCCTTGGCGTACATCGCGGTGCGGAAGAGCGGCATGTAGTTCTCCCAGCAGATGGCCGCGCCGAGGCGGGCGGTGCCGGTGTCGACGACGGGGAGGGTGGAGCCGTCGCCCTGACCCCAGAGGTAGCGCTCGGCGGCGGTGGGCATCAACTTGCGGTGCAGGCCCAGGTAGCCGTCGGGGCCGAAGAAGAGCGCGACGCAGTACAGCGTGCCGCCCTGACGTTCGACCGCGCCGACCACGGCGTGGCATCCGAGCTCCCGTGTGACGGCGGCCAGCGCCTCGACCTCCGGACCGGGAATGTCGATGGCCGCGGCGTGGTAGCGGCGGAACAGGTCGCGGCCTGCCGGGGTACGGCTGCCGACCGTGATCCCGAAGTCCAGTCCCTTGGGGTAGCCGCCCAGGAAGGCCTCGGGAAGCACGACGACCTCGGCGTTCCGGTCGCGGACAGCCTCGCGGATGAACTCTTCGGCTCGGATCTGCGCGGTCGGTGTGTCGAACAGTGGAGCTGCAGCCTGCACGACAGCGGCGGTCAGGGTACGGCGGGGGGCAGGTGAGGCGGAGGTCATGGGTCGACGGTAGAAACCCCGAACTCATGCGGCAAACTAATGCTCGCAATGATCGACATTTATGAAACCGAATTCAGGAGAGCCGACCTCAATCTTCTGGTCGTCTTCTCCGCCCTGATGCGTGAGCGCAGCGTCACCCGGGCAGCAGCCGCCTTGCATCTGAGCCAGGGCGCGGCCAGCGCCGCACTCGGTCGGCTCCGCGGGCTGTTCGACGACGAGCTGTTCACCCGCACCCGCGGAGGTGTCGAGCCGACACCGCGTGCCATCGAGTTGGCCCGGCGCATCGAGCCGGCCCTCGGACTGATCCACAGCGCCGTGATCGACCGGGACCACTTCGATGCGGCCACGGCCCGCCGGACCTTCACTCTGGGCATGTCCGACGATGTGGAAGCGGTGCTTCTGCCTCGACTGCTGACCGCTACCGCGACGCTGCCGGGCATCCGGGTCGCCGTACGTCAGGCCAGCCGGAATACCCTCGCCGGCATGATCGACCGTGGTGAGGTCGATCTCGGTGTGGCCGCCGCCCCCGCCCACGGCGCCGACCACCGCACCCGGGACCTGTTCACCTCCGGCTACACCTGCCTGTTCAACCCCCGCCTCCTGCCGCTTCGGGCCCCGATCACCCTCGACGACTACCTGGCCCACCCGCACCTGCTGATCTCCTACGACAGCCGACGCGGCATCGTCGACGACCTCCTGGAAGCACGTGGGCTGGACCGCCACGTGATCGCCTCCACCACCCACTTCGCCGGAGCCGCCCTCCAGCTCACGACCTTGCCGGTCCTGGCCACCCTCCCCACCCACGCGGCCACCGTCTACGCCGAGGCCCTTGGTCTGGTTACAGCCGCACCGCCCCTGCCGATGCCCCGGTACACCGTCAGCTCGATCTGGCACGGAAGCGTCACCGACGATCCCGCCCACATCTGGCTCCGCGGCCTGGTCGGGGAGGCGACGCTTCAGCACCGCGGCATCGAGTGTGTGGCACCCCGCCGCGGATGAGGGACGTCTGTTCCCGCCGGGCGAGGGCTGCCACCCGGCATGGTGACGGCCCATTGATACCGGGCCCACTGGTCCGGCATGTCCACCGCCGAGCAGCGCACCATCGCGCCGGTCCTCACCAACGGTGGACCAACCGAGCCACACCCCCTGTCACGGCACCCGGCTCCGCCGGACCATCTGGCCAGGGCCCTCCTCCTGGCCCTCCCGAGCGCCGCGTGCGCGTAGCCCGGATGCGTCGTCCCTGTGGTGTACCGGTTCCACTGCGGCGAGCGTGGAGGTGGCCTGTAGGCGCCTACCGGCCTTCTCGGAGTGAGGAGCAACGATGTCGGAACGCAATACCGTCCTGCGCAGCGTCCACGATCTGGGCTTGGCAGCCTGGTTCGGCGGGTCCTTGATGGGTGCCGTCGGTCTCAACGGTGCGAGCGGGAGCGAGGGACACACGGCAGCGGAGGCCTCCAGGATCGCCAGTGCCGGATGGGCGAAATGGACGCCGGTGAACGCCGTGGCCATCGGTGCGCACCTGATCGGTGGCACCGGCCTGCTGGCCGCCAACGCCGCCCGTGTACAGACCCAGCAGGGGGTCGCCGCCTCGACACTGGCCAAGACCGTGCTGACCGGGGCGGCGCTGGCCGCGACCGCGTACAGCCGGGTGCTGGGCAAGAAGCTCGAACTCTCGACGTCCGGCAACCCGGATGATCTGGAGAAGGCGGCCAGCCACCCCGTCGACCTGGACAAGGCCCGGAGTCAGCTGGCGCTGATGCAGTGGATCATTCCGGGCCTGACCGGTGCCGTCGTCGTGCTGAACGCTCTGCACGGAGAGCAGCAGCGCCCCCTCCAGCAGAAGGTCGGTATGCTGCGGAGGGCCGCGTCCCAGGTACCCATGCCTCACCTCAACCACCACTGCTGAGCACAGTCACACGCTGAACGTGCCGTAGCCGGATTCGGACCGGCGAGTCCGTCCGCGCGGCCGGCCGACCTGCTCCTGGCCGGCCGGTCGCCATCCAGGCCCCGGGTAAGCGGCCCGAGCACGCACGCCTGTCGCCCACGGCCGGTGCGGTAGCGCGAGAGCCCGGCCAGGGCGGTCATACGCGCATCGCCGCCGCGTGTGCCTGCGCCCCGGACGTCGCCGGACGCGACAAGGTGGCCCGGCGCGCTCACCCCACACGGCACCGTGGAAAGGCGCGGCCCGGCTGTGGGCCTCCGATCGCCTCCGCTGTACGGAAGACGCAGCGGGGACGCAGAACTCCTCCACGGGGGAGCGTGGTTACCCCAGTCACGCACCACGGCACCAGCACCCGAGCACGGCCACACCGCGCCGGCAGGAGTGACATCGGTGCAGGCCATGGCCGGCCGAAGGAATGGCCGGTACCGAGGCGTGGGCCCCTGCCCGTCCTGGCCCGTGGACGGACAAGGCCCTACCGATCACCCCGCACCCGATTCGCGTCGCGGCGGGTGTGGGGGCGGATGCAGGGACGTGGCGCCCCCTCGTGGGCTCGCACCCGCCGCAGGTGCCATCCCCCGCAACGGATTTCGGCAGGCATAGCGGTGACGTACCGGGGTAGGCGGCTCGGCGAATGACGTGTGAGTAACAGTGAGAAGGAGACTACGGTGCTGATGGCCCACCCCGCGGTGCTGCAGAACCTGGTGGAGCAGTTCGACACCCTTCGCATTCTGCGGGCGGAGGACGGCGACGCGGAAGTGCAGCGACGGATGGACGACATCGCCTACACGCTCTGCGTGGCCACCGGCACCCGGGACATCGATGCCGCTCTCGTCGCCGCACGCCACCGGCTGCCCGGCGCGCGTCCGCAGGACGACTCCCTGCTCACTCCCTGAGGAGGCGCGGGCGGAGGGCTGGTCGTCGGCCGACGGCGCGGGCCATGACCTCCGCGTGGAGTGGGCGGTGCTCGGACGGTGACATCGGCAAGATCCGCCGGCAGACGTGCGCCCGCGTGCCTGACCGCCCCGGGCCGTCAGTGGAGAGCCGCTCACAAGGCACTTCCGCCTCCGGCCTCGTCGCAACGGAAACGGCGAGGCTAGTCTCCGAGGACCCGCTCCCACAGCATCCCGTCCCGCCAGCTCCCGTCGAGGAAGATCGAGGAGTGCGCGATGCCGTACGGGCTGAACCCGTTGCGGCGCAAGACCCGTTGTGACGGCAGATTCTCCAGATTGGTGGACGCCTCGGCGCGGTGCAACCCGAGTTCGTCCGTCATCACCCGGAGTACGAGCCCGACCGCGTGCCCGGCGTGCCCTTGGTTCTGGGCGACGCCGGTGATCCAGTATCCGACGGAGCCGCGGCGCAGGTGCGGCTGCGGCAGGATGCCTCCGACGGTGACCTGCCCGATCACCTGGTCGTCGGCGAGCACCACGCCCGGCCACACCACGCCGGCCCGGTATCCGGCCAACAGGCCGTCGATCCGTTCCGCCTGGCCCTGCGGGGTGAAGAAGTCGGCCGGCTGGGCTGGTTCCCACGGCCGGAATGCCTCGAAGTCCCGCACCCGATGCGCGGCGATCGTGGCGGCGTCGGTGGGCTCGATCAGGCGGATCCTGGTGCTGCTGCGCATGGGCTGATCCTCGCCGCGGTGCGTCGGATGAGACGAACAGCCTATGCGAGGGTGCCCGCGCCGCCGAACCTTACGTCCGCCGGAGGATCCAGTCGATCGCGCCGCTCGTGTTCTCGATACCTCGCACGCGGAAAGTGCCTTCCCCTTGGACCGACAGAACCCCTGACAAGGTTCTACGAGGTCGCCGCACAAAACCTCAGCTGACCCCAGGCGACCGGGATGCCGCGGATCGCCGCGTCCGCGGGGAGCACCGCTCACCGGGGCGTCGGGCCGCCCTGCGATGATCGGTCTCGAACCGCGATCCTTTCTTGTCGTCCCAAGGGCCCGGCCGGCCGTGCGTTCCGTGAACGCTCCGGCACCCGGTCTCTTCTGTGAGGAGCCCCCGTGACGTACGACGTCGGTGCCCTGCGCGCCAAGTTTCCCGCTCTGCGAGCCGGTACCGCGCACTTCGACGGTCCCGGGGGGACGCAGACTCCGACCCCCGTGATCGAGGCCTTCACCGACGCGCTGAGCCGGCCGCTGTCCATCCGCGGGGCCAATCTGCCCGGCGAGGCCAACGCCGAGGCGATCGTCGGCGGATTCCGGCAGGCCATGGCGGATCTGCTGGGCGCACAGCCGTCGGGCATCGTGTACGGGCGCAGCGCGACGCAGCTCACGTACGACTTCGCCCGCGTGCTGGCAAGGACCTGGGCACCCGGGGACGAGGTCGTCGTCAGCCGGCTGGACCACGACTCCAACATCCGCCCGTGGCTGCAGGCTGCCAGGTCTGCCGGTGTCCGGATCCGGTGGGCCGACTTCGATCCGCACACCGGCGAGCTGCCGCCGGCCGCCATAGGTGACCTGCTGACCGAGCGGACCCGGCTGGTAGCGGTGACGGCGGCGTCCAACCTGATCGGGACGCGTCCTGACATCGCCGCGATCGCCCGTCTCGTCCACCGAGCCGGTGCGCTGCTGTACGTCGACGGCGTGCACTACACGGCGCACAGCTTCGTGGACGTGTCGGAGCTCGGCGCGGACTTCTTCGTCTGTTCGCCCTACAAGTTCTTCGGTCCTCACCATGGTGTCCTGGCCGCCGCACCGGACCTGCTGGAGGGTCTGCGCCCCGACAAGTTGCTGCCGTCCACGGACGCGGTTCCCGAGCGCTTCGAGCTGGGCACGCTGCCGTACGAATCCATGGCCGCCACCCGTGCCGCTGTCGACTTCCTCGCCGGTCTCGCGGGCGGTTCGTCAGGGGACCGGCGCGCGCGGCTGCGTTCCGCGCTCGCCGCAGTCGAGGAGCACGAGACAGCCGTGAGTGCGCCTATGGAGCAGGCTCTCGCGTCGATGCCCGGGGTCACGGTCCATTCGCGGGCCTCCGACCGCACGCCCACGCTGCTCCTGACGTTCGGCCGGCTCAGTGCGGCGGACGCCTACCGCTATCTGGCGGATCGGGGAGTTCACGCGCCCGCCGGGTCCTTCTACGCGCTCGAAGCCTCACGCCACCTCGGGCTGGGCGACACCGGCGGACTGCGGGTGGGACTGTCGCCCTACACGGACGGGAGCGACGTCGAGCGGCTCCTGGAGGGTCTCACCGCGTTTCTGCGGGACTCCCCCACTGCATGAGGGCATGACCAGGGCAGCCCATGTTCCTGAACCGGTGGCCGGGCGGGACCGCGCCGGGCCCGGAACAGCCTGCGGACCGGCAAGCTCGTCACGGCGGCGGCGAGTTCCTCAGCTTCGCGCTCGTGACCGCACGCTGGACGGTGCGCCACGCACCTCGTGAGGAGGAGCGCCCGGGTCGCCGACGGTGCGCGCGGGAGGGCGGTACGGGATGTCGCTCCCGATGTGTGGCAGCGTAGGAGTGTGCGCTCCGGATCGCCCCGTGCGGTTCACCGCCATGGATCAGGAGCAGTCCGACGAAGAGGAGAGAACATGTCCGAGCCGCCGCTCCCCGACGCCGCGGTCGCCATGCTGAAGAAGCCGAACCCGGCTGTCATCGCCACGCTTCGGGCCGACGGTCAGCCGGTGTCCACGGCGACCTGGTACCTCTGGGACGACGGCCGGGTGCTGGTCAACATGGATGAGGGCCGTAGGCGTCTCGACCATGTGCGCAACGACCCCCGAGTCACTCTGACCGTGATCGACGAAGCCGACTGGTACACCCATGTGACCCTCATCGGGCGCATCGTCGAGTTGCGCGACGACACGGGTCTGGCCGACATCGACCGGCTGTCCCGGCATTACCTGGGCCAGCCGTATTCCCAGCGTGATCGTGACCGGGTGAGTGCCTGGATCGAGATCGACCGCTGGCACGGCTGGGGCGGCTTCCGCGACAGCAGCCAGGCGGGCGGCTGAGCCTCTTCCTCGTTCCGTCCCGCCTGCCCCCGCGTCGTGAGGCGGCAGGCGGGAGCGGACGTGCGCCACGCCCCGCCGGCGACAGGCCTGCCCCATGACACGGAGCGGCACCGGCTCACGGCCCCGGTGCCGGGACCGGCCCGTGGGCGGCTCCGGTAGCAGACACCGGACGCGGGGCCGCTGTGGGGCGTCTTGGACGGGCCCTCGCCTGTCCGGTTCTCGTCCGCACGTCTTTCGGACACGTCGAGGAGGCCTGCGGACGATACGTTGCATAATGCGGGCCAGTACGCAGGACACCGAGCCCACGAAGCACGAAGGAGTCATCCGTGGCTTTGACCCGTGAAGAGCGTGAGCGGTTTCTGGCCGAACCGCATGTCGCCGCACTGTCCGTGGACACGGCGGAGCCGGGCAGGGCCCCGCTCACCGTGCCGATCTGGTACCAGTACGAGCCGGGCGGCGACATCTGGATCATGACGGGACGCAACTCCCGCAAGGGGACACTGATCGCCGGTGCGGGCCGGTTCTGCCTGATGGTCGACCGTGTGACGCCGACCATCCGGTACGTCTCCGTCGAGGGACCCGTCGTCGCGACGCTTCCCGCCACCCGCGAACAATTGGTGGAGATCTCAGGTCGCTACCTTCCGCCCGAGAAGGTCGACGGCTACGTCGACTTCGCCTGGAAGGAGCACGGCGAGCAGGTCGTGATCCATATGCGACCCCAGCGCTGGCTCAGCTCGGACCTCGGAACGGTCTGAGCGCCCCGCTCCAAGAAGGACGTCCGCGGCCGCGGGTTGAAGTGACGGTGGTGTTCCATCGCCCGGTACGCGGCGAGGAGGCACGGCATGCTGTGGATCGACGCGGCCGGAGTGGGCTCGTACTACGGAACCGATGCCTGGTGCCAGCGCCATGCCGAGGCTCGGCGCCCTGCGCCGAGGCCCGGCATGGCGGCCGGTTCCTGGCAGGAGCATCGGCGGGTCCCGCACATGATCCGGCGTCATCACCCTCGTTCCCTCGCCCACCCCGGTGCTGTCCGACGTACGCCTACGCCGTCCGGCCGCGTGCGGACCCTCGCCCGTCGCTGCCATGTGGTGCGGGCTGACATTGGCTCCCTGCCAAGATCACTCCGGGGTAAGGCTTGGACGGGTCCCTTCCATCGCGCCCCTCCCCTTCCCTGCACCGTTCAACCGGGCTCCGGTGGCCGGTGGCTCGGCACGTGCAAGTGGCCCTCGTGAAAGGGGGGTTCAGATCACAAAACCCTCCGCCCGGGTGAATCGGAGATACGATCTTCGAACAACCTCTGGTGCAGGAGTGGTTCCTCCCGTGATGACGATGCCGAACCCAGGCGATGCCGACAAGGCACCCTGGTCCGGGTACTCCCGTGCTGTGGTTCGCCCGGTCCTCCCCCACCGCACATCTCTTGATGTCCTACGCCTCGCGTCCACCGGACATCGACGTACCACCGACTCGAAGGTCTTCCATGGCTCGTCCCCCCACGTCCACCGTCATGCCCCAGGACGGGAGGCGGAGGCCGTGCGCCGCTGACGAGGTCCCCTCGTCCCCGGACAGCAGCGCGGAGCCGCTGGTGCTGGTCGATGTGGTGCGGGCCGCTTCAGGCCGGATCATCTCGTTCAAGCCTGTCGAGGTGACGGGTGATCCCGATGTCGGCATCAAGCAGGAACCACCGTCTGCCGCGCCCTTCCCCGAGGCCGCGCCGGCGGCCACTCCCGATCGTTCCGTACCTCCGCGGGCAGCGCGGCAGTTGGCCGAGCCCGGCCCGCCGCTCGAACCGGCGACTCCCGCCGCGGACGTCCTGGCCGTACGTCACCGTCGGCTGCCCCAGCGCCGGTCGCGGCGTGACGGATTCACGCCTGCGGTGGAGGAGGCGCCGACCACTGTCACCTCGCCGGGTTCACCGGAGGACGCGGGCGAGTGGATGGAGCAGTTCTTCGAGGGCGGCGGGACCGTGCTCCCCTCGGCCTAGGACCCGGCCCCCTCCTGCCGGGCCGCATCACACCTCGTACGCCCCCGTACGGCCCCTCCCCCACCCCCGATTTACCCGGAAGGACAGATGTGAGCATGAATGACGTGGAGAACCCGGAGCGGCGCGGCTGGATGATCTCCGAGGTCGCCACCGTGCCCGGTGTGCGGCTGGCGATCGTCTTCAGTTCCGGCGGTCTGCTGCTGGCCAACTCGGAGGGCGTGGACCGCGACTCCGCCGACCGGCTGTCGGCGAGCTGCCTGGGGCTTCAGTCGCTCGGCCGTGGTCTCGGGCGGGAGTTCGGTGAGGACGGCGGTGCCGTGCACCAGCAGATGGTGGAGTTCGACGGCGGCTTCCTGTTCATGCGCAGTGCCAACGGCACGCATCTCGCCGTGGTGACGGGACCGGTGATCGACCCCAGGCTCGTCGCACGGCAGATGCAGGTGCAGGTGCTGAAGATCGGAGCACGCAACCTCAGCGGCCCGCCACGCCAGGGCTCCGCGTGAGCGGATCGGCAGAGGCTTCTCGGATGGCGCCTCACGCCCGTGCGTGATCACCAGGGGGCGCGCTCCCGGCCCTCCCCAGCACGACCGTGTCGAGACGCTCCTGGTGGCGGACGTACGCACAACTCCTGTCCCCGGTGGGAGCCGAGGTCCCTCGTCGATCACCCGTGAGTCCGTGAAGTGCCGGCGTCCGCATTCGTCGGTGACACGGTCCGGCACGGCAAGGACGCCGACCGGTTCGATCGCCTGGGAGCAGCGCAGGCATCCGGCCTTCAGCAACGGCCCGCACTTCTGCCTCGGCGCCCCCTGGCGCGGCTGGAGTCGGCCCCGGCGCTGCCGGCGGTGTTCGAGCGGATCTCGGATCCGTCGCCGGCCGTCGAGCCGGGGCCGGCCTCGTCGCGGCACCGTCCCTGTCTCGAACGGCTCCTCGACGCCGCCGGTGCGGCTCGGGGAGTGAGCCGGTGCGCGGCCCGGCGGACATGGGGTTCCGCCGGGCCGCACGAGCGGCTCCTTGGATCAACGATGCCCGGGCGGGTGCCGGGGGATGTCCAAGGGCCTGTTCCTTCCTGGCATCCTGTTCGACCACGCGCGCGGCGGAAGGGTTGTACGGCGGAAGGGACCGTGACTCACGGATTCCGCCCGGCGGATCGCTCAGTGCGCGATGTTGTCGATCAGCTCGCGCGCCCCCTGGCGGAGCAGGGTCACCGCCACGGAGGTGCCGAGGGTGGCCGGATCGAGCGGGCCCGCCCATTCGTGGGCGTTGAGCACCGTCTTTCCATCGGGGCTGAACACGCAGGCGCGCAGGGAGAGATCCCCGTTGCGATGGGTCGTGGCGTAGCCGGCGATCGGGGAGTTGCAGTGGCCCTGGAGGACGTGGAGCAGCATGCGCTCCGCCGTCGTCTCCCGGTAGGTGCCGGGGTGGTTGAGGGCGCTGACGGCGTCGATGGTGGCGGTGTCGTCCTCACGGCACTGCAGGGCGAGGACCCCCGCTCCGATCGGCGGGCACATGGTCTCCGGCGAGAGGATGTCGCTGACCACGTCGGCACGGCCGATGCGGCGGAGGCCTGAGATGGCCAGGAGCAGGGCGTCCGCCTCGCCGGCGGCGAGTTTGGCGAGGCGCCGGTTGGCGTTGCCGCGGAAGGGAACGCAGTCCACGTGCGGGTGGGAGGCGGCGAGTTGGGCCGCGCGGCGCACGGAGGAGGTGCCGATCCGCGTGCCGACGGGGAGTTGGTCGAGTGTGAGTCCGCCGGGGTGGACCAGGGCGTCACGGATGTCGTCCCGTTCGAGGAAGGCGGCGAAGGTCGTACCCGCGGGCAGTGGCCGGTCGGCGGGGATGTCCTTGACGCAGTGCACGGCGAGATCCGCCTCGCCCGCGAGCAGGGCGGCGTCGACCTCCTTGGTGAAGGCCCCCTTGCCGTCGACCTGCGAGAGGTCACCCATCCACCTGTCGCCCGTCGTCCTGACGGGGACGACCTCGGTGACGGTGTCGGGGTGGAGGGCCGCGAGTTCGGCCCGGACGCGTTCCACCTGGGCCAGGGCCATGGGTGAGTCGCGGGAAACGATACGGATCAGCTCAGGGACGGACATGACGTCCACGATAGACCGCCGGGCTCGAGCCGCGATCGTCCGGCGCGGTCACATGGGCACGTCAGCGGTACGCGGCAGCAGACACCTCCCCCGGCACAGCGATTTCCGGTCACATCGGTACGACACCCTGGGCACAGCCCCGGTCGGTGCGCACCGGTCGGCGACAGTTCGACAAAAAGTCTCTTATCAGGGTGACTTGATGCGTGATTGTCCAGAAGGGCCCGCGCCCGACCGGTCCGGGGCGGGGAATGGGCGCGGTGCCGTTGCCGGGTCCCCTCCATGTCTGGCCGATTCATCGCCTGTGCCCCCGCCTCACCCCCTTGAGGGCTGTCAGCCCCCCGTCGAGATCCCTAGCATGACTCCTCACGGATACGAACTACTTCTCCTGGGACTGGCGAGGGGCTGGATGAGCAACGGGGACACCTCCATTCCGAAGAACATCGATGTGAACGTGCCGAGCGTTGCGCGGATGTACGACTACTACCTGGGGGGCAAGGACAACTACCCCGCGGACCGGGTCGCGTGCGAGCAGTTGCTGGTGCACGTCCCGAGCACCAAGGTCCTGGCGGTGAACAACCGGCGCTTCCTGCGGCGGGTCGTGCACCACCTGGCTTCCGAGTACGGGATCCGTCAGTTCATCGACCACGGATCCGGCCTGCCGACCCAGGACAACGTCCATGAGGTCGCCCAGCTCGTGGATCCGGCCGCACGGGTCGTCTACATCGACAACGACCCGATCGTCCTCGCGCACGGCAAGGCGATACTCGAGGAGAACGACAGGACGGCGGTCATCCAGGCCGACATGCGCGACACCGAAGGCATTCTCGGGCATCCCGAGGTGACCAGGCTGATCGACTTCGACGAGCCGGTGGCTGCGCTGTTCGTTTCCGTGCTGCACTGCATCCCCGACGAGGACGATCCTGCGGGCCTGGTGCGCCGGGTCGCGGACCGCCTGGCACCGGGAAGCTTCCTGGTGGTGTGTCAGCTCGTCAGTGAGGACGCCGCCACTCGCGACTTCGTCACGGACTTCATGGCGAAGAGCACCGGCAACCAGTGGGGCCGGGTGCGCCGTCAGGAGGACGTGGGCGTCTTCCTGGAGGGACTCGAAGTGCTGGAGCCCGGCCTGGTGGAAGTGTCGACCTGGCGGCCGGACTCGGATCTGGCGCCGAAGCAGGCGACCCAGGAATGGATCGAGTACGGCGGCGTCGGACGCAAGTGGTGATCTGATCGGTGCACCGGTGCCCGCCCCGGTCAGGTGTAGCGCTCGAGCGCCTGTCTCAGCAGGTGTCTGCTCTCCACCGGGCTCGGGGACTGGGCGCTGAGGGAGTCCAGGATCCACCGGTACTCGTCCGTGCTCTCCTGCTTGTTCACGGACATGGCGTTGGTCAGGTGCTCGATGTAGGCGACATCGGGGAGTCCGGCCATCGCGAACCGCAGGTATGTGATGCCGTTGCCGGGAGACGTGTGGGCGGTCACCTCGAACGGCGCGACCTGCACGATCACATGGGGCAGCTCGGTCATGGCCAGGAGGTGGGTGAGCTGCTCCCGCATCACCCGCGCACCGCCCGTGGGCCGCATCAGTACGGCTTCGTCCAGCAGGACCCAGAGCTTGGGGGCGTCAGGACGCCTCAGCAACTTCTGTCGCCTGAGCCGTAGTTCCACCCGCCGCCGGGTGGTCGCCTCTGGCTCCAGGTGGTGTCCGGAGCGTACGACCGCGTAGGCGTAGTCGGCTGTCTGCAGCAGCCCCGGGACGTAGTGGCCCTCGTAGGTGCGGATGGACGCGGCGGCCTCTTCGAGGCCCACCAGGGGCTCGAACCAGTCCGGCAGCACGTCCGCGTAGTTCCGCCACCAGCCGCGCTCTCCCGCCCTGCGCACCAGGTCGACGAACTCGGCCGTCCGGTCGGGGTCGGTGACACCGTAGAGCTTGAGCAGATCGACGGCGTCGCGTTCCTTGCACGGCGAGTGACCCGTCTCCATCCGGCTGATCTTCGCGGTGGAGCAGCGGATCCGGGCGGCGGCGACGTCGGGGGTGATGCCCGCCTCGCCGCGCATCCGCCGGAGCTGTGCACCCAGAACCAGGCGTAGGGCCGTGGGACTTGCTCCTGCGGCCGGAGCGAGCGTCGGCTTCCGTAAGGGCTGAAGCGGTTCGATGCCGGGCATGCGGGCTCCTGAGGGCGGGCGTCAGAACGCCAGTCTGCCATCAGGAGCCCCGACTTGGGGCGGACCGTAGCGAGAAGCCCGGTGCTTTCAGCCGACCATTCCGTCGAAGTCTCCGTCCCTGACGCCCGCGAGGAAGGCACGCACCTCACCCTCGGTGTACACGAGCGCGGGCCCGTCGGGGTGCCTGGAGTTGCGTACGGCCACGTCGCCGCCCGGGAGCAGCGCCATCTCGACGCAGTTTCCGCTCGGGTTGCTGTGTTGGCTCTTCGTCCACGTCAGGCCGGTGAGGGAGTCGGCCGGGACGCCGTTGTCGATGTGCTGCATGCGGTCCATTCCTTACGGCAGTAGTTCCTGGCACGTCGCCAGGGCCCGCACGGGGTGAACAGATGTCCCCTGCTCATACCCGGGGTGCAATTCCGGGTGCAATTGCACAGAAGCACGGACGGCGAGGATACTAATGGCCGTCCGGCCCCCACGGCATTACGAACCGGCCTTCACCGGAGGGTGATCACCTCTCATGTACGCGGAGAACACAGCCCGTCACGGAGCGGCGGCTCACCCGCCTCATCTGACCGAAAACGGCGGATCTCCGCACGAGGACTGGGCACGGGATCTCGGCGTCGGTGCGCCCGGGTTCACCACGCACAGCCTGGCCGCGGATGCCGAAAGCCTGCAACAGGCGCGGGCGTTCGTCCGCGAGGCGCTGGAGCGGTGGGGCCTGCGGTCCTGCGCCGACGAAGTCGGCCTGGTGGCGGGCGAGTTGGTGAGCAATGCGGTCTGCCACGCGCTGCCCCTCACCGCGCAGCCCACGGTCCGTGCCACGGCGTGGCTGGGCTTGGCACGGCAGGACAGCTCGCTGGTCTGCGCGGTGAACGATCCCAGCCCCGACGTTCCCGTGCTGCGCCAGGCAGACGACTCCCTTGAGCGCGGCCGGGGTCTTCGCATCATCAACGCGCTGAGCAGCTCCTGGGGTTGGTCCCGGCCCACCGCCTCCGGCAAGACCGTCTGGGCCAGGATTCCCGTCGCCTGAGGGCTCCGCCGTCCGGGGAGGCCGCTCCTGCGCCCGCGACCGGCCTACAGTCCGGCCAGCGCCGTCCAGGCCTCCGCGAGCAGCGTGTGCCCGAGCGGGGTCGGGTGGACGCCGTCGCCCGCGATGTACTCGGGGCCGCCCGCCGTGCGGGCAGCCTGGTTGAGCAGGCCGTCCGCGGCCAGCAGCGCCGCGTCGAACTCCTCGGCAAGCCGGCGGACCGTCCCGATCCGCGGGTCGAGGTCCTCGCGCCATGCCCACTGCTCGTCCGTCACCGGGACGAGGAAGGGCTCGATGAGGATCAGCTGCGTGTTCCGCCCGTCCCGGATCTGTGTGAGGACGGCGCGGTAGTCGTCCTCGTACGACCGCAGCGAGGTGATGTCGCCGGAGTCGTAGCGGCGCCAGGTGTCGTTCACGCCGATCAGGACGGACACCACGTCCGGCTCGAGGTCTACGGCATCCTCGCGCCACCGGGCGCGCAGGTCCGCCGCACGGTTCCCGCTGATCCCTCGATTGAGGAACGTGATATCGCTGCCGCCCCGCGCGGAACGCACGCGGTCGGCCGCCATCCGGACATAGCCGTTGCCCAAGGGGCTGCCCGGGTCCGACAGCCGGCCCGCGTCGGTGATGCTGTCCCCCTGGAACAGAACGGTCGCTGAGCCGTGCAGGCTGATGGTCACGCAATGCTCCGAACGATGAAGAACGCGGAAGTTCCGAGGCCGTGCCCCGCCTGCCCGGCGGGGCACGTGCAACCTAGCAAGGGCCTACCCCCGGGCAGAAGCCTGGTTCCGCCCACCGGGACCGGTACACCCGCGACGACGGCGGTGCGCGCCGGGATCGGATGGACCCCCGGCGCGGTCCTGCGGCGGAGACCTAGCGGAAAGACCCCGGAGCGCGCACCGAGCTGAAGTCGAGAGCGCGGTCCACCTCTCGCAGAGTCTGCTCGGCCACCCGGCGCACCTCTGCGGGGACATCGCCCTGCTCCTCCACGAGGCCGGCGTAGATCGGTGCGTCGGATCTGTCTGCGAAACTCACGTCGAACTGCCCATCGATCGGTTTATGCCCGCCAATCAGCGGAAACGGGAGCCGAGTGTACGCGGTCCCCGTGGACCGGCGCCGGGCGGACCGGGGATCGGCCGCGCCCGGGCGAAAACCTGTTGTCCGTGACAGGTGCGACTGCCAGGCTGAGCACACCGAAGGGGTGTAGCTCAGAGGCCAGAGCGCCGGTCTCCAAAACCGGATGCCGCAGGTTCGACTCCTGTCTCCCCTGCCCGGCCGTTCCCCTCACCCGGCGAGGTGAGGGGAACGGGATGCACTACTCGATGACGAGCTCGACGTCGATGTTGCCGCGCGTGGCCTTGGAATACGGGCAGTAGGCGTGCGTCGCCTCGACCAGCCGACGGCCGGTCTCACCCTCGAGCGCCTCCGGCAGCTCGACACGCATGACGACGGCGAGGCCGAAGCCCGTGTCGTCCTTGCCGATCGAGACCTCGGCCGTCACGGAGACGTCCTTGGTGTCGACCTTCATCTCGCGGGCGACGGAACTCATCGCGCTGGCGAAACAGGCAGCGTATCCGGCGGCGAAGAGCTGTTCCGGGTTGGTGCCCTGGCCGTTGCCCCCGAGGGCCGGCGGCAGGGCGAGCGCCAGGTCGATCCGGCCGTCCGAACTCACTGCCCGGCCTTCGCGGCCGTTCGCGGTGGCGGCAGCGGTGTAGAGCGCGTCCATGGAGTGACCTTCTCTCGTACGACGGTGACCGCGGGCCGGCCACCGCCAATAGAGTTGCACATAACTTAATTGTGCACAACCCAATGGTAGGCGGCAGGCTACTCTGGATCCATGACGTCACCGCCGACCCCCGGTCCCGACCTGACCGATCTCCCGGACACCGAGCTGCTCCGGCTGGACCACCAGGTCTGCTTCTCCCTGCAGGCAGCCTCCCGCGCCTTCGGCGGCGTCTACCGGGAAGCGCTCAAGGATCTCGGCCTCACCTACCCGCAGTACCTCGCGATGATGGTCCTGTGGGAGCACGGCCCACTGCCCGTCAAGATGATCGGCGAGCGGCTGCACCTCGACTCCGGAACTCTGTCCCCCCTGCTCAAACGGCTGGAATCGGCCGGACTCGTCCGGCGTCGACGGAGCCCCGAGGACGAGCGGTCGGTCACCGTGCACCTCACGGAGGCCGGGGCCGGGCTGCGTGAGCGCGCTCTGCCCGTTCCGCGGACGATCCTCGGTGCCACGGGGCTTTCGGTCCAGGAGGTCCTCGCACTGCAGGAGACCCTGGGGCGGCTCACCGAATCCCTGAGCCGGGCCGGCTGAACCGGCCGATGGAATCCTGTCCGCGAGGCGAGCTGGGCTGCGGGGACCCCGGCACCGCAGCACTCGCAGAAGTGTCCCCGCCGAAATAGGATGCAGGAACTATCGCAACGCGGAGCGGCCCATGAACCGGCGTCGAACTCCCCGATCAGCGAGCGCCGAGGACCTGCTCAGCACCCTGCAGCACCTGACTGCCCGTGCCCGGCAGGAGGTGGAGCTGCATCAGGCGCGGGTGGAACTGGCCCAGGCGCTGCAGCGCAACATGCTCCCCGCCGTTCTGCCCTCCCCCCCGGGACTCGACATCGCGGCCTGCTACGCCCCCGCCCGCCACGGGCTGGACATCGGCGGCGACTGGTACGACGGCTTCCTGCTCCCCGACGGATCGCTGGGCCTGGCGATAGGCGATGTCCAGGGCCATGACGTGGAAGCTGCCGCTTTCATGGGGCAGATCCGGATCGCCATGCGGGCCATCGCGAGCACGGCGGCGGATCCGGGCGAGGTCATGAGCCGCACGAACGACCTGATCCTTTCGATGGACTCCAGCCTCTTCGCGACCTGCTCGTTCTTCCGGCTGGATCCGCTGACCCGGGAGCTGCAGGGTGCCCGCGCGGGTCATGTCGCATGCGTCTGGGCCACCGCCGACGGGCGTTCGGGCATCACGGCGGACGCCGGCGGTCTCCCCCTCGGCATCGAGACCCGGCAGCAGTACCCGGTCACCCGGCGCACGCTGGATGTCGACGGCGCGTTCGTCCTGCTCACGGACGGAGTCATCGAGGGGCCCTCGCTGCCGATCGGCGACGGGCTGGAGCGGATCAGGCATCTGGTGAGTTCACACTCCGGGGACACCGCCGCGGAGCTGGCGGAGACGGTGCTCCGGGCCGCTGCGCTCACCGGTCACGAGGACGACGCGGCGGTTCTCGTTCTGCGCCACCGCGCCACCTCCACCGGTCCGAGGTGAGGGCCCGCCGCGCGTGTCACGACCGCCTGCCGTCGTGGGCGGTGTCTGATGAGATGCGTGATCCGAAGTGAGGCATCCAGACGCCGGGCCGTGGTCGTTCTGCAGATACTGAGCATCGCGGCTGCCTACTACGTGTCCGGACGGGTCGGTCTCCTGCGGCAGGTGAACGTGGAGGGTTCGATCGTCACCCCCCTCTGGCCGCCCACAGGAATCGCCCTGACGGCCCTGCTGTGTCTGGGTTTCCGGATCTGGCCGGGAATCGCGGTCGGGGCCCTGCTCACGGTCATCTCGATCAGCGGCGGTCCGACCCTGTCCGGCCTCGGCATCGCGGCGGGAAGCACACTGGCGCCGTTGTGCTCCTACCTCGCGCTGCGCGCGGTGGGGTTCCGCGCGGAGCTGGACCGCCTGCGCGACGGTGTCGTCCTGGTCTTCCTGGGCGCCATGGGCGGCATGCTCATCAGCGCCACCTCGGGCGCCGGAGTCCTGCTGCTGACCGGCGATCTTCCCGGGTCGAAATTCTGGTCCGTCTGGTCCGCCTGGTGGGCGGGGGACGCCATGGGGGTCCTCATGGTCACTCCCCTGCTGCTCGTTCTGCGCAGGGCGCGGGTACCCCGGCTCACCGACCCGTGGATGGAGTCGGCGGCGCTGGCCGTCGTCGCAGCCGGGGCGACGGTCGTCGCGACCCGCAGTCCGCTGTCCATGATCTACCTTCTCTTCCCCGTGATCATCTGGGCAGCGCTCCGCTTCCAGCTGGCCGGCAGCGCACCCTGCGCCCTCATGATGTCCGTGATGGCGATCGTCGCCGGAACCGACGGGGTGGGGCCGTTCGCCGACCACAGCGTGCTGGAGGTGATGCTCAACCTCAGTATCCTCAACGGCTGCGTGGCGCTCACCGCGCTGCTGCTGGCCGCGATCGTCACCGAGCACAACAACATCCGCCACAAGACGGAGCTGGCGTGCGACGAGCTCGCCGCCCTGGTGGAGGAGCTCGCACCGCGCCAGGCGAGACAGGACCGGGCCGCCGAGCTCCGGAACGGGCGCGAGCCGGCCTGACGGCCGGGTCGCCGTACTCAGCCGGTCGGCGCCGTGCCGAGGCCGTTGCCAGTACGGGGGAAGTGCTGCTCCAGGAAGTCGTTGCGGAAGGTGCCGGTGGGGTCGAGGCGGGTGGTCAGCCGCTCGAAGTCCGCGTAATGGCGGTACAGGTCGCGGAGCGTGCCGGGCGCGGTGGTGAACACCTTTCCCCAGTGCGGCCGGGCACCGAACGGCGCCAGGGCCTCCTCGATCGCCCCGAGGACGGGCGTGACGGCGGCGGAGTCGGGCACCCACGTGAAGTGGAAGGCCACGGCGTCCATGCCCTGGGCCGGGCTGAGCCACAGGTCGTCGGCGGCCACCGTGCGGATCTCGCCGATCTGGAGCAGAGGTGCGATGCGCTCCCTGATCCGGTCGAGGGCCTCGTAGGCGGCCACGGCGTCGCGCCGGGCGACGAAGTACTCCGACTGCAGCTCGTCGCCGTTGCTCGGGGTGAATTCGAGCCGGAAGTGGGGAAGCCGCGCGTGCCACGGCCCGGGGACGCCCTGCTGCTGCGTGGTGTGCCCGGCGGGCATCCCGGGAACGGGATGCCTCGGCCTGTCCGCGAGCGTCGCTCCGAGCCACCGCGACGGCGCGCTGCGCGGCCCTTCGTCGCCGACCCGTTGCTTCAGCCACACCTGGTCGATCGGACCGCCGCGCCAGGCGGTGAAGAGGCTCACGCTGTAGGCCTCGGACATCACGTCGTCGAAGCTGCCGAGCAGTTGTTCCTGGGGCAGCCCTTCGTACACCCACTGCTGGACCTCGAACGCGGGCACGAGGTCCAGGGTCAGGCGGGTCACCACTCCCAGCGCGCCCAGGGAGACCACGGCCCCGGGGAAGTCGGTGTCGCCGCGTTCCAGCGTCACCGACGTGCCGTCCGCGGTGACGAGCTCCAGCGCACGGACGGCACCGGCCAGGGAGCGGTTGCCGATGCCCGACCCGTGGGTGCCGGTGGCGCAGGCACCGGCGAGCGAGATGTGGGGCAGTGAGCCCAGGTTGTGCAGAGCCAGTCCCGTGCGGTGCAGGGTGCCGGTGAGTTCCCCGAAGCGCAGCCCCGCGCTCACCGTCGCCGTCCTGGCCTTCGGGTCGATCTTGACGGAGCGGGGCAGACCGGCGACCGATATCAGGTCGCCGTGGGTGTCGGCCACGGTACTGAAGGAATGGCCGGTGCCCAGCGCCCGTACCGCCGTCCCCGCGGCCACGACGGCCTGGAGCTCGGCCACCGAGGCGGGTGTGTGGAGCTGCCGGGCGCCGAACGTGATGTTGCCCGCCCAGTTCGTCCACGGTGCGGACGGGGTGCGCGCCGAATGATCGATCATGTCTCAGGAGCTTACGCTCCACCCGTCGGGTCGCGGCGGGGCCGTCATGACGTCCGGACCGCCCGCACACCTCGGCCGTGCCGGCGTCGCAGGGCCTGTGTCGCCTCAGGGCTTGCGTCCCACGCCGCTCACCGCGTGGCTCGGCGGGAGGTGCTCGCCGTTTCGGCCGGGGTCGGGGCGCCATGCGGAGATCCTGACGACGCCCGGCTCGACCACGTCCAGCCCGTCGAAGAAATCGGCGATCCGTGCGGGACTCCGCAGATGGTAGGAGCTCGCCGAATTCGCGTTGTACGCCTCGATGGCCCTGGTCATGGTCTCGCTGGTGTCGGTGCCGTCGGCGAGGGCCAGATAGCTGCCTGAGGGGAGCGCTGCCAGCAGCCGGCGGACCAGGCCCCACGGGTCCTGTTCGTCGGGGAGCTGGCCCATGATCCCCAGCATGGTCAGGCCGACGGGCCGGTCGAGATCAATGGTGCGGGCGGCCTCGTCGAGGATTCGGCCGGTGTCACGCACGTCCGCGTCGATGTACGCGCACGCGCCCTCGGGCGTGCTGGTCAGCAGCGCTCGGGCGTGGGTCAGTACGAGCGGGTCGTTGTCGACGTACACGATCCGGGACTCGGGGGCCATCCACTGGGCGACCTCGTGCGTGTTGTTCGCGGTGGGCAGGCCCGTCCCGATGTCGAGGAACTGCCGGACCCCCGCCTCGCCGGTCAGGAAGCGGACGGCGCGGGCCAGAAAGGCGCGCTGACCGCGTGCGATACCCGCGATGTCGGGGAACGCCTTCAGGATCATCTCGCCCGCGGCCGCGTCGGCCGGGTAGTTGTCCTTACCTCCGAGGAGGTAGTTCCAGACGCGGGCCGAGTGCGGCCGGTCGGTCTGCAGCCGGTCACCCGGTGGCTGTCGAGGATCACTCATGGCAAACCTCACCGCTCCGCCTTCTCCATGCCGAACGGCAACGCCGGCGCGGAGGTCGGCCGGAGATCAGTACGGAAGGGTCCGCCCGGACGGTGTGCGCAGGTCCAGCGGGGGCGGCCCCGTGGGGGGTTGCGGACGGCGGACGATCTGGATGCGGCCCACGGCCACCACCTCCCTGGTCATCCGGTATCTGCCCACCCACGCCCCCTTCACACCTCCGGACCCGTGCGGACATCTCTCGGGGCCACGCGCGGATGCGGTCCGGGCCATGTGCCGTGACTCTGGATGGGCGGGGGACGCCGAGTCCAGGAGGGAAACCATGTCCGCGTTGGACAAGATCAAGAAGATGCTCAAGGGCCACGAGGACCAGGCCGGGAAGGGCGTCGACAAAGCCGGTGACACGATCGACGCCCGGACTCAGGGCAAGCACAGCAAGCACGTCGACACCGGCCAGGAAAGGCTGAGGCGGCAGCTCGGCGAGGACCAGGGCCCGGACAGTCCTCCTCGTCCCTGACCCGGGAGGCGGCGCAGCCGCCGTGGAGGAGTCGTCCGTGCGTGCCGGACCCCGTGGCAGGCCTGGTGCCGGCCCCGGGGTCCGGCATGCGGCGTGCCCGGATCCTTGAGGGGTTCGCGACCAGGTGGCCGGATTCCTGTTATCGTCCCCGCCGCACAGCGTCTCCCGAGTGTGGGAAGTGACGGATCAGGATCCCGGAAGAGTGAGCACTGTATGGGCGAGGCACGCGAGTCGGCGTTGATCAAGGCGGCGCAGAAGGGGGACCAGCAGGCCCAGGACCAGCTCGTCGCGTCGTATCTGCCTCTGGTCTACAACATCGTGGGCCGTGCGCTGGACGGCCATGCCGATGTCGACGACGTGGTGCAGGAGAGTGTGCTGCGCATGCTCCGCGGCCTGCCCTCCTTGCGCACCCCGGGAAGTTTCCGGTCCTGGTTCGTGGCCATCACCATGAACGAGATACGCGGGCACCGGCGGGAGCGCAGGAGCGGGGAGATATCCGCCGACCCGATGGAGGTCGCGTGCGACGTCGTCGATCCCGCGGCGGACTTCGTGGAGCTGACGATCGTCCGCCTGGGTCTGACGGGGCAGCGCCGGGAGGCCGCCGAGGCCACGCGGTGGCTCGATGAGGACGACCGGGCGCTGCTGTCCCTGTGGTGGCTGGAGACGGCCGGTGAACTGTCCCGGGCCGAGGTCTCCGGCGCGCTCGAACTGTCTCCGCAGCACACCGCGGTCCGCGTGCAGCGGATGAAGGCGCAGCTGGAGGCGGCCAGAGTGGTGGTGCGTGCCCTGGCCGCCCGCCCGCGCTGCATCCTGCTGGAGGACCTCATCACCCGGTGGGACGGTGTGCCGTCCGCCCTCTGGCGCAAACATCTGGCTCGTCATGCGCGGGGCTGCACGGTCTGCTCGGGGCATGGATCCGGCCTGGTCCCGGCCGAGGGCCTGCTGGTGGGTCTGGCGCTGGTTCCCGTGGTGGCGTCCGCCGCCGGCCCGGCGGACTTCCTCTCGGCGGGCACCGCACACACCGAGGTCTCGCGGCTGTCGGGGCCCGGACGTGCCGAGCGGCGCCGGGGCGAGGTGAGGCGCCGCCGCCGCACCGGCGTGGTGGCGGGACTGGTGGCGGTCGCGACCCTGGGAGGCGGTGGCGCCGCGGTTCACCTCTACACGGACGCCGACGGGGACGAGGGGCCGTCGACGGCGGTCGCGCCCCTGACGCGCCCGTCGGCCTCGGAGACCACGTCGGCACCGCCGACCGCCACACCGTCCCCGTCGCCCTCGTCCCCGTCGGCGTCCGCCTCACCCTCGCCGTCCAGGACCGAGGCCAGGACGGCCTCCCCCACACCCAGGACCGTCCCCCGCCCGCGTACGCCGTCCTCGAAGCCGTCCGTCGCGCCGCCGCCCGAACCCGCGCGGCCGGCCTCCGATTCGGTGGCGGAGGAGGTGATGAACCTGGTCAACGCCGAGCGTGCGCGGGAGGGCTGCGGAGCGGTGGGCACCGACGAACGGCTGGCGACGGCCGCGTCGCGTCATTCCGCGGACATGGTCGAACGGGACTACTTCTCGCACACCTCGCCGGACGGTACGGATCCCGGCGCGCGCATCACCTCGGCCGGGTACCGCTGGAGCACGTACGGCGAGAACATCGCCAAGGGGCAGACCACGGCGGCTGCGGTGATGGAGGCGTGGATGAACAGTCCCGGTCACAAGGCGAACATCCTCAACTGCGCGTTCAAGGAGATCGGCGTCGGACGGCAGGAGTCCTCGGGCGGTCCGGTGTGGACGCAGAACTTCGGCACCGCGCTGTGAAGCCGGCGGTCCTTCACACCACGGAAACGATCAGGTAGCACCCCCTCCATGTACGGGATCTAGGCTGGGGTCACGCCCGGGCCGAAGGCGTCCGCCGGCGATGTGACGCCTTCCCCGCGCGGACAGGAGCCCGGTGTTCACCCCTGCTTTTCCCTCTCGCCTTCCTCCTCTCCCTCCGTGGCTCGGTCATGTGCTCCGGGCCCAGCGCGGGCCGGTGCCGTGGAACGCTGTGCTGCGGGGGACCCTGGCCTCGGTGCCGCTGCTCCTGGCGGTGCTCGCGGAGCGGCCGACCGCCGGGGTGCCTGCCGCACTGGGCGCGATGCTGGCCGGGATCAACGACCGGCCCGGCGGCAGGCGTGCCGCGGTCACCCGGCTGGGAGTTCCGGCGCTGGCCGGCGCGGCGGGGCTGCTGTTCGGCTCGATGATCGCGGCCGCCGCGGGTGGCGGCCGGTCCGTGGTCGCGCTGCCGCTGGTGTTCGGGGTCCTGGGGCTGGTCGCCGGGGCGTTCAGTTCGACGGGGCCGGTGGCGTCCGCGTGCGGGACGCAGGTGCTGGTCGCGGCCGTGATCGGGGCCGGCATGCCGCTGCCGGAGCCGGGTCCGCTGCGCGCGCTGCTGTTCCTGGCCGGTGCGAGCTGGCTCCTGCTGCTGCGCCTGGTGCTCCCGTCCCCTGGCCGGCCGGGCAGCGGTCCGTACCGGCTGGACGGGGAACGGGAAGCGGTCGCCGCCGTGTACGAGGCCGTGTCCACACTTCTGCGGGCTACGGGCGGTCCGCAGGCTCTGGCCGGGCGGGCGGCGCTGAGCGCGGCCCTCGACCGGGCGCAGGACGCGCTGGGCGGGCCGCGGTTGCGCGGCCGTGCGAGTTCCTCCGCCGAGCGCCGACTCCACGCCCGGTACGCGGCAGCCTTTCCGCTGGCCGAGGCCGCGACCGCGCTGGCCTGGGCGGGGGTGCCACTGCCCGCCCGTCTCGTGGAGGGTCCCCGGAGGCTGTCGGACGCGGTACGTACGGGCGGGCCCTGCGGCCCGCTGCCCGCCCCTGCGCGGACGGATGCCGGACTGCGCGCTCTGGACGATGCCCTGCTCCGGGCGGCGGCGGTCTTCGACCGGCCCGAGGGGGCGCCGTCGAGTACGGCGAAGGGGCACCCGGGCGGCTCCGTCCCGAGGCGGGCGTGGAGTGCCGCGGGACGCGAGTACGGCCTGCGGGTGGCGGTGTGCTGCGCGACGAGTACGGTCGTGGCGCAGTGGCTGCACCACGACCACTGGTACTGGCTGCCCGCAACGACCGTGTTCCTCGTCAAGCCCGATCTGGGCCCGCTGCTTTCGCGGGTGTTGTGCCGGGCCGTGGGTACGGTCGCGGGTGCCGCGGTCTTCGGCCTGCTGATGCTGCTGATGTCCGGCCTGCCGGCCGGCCCGTTCCCGCTCGTCGGTGCGGTCGCGCTCTGCGGTGGGCTTCTGCCGGTCGCCACCCGCCACTTCGCGGTGCAGACGGCGGTCGTCACCGTACTCGTGCTGTCCCTCGTCCTGTTGGGCGGTGAGCCTCCCGCCGCTTGGGGGCGGGTCGTGGAGTCGCTGCTGGCCTGTGTGACGGTGCTGCTCGTCGGTCATCTTCCGCTGCCCGGCCGGCGGGGGCACACCGTTCGAGCCGCGCTGGACACGGCCGTGGGTGCGGCGCACCGCTACCTCCGGCACGTCCTGGAGGCTCCGGAGGACCAGGCCGGACGGGGGGCGCTGCGGCGTGACGCCTACAGGTCGCTGGCCGCGGCGCGTACGGCGATCGATCTTTCGGCTGCCGAACTCCCGTCGGTGGCACGGCATTCCGCAGGGTCCGACGGGGTCGCGAGTGCGGTGGAGCGGCTCGTCGACACCACGACGGCCTGCGCCGTGCAGCTGGGGAACCGGGCCGACGAACTGCCGCCCTCGCACGCCGAGCGGCTCTCCGTGCATCTGTCCGAGCTCGACCGGGCCTGGGCCGTGCCGCGCCGGGAGATGTCGGTCCTGTGACCGGAGCCGGTGCCGTGCTCCCCTACGGACTCCGCACGTGCTGCTCGTCGCACCACCGGACCGTGGCGCCGGGCGATCGGCCCCGCCCGCCGGACCCGGGTCGCCCGGGTCCGAGGGTCACCGGCTGATCAGTGCGAGTGCCGTGAACGTGCCGCTGACTGCGCCGACGGTGAGCGCGGACACCGCCACACAGCGGGCTCTGAGCCGTTCGTACCGTGCGGTGTACTCGCCCCGGAGTTCGACGGCGCGGTCGGCGATCCTGGTGAGGGAATCCCGGCTGACGGCCACCCGGTCCGTGACGTAGACGCGTTCGACGTCCTCACGCTGGGCAGTGGTGAGCCAGGGCAGCTGTTCGCTGAAGCGGACGGCCTGGCGCCGGGCCCGCTCCACTTCGGCGTTCCAGAGCAGGTAGCCCTCCACCTGCGCCAGGCCTCGGGCGGCGCTCTCCTTGTCGGGTCGCACGCGGTCCTCCTGTCGACGGGACGTCATCCCGGGCCTGCCTCATGCCTGCTTGTCCCCGGGCGCCACGGTGTGGGACTCGGCGGGGCGGTTCGTCTCCTCCTCGAGTGCGCGGACGGCGGGGTAGTGCAGGTCGAACGCCGGGGATTCGGAGCGGATGCGCGGCAGCGTGAGGAAGTTGTGCCGCGGGGGCGGGCAGGAAGTGGCCCATTCGAGCGAACGGCCGTAGCCCCACGGGTCGTCGAACTCGACCTTCTTGCCGTACTTCGCCGTCTTCCACACGTTGTACACGAAGGGGAGCATGGACAGACCGAGCAGGAACGAGGCGATGGTGGAGACGGCGTTGAGTGCGGTGAAACCGTCGGCGGCGAGGTAGTCCGCGTACCGGCGCGGCATGCCCTCGGCGCCGAGCCAGTGCTGCACCAGGAACGTGCCGTGGAAGCCGAAGAACAGCGTCCAGAACGTCACTTTGCCCAGCCGCTCGTCCAGCAGCTTTCCGGTGAACTTCGGCCACCAGAAGTGGAATCCGGCGAACATCGCGAAGACCACGGTGCCGAACACCGTGTAATGGAAATGTGCCACGACGAAGTACGAGTCGGAGACGTGGAAGTCCATCGGGGGCGAGGCCAGGAGGACACCGGTCAGGCCGCCGAAGAGGAACGTGACGAGGAATCCGATCGCCCAGAGCATCGGTGTCTCGAAGGACAGTGAGCCCTTCCACATGGTCCCGATCCAGTTGAAGAACTTCACACCGGTCGGCACCGCGATCAGGAACGACATGAAGGCGAAGAACGGCAGCAGTACCGCACCGGTCACGAACATGTGGTGTGCCCACACTGTGATCGAGAGGCCCGCGATGGCGATGGTCGCCGCGATCAGGCCCACGTACCCGAAGATCGGTTTGCGGCTGAAGACCGGGATGATCTCGGAGACGATGCCGAAGAACGGCAGGGCGATGATGTAGACCTCGGGATGGCCGAAGAACCAGAAGAGGTGCTGCCACAGGATCGGCCCGCCGTTGGCCGCGTCGAAGACGTGCGCACCGAATTTACGGTCGACCTCCAGCGCGAAGAGCGCGGCGGCCAGGACCGGGAACGCCAGCAGAACGAGAACACCGGTCAGCAGGACGTTCCAGGTGAAGATCGGCATGCGGAACATCGTCATGCCAGGCGCGCGCATGCAGATGATCGTGGTGATGAAGTTCACCGAGCCGAGGATCGTGCCGAAGCCGGAGAAGGCCAGACCCATGATCCACAGATCGCCGCCGATCCCGGGCGAGCGAACCGTGTCGGTGAGTGGCGAATAGGCGAACCATCCGAAGTCGGCCGCGCCCTGCGGGGTGAGGAAGCCGGCTAGCGCGATGAGCGAGCCGAAGAGGTAGAGCCAGTACGCGAACATGTTCAGCCGCGGGAACGCCACATCGGGTGCGCCGATCTGCAGCGGCATGATCCAGTTCGCGAACCCGGCGAAGAGCGGCGTCGCGAACAACAGCAGCATGATCGTGCCGTGCATCGTGAACGCCTGGTTGTACTGCTCGTTCGACACGATCTGCGTACCCGGGCGGGCCAGCTCGGCACGCATCACGAGTGCCAGCACACCACCGCCGAGGAAGAACAGGAACGAGGTGACCAGATACATCGTGCCGATGGTCTTGTGATCGGTGGTGGTCAGCCACGTGACGACCACCCTCCCCGGCTGCCGCCGCCGGACGGGAAGTTCGTCCTGGTAGGCGGCATCGGCCTCCACCGTTTCTGAGGCACCCCTCGTCGTCACTGCGGCACTCCTTCGGTCGACGGCCGATTGCGGACTCGGCGACCAGGATGGACTCCGCCGCGGCGGTACTGCGGGAGATCCCTGTGAGCACTGCACCAGTGGCTGGCAAAGGACACTCCATCGGCCGATGGCGGTGACGCCCGTGTTGACGAAGTCCCCGGGCTCCGGCCGGGCGCGCGTCACCTGCCGGGAGGAAGCCGGCCACGCTCTTGTCCAGCGGCCGGTCGGTGTACCGGGCGAGGAGGTCACCCGCCTTCTCCGGGTCCGGGCTACCGGAGAACCGATTCAGCAGGAGCCGAACACCGTCCGCCCGATCGGATTCGGTGCTCCGACGGAGGCGCTCACCCCTGGCACTCGGCGCATTCCACTTCCGTGGCCGGTGCGGGTACGGAGGGTCGAGGAGGGGATCGGCAGGTGCGGGTTCCTCGGGTCCGGTGTCCTGGACGCTGCCGCGTGTACGCCACACTGGCCGACGAACCAGCACCGCCGACCGTTCGCACATGAGTCGTCCGGCTTGCGCACAGTGGCCGGACGGTCGTGGACAAGGAGTTCTGTTTATGCCCCGCATCATGTCCGTCTCGGACAGCATCCTGGTCGAGGCGACCCCCTCGGCCGTGTACGCGCAGCTCAGCGACCCCACCGCGATGGGGCGCTGGAGCCCGGAGAACCGGGGTGCGCGGGTGCTCGGTGATCGCCGGTCCACCCATGTGGGCATGGTCTTCGAGGGCCGCAACAGGCGCGGTTCCCTCCGCTGGACGACCAAGTGCACGGTGACCGCCGCCGATCCGGGTGAGCGGTTCGCGTTCCGGGTGCACGCGATCGGGGCGAAGCGGCCGCGGCTGCCAGGGGCCATCGCACTGTGGGAGTACCGCTTCGAAGCGGTCGACGGCTTCACCCGGGTCACGGAGACATGGACGGACAACCGGCGGGCATGGCCCGATTTTCTCGCCAACGCGTTCGACCGTGTCGCGACACGGGGCCACACCTTCGCGGAGTTCCAGCGCGGGAACATCCGTACGACCCTGGAGCGGCTCAAGGCCGCGCTGGAGCAGGACGGAAAATCGACCGGGCCGGGTGAGGACACCGCGCGTCACGGCTGAGGCGTCAGCTGCGCGGTGGGTCCGGACGCTTCCGGGACGCCCGTGTGCGGCCCGGCCCCGGGCCGGGCTCCGGTGTTCGGCCTGCCCCGGGCCGGGCGCCGTCCCAGTGCGTGGGCCGGGTGAGGGCTGCGGGCAGTCGTGTGGCGGCGTTGCCCTTCGCCGCGTTCAGCTGGGCCTGGGTGAGGAAGAGCGCACCGGTCAGGTCCGCGTCCGAGAGCTCGGCGTCCCGGAAGTCGGCGCCGATGACATCGGCCCCGCGCAGATCCGCGGCACGCAGGTCGGCCGCGATGAGATAGGCCCCGCGGAGGTCGGCTCCCCGCAGGTCGGCGCCCCTGAGGCGGGCTCCGACGAGGTCGCCGCCCCGGTGACCGCGCTTCCTGCGCCGGGGAACGGTCGCGCGTACGAGTTCGCTCGTCCTGCCCAGCAGGGCGGCGACGCGGTCGCGGTGCTCCGACACGTCCAGGGCCGCGAGGTCCTCGGCGGTACCGCGGGTGAGGCGTTCGGTGGTGTCCCGTGCGCTGCGGAGATCGGTGTGCAGGGGCTCAGCGGCGGGCAGTGCGAGGGCTTCGGTGAGGTACCGGAGGAGCTCGTGGAGCTGTCGCATCACCGGGAAGACCTGGAACATCTGCTGGGCGGTGCCGGGGGCCCGCCGCCAGTCCCGGCCGCCGTACGTCTCCTGGGAGACCTTCTGTCCGGCGCCGAAGCAGTCGTACACCGTGCATCCGGAGAAGCCTTCCGGCCGCAGCCGGGTGTGGATGCCGCAGCGGAAGTCGTCCTGGAGGTTTCGACAGGGGTCGCCCGCGTCCTTGTCGATCGCGAAGTCCGCCGACGCGGTCAGGGTCAACGCGACGCAGCACAGCCCGAAACAGTTCGCGCAGTCGGCCCGCAGGGAAGCCGGCTCCGTCGCGGGCGCGGTGCTCGGGTCGTTGTCGGCCACGTGCCTGATTCCTCCGGTGTGTGCAGGGCGGGCCCAAGCCTATCGGGGCTGCCGACCCGGGCGGACACCCGATGTCAGTGGGGCGGCGCACACTGGGCTCACCAGCACGGCAACGCCGGAGAAGGGGACGCTTCATGGGAGCCTCGCAGGAGACCGGGTTCGAGCCCGCCACCGGTGACGGACCGCCGGATCCCGGACCGCTCGACATGCGGGCCGGCGCCGTGCGCACCGCGTTCGAAGGAATGCTGCACATCCGCCGGCTCACCAACACGGGGAACCCGGATCCCGAGGGCACCCCGGCACGCTGGGAGCTGCACCGTCCGGTGCGGGCCGTGGCCCTGGCCCTGGAGGCCGCCGGGATACCCGCATCGGCGGTCGGTGCGTCCGGGGAGCGTGCCGCTACGGGGTACCGGGTGTGCGAGGGCGAGCGGTCGGGCTCCGTGCGGGTGGAGTGGGCCGGTCCGCCGGGCAGCGGCGCGGCACACGGCGAGGAGGGTGGGCTGACCGGATGCGTCGCGGCGCTGCGGCAACTGGGCTGGACGGCTCTGCTGTACCGGGGGCCTCGACGGCGGCGGTTCCTCGAGGTCGAACCGCCCGCCGGTGCCGGGGGTACGGAGTCCGGCTGAGACGTTCCGTACCTGGTGAGAGGGCGTTGTCAGACCTGTGGGGGATGCTTGACGGTCCGACACCTCTGACCAGGAGATGCTGAGATGCGCCATCACGAAGTCGCTGCCGCCCAGGCGTACGTCCGGTTGCTGGAGGCCACTCGCGCCGTGCTCGCGGACCCGGCCGACGCTCCGCTGTACATGCCGCTGCTCGCCTCGCCGATCGAGGAGGCGGACGAGGCCCTGCGCAGCGCGGGCCTCAGCGGGAACGAGGACCGGCTCTTCGCTCTCGTGCGGGCGCTGCGGCCGAGCCTGTCCGGTTCCGGACGCTGAGCGTTCCGCGCGCGGTGGGTGCCCCGCTCCCCTGGGGAGGGAGCCCGGCACCCATCGCCGCGTGGCCGTCGGCTACCGGTCGGTGTACATGAGCGAGCCCGGGGTCGTGAGGAGTTCGCCCGTCTCCAGCCAGGTCTTCAGGCCGGAGAGGATCATCGGCCAACCGCCGTACAACTCGTCGTTGGCGCCCTCGCGCACGTCATGGGTGACGGTGAGCCGACAGGAGTCGCCGACCTGCTCGATCTCCCACGTGACGCGGGTGGGCCCTTCGCTCTTCACCTCCTCGCTCCAGAGCGCCACCATGCTCTGGACCAGCTTGCGCGGTGGATCGACCTCCAGGTTCTGGCCCTCCCCCAGCGGGCCGGGGGCACCCGGGGCGCCCATCTCGAAGCGTGAGCCCGGGGTCCAGTCGGAGGTGACGCGGGCGCCGAAGTTGTACTTGCTCCGGATCTCGGGGTCGGTGATCGCCTCCCAGAGGCGCTCGGGAGTGGTGCGGATGTAGATCTCGAAGACCTTCTCCATGGGATTCTCCAGTCGGCTCCTGAGGCTGCTGAGCCCTGCCGCCCAGGGCTCCGCATACTTGCTCACCCACCGGTCGTGGACGAGCCGGATGGGCACCGGGTTCAGGAAGTGGAGCTTTTCCCGGCCTCGCCGTCGGGTGACGACCAGACCCGCCGCTTCCAGCAGCTTGAGGTGCTTCATCACCGCGAACCGCGTGATGTCGAAGCGGGCCTCCAGTGCACTCAGGGTCTGCCCGTCCTCACGGAACAGCTCGTCGAGCAGACCGCGTCGCGTCGGGTCTGCCAGGGCCTTGAACACCGCGTCCATGGAACCAAAATATGTGACCTTTTGGTCACCTGCCAAAGCGGCCGGAGTAGCAAGCGCTTGCGGTGAATTGATTCAAGTCTCCAAGAAACTTGACTAGCTGCTTGACTGGGAGCATCACCCAAACCTAGCGTACGTTCCTGGTGAAACGATTCACATCCCCGATCCGACCGGTCGCCGGATGACTCTGCTTACGAGGTGTTCATGTCTGATGTGTCGGCCGTCAAGGCAGCTCTGAAGTCTCAGGTCATCGAGACGCCGTCCTGGGGTTACGGCAACTCCGGGACGCGCTTCAAGGTCTTCGCCCAGCCCGGAGTCCCGCGCGACCCGTTCGAGAAACTGGCGGACGCCGCGCAGGTGCACGCTCACACCGGGGTCGCTCCCAAGGTGTCGCTGCACATCCCGTGGGACCGGGTCGAGGACTACCCGGGGCTCACGAGACACGCCGCGGATCTCGGGCTGCGGATCGGGGCGATCAACTCCAACGTCTTCCAGGACGACGACTTCAGACTGGGCTCGGTGACCCACCCGGACCCGAAGGTCCGCCGCAAGGCCACCGATCATCTGCTCGCATGCGTCGACATCATGGACGCCACCGGCTCGCCCGACCTCAAGCTGTGGTTCTCGGACGGCACCAACTACCCCGGCCAGGACGACATCTCGGGCCGGCAGGACCGGCTGGCCGAGGCCCTCGCGGAGGTCTACGAACGGCTCGGCGACGACCAGCGGATGCTGCTCGAGTACAAGCTCTTCGAGCCGGCCTTCTACACCACCGACGTTCCCGACTGGGGCACCTCGTACGCCCACTGCCTCAAGCTCGGCCCCAAGGCGCAGGTCGTGGTCGACACCGGCCACCACGCACCGGGCACCAACATCGAGTTCATCGTGGCGTTCCTGCTGCGTGAGGAGAAGCTCGGGGCGTTCGACTTCAACTCCCGCTTCTATGCGGACGACGACCTGATGGCGGGCGCCGCCGACCCGTTCCAGCTCTTCCGGATCATGCACGAAGTGGTCAAGAACGGCGGTCTCGAGACGGAGACCAACGTCAACTTCATGCTCGACCAGTGCCACAACATCGAGGCCAAGATCCCGGCCGTCATCCGCTCGGTGACCAACGTGCAGGAAGCGACCGCGAAGGCCCTGCTGATCGACTCCGAGGCCTTGGCCGCGGCGCAGCGTTCCGGCGACGTCCTCGCCTCGAACGGGGTGCTCATGGACGCCTTCAACACCGACGTACGCCCGCTGCTCGCCGAGGTCCGTGAGGAACTCGGCCTGGCCCGGGATCCGTTCGCGGCCTATCTCGCCTCCGGCAATCAGGAGCGCATCGCCGCCGACCGGGTCGGCGGCGAACAGGCCGGCTGGGGCGCCTGAGCCACGCTCCCCACCCGCATGTCCCGCGCACCCGCCCTCCCACCTCGAAGGAACCCTCATGACGTCCGCGACGCACGCCGAAGTCGCCGCGCTCCTGGAGCGCGCTCACCGGATCGGATCCGACCCGCGCAACACCAACTACGCCGGTGGCAACACCTCCGCCAAGGCAACGGGGACCGACCCGGTCACCGGCGGCGAGACCGAACTGCTCTGGGTCAAGGGCTCGGGCGGCGACCTCGGCACGCTGACCGAGGCCGGACTCGCCGTGCTCCGGCTGGACCGGGTGCGGGCGCTCAAGGACGTGTATCCGGGGGTGGAGCGCGAGGACGAGATGGTGTCGGCCTTCGACTTCTGCCTGCACGGCAAGGGGGGCGCCGCGCCGTCGATCGACACCGCGATGCACGCCCTCGTCGAGGCCGCCCACGTCGACCATCTGCATCCGGACTCCGGGATCGCGCTGGCGTGCGCGGCCGACGGTGAGAAGCTCACCGCCGAGTGCTTCGGCGACAAGGTGGCCTGGGTGGGCTGGCGCCGTCCCGGCTTCCAGCTCGGTCTGGACATCGCGGCCGTCAAGGAGGCCAACCCGCGGGCGGTCGGTGTGATCCTGGGCGGCCACGGCATCACAGCCTGGGGCGAGACGTCCGAGGAGTGCGAGCGCAACGCGCTCTGGATGATCCGTACGGCCGAGACGTTCCTGGAGGAGCGCGGCAGGCCCGAGCCGTTCGGTGCCGTGCTGCCCGGCCGGGAGGCTCTCGCCGCCCGGGCGCGCCGGGAGAGGGCCGCGGCCCTCGCACCGGTGATCCGGGGTCTGGCCTCCACCGACCGTCCGCAGGTGGGGCACTTCACCGACGCGGCACCGGTGCTCGACTTCCTCTCCCGCTCCGAGCACCCGCGCCTGGCCGCGCTCGGAACGTCCTGTCCGGACCACTTCCTGCGGACGAAGGTCAGCCCGCTGGTCCTGGATCTGGCCGCCGACGCGCCGCTGGACGAGGCGGTGGCCCGTCTCCGGGAGCTCCACGGGGAGTACCGGGAGGCTTATCGCGCGTACTACGAGCGCCACGCCTCCCCCGGCTCGCCCGCGATGCGCGGTGCGGATCCGGCGGTCGTGCTGGTGCCCGGGGTCGGGATGTTCTCCTTCGGCAAGGACAAGCAGACCGCCCGGGTGGCCGGGGAGTTCTACCTCAACGCGATCAACGTGATGCGGGGCGCCGAGGCCGTCTCCTCCTACGCTCCGATCGAGGAGTCCGAGAAGTTCCGCATCGAGTACTGGGAGCTGGAGGAGGCGAAACTGCGCCGGATGCCCGAGCCCAAGGCGCTGGCCACCCGGGTCGCGCTGGTCACCGGCGCGGGGTCCGGCATCGGCCGGGCCATCGCGCAGCGACTCGTCGCGGAGGGTGCCTGTGTCGTCGTCGCGGATCTCCACGCGGAGAACGCGGCCGCGGTGGCGGCAGAGCTCGGCGGGCCGGACAGAGCCGTCGCCGTGACGGTCGACGTGACCGCCGAGGAGCAGATCACCGAGGCCTTCCAGGCGGCGGTGCTCGCCTTCGGCGGCGTCGACCTGGTCGTGAACAACGCGGGGATCTCCATCTCCAAGCCGCTTCTGGAGACCACCGCCCGGGACTGGGACCTCCAGCACGACATCATGGCGCGCGGTTCGTTCCTGGTGTCCCGGGAGGCGGCGCGGGTGATGCAGGCGCAGAACCTCGGCGGCGACATCATCTACATCGCGTCCAAGAACGCCGTCTTCGCGGGACCGAACAACATCGCGTACTCGGCGACCAAGGCCGACCAGGCGCACCAGGTGCGGCTTCTGGCCGCCGAGCTGGGCGAGCACGGTATCCGGGTCAACGGCATCAACCCGGACGGCGTGGTGCGCGGCTCGGGGATCTTCGCCGCGGGATGGGGTGCCCAGCGCGCGGCCACGTACGGCATCGAGGAGGAGAAGCTCGGCGAGTTCTACGCCCAGCGCACGATCCTCAAGCGCGAGGTGCTGCCCGAGCACGTCGCCAACGCCGTCTTCGCACTGACCGGCGGGGACCTCACACACACCACCGGCCTTCACATTCCCGTCGACGCCGGTGTGGCGGCGGCCTTCCTGCGCTGACCACGTGCGGCCGACCGTGTCCCGGGAGCGCTTCCCGGGACGCGGACCCGCCGGATCGGATGAGGTTTCCATGTCTGCGACTTCACGACACGACCCGGTGTTCGCCGCGGTGGACCTCGGTGCCACCAGCGGCCGGGTGATCACCGGCAGGGTGGGCCCCGACGAGCTGGTGCTGACCGAGGCACACCGCTTCGCCAACACTCCGGTGCGGCTGCCCGACGGGCTCCGCTGGGATGTGCTCTCCCTCTACCAGGGGATGCTGGACGGTCTGCGCGCGGCGGCGCGCAACGGTCCTGTCACCTCGGTGGGCATCGACACCTGGGCGGTGGACTACGGCCTGCTGGACTCCGACGGAGCGCTGCTGGGTATCCCGTTCCACTACCGCGACGGCCGCAACGCCCCAGCTGCCGATGCGGTGCTGGCAGGATGCGGCGCCCAGGATCTGTACGCCGTCAGCGGTCTGCAGCACCTGCCGTTCAACACCGTGTTCCAGCTCGCGGCCCATCGTTCCACCGCGCAGTGGGGATCGGCCCGGACACTGCTGCTGATGCCCGATCTGCTGGTGTACTGGCTGACGGGGACGGTGGGCGCGGAGGTGACCAACGCGTCGACGACCGGCCTGTTCGACGCACGGAGGGGCACCTGGTCCGATGAGCTGATCGGGCGGCTGGGCCTGGAGCGCTCGTTGTTCCCTCCGCTGCGCGAACCGGGTGAGCGGGCGGGCGCGCTCCTGCCGCACGTCAGCGAGTTCACCGGCTTGCCGGCGGGCACGCCGGTGACGACGGTCGCCTCGCACGACACGGCGTCGGCGGTGGCCGCCGTACCGGCCGCCGAGCCGGGCTTCGCGTACGTCTCGTGCGGCACCTGGTCGCTGGCCGGTCTCGAACTGGACGCGCCCGTACTGTCCGAGGAGTCCCGGGCCGCGAACTTCACCAATGAGCGCGGGGTGGACGGCACCGTCCGCTACCTTCGCAACATCATGGGCATGTGGCTGCTCGAGGAGTGCCGTCGCACCTGGGAGCGCGCGGGTACGTCCCCGAGTCTGGCCGGACTCCTCGCGGATGCGGCGCGTGCCCGGCCGTTCGCCGCGGTGATCGACCCCGACGATCCGGTGTTCCTGGCGCCGGGTGACATGCCGTCGAGGATCGACGAGGTGCTCACCGGGACCGGGCAGGCGCCGCCGGACGGCCCGGGCGGGTACGTACGGTGCGTGCTGGAGAGCCTCGCGCTGGCGCATCGCAGGACCCTGCGCCGGGCTGCCGCACTGGCGGGCCGCGAGCTGACCGGGATCCATCTGGTCGGCGGTGGCTCGCGCAACGAACTGCTCTGCCAGTGGACCGCCGACGCGACGGGACTGCCGGTCACCGCCGGACCGGCCGAGGCGACGGCGCTCGGCAACGTGCTGCTCCAGGCACGGGCCCACGGGCTGGTGGGTGGACTGGCCGACATGCGGCGGCTGGTCGCACGCACCCAGGAGCTGCGCCACTACAGCCCGCGGGGAGACCTGGGGAGCTGGGACAGGGCCGCGGACCGCCTGGAGGCGGCGCGGGTATGAGGGTACGCCGCCTCCACGCGGACCGGTGGGTGACCGGTGCCTGGTCGGCGACCGGCGGCGGCCCCGCCGGACGGTGGGCACGGGTCACCGTGCCGAGGCTTCGAGGCCGCCGCCGGTCTCCTCGGTGCCCCGTGCCGCGGTCGGGGGCCCGGTGGGCTGCGAACGCGTACGGTTGGCCGTGTGCCGGTCAGTGCGGGAACAGGCCCAGTTCCTGGTCACCCAGGGGCTCGAAGTGCCGGGCGACATCGGCGTCGGAGACCTCGCCCGGCTCCGCGGGATTCCACCGGGGGCTCCGGTCCTTGTCGATGATCTGGGCGCGCACGCCCTCCACCAGGTCGTGTCCGGTGAAGGCCCGGCAGGAGACCCTGAACTCCTGGTCGAGCGCCTCTTCGAGGCTGCCGAGGCGCTTCGCCCGGCGGACGGCGGCCAGGGTGACCTTGAGCGAGGTGGGCGATTTGGCGAGGAGCGTCGCGGCGTTCTCCTTCGCGGCGGGGACGCCGCTGTCCACGAGCCGTTCGATGATCTCTTCGACGGTGTCCGCGGCATAGCAGGCGTCTATCCACGGGCGGTGCGCGGCGAGTTCCCCCTCCGGGGGCGCGGCCGTGAAGCCGAGCACCGCGTCCGTCACTTCTACGGGGGTGGCGCTCCGCGAGAGCGCCGTAGTGAGATCCGGCAGCCGGTGCGACGGGACGAAGTGGTCGGCCAGCCCGCACGCGAGGGCGTCGGCCGCGTTCACTGCCTGCCCGGTGAGGGCGAGGTGGGTGCCGAGCTCGCCCGGCGCCGCGGCCAGCAGATAGGTTCCGCCCACGTCGGGGACGAACCCGATGCCGGTCTCGGGCATGGCGACGCGTGAGCGTTCGGTGACGACCCGGACGTCACCGTGGGCCGACACTCCCACCCCGCCGCCCATCACGATGCCGTCCATGAGGGCCACGTACGGTTTCGGGAAGCGGGCGATCCTGGCGTTGAGACGGTACTCGTCGCGCCAGAAGTCCACGGAGGCGCGCCGGCCGGCGCGAGCGTCCTCGTAGATCGACCGGATGTCCCCGCCCGCGCACAGACCTCGTTCGCCGGCGCCACTGATCACGACCGCGGTGACCGCTTCGTCGTCGCCGGCCAGGGTGAGCGCCTCGTCGATCCGGCGCACCATCGAGTGGGTCAGTGCGTTCAGGGCCTTGGGGCGATTCAGTGTGATGCGCAGGGTGTGGCCCTCGGTGTGCAGGAGGACGGGCTCGTCGTCGTACATGTGTGCGCTCCGCTCAGCCATGGGAGATCTCTGCGTGCCATTCTGCGACGACCGCCGTTCGGCCCCGGAGCCGGGGCTCCGGTGAAAGCGCTGTGGCACTCCCGCATCACCGGCTCGACAATTGAGACCTACGGGCCGCGACGTCCAGCAGCCCTGCCGGACGATCTCCGGAGCGGGAATGACCGACTCTTCATGGCGAGACGACCCCACCGACCCGACGCAGACCCGGTCCGACCGGGGCCACGGCGGCGAGACCGGTACGGCGGAACGCCTTGCCATGAACCGCACCGGCAGCTTCGAGTGGGATCTGGACGCCCGGAGCCTGGACATCGACGACGCCGGGCTGATGGTCTTCCGGGTGGATCCGGCGGTCTTCGACGCGCGCCCTTCCGCGGTGCTGGACCGGCTGGATCCGACGGAACGAGCCCGCCTGGAGGCGACGGTCCGCGAGGCCGTCAGGGGCGGGAGCAATTCCTACAGCGTCCACTTCCAGGTCCCCCTGCCGGACGGGTCCAGCCAGTGGACCCACGTACAGGCGCGGATCCTGCGGTCGGAGGACGGCCGGGCGCACCGTGTCATCGGTGTGGTGCGGGACGCGACGGCGGAAGTCACCCATTCGGCCTTCGTGCTGGATCTGGAAAAGCGCCGTCAGCGCCAGACCAATATCGTTGAACGCACAACGAGCGCGATGTCACGGGCGGTGACGGTGGACGACGTGACCGCCGCGCTCACCGGCCCGGGCGGTCTGGCCGGTCTCGGTGCGGACGGTCTGGCCCTCGGTCTGGTGGAGAATTCCGCGCTCAACATCATCGCGCTGAGCGGGGACTCCGTGGAGGTACTCGACGGCCTGGGGTCGGGCGCCCTCGACGCAGGGCTTCCGCTCGGGGACACGATCCTGAGCGGGCAGCCCCGGTTCATCACGTCGCTCTCTTCCCTGGTCCGGCGCTATCCGGTGCTCGAGCCGCATGTGGGCCGGCTGAAGTTCCACGCGGCCGCGTACCTCCCGCTCGTGGCCCAGGCGCGGCCCCTGGGCGGGCTGGCCCTCTTCTACCGCGAGCGTACGGTGTTCAGCGCCGACGAGCGGATCCTCTGCCTGGGACTGGCGGCCATCGTGGCGCAGTCGCTGCAACGCGCGATGCTCTTCGACGAGGAGCGCGAATTCGCCACCGGCCTCCAGTCGGCCATGCTGCCGCGGCGGATCCCGGAGATCGAGGGCGGCGAGATCGCGGTGCGCTACCACGCGGCGTGGAGCGGCCGTCAGGTCGGCGGCGACTGGTACGACGTGATCGCCCTCCCCAAGAGCCGCTTCGGCATCGTGGTGGGCGATGTGCAGGGTCACGACACCCACGCGGCCGCGATCATGGGCCAGCTGCGTATCGCCCTGCGTGCGTACGCCGCCGAGGGCCACCCGCCGTCGACGGTGCTGGCACGCGCTTCCCGGTTCCTCGCCGAACTGGACACGGACCGCTTCGCCACGTGTACGTACGCACAGGTGGACCTCGCCACGGGCACCGTGCG
The DNA here is from genome assembly GCF_040638585.1 of Streptomyces sp. NPDC025273. Classification (NCBI taxonomy): domain Bacteria; kingdom Bacillati; phylum Actinomycetota; class Actinomycetes; order Kitasatosporales; family Streptomycetaceae; genus Streptomyces; species Streptomyces sp. NPDC025273. Next base: position 205,142 of record NZ_JBEZYP010000006.1, read on the forward strand.
CGTGGTGCGCGCAGGGCACTTCGGCCCGCTGATCCGGCACACGGACGGGCGGGTCGGCAGCCCTCAGGTACGCGGAGGGCTGCCGCTCGGCATCTCCACGGTCTTCAAGGACGAGGAGTTCCCGGAGACCCGCCTCGACCTGGTCCCGGGCGAGACGTTGGTCCTGTACACCGATGGGCTGGTGGAGGAACCCGGCGGCGATGTCGACGCGGGCGTGGCGGCACTGATCCACGAGGTGAGCGATGGGCCCGCAGGGGCCGAGGAACTGGCCGACCACCTCTCGGACCGGCTGTGGGAACGCTGGGGTTCGGGCGACGACGTGGCCCTGCTCGTCCTGCGACGCAGCCCGGACCTCGGATCGCCGCGTGCTCCGCGGCTGCACCAGTACATCCACCAGGCCGACCCGGAGGGCCTTTCGGATGCGCGTGCCATCGTGCGTCAGGCCCTGTCGGACTGGGACATGGCCGGCCTGGCGGACGACGCGGAGATGGTCACCGGGGAGTTGCTGGTCAATGTGCTGCTGCACACGGAGGGTGGAGCCGTACTCACACTGGAGGTCCTGCCGGAGCCCGTCCGGCGGATCAGACTGTCGGTACAGGACCGGTCCAGCGCCTGGCCACGACGCCGCACTCCGGGTGAGACGTCCACCTCGGGGCGCGGGCTGCTGCTGCTCGACGCCGTCAGCACCCGCTGGGGCATCGAACCCCGCGGGGAGGGCAAGGCGGTCTGGTGCGAGATCGGTCCGACGCCCCCGCAGGAGAGCGCGCCGGAACGCGATGGGGGCGCACCGGACAGGAGTTGATGTGGTGCGCCTCCGCCCTGCCCGCCGGGACCCACCCACCCGCCGGCCGGACTGCCCGGGTTCGTCGGTGCTGCGTGGTCCGGCACTTGCGGACGGACCACAGGATTCCGCCACCGGCGAGCAGAACCACGACCACGGCGCCACCGATGACGGGAGTGGCGGCGGACGAGCCGGTCTCGGCCAGGGTCCGGCGCGCCGGGATTCGGCTCGGCCGGGGCCGGCGCGGTCTCCGTTGTCCGACCCGGTCCCGCGAGCGGGCACAGGAGCCGATCCGCACCGCCCCCTTGCGGATGGTCTGTCATGGTTGGTCAGGATGCAATCTCGGCCAGTTCCTGAATTCGGTACCGGATGCGGGGCGGGAAGATGGCTGGAAGGCACCGGGGGCAGCGCTCACCCACCGGCTGACGACGTGTTCTCAGAGGGCCTTGTGCATGATGTGCAGTCCGACATAGCCCTCCGTGGGGTGGTTGAAGCCTTCGGGAAGGGTCCCGATCACCTCGAAGCCCAGGGACCGGTACAGCCGCACCGCGTGGTGGTTCGTCTCCACCACGGCGTTGAACTGCATCGCGCGAAAACCCGCCGCACGCGCCCACTCCACGGTGTACTCGCACAGGGCCCGGCCCACGCCCTGACCCGAGTGCTGAGGGTCGACCATGTAGCTGGCGCTGGCGATATGGGAGCCGTTACCCATGTGGTTCCTGTTCATCTTGGCCGTACCCATTACCGTCCCGGCGTCGTCGACCGCGACGACCGCACGGCTCGGCGCCGGGACGAGCCACCAGTTCTGGGCGTCGTCCTCACCCAAATCCAGCGGGTAGGTGAACGTCTCGCCCGCGGTGACGATGTCCTGGAAGAACGGCCAGACGGCGGGCCAGTCCTCGGTGGTGGCTTCCCTGATCAGCATGGGGCAACGATGTCCGCGCCCCCGCGCGTACGCAACGCATTATCGATCACGGCTCCGCCGCCGGCCCAGGCCGATGCGGTCGAGCAGCCACCGCCCGCCCCCGGACCGGGCGCCGCCACGGCCCGGATCCCGGGCGGCCATCTGGGCCTGCTCGGGAACCGGCCCGAGTCCCGGGCCGTGGCCAGGCCGTGGGGCGGGCCGGGTCTCTCGCGCCCGGTCCAGCTCCATGCCGAGCCTGACCCGGCACCAGAGGATCTCGTCCGGATCGTCCGCCAGCATCAGGTGCCCCATGGCTTCCCTCCCGGAGACGGAGCCCGGGCGTCCGAAGGCAGGATCCGGGCGCACCCTGGCGAGGTACGCACGCTCATAGGGATCGTCCACCACCTCCGCGAGCTGGACCGGGTCAAGAGTCGATGCCTGGACCGCCGCACGGATCCATGGATCCTCGGTGCGGCTCAGCAGCCTGTCGATCCTGCGTGAGCGCCAGTTGCGCGCGCGCCGGTCGCTCCCGGCCTCCAGCATGGTGCGCATCCCGACCGGGCTCCTGCCGGTGAGCAGCTCCGGTTCCCTGGCGGCGAAGGCGACGAGCTCGTCGACGAGATAGAGCCACACCACCGCCCGGTAACGGTTCAGGTAGAACGCGACCGGTGAGACGCAGCCGATCCGCGCGAGACCCGTGAAGCGGCCGGGGCTGATACCGAGCAGCTGGGCGCCTTCCGCCGTCCCTGCCGTGCGCACCTTGACCCGAAGTGTTCCGGGAAACCCATCCATGGCGCGCAGCCGGTCGATCTCCTCCCGCCGGATCCGTGGCCTCCCGCCGGGCGAGTACTCGGCACTGATCAGCCCCAGATGAACGGCTAGGTCGAACTCCCCTCGTTTCAGAGCCAGTTCCTGAGCGGCACGTCCCGCGCTCACCGGACCCTCCCCGGCTCCCGTGGTCCTGTCGCCGCCCCCCGCCGCTCGCGCTCCTGCCCCGGCCGTTCGTGTGCGGGCGCCGTCCGTAACGGTCATGACCGTCCTCCCCCGTGAGGTCCCCGGGTGTCCCGTGCGGTCCCGAGTCGTCGAATACTCTCCGTGACCAAGGTAATCGGCGGAGGATCTTTTCGTGCGGCCTGTGGACAACTGCGCAACCTGGCGGAAGGTGCAGGTCAGAGGGGCTTGATGTCGTCGACTCCCTGGCGTGCCGTCACACCGAGGTGTTCGCCGACACGGTTCACCAGCAGGGTCATCTCATAGGCGACCTGGCCCACATCGGCCTCGGCCGCACTCAGCACGCACAGGCAGCTTCCGTCCCCCGCTGCCGTCACGAAGAGCATCGCCTCCTCGAATTCCACCATCGTCTGGCGGGCTCTTCCCGCCCCGAAGTGCCGCCCCGACCCCCGGGCGAGGCTCTGCAGCCCGGACGAGACCGCGGCCAGGTGCTCCGCGTCCTCGCGGGCCAGGTCCGTACTGGCCCCGGTCACCAGGCCGTCGTTCGACAGCACCAGTGCGTGCTGTATGTGCTCCACCCGGCTGGTGAGATCGTCAAGGAGCCAGTCAAGTCCCCGGTCCAGCGCCATGTGCTCGTCCTCCCCGTTCATCAGTTCCCCACGTCGTGCGCAAGCCTTGCGTACGGCTCCGCTGCGGGCAAGCGCCCCCGGACCCGCGGGGCGTCGCTTCACGCCACGGCCCCCTCGTAGGCCGAGGATGGGCGCATGGCACACCACATGACTGAGGACGAATGGCGGGCCTTCCTCTCGGAGGGCACCCGCACCGGCAAGGTGGCGACCGTGCGGGCGGACGGCAGCCCTCACATCGCTCCCGTCTGGTTTCTGCTCGACGGTGACGATCTGGTCTTCAACACCGGGAAGGAGAGCGTGAAGGGCCGCAATCTCGCGCGCGACGGCCGGGTGTCGGTGTGTGTCGACGACGACCGTCCTCCGTTCGCGTTCGCCGTGGTCCGCGGACATGCGGAACTGAGCGAGGATCTCGGCAACCTGCGGGAGTGGGCGACCCGTATCGCCTCCCGGTACATGGGCCGGGACGCCGCTGAGGAGTTCGGGGCGCGCAACGGCGTGGCCGGCGAACTGCTCGTGCGCGTGCGTATCGACAAGGTGCTCGCGATGGCTCGGGTCGCCGACTAATGCCGCGGCAGGCAACGTTTGCCCGTCAAGGAGCGGCGTCGGGTGCCTGCTCCCGGCGTGCCGGCCGGAAGTCCTCGTACCGGACGTACCTGGGCTTCCGGCCGGTGCGGCGAAAGTGCGTGCCGGGCGTCGCGACGGGGCGAACCTTGCCTGGTGCGGCACCGGCCGGCGCTGTCCGGCCGATGACGTGCCGGGCAGGTGTGCGGATCGTTGATGCGGGCATGGAGCCGGGTGATCCGAGCAATGGCAGGTGATGCCCGGTGGGGACGGCCGCAGCAGTTCCTGCCGGTCGGTAGTTGTGGCACGGTGGCCGCACACCTCCTACCCGATGAGTGTCTCCTTCGGGCGGACCACGCAGAATTCGTTGCCTTCCGGATCGGCCAGCACGGTCCATGACTCGATTCCGCTCTGCCCGACGTCCGCCCTGCGGGCGCCGAGCGCGAGGATGCGCTCGATCTCGGCGTCCCGGTCCTCCGCAGCAGACGTCAGGTCGAGGTGCAGACGGTTCTTGACGACCTTCCGGTCGGTCACGGGCATGAAGCAGATGCCCACGGGCGCGGCTTCGTCCGGCCCGATCACGACCTCGCGCTCCCGCTCGGACAGGATCCGCCATCTCAGCACCTCGGCCCAGAACCGGGCCAGGGCGGGCAGGTCATGGGCGTCGATGACGATGTGATGCAGCGAAACGGGCATGTCGGCCAGTGTGCCCGGTGATCGCCCGCGCAGGCCCGGAAGTTCGCCGAGCGCGGAGTCCGGCCGTTTCGCTTGCCGTTCCAGGGCGAGGGTGCGCCGGGGACTGCCTGTCGACGGAGCGCGTCCCGGGAAACCGGTCGCCACGGAGAACCGGCCGCCGCGGCAGCCGGCGACCCGGCGCGCACGTCCTCCGCGCGGCGGTGGCACGGCGGTCGGTGTGCGCGGCAGGTCCGGGGTCGTCGGGCGGGGTGTGCGCGATGGCCTTCTCGTTCCCGGTGTGGAGCTCGTACGGTGACAGGCGCCGGGGTGAGGAAGAGATACGAACCAAGTCCGACGGCGCGTGGGCGAGGACGAACCGCGTCACCGTGGCCCGGGTCACACTGTTCCCCACGAAACTGCTGAAATGCGACAGAGAGACTCCCGAACGATCAGGCAATGCCCGAACGCGCACGCCCTTTCGCGTCTTTTCGCACGGGTGTTGACTGCGCGATCATGTCCGTATGGCCGATGACCAGACACACGTCCAGGATTTCTTCTCCGTGCGGGCGGCGGACTGGGACAGCCGATTCCCCGACGACGGACCGGCCTATGCCGCGGCGGTCGGCGAACTCGGCCTTCGTCCCGGATGCACCGTGCTCGACGCGGGCTGCGGCACAGGACGGGCGCTGCCCGCCCTGCGTGCGGCGGTGGGACCCGCCGGCACGGTGCTGGGGGCCGATCTGACGCCTGCCATGCTGGACGCGGCGACGCGGGCGGGCCGGGGTGGGAGCGGCGCGCTGCTCGTGGCCGATGTCGCCCGGCTGCCGCTGCGCGCCGGCGCGCTCGACGCGGTGTTCGCGGCCGGGCTGGTCTCACATCTCGCCCACCCCGAGCGGGACTTCCGCGAGTTGGCACGGACAGTGCGCACGGGTGGCCGACTCGCACTGTTCCACCCGATCGGCCGTGCCGCGCTGGCCGCCCGGCACGGCCGCGGCCTCTCCGAGGACGATCTGCGGACGGAGCCCCGTCTCGTTCCCCTGCTGACCCGTGCCGGGTGGCGGGTGGACTCGTACACCGACGAGGACGACCGCTTCCTGGTACTCGCCGTGCGCAGGCGCTGAACGGCCCTCGTCACACGGAGCGCGCGGCGATGGCCCGTACCAGCGCGTCCGGACGGTCGAACATGAGGGTGTGCCCGGCCTCGGGGACGGTCTCCACCAGTACGCCGGCGGCGATCAGCTCCTCCCTGCCCGGGAGTTCACCGCTCAGCGCGCCCTGCAGGAACACGCGCTCGGCCCTCGACTCCATCAGCATGCGGCGCATCGTCGGGTCCGTGCCGCGCCTCAGACCGGTCGCCGAGCGGTGCAGGGCCAGCGGGTCGGCGAGCCGCATGGTGGCGGCCCAGGCCGGACCCACCCGGGCCAGCACACGGGCGAAGCCGTCGCCGCGGACGAACTGCTCCTCCGGCAGTGCGGCGATGCTGCTGCTCCCCGCGGAGGCCGGCGGGTGCGGGTCGAGATTGGCCTCGGTGAGGACGAGGCGCCGGACCAGCTCCGGACGCCGGTGCGCCAAGACGATCGCGACCGCGCCGCCCATGCTGTGGCCGATGAGGTCCGCCTCGCGCACCCCCGCTCCGTCGAGCGCGCAGGCCAGCGCGTCGGCGTGGTCCTCCAGCGTGTAGCCGAAATCCTGGGGCCGGTCGCTGATGCCGTGGCCGGGAAGGTCGACGAGGAGCGAACGGCGGCCCGACAGAGCCGGGTCGGCCGCGATGTGCGCGTGGTAGACGGAGGACATGGCTCCGAGCCCGTGCACGTACACCGTGGCCGGACTGGTGTCGTCGGCCGTCCCGCCCGACTCGGTCCATCGGATGACACTGCCCCGCTGATCGAACCGCGCCTCGCGCACAGGTCCACTCCCCCGTCTCACCCGTCGTCACTGCCCTTATCGCATCCGAGCATACATCGGTACCGATGTATGTCGAAATCGATGTACCACGTTCATGAGGGAGAATACGGGCATGCTGGAGCTCTCGATCCTCGGATTCCTGTACGACACCCCCCTGCACGGCTACGAGCTGCGCAAACGCATCACGGCCCTGACCGGGCATGTGAAGCCGGTCGCGGAGAGCACGCTGTACCCGGCCATCAAGCGGCTGGAGAAGGCAGGGCTGCTGGCCAGGGAGACGCAGCCGGGCAGCACGGCTGCGCCCCGGCATGTCCTGACGCTGACCGGGAAGGGCAGAACGGAGCTGCGGCGCCGTCTCGCCGAACCGGCCGGGGGTGACATCACCGACGAGAACCGGTGGTTCGTGGTCCTGGCGTTCCTGCGTCACCTGCCGGACGCGGCGGCCCAGGCGGAGGTGCTCCTGCGGCGGCTGGCCTTCCTGGAGGAGCCCGCGAGCTTCTTCTACGCAGGGGACCGGCCGCTGCGGGCCGAGGAACTGGACGACCCCTTCCGCCGGGGCATCCTCACGATCGCCCGGGCGACCAGTGAGGCCGAGCTGCGGTGGCTGCGGGCCACCCTCGGCTCACTCGGCCGGGGCGTCTGACGGCCGGCCGCGCGGGACCGGGCAGCCACGGACGCCCGGCGTGGGGAACGTCCCGAGCCTCGCGACCTCGTAGCCGTGCGGATAGCCCTTGATCTCGGGGTTCTGCCGGGCATGGTGAGCGGTGGAGCGCGGCGGCATCAGCCGTACCGCACGGGCTCGCAGGCGGAGCGCTCCATGGGTCAGCCCCCGGGCGACGGGGCCGGGACGTTCGTAGCGGAAGGCCCGCAGCAGCGAGTCGTCGAGCAGTGAGAGAGCGGCCCTGCGCACGACGGGTGCGAGCGGGCCCGGATACCAGGAGCCCATGAGGGCCAAGGTCGCGTCGGAGACCGCGCGTGCGCCCTCGTCCCAGCCGAAGTGCTCGTCCTCGTAGCTGTCGAGGGTGCGCTCGAAGTCCTCGTACGTCTGCGGCACGTCCTTGATGCCCAGATGTGTGCCGAGGGTGCGGTAGTAGGCGGCGAAGGCGCGCACCTCGTGGTCGGACAGGCGGCGCCAGCCGTAGGTGTCGAGCCAGCGCCTGGGGGTGACGACGAAGGTGCACAGCACGTAGCGCATGTCGTCTTCGCCGATGTCGTAGCTGCGGTGCATCCGGTTGATCCGCCGGATCGCCGTGCGCCCCTCCTCGCCTGCGAAACCGTGCTCCATGACGGTGTCGAGGAGAAGTACGGTGTCGTCGTACCGCTTCTGTGAACGCTCCGTCAGTTCCCCCGTCCGTGCGAGGAGTCGGCCGATGCCGGGCACGGCATAGGTGCGGTACAGGGCGAGTTCGAGTGCGCGGGTGATGTCCCAGGGGAATTCGTACGTGACGGTGAGCCGGTAGATCTCGAGGAAGTCCCGCTCCGGATCGAGCCGCTGGATCTCCCTGAGCCGTTCGAACCGCTTCACCCTCGTGTCTCCCCTCGGCCGGAGGTACGAGCCTACGCGGGGCCGGACGGGCGGGCACCACGACGCGACGGCGGTTCCGGCGCGCCGGAACGGCGGCCGGCGGCATCCCGCCGCGTGGACGATACCCCTTGTCAGGGCCTCGACGGCAAGGTTACCGAGTAGTTAGGGTGCGCCGACGGACCAAGCGATGAGTGACCGGACGACATGGGATGAGGAGGGTGCTGTGGCCAGGACGGACGACACGGTCGCCGACGAGGACGCGCTGTTCGTACTGACGGCGGTGCTGCTGACCCCCGCGCAGTTCCCGAGCGTGCTCGGTGACGACTACGTGGCCGCGTGCGACGCGCTCGGCCTTGAGCCGTACGCGGAGGGGTACGGTCTCGTGCTCGGCCAGGACGGTGGCGGCGCCCGCTGGACGGTCGTCGTCGAAGACGTCTCCCTGGTGGCCGTCGCCATCGCCTCGTGGGACTGCGGCATGACGTACGACCTCTCCCCCGACGACCGGTCGGTGGTGTGCGCGTTGCCTGGCTGGCCGCTGGCCCTGGCGGTCGCGGCGCCCGGTGTACCCGAGCCGCACGACCCGGAGCCGGACCCGGCTGCCGAGGGGACGGACCCGGCGCCGCTGGCCCCGCCGGACACCGAGGTCTGGGGGGCGGCCCAGCGGCGCCTCGGTGCGGACGAGATCGCCCTGCAGTGGGCCGCCTGGCGTGAGCAGATCGACGACGAGACCGCGTTCGGCCGGACGGACGGCAACGCACCTGATGACGGACAGGCTGCCCCGGAGGGGGCGCGGAGCAGCGGCTCGGGTCGGCATCCCGGGGTGCGCAGGGTGCTCGACGAGGCCCTCGCGTACGTGACCGACCCGCCCCCGCCCGGGCGGATACGCTCCGCGTTCGCCCCTGGTGGAGCCCGTACGCTGCGCGTCGACGGCCCCGGATGGTCGCTGGTCGCCAGGACCGACGACATCGCGTTCGTCCTGCTGGACGAGGAGCCGGGCGAGGTCCTGCCCATCGGCCGGGGACCTGAGCTGCCGGGGCTGCTGGAGTCACTGGACGAGCTGGCGGTCAGGCCTGCCTGAGCCGCCGGTGCCCGAGGGCGTCTCCGGGCGTCACACGGGGGCGCAGGCTCATCGCCCGCAGGGGTGGGCCGGCTCTCGAACGTCTCCGCCGGGTCGTGGGCCGCCCGGACCCGGGCGGCGAGGAAGCCCCGTTCGCCAGTGCCGCGGCAGGCAACGTTTGCCCGTCGAGGAGCGGCGTCGGGTGCGGGCTTTCGGCCGGTGCGGCGAGAGTGCATGCCGGGCGTCGCGACGGGGCGAACGTCGCCTGTTGCGGCCCTAGACCCGCTCCAGCCGACGGTGCGGCTCGGCGGGCAGCTCCGCCCTGACCGGATCGCCGGGCCGCAGGACGCCGCCGGCCACGACCACTCCCATGATTCCGGCCCTGCGGACGATGGCGCCGGTCCGGTCGCGGCCGACGACCTGCTTGAGCAGGCCGTCCTGGAAGTTGTCGATCTGCAGGCATGGGTTGCGCAGCCCGGTCACCTCGACGACGGCTTCGTCGCCGAGGTGCAGCAGGGTGCCCACGGGGAGGGCCAGGAGGTCGATTCCAACGGTTGTGACGTTCTCCCCGAGGTCGCCGGGGGCGACCTCGAACCCGGCGTCCCGCAGCTCGGCGAAGAGCTCCTGATGGATCAGGTGGACCTGACGGAGATTGGGCTGCGTCGGGTCCTGGGCGACCCTGGAACGGTGCTTGACCGTGACACCGGCGTGCACGTCGCCCTCCACGCCGAGGCCGGCCAGGAGCGTGATGCTGTCCCTGTTCGGCTTGGTGAACGCGTACACGTCGTTGCTGCTCACCGCCGCGACTGTGCTGTTCAGCGCCCTATCTCCTTGCGGCCGATCCTGCGGAGCCTGCGTCGCTGTGACGGGTCGAGCATCAGGTAACCCACGGCGGGCACCCCGATGAGAACCAGCAGCGACCACCAGAATCCGATGAACGGAATCAGTATGACTGCCGCGACGACGCCCCCGATGGCGATCTTTGCACCGTTCGACATGATCGTGCCTCCTCCGCGGCCGGAGCCGCTCCTGATGTGAGAACGCCTGCGCCCGCCCATCGGTTCCTCGGCACCGGCCGGGGTGTCTACCGCAGCGGTTCGCCCACCTCGTGCATGTGGGCCAGGGCCTGCCGGTAGGACTCGACGAGACCGGTCTCCGCGTACGGCATCCCGATCTCCGCGCAGTGCGCCTTGACGAGAGGTTGCGCCAGGCGCAGGTGGGGGCGGGGCATGCTCGGGAAGAGATGGTGCTCGATCTGGTAGTTGAGGCCGCCGAGGAACCAGTCGGTGAGGAGGGCGCCGCGGACGTTGCGCGAGGTGAGGACCTGGCGCTGCAGGTGGCCCCAGCGGTCGCCGTCCGGGTCGGGCATCTCCATGCCCTTGTGGTTCGGCGCGAACGCCATGCCCAGGTGGAGGCCGAAGATCGCGTGGTGCACGAGGGCGAAGACGACGGCCTTGCCGGGCGACATGACGGTGAGGACCAGCGTCGCGTACAGCGCCAGGTGGCCGGCCAGCAGGAAGCTGGAGAGCGCGCGTTCGCGTACGGGCTGGCGTCGCAGGTACTGGAAACCGTAGATCTTGAGGGCGATGCCTTCGAGGAGCAGCATCGGGAAGAAGAGGCGTGCCTGGTTGCGGGTGAGCCAGCGGGCGAAGCCCTCGCGCTGGGCGGCCTGCTTCTGGGTCCACACCAGGGCGCCGACGCCGACGTCGGGGTCCTTGTCGATGTGGTTGGGGTTGGCGTGGTGGCGGACGTGCTTGTCGTTCCACCAGGCCTCGTTCATCCCGAGGAGCAGGTTGGCGTGCACGAGTCCGATGATCCGGCTCGCCTTGCGGTCGCCGGATATCTGGGCGTGGCCGGCGTCGTGCCCGAAGAAGGCGGTGCGGGTCCACAGGATCGCCAGCGGCAGGGTGAGGAAGAGGTTCCACCAGGTGTCGCCGAGGAGCACCACGCCGGTGATCACCGCGGCGAGGGCCACCAGGTTGGCGGCGATGCCCGCCGCGTACCAGCCGATGCGGCGATCCAGCAGCCCCTGGCCCTTGACGGTCTTGAGGAGTGGGGCGAAATCACTGCCGGAGCCCTGCTGAGCTGTTGGACCCTCCGATCCGTCGCGGGTGTTCTGCGCAACGGTGGCTACAGCCTGGGGCATGACGTCTCCGGTTTCTGGGCATCTGCACTGACCTCGTCAAACGTACGGATCACGGGCCTGTGCCAGCCATGACGCCATCACCCCGGCGTTACGGGGGCAAGCCCCCGTGTCCGGTGGTGGCGCGGGCCGCACCCAAGCCTCAGAAGGCAGAAACACGTGAGGTGGGTCACTGTGCGTTTCTCCCGGAAGGGGCCGTGGGTGGGGTACCCTCGGCGACCCCGGGCCCACTAGTCAAATTTGAGGAATCTGACATCGCTGTGCACAGGCTCCCTGCGGCCACACCCAACGAGATCTCTGAACTGTCCCGCTGCTCCGCAGTCTTCCTCCCCGCGGATCCGGCCCGTACCGGCCTGATCGCGTTCTGGAACCCGGACGGTAGCACCCCGCCCGGCGTTCCCGGGAGTTCGGAGGAGCTGACCGTCGTCGGAAGCGACCTCCGCCCTTGCGGGGTACCGGCGTTGCTCATGCCGGTACGGGACGCGCTGCCGGTACTGACGCGTGCGCGCGCGGGCGCGCACGCGTCCCCCGCGACAGCGTTCTGGGGTTCCGCCGCGGTACTCGCTCTTCAACTGGTGGCACGTGGGCTGCTGCTGCCGGGACTGAGCGCCGCGGACCGCGATGCCTGGCGCGTCGGTCCCCTGACGGCGGACGACCTGGAGCGGATCCAGGTGCTGGCGGCGTCCATGCCGCCCACCGCCCACGCGGTGCCGCTCGACACGGCGGCAGATCCGGTCGTGCTGGCCGCACCGGAACCCCTGCTGCGGTCGTTCCTCGACGCGGTCGCCGACGGGCTGCCGCGCTCCCCCGCCGCCGAGCGCGCTGCGGGCGGTCCCGCGTTCGCCGCCCCGGCCGCGCAGCACCTGCCCGGTCTCCGGCCGTGGGCGGCCGATGTGGCCGCCGGGCACGACGCGGGTGTGCGGCTCTCGCTGCGCGTCGAGGTGTCGGGACTGGACGGTACGGATGACGACGGCACGGCCGGTGGCCCCGCGTTCCGCGCCGTCCTGCAGATCCACAGTGTCCAGGACCCCTCTCTGGTCGCCGACGCCGCGGACGTCTGGGCGGACCGGGCCCCCGCCGCCTCGCTGTTCGGGCCGCGCGCCCGGATGGACGCCCTGCTGGCGCTGCGGCGTGCCGCCCGCGCCTGGCCCCCGCTGACGCCGCTGCTGTCGGCCGCGGTGCCGGACGCGGTCGAGCCGGCCGACGAGGAGATCGCCGAGCTGCTCGGCCCCGCCTCACGCGCCCTCGCCGCGACGGGTATGCAGGTGCACTGGCCCAAGGAGCTGGTCAGGAAGCTCACCGCACGTGCGGTGATCGGCCCGGCCGGCGGGTCCTCCCCGGAGGACGACGGGGGCGGCTCCAAGGGTTCCGGGCGGACCCGGCGGACATCGGAGATGCCGTCCCTGATGTCGTCCGACGCGCTGCTCGCGTTCGACTGGCGGTTCGCACTGGGTGACGACCAGCTGAGCCGGGCGGAGCTCGACCGCCTCGCCGAGGCGGGCAGGCCGCTCGTCAGGCTGCGTGACCAGTGGGTCCTCATCGACCCGGAGGAGACCCGGCGCGCCCGCGAGACCCGGGACCTCAAGGTGACACCCGTCGACGCCCTGAGCGCCGTGCTGACCGGGACCACCGACATCGACGGGCGGCGGGTGGACGTGTCCGCGACGGGCCGGCTGGAAGAGCTGCGGAAGCGGCTCGCCGATCCGGATTCACGGGACCACCAGACGGTCGGCCCGCCGCCCTCGCTCGCGGCGACCCTGCGCGACTACCAGCTGCGCGGGCTGAACTGGCTGCACACCATGACGTCGCTCGGTCTCGGCGGCTGCCTCGCCGACGACATGGGGCTCGGCAAGACCATCACGCTGATCGCGCTGCATCTGCACCGGCAGGGCATCACGTCGGCCGCGGGCCCCACACTCGTGGTGTGCCCCACCTCCCTGATGGGCAACTGGCAGCGGGAGATCGAGAAGTTCGCCCCGGGCACGCCGGTGCGCCGTTTCCACGGCGTGTCCCGTTCGCTGGAGGGCCTGGCGGACGGCGAGTTCGTCCTCACCACGTACGGCACCATGCGCCTCGACGCGGCACGCCTGGCGCGTACGTCCTGGGGCATGGTCGTCGCCGACGAGGCGCAGCACGTCAAGAATCCGTACTCGGCGACCGCGAAGCAGCTGCGCACCATCGGTGCCCGGGCCCGCGTCGCGCTCACCGGTACCCCGGTGGAGAACAACCTCTCCGAGCTCTGGGCGATCCTCGACTGGACGACGCCCGGACTCCTGGGCCGGCTCGGTACGTTCCGCACCCGGTACGCGAGCGCGGTGGAGGGCGGAAACGACCCGGCCGCCGCCGAGCGGCTGGGCGCGCTGGTCCGCCCGTTCCTCCTGCGGCGCCGTAAGTCGGACCCGGGCATCGCCCCGGAGCTGCCGCCGAAGACGGAGACGGACCGCGCGGTGTCGCTCACCGCCGAACAGACGGGTCTGTACGAGGCCGTGGTGCGGGAGACCCTCGCCGAGATCTCGGGCGCGGACGGATTCGCGCGCCGCGGACTGGTGGTGAAGCTGCTGACGGCGCTCAAGCAGATCTGCAACCACCCGGCGCAGTACCTCAAGGAGGAGCAGCCCCGGATCGTGGACCGGTCGGGGAAGGTGGAGCTGCTGGACGAGCTGCTCGACACGATTCTGGCCGAGGGCGCGAGTGTGCTGGTGTTCACCCAGTACGTACGGATGGCGCGGCTGCTGGAGCGGCATCTGGCGGCGCGCGGGGTGCGCACCGAGTTCCTGCACGGCGGCACACCGGTGGCCGAGCGGGAGGCCATGGTGAACCGTTTCCAGGCGGGCGAGGCGCCGGTGTTCCTGCTGTCGCTCAAGGCGGCGGGGACAGGCCTCAACCTCACCCGGGCCGGTCACGTGGTGCACTTCGACCGCTGGTGGAACCCGGCCGTGGAGGCGCAGGCCACCGACCGTGCGTACCGGATCGGTCAGACGCAGCCGGTGCAGGTGCACCGGCTGATCGCCGAGGGCACCGTCGAGGACCGGATCGCCGACATGCTGGCCCGTAAACAGGGGCTCGCGGACGCGGTGCTCGGCGGGGGCGAGAGCGCACTGACGGAACTGACCGATGCGGAACTGGCCGACCTGGTCGAGCTTCGAGGGGGCGCACGATGAACGACGGTCACGAGCCGGAGCGTACGTTTGCCGCTCTGCCGCCCGCACGGGGCCGCGGCTTCGCCTCGTCCTGGTGGGGGCAGGCATGGCTGAAGGCACTGGAGGACTCCGCCCTGGACGGTGAGCAGCTGAGGAAGGGCCGGAAGCTGGCCAGGGAGGGCAGGGTCGGAGCGGTCTCCGTACGGCCCGGCCGGATCACCGCGGTCGTGCAGGACCGCGACTCGACGGCGTACCGCAGCGATGTGCTGCTCCAGCGGCTGGACGAGGAGGACTGGGAGCGCTTCCTGGACATGGCGTCCGAACGGGCCGGACACATCGCCGCGTTGCTGGACCGTGAGATGCCGCCGCACCTGGTGGAGGACGCGGCTGCCGCCGGGGTCGATCTGCTGCCGGGGATCGGTGATCTGGAGCCCGAGTGCGGCTGCGAGGCGTGGGACCACTGCCCGCATTCGGGGGCCCTGTGCTACCAGGTGGCACGTCTGCTGGACCAGGACCCGTTCGTCCTGCTGCTGTTGCGCGGCAGGGACGAGCGGCGGCTTCTCGACGAGCTCCAGGTGCGCAGCGCGACGCGTGCCGTCCGTGGGACGCGCCGGCCGGCCGGGCGGGGCGCGGAGCCGGCCGGCCGCCCGCGCGGGGTGCGGGCCGACGAGGCGTTCGCGGGTCGGGGCCTCCTGCCGCCCCTGCCCCCGCTGCCGCCGCTGCCCGCGGAGCCCGGCCTTCCGCCGTCGCTGGACGTGGAGACGCACCCGGGGGCGGGCGTCGATCCCGCGGCGCTGGAGGTCCTGGCCGCCGACGCTGCCGTGCGGGCCTTCGCGATGCTGGCGGACGCCCTCGCCGACGGGCACGAACGCCAGCCTGCGGCAGCCGCGCTGACCCCGGGGCAGGATGCCGTGCGGCTGGCCGCCGCCACCCGCCCGGAGGCACGGATCACGCTGCGTCTCGCCACGGCTGCGGGGCGGCGTCCGGCCGGGCTCGAAGACGCGGTACGGGCCTGGCGCTACGGCGGGACCGCCGGTCTCGCGGTGTACGACGAGGAGTGGCAGCCCGGCGCGGAGGAGCTCGCACGGGCGCGGGCACAGCTGGCCGCGGCCTGGGAGGAGCACGAGCGCCCGCACCTGCGCTCCGCTCAGAACCGCTGGACCGTGGTGGGCTCCGACGCACAGCTGCGGTACGGGCGGGACGGACGGTGGTGGCCGTACCGCAAGGAGCGCGGCCGATGGGTGCCGGCCGGGCCGGCGAACGCCGATCCGGCGGGTGCGCTGGCCTGCGCGTTGCCGGAGGCCTGAGCGCTTCGGAGGACCTGGGCGCCGACGCCGGCGTGAGCACCGCCCCGTTCGTCACCTGCTGCCCCCACGTTCAACTCGATGTCACCACATGGTGAGCGTGGGGGCAGAGCCTTGCCACCGTTCCCCGAGTCCGTGCCATCAGGAGGCCCCATGTCCGCGCGCGTCGTCCGTCGTTCCCTTGCCGTCGGGCTGCCGCTGGCCCTGCTCTCCACGGTCTGTGTGGCGGCCACCGCGTCCGGTTCCCAGGACCGCAACGGGACGGCCGGCCGTCCGGAGCCCACAGCACGGGTCACCGGCAGTGCGGTGCTCGGCGATGTCCCGCTGGCCGGATTCAGCAACGCCCTGCTGCCGGGTTCGGTCTCCGAGGACCGGGGCGTGATGCTGGGCGGCATCGGCAGCGACATCTACCCGGCGGGCCGCAGGGGCGAGTTCTGGACGGTGACGGACCGCGGCCCCAACGGCCAGGTCAAGGTCGACGGCAAGAAGCGCCGCACCTTCCCCGTGCCGGGCTTCGATCCCGCGATCGTCAGGATCCGCGTCGACGGCGAGCGGATCGAGGTGCTGAACTCCCTGCCGTTGACGACGCGTTCCGGCACCGCGGTGACGGGTCTGCCCAACCAGGAGAGCCGCGACGAGGCCCCGTACACCTATGACGCGCGGACCCCGCTCGCGTACGACCCGAACGGGCTCGACACCGAGGGCATCGTGCGCGCGGCGGACGGATCGTTCTGGCTGGTCGACGAGTACGGTCCGTCGCTCGTCCACGTGTCCTCGCGGGGCCGGGTCCTGACGCGGTACGTCCCGGAGGGTCTGGAGCTGAAGGGCGCCGGCTACCGGGTCGTCGAGGCGCTGCCGGGTGTGCTGCTGCACCGCAAGGTCAACCGCGGCTTCGAGGGGCTGGCCCTGCTGCCGGGCGGCGATCTGGTCCTCGCGGTGCAGAGTCCTCTGTCGCTCCCGGACGAGGACGCGGGCGAGGCGTCGCGCAACGTCCGCTTCCTGCGCTTCTCCACGAAGAGGCAGCAGGTGACCGCGGAGTACGCGTATCGCTTCGACCCGGTGGAGGTCGTCGACCCCGGTGAGGACGACACCTCCGAGCTGAAGATCTCCTCGGTGGTCGCGATCGGCCGCGACAGCCTGCTGGTGGAGGAGCGCACCGACAAGTCGGCCCGGCTGCACCGGGTGACGCTGCCCGGCGGCTCCGGCATCCTGGGATCGGTGTGGGACGACCCGGCCACCTCGCCCGCGTACGAGGAACTGGAGGACCCGTCGGCGTCCGGGGTCCGGGTGCTGCGCAAGAGCCTGGTCGTCGACCTCGGCAGGATCGCGGGCGTGCCCGGCAAGATCGAGGGCGTGGCGGTGACGGGCCGGAACACCCTGGCGCTCATCAACGACAACGACTTCGGGATGACGGACGGTGCGGAGGCTTTCGACACGAACGGCCGCCTGGTGGACAGCGGCATCGAGACGTCGGTGACCCTGCTGAAGCTGCCCCGCCCCGTGATCGGCTGACCCGTCGCGGGACACGCGATCGCCGGACACACCTCCCGTTCTGTGCCCGGCGATCGTGCGTAGCGCCCGGCGCCCCCGTCCTCTCGGGACCGCGCCTTCCACCGCGTGCGGCGCAGCCCGTTAAGGTGAGGCGGTTACCCGGCCGCACACGGGACGATGCGGGGGTGCGGACGTAGTCCGCACTCCAGGAGAGTCGATGCAGCGCAGAAGGATCCTGCAGGGCGCCGCGGCCACCGCCACCGTGCCTCTTCTTCCGGCCTCGGCCCGCGCCGTGGCCTCCTCCACGGCCCGGACGGACTATCCGTCGGCCCGCTGGGCGGCGGCGTCCCCGTCCAACTGGACCGGATCGAAGCGTCCTTCGGCGTACCCGATCGACCTCGTGATCCTCCACGTCGCCCAGCAGACGTTCACCGAGACGGTCGACATCTTCCGGAATCCGGCCAAGCAGGTATCCGCCCACTACGTGGTGCGCTCGGGGGACGGCTTCGTGGCCCAGTGCGTGCGCGAGGAGCACATCGCCTGGCACGCGGGGAACTGGGACTACAACACCCGCAGCATCGGCATCGAGCACGAGGGCTGGGTGGACGAGCCCGCGTACTTCACCCCCACCATGTACGAGCGGTCGGCCCGGCTCACCGCGAGCATCTGTGACCGCTATGGCCTGCCCAAGGACCGCGCCCACGTCATCGGTCACCACGAAGTCCCGGGAAGCGACCACACCGACCCCGGGGTGAACTGGGACTGGGCGCGCTACCTACGCCTCGTGAACCGGTACTGAGCCGCGGGCGCCCGGGCCGACGGCGATGCGCTGCGCCGCTTCAGCCGGCCGGACCCGCGTTCCCGCCCGGGTCCCGCACCGGAGCCGGCTCGCCCGGGGCGCCGCCCTCCGGTACGTCTTCTCCGGGGGCCGTCCCGTCCGTCGGCGGCGTTGTCGCTGCGCCGCGCAGACGTTCCAGGTCGCCTGCGCGTACCTGGATGACCAGCAGGGCGATCAGCGCGGCGACGACGGCCATGACGGCTGCGACGACGAACGCACTGGACACTCCCGAGGCAAGCACCTGGTCGCCCCAGGGGGCGGGGAGTTCGCCCGTCCTGCGGAACTGCGACTGCTGGGCAGGGGTCGCCTCGGCCAGGAAGCGCGGCACCTGGTCGGTGGCTTCGTTGCGGCTGGCCGTACCGAAGACCGTGACGAGAATGGACAGGCCCAGCGATCCGCCCACCTGCTGGGTGGCGTTGAGGACCCCGGACGCGGCCCCCGCCTCCCGGGGTGCGACTCCGGAGACCGCCATCAGCGTCAGCGACACGAACTGCATGCCCATGCCGAAGCCGAAGACCAGCATGGGGCCCAGGATGCTCCCCAGGTAGGTGCTGTGGACGTCGGTGAGCGTGAGCCAGCCGAGTCCCGCCGCCGCCAGGATCGCGCCCACCACCATGAAGGGCTTCGGCCCCCACCTGGGCAGCAGCTGCGAGGCGATTCCCGCACTGATCGCGATGACCACGCTCACGGGGAGGAAGGCGAGACCGGCCCGCAGCGGACTGAAGTCCAGGACGTTCTGCACGAAGAGCGTCAGGAAGAAGAACATGCCGAACATCGCGGCCGCCAGGCTCAGCATCATTCCGTAGGTGCCGGCGCGATTGCGGTCGCGGAACATCTTCAAGGGGGTGATGGGCTGCTTCGACCGGCTCTCGACGGCAAGGAACAGTGCCAGGAACACCAGGGCCGCCAGGAACGAACCGATGGTCAGGCTGTCGCTCCAGCCGTCCTCCGACGCACGGATGAAGCCGTAGACGAGCAGCACCATACCGATGGTGGACGTGAGCGCACCGAGGATGTCGAAGTGACCCGGGTGGCGTGGGGACTCCTTGATGTACCGGGGCGTCGCGACGGCGATCAGCAGCCCGATGGGCACGTTGACGAAGAGGACCCATCGCCAGTCGAGCCACTCCACCAGGACTCCGCCCGCGAGCAGTCCGATCGCACTGCCGCCCGCGGAGACGGCGGCGAACACCCCGAACGCCCGGTTCCGCTCGGGGCCTTCGCGGAAGGTCGTGGTGATGAGCGAGAGCGCGGTCGGGGAGGCGATCGCACCTCCGACACCCTGCAGGGCGCGTGCGGCGAGCAACTGCCAGGATTCCTGGGAGAGTCCACCAAGCAGCGAGGCGAACACGAAGAGGAGGACGCCGAAGACGAAGACTCTTCGGCGCCCGAGGATGTCACCCAGCCGCCCGCCGAGCAGGAGCAGTCCGCCGAAGGTCAGCGTGTAGGCGTTGATCACCCACGACAGGCTCTCGGTCGAGAAGCCCAGCGAGGTCTGGATGTGCGGAAGCGCGATGTTCACGATGGTGATGTCGAGGACCACCATCAGCTGGCACGAGGCGATGACGAGAAGGGCGATGCCCTTGCCGTCGCCCCGCTGCGGGGATTCGGCAAGTGTCGAGGTCTTCGCCGGTGATTCCGTCATTGCGGTACTGCGATTCGAGCCGTTCGTTCGCCCCGCGGGTGAGCGGAAGCGTTCACCCGTCGACCGTAGGCCGAACGGGCGTTCCTCGCCAATCGAACCCGCCGGCCCCGTTCAGCACCCGTCGACCGGGCGGCGCGGACCCCGCCGGACGGCGGGATCCGCGCGTGGGTTCCCACCGGGCAGGGGGACCCGGCGGGAGGGGCGTCAGACGAAGTTCACGTCACTGCACAGGAAGTACGTCTGGTCCATGTGCGAGGCCTGCCAGATGGTATAGACCACATGACGGCCACTGAGGCCGGAGGTGCTCACCGGAATCTCGTAGTTCTGACTGGGGGCGTAGCGGCCGGTCTCCGCGACCAGCCGGAGGTCACCCCACGTCAGCCGCTCGGTGGCGGGGTCGAAGCCCTCTTCGGTGACGTAGACCTGGAAGTAGTCGGCGCCGTGGCTGGCCTGGTCGTACAGCTTCACGGTGAAGTCGCCGCCGATGTCCGTGGTCTTCCAGGCACCCACCGTGTCGAGGGAGTTGTAGCGGCCGCCCTCGGTCCGGCCTCCGCTGCACAGCTGGCCGTCGGGCACGGCTGCCGGGAAGTTGCCGCCGGAGCCGTTGCGGTACAGCCCGTTCCAGTTCCACATGGCATTCGGGTCGGCCTGCCACGCCTGCCAGCACATGGGGTCTTCCTGCGCCATGGCCGGGTTCTGGAAGTCGCTGCCCCAGCGCAGCCAGCAGCCGTAGTTGCGGGAGGCCGGGTCGACGACGGAGCCATGGGCGCTCGCCGTGCCTGTCCACGGCAGCAGACAGAGCAGGGATGCCACGAGCACACCGCCCAGGCGCAGCACCATGTCACGTAACTTGAGGTGATCATGACAATTCATGCGACGATCTCCACCTTCGGAAGTGGGGGGACCAACCGGCGTGGGAGCGCTCCCGCGCCACAGGGCCTCTGCCCTGTGGCGCGGGGTCCGAAACCCCTCGGGACTCGCCGGCGAGCGTTCACCAGTAGTGCTTGCGGCCGCCGACCGCACGGCCGACGGAACCCAGGAGCCACAGAACGAGCCCGATCACCAGCAGGATGATGCCGATGGTCCACAGAACGCCGAGGCCGGTCACCAGTCCGACGACGAGGAGAATTGCCCCAATGATGATCATCGTTTTCTCCGATCGCACGGCCACACGGAAGTGGTAGCACTTCCGAGCATATGCCTGCGGTGGTCCCACCGCAGGCCATGCCCTGTCACTCCCGATGCGCCTTACACCCACAGGCGGCGTATACAGGGAGAGGGGCCATTCCTACGATTTTCCCCGTAGACCTGCGCAACAGGGAGAAGGGCACCATGAAGGCACTCACCTGGCAAGGAAAGCGCGACGTACGCATCGAGACAGTGCCCGATCCGAAGATCATCGATCCCACGGACATCGTCGTGCGCATCACCTCCACGGGTATCTGCGGATCGGATCTGCATTTGTACGAGGTGCTCGGCCCTTATCTGGATGCCGGAGACATTCTCGGCCATGAACCGATGGGAATCGTCGAGGAGATCGGCCCCGCGGTCACCGCGGTTTCGGTCGGCGACCGGGTCGTGGTCCCTTTCAACGTTTCGTGCGGCACCTGCTGGATGTGCGAGCGGGGCCTGCATTCGCAGTGCGAGACCACACAGGTACGGAAACACGGCACGGGGGCCTCACTCTTCGGGTTCTCCAAGCTGTACGGGCAGATACCGGGCGGCCAGGCGGAACTGCTCCGTGTCCCCTTCGGTAACACCTTGCCCGTGAAAGTGCCCCACGGCCCTCCGGACGACCGCTTCGTCTACCTGTCGGACGTGCTGCCCACCGCCTGGCAGGCGGTCGCGTACGCCGATCTGCCGCCGGGCGGAAGCCTGACGGTCCTCGGCCTGGGTCCGATCGGTGACATGGCTACGCGGATCGCCCTGCACCAGGGCGTGGAGCAGGTCATCGGCGTGGACCTGGTGCCGGAGCGGCTGGCCAGGTCGCGCGCACGCGGCGTCACCGCGCTGGACCTGAGGGAGCACGGCAACGTGGCGGACGAGATCCGCCGCCTCACTCACGGACGCGGCACGGACGCGGTCATCGAGGCCGTCGGCATGGAGGCGCACGGAGCCCCCTTCGCCAGGGGGGCCCAGCGGATCACCACACGGTTGCCCGACGCGTTGGGCGCCAAGGTCATGGAGCATGCCGGCCTCGACAGCATGGCCGCCTTCAAGACGGCCGTCGATGCCGTGCGCCGCGGCGGGACCGTCTCCGTCGTCGGTGTCTACGGAGGTGTGATCGATCCCGTACCGATGCTGACCCTGTTCGACAAGCAGGTCCAGCTGCGCATGGGCCAGGCCAATGTCAGGCACTGGGTGGACGACATCCTCCCGCTGCTCGAGGATTCCGACCCGCTGGGCGTCGACGGATTCGCCACTCACCGGCTGCCGTTGGCGGAGGGGCCGCAGGCATACCGCACCTTCCAGGAGAAGCGGGACGGGATGGTCAAGACCCTCCTGACCGTCTGAGCCCCGTCAGCTACGCGGCAACAGGGTCCCCAGCGGCCCCAGGTCGAGGTTGAGGTCCTCGGGGCGCACGCCGTGCTGCTCGCACAGTTCCGTCATGCGCTGGTCGAGCAGCATGAGCGTGGTCCCGATCTCGTCGACCTGCTGATCGGTGAGGTCCCCCTGATCGATGCGGCGCATGGCCTGGCGCTCCATGAGCTGTCTCAGCAGTTCCACCACGGTCAGCACGAGAGAAACGAGGTCGTGCCCGAGCTGGTCCGCGTCCACGTCGACCCGGGAGGCGGTCACAGCGGACCTCCGTCGGCCCATGGGGACGGGATCCGCTCATTGACGGACGACAGCAGGGCGTGCAGCGACAGCCGGACGAGCGGGACGTCCGCGATCGCGATCACCAGGTCGCCGCTGATCACCACACCGGTGGCGAGTACCCGGTCCAGCAGGTCGACGAGCGGCACGCCGATGGGGCCGGTCAGCGGCTCGGGATTGTTCCAGGGCACGACGTCGTGCGACATCCGCTACACCTCGCCGACGAAGGAGTACGGAACCCAGGGCCCCGACAGCTCGATCCGCGCGCCGGTGGTGGCCTGCAGCATCCTGGTCAGCGTCTCCAGCTCGCCCGACCGGCGTTCCGCGACCAGATAGGTGGCGTTGAGGACCTGGACCCCGTGTTCGCCGGCCGGATCAGGGCCGTGCGGCCGCAGCCTGCGGGCCGCCGCTGCCACCTTCTGGAATTCCGCGTCCACCGTTTCCGCCATGCGGAGGGCCTCTTCCTGTCGCTGTTCACGCCGGGCCTGCATCCCCCGTTTGCGATCCAGGTACGCAAGGCCCGCTCCGGGTGCCGGACGGGTCCGGTTGTCAGCGGGCACGGCCGGGGGGCGCTGAGTGGTACTCCCTTCCGCTGCGGGGCGTCGGGCGTCCTGAGCGGGGCGTTCCGCCGCGTAGACCTTGACCCCCCACTCCGAGTGCTCCGCGACGCGCGCGAGCGCGGCACGGAAACGTCCGGCCTCGCCGGTGAGCGTCAGCCGGGCCCGTTCCTCGTCGTGGTACAGGGTGGCCAGCGGCAACGGAACGGTGGGGCAGGCCGCTGCGGCTGCCGTGACGACGTGGTGGTGCGCCCGTGCGTAGCGTTCCAGCTCACGCGTGTCGGACAGGCGCGCCTGCCATGCTTCGTCGGCGAAGTCGGCGGCGCGAACGGTCTGGACGACGGCCGTCAGCTCCGCGAACGGCAGGGTGCGTACCGCTGCGTCCGCTGCGACGCCCGGCAGCCCCGCGACCGCGACCCGAGCCGGGGCCCCGCACACAGCGAATACGTAGATGGCGTTGCCGTCCGAAGGATCGGCTCCCGACTCCGTCATGTGCCTCGGTTCTCCTTTTCAGTGCCTGGCAACTGCCTCTTGCCCCGCCGGAAGTTCGTCCATCTGCGACTCGAGCGCCTCCAGGCGTTCCCGGAGTTCGCGGTTCTCGTCCTGGAGCGCATTGCGGGCGGCGTGCGAGCTCAGCGCCGGATCCGTCTCCCACCAGTCGATCCCAGCCTTCTTCGCGGTATCCACGGACGCCACGAACAGTCGGAGCCGGATGGTGAGCAACTCGATGTCCAGCAGGTCGATCTTGATGTCGCCGGCGATGACGATGCCCTTGTCGAGCACGCGTTCCAGGATGTCGGCGAGGTTGGTCGTCTGAGGTCCGGGAACCTGGTACCCGCCCTGCACGAGGTCCGCGTCAGTCACGGCCGCGCCTCCGGCCTCGGTGCTTCTTGGGCGCGGGGGCCTCTTCCTCTTCCTCTTCCTCCTCCTCGGGCTCCTCTTCCTCTTCCTCCTCCTCGTCGGGCTCCTCTTCCTCTTCCTCTTCCTCGTCGGGCTCCTCTTCCTCTTCCTCCTCCTCGGGCTCCTTGTCCTCTTCCTCCTCGGGCTCCTCTTCCTCTTCCTCTTCCTCTTCCTCGTCGGGCTCCTCGTCCTCTTCCTCCTCCGGCTCCTCCTCTTCCTCGCCTTCCTCGGGCTCCTCCTCGTCCCCCTCTTGCTCCTCGGCCTCTTCCTCCTCGGGCCCCTCCTCCGACTCCGCTTCCTCCCGTTCCATGGCGTCTTCGTGGCTCTCCACGACTTCGCCGTCGCGGATCTCACCGCGCCAGCCCTCGGGCTCTTCCTCGGTGAGCGTGACGTACCGCTGGAAGTGCTTGAAGTCCAGCCGCATACGGCGCCCCTGGGCGCGCCACAGGTTGCCTGTCTTCTCGAAGAAGCCTGAGGGGTAGTACTCCACGACCAGGACGATCCGCGTCAGGGTCGGAGCGATTTCATGGAAGCTGACAGCACCTCGGGTGCTGCCTTTCGCGCCTTCCGAGGTCCAGACGATGCGGTCGTCCGGCACCTGTTCCTGGACGGTCGCCTTGAAGCTCCGGGAGGACGGGCCGATCTTGACCTTCCAGTCGCTGGTCATCTCGTCACTCTTCGAGACGTCGCGCACGCCCTTGGCGAAGCTGCTGAACCGGTCGTACTGCGTCCAGTAGTCATACGCGTCCCGTAGCGACACGCCCACATCGAGGACCTCGATGATGCTCGTGATCTTGCTGCCGCTGGACTTGCGCTTGCTCTTTCCTCCGCCGAAGGCTGCCTTGGCCTTGTCCACGACGTTGTCCTTGACGCCTTTGGCCTTCTCCGAGACGAACGCCTTCAGCGGCGATTCACCTTGCAGGACCCGGGAGCCGATCGCGGGGAGTGAGCCCCCGTTCTCGGCCATGTTCGTGAGCTGCCCCGTGACGTCGGTCAGCTTGTCGCCGGCCTTTCCCGCAAGTTTCTCCACCTGTGCGCTGAGAAAGTTCGACGCCTCTTCGCGGAGCCGGTCCATACCCGACTCCGGGGCCTCCGGTTCGTCCTTGTCTGTCTTGGCCATGACCGACTACCTCCGCCGTTCGGTGCGCTTGGACGCGGCTCGCTTCGATGACGTCGCCTTCTTGGCCGGGGCCTTCTTGGCCGAGGACTTCTTTGCAGGGGCGGTCTTCTTGGCCGAGGACTTCTTGGCAGGAGCCGCCTTCTTCGCAGCCTTCGTCCCAGCAACGGCCTTCTTCGCCGGGGACGCTTTCTTCGCGGCGGTCTTCTTCGCCGGAGCCGACTTCTTCGCGGCGGTCTTCTTCGCCGGAGCCGACTTCTTGGCAGCAGTTCCCTTCGAGGGCGTCCGCTTGGCCGAAGCCTTCTTCGCCGGAGCCTTCTTCGCCGCCGACTCCTTGGCAGGAGCCTTCCCGGACGGCTGTCGCGAGCCGCGGGCCCTGCTCGACTTCGGCTCCTCCGGTTCTTCCGGTTCTTCCGGTTCCTCTTCGTCCTCTTCTTCTTCGGCGCTCTCGTACTCGTCCGGCTCTTCCTCCTCTTCCTCCTCTTCCTCGTATTCCCCCTCGGGCTCTTCCTCCTCTTCCTCGTCCTCGTGCTCGCCCTCCTCCTCCGGCTCCTCCTCGTACTCCTCCTCTTCCTCGCCCTCTTCCTCGCCCCGGTCCGTGAGCCGGGCCGTACGGTCGCTGAGCGCATCGGCGAGCGAGCTCATGCCGCGGTCCGCGGCGGCCGTCAGGGCCTTCCGGCCCGATTCGAGGACATCGCCCTTCAACTGCTCCTGCAGCTCGGCGAACTGGGGAACCTCCCCCAGCCTGCGCATCCCTTCGGCGGCGAGCTGGCGCGGTTCCAG
The DNA here is from genome assembly GCF_040638585.1 of Streptomyces sp. NPDC025273. NCBI lineage: Bacteria > Bacillati > Actinomycetota > Actinomycetes > Kitasatosporales > Streptomycetaceae > Streptomyces > Streptomyces sp. NPDC025273. Next base: position 230,865 of record NZ_JBEZYP010000006.1, read on the forward strand.
ACCGAAACGTCTGCCCGCCAGATACGTCGCGATGGTGATCGCCATCCGGCCCTTCTTCGTGCGGCCGAGCACATACCCTCCGACGACCGCGGCCGCCAGAGTCACCTTCGTCTGGTCTTCCATGAGTCAGTCACCTTCGATCGTTCTGCACGGAGCGGACCCGAGCGACGTGCAGCCGTTCGAGCAGCTCTTCCTCTTCCCGTTCGAATTCCTCCGGGCTGACGTTGCCGTCCTCGAGCTCCTGGTTAAGCGCGGCCAGTTGGGCCCGGAGCACACCGGGGTCGTGCATCTCGCGGTCAGCCGCGTCGTTGACCTTCTCCGCCACCCAGATCACTCCGCGGACCGGTGCGAGGGGGAGCAGGAGGATCCCGCTGATCAGCCCCATCTCAGATCCCCGCCGCCGGTGTCCGGGCGGGTTGAGGAGACACGAAGCTGTAGCAGGGCAGCGGTCCGGCGATGCGGAGTTCGACCTGGGTCCGGTGGGTGTCCGCGAACGACTGCGCCTCCCTCCGGAAGCGGTCGCTGTCATGCCGGTCGATGAGGAACGACACGTTCAGCGCGCATCCGTGGACCTCCGGCCCGGCTGCCACCGCCCTGGCCATGGGCGTCAGCGTGCGCAGGATCTTCTTGCCGGCGTCCGCGGCCCTGCGCGAGAGGGCGGTGGCGATGGCCTCCCCCAGCCGGACACTCGCCTCGTATCCGGGGCGCCGACGCACTTCGTCCCGGAGCCTCCGTACCTGGCTCTCCTCGGCCACGACCGCCGCGAGTGCGTCCTGGGCCGGAAGGGCCTTGAGGTTGATCTCGACGCCGTCGGTGAGGTGCCGCAAGGAGGCAAGGTGGCCTTGCCTCGATCCGGCCAGCTCGCGGCGCACCGTGTCCTCGTCCGCCGCGATCATTCCGAAGCGCATGGGGAGCACGGGGCCGATGTCCGAGAGCCTCATCAGCAGGTCCTGGTGGGCCATGAGGTCCCGCCGCCGTGCGCGGAGCTGCGGAGGCGCATCGCTCACCACAGCGGTGACCGGTCCTTCGTCGATCAGCCGCAGTGCGGCCGGCGGGCTCCCCACACCGACAGCCTCCCGTGGGAGTGGTTCGCCCGTCGGGACGATCGCGTAGACGTACACACCGGTGGGTGTCACGCTCATGCCTCCGCGCGACGTCGTCGGCTCGCACCGTCACGTGCGGGCGCGCGGCGCTTCCTGGGTCGCTCGTGCTGCTCCTCCTGGTCGTCCGACTCCTCGTCACCACCACCGCCCACCGCCTTGCGGACGCTGTCTCCGACGGACTCCGCGGCCTTGCGTACCTTGCGCTTGCCGACGGACTTGGCCGCACTCGCGCCGAACAGCTCGGGAACGGTCCTGCTGCCCGAGTCGCGCTCCAGGTCCAGGCGGTTGCAGGCCTCGGCGAACCGCAGGTAGGTGTCCACACTCGCGACGACGATGCGTGCGTCTATCTTGAGGATCTCGATACCGACCAGCGAGACCCGGACGAACACATCGATGACCATGCCCCGGTCGAGGATGAGTTCGAGAACGTCGTAGAGAGTTCCGGCACGCGGCGGGCATACGGCGACTTCGTCGGCGTACATGGTGGTCATGGAGTTTCCTTCCGGCTGATGGGGCAACACGGGTCACTCGTCGGCGGCGCCCCGTCGGTACCGGCGGACCCTGTAGTACTCCAGGACCTCGCCGTCCTCGTCCAACTGCACCTCGTAGGAGGCGAGCAGACTCGTCGTGTCGGGAATGCGCTGGACCTCCAGCACGTCCACCACGACGGACCATCCGCCCTCGCTACGCCGCACCGAGGACACCCCCTCCGAGGGGTGGCCGATGAGACGCTCCAAGCTCTGACAGGCAGCACGGGCGGCGTGCTCAAGGCCTCGTCGGGACGAAGGGCGCGAGGCTGTCGCCTTTTTCGCGTGCCCGGCACGGGTGCGTTGTTTCTCTGCCATGGGATCCAGTCTGCTGACAGCGGGGCTCCGCGCATCTTGGGCGGCGAGCGGGGAAGGAGCTGTTCTCACCCCTTCGGCCCGCCGGCAGTACGAAGGCGGCGGAACGGGGGGCACAGTCGTAGTCATGCGTGAGACACATGAGGAGAGCGGGCCCGATGACGGACACCTGCGCCCGCCGGACGTCGGGGACACCACCGTGGAGGCCCTCGGGGCGTTGACGGAAGCGCTGGAGACGGTGGAGCGGGCGCGGGGCCGCCTCTACGACTTCCATCAGCTGACGGGTGGCGCGGACCTCACCCTGGGCCGGGCGGTGGAATTGCTCCGGACGGCCGGTCACGCGGGCCACGCCGATCTGGTGGAGCGCGAGATCCTGGGCCGCAACGTCATCCCGGGCTGCTGGACCTATCAGGTCGTCGAGGCCTACGACACGACCTACTACCGGCCGTTCGTGGAGGTGGAGGCGCGTGTGCGGCGGGATCTCGCGGCCGGGCGGCAGCACCTGTACGAGGCCGAGATGAAGGAGGCCCGCCGTACCCAGGGGCACCCCGACCACACCGCCGGGCCATGACCGTGGAGGCGTCCTCGGCCTTGCGGCGGATCGCGTTCCTGTTGGAGCGCTCCCAGGCGGCCACCTACCGGGTGAAGGCCTTCCGTACGGCCGCCGAAGCGGTCGCCGCCATGAGCGGGCGCGAACTCGCGGACCGGGTGGCGCAGGGCTCCCTGGAGTCGGTGCGGGGAATCGGCCCCCGGACGGCGGATGTGATCCGGGAGTCGCTGACCGGTGTGACGCCCGGATACCTGGAGCGGCTGGAGGAAGAAGCTTCGGAGCCACTCGCCCAGGGAGGTGAAACGTTGCTGGCGGCCCTGCGCGGCGACTGTCATACGCACTCCGACTGGTCCGACGGCGGGAGTCCGATCGAGGAGATGGGCAGGGCGGCGGCGGCACTGGGCCACGAGTGGACCGTGCTCACCGACCACTCCCCCAGGCTGACCGTGGCCAACGGGCTGTCTCCGGAGCGCCTTCGCCGTCAGCTGGACGAGGTGGCGGAGCTGAACGAGCGGTGGGCACCCTTCCGTCTGCTCACCGGCATCGAGTGCGACATCCTGCCGGACGGTTCCCTCGACCAGGAACCCGAGCTGCTGGGACGTCTGGACGTGGTGGTCGTCTCCGTCCACTCGAAACTGCGCATGGGCGCGGCCGCGATGACGAAGCGGCTGGTCACGGCCGTGCGTGATCCGCACGCGGATGTGCTCGGGCACTGCACGGGGCGTCTCGTGGGCGGGCGGACCCGCCCGGAGTCGGAGTTCGACGCCGACGAGGTCTTCGCAGCGTGTGCGGAGGCGGGGACGGCGGTCGAGATCAACTGCAGGCCCGAACGGCTCGACCCCCCACGCCGCCTGCTCAGGCGGGCGGTCGCCGCCGGGGTCCTCTTCTCCATCGACACGGACGCCCACGCGCCGGGTCAGCTGGACTGGCAGATCTACGGCTGTGCGCGGGCGGAGGAGTGCGGGGTCGCGGCCGACCGTGTCATCACCTCCTGGACCGCGGACCGGCTGTTGGAGTGGATCCGGGGAAAGGCGGCCGACTGACCGAGGCGTCATTCCACGGTGGCGGTGGCGGGGCTCGCTTCCGGCGTTGCGACCCGGACCGCGATCAGGGCCACGTCGTCCGTACCGGCTGCCGCGAGTCCGCTGAGCAGCTCGTCGCAGAAGGTCTCCAAGGGCTCGCGCGCCAGCGCTGCCGCGTGCTGGCGCAGTCGGGCCAGGCCCCGGTCCAGCGTTTCGTCACGGCGCTCGACGAGCCCGTCGGTGTAGAGCAGGACGGTCGACTTCGGGGGGAGCGGCTCCGTGTCGTCCGGGCGGTGCTCGTCCGGGTCGACGCCCAGCATCATGCTCCGGCCGCCTTCGAGGAAGCGGGTGGCGCCGTCCCAGGTCACCAGGAGCGGTGCGGGGTGGCCGGCCACGGCGTAGTGCAGCTGCCAGGGCCCGTCGGGGGCCGGCTTCTGGACGAGGGCGTAGATGCAGGTCAGCGTCTGGTGGGGGTAGAGGATGTGGGTGGCCGCGTCGAGTCGCGCCAGGATCTTGCCGGGCGGCTCCTTGCGGTCGCAGGCGATGCCCCGCAGCATGTTGCGCATCTGACTCATGGTCACCGCGGAGCGCAGGTCGTGGCCGGCCACGTCTCCGATGATCAGCGCGGTGGCGCCTTCGGCCAGCAGGAACGCGTCGTACCAGTCGCCGCCGACCTGGGCCGTGGCGACAGCCGACTGGTAGCGGGCGGCGAGCTCCACGGGTCCCTCGGTCGGCAGGTCGGGCAGGAGCGAGCGTTGCAGGCGTTCGGCGGTGTGCTGGGCCTCGAAGTGCAGGCGTGAGTTGTCGACGGCCAGGGCGATCCTGTGGACGAGGTCCTCGACAAGGGGCAGCACGTCCTCGTCGAGCCGGGCCTCGCTCGTGGTCCGTGCGAGGGTGATGACGCCGAGCACCTGACGGCGTGCCCGCAGCGGAGCGACCACGGCGGTGTCGGCGGTCATGCGGTCGAAGAGTTCGAGCTCGCGCGCGTGCAGTGGGTCGGCGGCACGGTGCGGCGGGAGGAAATCCGTCAGCAGTATCGGGCCGGCCCCCTGCAGGGCCCGTACCGCGGCTGCGGCGGAGCCCTCGATGGGCGGGAGGAATCCCTCGTACAGGCCGGGCGAGAGCCGGTCGGCGTCGCGGTGCTCGACGACGATCCTGCGCAGGCGGCCCCGGCGGTCCAGCAGGTCCACGGCACACCAGTCGGCGAGCCCCGGCACGAGGGTGTGGCACAGCCGGCGCAGGCCGGTCTCCTCGTCGAGGGTGCTGGCCAGCGCCTCCGCGGCGTTGATCAGCAGCGTCAGCCGGTCCAGCGCGTGCTGGACCTTCTGGTCCACCTCGTACGCGTCGTCACCGTCCGGCGGATCACCACGGGGGTGATCCGGGTCAGCGCACATGAGTGCTCCTTCGAGCGGGACGGGTATTTCCCGGCCCCTTCATCGATTGTCTGCCTGGCCGCCGGGCCCGGCACATGCCGGAAGGCCGCGGCAGGACCTCCGGCGTACAGTCGATCACGATGCCTGTGTGGTTTCCGTGGATGACGGGGCAGGAGGCACCCATGTCCGATCAACGCACTGGCCCTTCTCTTCCGCGGGCGCGCGGCCCGATGTCGGCCGGCGTGGTCGGCCATCTGCGCGGTGACGCGCCTCTGCCGGACCCCGGCTCCGCCGGGGACACCGATCCGTACGGTGACGATCTGCATCTGGCGCTGTACGTCTGTTACGAACTGCACTACCGGGGTTTCGCCGGCGTCCGACCGGAGCTGGAGTGGGATCCGGATCTACTCACCGTGCGCGCCGAGATGGAGGAACGTTTCCTCGCCGCTCTGCGGTCCGATGCCACGGAATCGGCGGACCTGGACGACGTACTGGCCGGTCTGCTGGTGGAACCGGTCCACGGGACCGGGCTCTCATGGTTCCTGCAGGACCGGGGCGAACTGCGGCATCTGCGCGCCTACGCGGTGCAGCGCTCGCTCTACCACCTCAAGGAGGCCGACCCGCACGCCTGGGTGCTGCCGCGGCTGACCGGACGGGCCAAGGCAGGCATGGCGGCGATCGAGTACGACGAGTTCGGAGGTGGACGCGCGGACCGCGTCCACGCCCGGCTGTTCGCCGGCCTCATGACCGATCTGGGCCTCGACAGCACGTACGGCCGCTATCTGGACGACGGCTGCGCGGAGATGCTGGCGCTGGTGAACCTGATGTCGCTCTTCGGACTGCACCGCCGGCTGCGCGGGGCGCTGGTGGGGCATTTCGCCGCTGTCGAGATCACCTCCTCACCCGCGTCCCGGCGGCTGGCCCGTGCGATGAAGCGGACGGGTGCGGGGCCGGCGGCGGAGTTCTTCTACACGGAGCACGTCGAGGCCGACGCGGTCCACGAGCAGGTGGTGCGCCGTGACGTCATCGGCGGGCTGCTCGACGACGAACCGGAGCTGGCGGCCGACATCGCCTTCGGGATCACCGCGACCACCTGTCTGGAGGATCGGCTCGGGGACCGGCTGCTGACGGACTGGCAGACCTGATCCAGCCGGACGCCGTCCCGTCGGCACGGACACGCGGCGTCGCGGAGGCGGATCCACCGAATCGGAGCCACCGAGTCGTTTCACGAAATCGAGGAGTCCTCTATGTCCGCAGAACTGACCCGGGAACGCGCCCGGCCGCCCCGGCTGCTGACGCTCCCCGGCGTGTACGCGCCGCAGCATGACACCCGTCTCCTCATGGCTGCCCTGGACCGGGAGGAGGTCGGCCCCGGCGCGGACGTCCTGGACCTCGGAACGGGCAGCGGTGCGCTCGCCCTGCACGCGGCGCGGCTGGGGGCGCGGGTGACGGCCGTGGACATCGCGCGGCGGGCCGTGATGACCGCACGGCTGAACGCGCTGCTGCACCGCCATCGCATCACCGTGCAGCGCAGCGACCTCCTGTCCGCACTGCCCGGCAGATGCTACGACCTGCTGATCTGCAATCCGCCGTACGTGCCGTCCCCGATCGGCCGGCTGCCGGGGCACGGTGCCGCGCGGGCCTGGGACGCCGGGTGCGACGGGCGTGCGGTCCTCGACCGTGTATGCGCCGCGGCTCCGGCCGCGCTGCGTCCCGGGGGCCTGCTGCTGATGGTCCACTCCGGCCTGTGTGACAGCGACGCGACCGTGCGCCGTCTGTCGGAGGCCGGTCTGGACGCGCGCGTGAGCGACCGCGCCCGCGTACCCCTCGGGCCCGTGCTGCGGTCCAGACTCCGATGGCTGAGGGAGTCGGGCCTGGTGGGCCGGAGCGACACGACCGAGGAACTGGTGGTCATCCGTGCCGAACGCCCCTGAACGTCCCCGCAGGATCTCCGTGGACGACGAAGGCCCTCTGCTGATCGAAGGGCCCGTGGAAGTCACGTGTGCCGACGGCACTGTGGCCATGTCGAACCGGTTCCTCGTCGCAGTCTGCACCTGTCGGCGGAGCCGGATGTACCCGTGGTGCGACACCAGTCACCGGCGTCGCACGAACCGAGAGGAGCACACCGATGCCGAGCGAGGCCGACCGTCCGCAGGACCCCACGACCGCACACCCCCGGCCGGACTTTCCCGACCAGCACCAGGAGACCCCGGGGTGGACGGGACCGATGGACCCGCCGCCCGACCACGGTGAGGACAGCTACCGGGGCAGCGGCCTGCTCCAGGACTTCCGGACCGTGGTCACCGGTGGCGACTCCGGAATCGGACGGGCCGTGGCGCTGGCGTACGCACGCGAGGGGGCGGACGTCCTGTTCAGCCACCTGCCCGGCGAGGAGGATGACGCGCGGGAGACGACACGGCTGGTCGAGGAGGCGGGGAGGAGCGCCGTCGCCGTCGTGTGCGACATCCGGGACGAGGAGCAGTGCCGTGCGCTGACGGACAAGGCGGTGTCGGAGTTCGGGCGGATCGACGTACTGGTCAACAACGCGGCCTATCAGATGTCTCAGCCCGACGGCATCGCGGCCATCTCCACCGAGCAGTTCGACCGGGTGGTCCGGACGAACCTGTACGGCATGTTCTGGCTCAGCAAGATGTCGCTGCCGCACATCCGGGCAGGAGGGTCGATCATCAACACGACCTCGGTGCAGGCCTACAAGCCGAGCCCGCACCTTCTCGACTACGCGATGACGAAGGGGGCCATCGTCACGTTCACCCAGGGACTCGCCCAGATGCTCGCCGCCGACGGGATCCGTGTGAACGCCGTCGCCCCGGGGCCGGTATGGACCCCACTGATCCCCGCGACGATGCCCGACACCACCGAGTTCGGCAAGCAGAGCCCGCTGGGACGACCGGCCCAGCCCGCCGAGATGGCACCGGCCTATGTGTTCCTCGCGTCCTCCCGGGCAAGCTTCATCACCGGGGAGATCATGAACGCCACCGGCGGCACCCCGCTCCCCTGATCCCAGCTCCGGCGCGACGGCTGCCGGACGTCGCCGCGCCGGGCCGGACCGGACGGGCCGCCCTACGCTGGCAGGGGGGCCGATCGCAGGCCAGAAGCCGGAGGAGCCCATGGCTGTACGGCACAAGCTCATCAGAAAGAGCCCGGACGCGGTCTGGGCCGTCCTGTCCGACGGGGAGCGCTACGACCGTTGGGTGGTCGGCACGGCCGAGTCCCACCCGGCGAAGGGCCGGTGGCCGGAAGTCGGTTCCACCATCGCCTACCGGGTCAGGATCGGCCCCTTCGACCTGGCCAACGAAACGGTCGTGCGCCGGTGCGAGCCGCCCCGGATCCTGGAACTCGAAGTGGACAGCGGGCACCTGGGTACCGCGAGGGTCGCCTTCGACGTGCGCCCGTGGGGTGACAACACCCTGCTGCTCGTCGACGAGCATCCCCTGCGGGGCGCGGGCGCCGCACTGCACAACGTGGCCCTCGACGCCGTGATCCAGCTGCGTCACCGGGCCATGCTGAGCAGGCTCGCCGAGCTGTGCGAGGACGGGGAGAGCTGAGCCGTCGGACACCTGGTGGCCGGCCCCCGGGCCCCACGCTCCATCCGTGCCGGTGCCGTCCGGCGGCTCCCTCAGGCCTCTGCCCGCGGCCTGCTCTGCGTGGCACCGCGCAGCCGGCGGAGCACCGCCTGGAGTCGGGGGTGACGCTCATGCACTTCCGCCGACCGGCGGTCGAGTTCTTCACCGAGGCGCTCCGTGCGCTTGTCGATGTCGAGTTCGTCGAGGATGCGGTCGATCTCGGCGAGCAGGGCACCGTGCAGCTGCCACTGCCGGGGATGCTCCTGGACGTCCTCGAGCAGCAGGTCCGCCACCCGGTCGCGAGTCGCGCGACTGCGGCTGAGCGCCTCGGAGAGGCGCTCCTCGGCCTCCTCCCCGCTGGCGGCGATCGGCGTCGTGATCATCACCGCGAACCCCTCGATCGCGTCCGACATGTGGCCGAACAGCTCCCGCAGGGATGCGGCCACGTCCTCGGGGAAGAGCGCCTCCCCGGTGCGCGCCTTGGCCAGGTCGGTCAGGGTGCGCGTCAGTACACGCAGCACCACGGCACAGATCTCCAGCGTATCGAGGCCGGTGCGCAGGACGACGCGGTACAGCAGCCCCTGCCGGACCCGGGGGTTGAGCATCAGGCTCTCCTCTGCCTGGCGCAGCGAGGCGTCCACCTCCACGATGTCGTGATCCAGGCGGCGGGCTTCGTGCAGGCGCGCGGCGGCCTCCGGTACGGGATGGTTGCCACCGATCTCCTCGCCCAGGGCGCGGAACATGCTGCCCATCCGCGCCCCCATACCGCTGATGGAGGCGCCGGCCGTCTCGACCCAGACGGGCGGCGCGAACAGGAGGTTGAACAGGAGCCCGACCCCCGCGCCGATGAGGGTCTCGAACACACGCTCCCAGGCGGTGTCGGCGACCTGGGAGACGCCGAGCACGAGCATCGCGCTGATGGCCACCTCGGGCACGAACTCGTTCACTCTGACGAAGCGCCCGATCAGCAGCGACGTGAAGATCGTCAGCCCCAGACTCCACCAGCTCAGCCCCACCAGGGAGCTGAACCCGCTGGCGATCAGCACGCCGACGACGACCGAGTTCACACGTCGGATCCCTGTGGTGAGCGTGGCGTAGAGCGTCACCTGCACCACGAGCAGAGCCGTGAGGGGGGCGGTCAGGGGCGCTGGATGGGGTTCGGGCAGTGCCCACTGGGCCACGGCGAAGGCGATGACGGCCGCAGCGGTGGACCGCAGCACCTGTGCCGCGGCAGGCTCGGTGGTGCGCTGCACGAGTTTGATGACGGGCGCGGGCGCTGATACTCCAGGCATTCCTTGAACGTGCCCCGTTCCGGGGCTTCGCAGTGCTGGGGACGGCAGGCAGGCTCCGTACGGACGTACCCAGGAGCCCTCGCGTACCCGCGGTGCGAGCCGGGCGAAGCAGAGGGATGGTGGAGGTATGGCTATCTCACACACTCCCCCGAGTTCTCTGTCACCCAGGCGCCCGCTCACGCCCCCGGGCGAGACACCTCCGGGCGAAGGGTGCATCAGCGAGGCGCACGTCGAGCGTGCGGACGGCGGCATCTGGGAGCACCCCGCCTTCTGGGCCGGGATCGTCCTCTTCGGCTCGCTCGTCGTCGCCGGCTTCTTCATCGCCCGCATCTTCGGCTTGTGAGCGACCGCGAGACGCTGGACACGCTGCTGCTGCTGCACGGCACCACATACGCGGACGAGGCGGGCATACGGCTGCGCGACACCCCTCAGCCGCTGTACCAGCTCCTCGTGCTGAGCGACCTGCTGAGCGCGCCCATCCGCGCCTCGGTCGCCGTGGCCTCGGCCCGCGCGCTGTACGCGCAGGGAATGCGCACCCCGCGCCGGATGGCCGAGGCGACGTGGCAGCAGCGCGTGGACGCGTTGGGTGAGGGCGGGTACCGCCGGTACGACGAGCGGACGGCGACCCAGCTGGGCGACGGCGCCGTCCAGCTGCTCGACGCGTACGGCGGGGATCTGCGGCGCCTGCGCCGGGGCGCGGAAGGTGTCACCGGTGCGGTGCGCGAAGCGCTGCAGCGCTTTCCCGGCGTGGGTCCCACAGGCGCGGACATCTTCCTGCGCGAGGTGCAGACGGTGTGGCCGGAGACGGCCCCCTATCTCGACGCGAAGGCGCTGCAGGGCGCCGAGCGGCTGGGTCTGCCCACCTCGCCTGCGGCGCTGACGCGGCTGGCGAAGGGCCGGGATCCCGCGGTGTTCGCCGCGGCCCTGGTACGGACCGCTCTGGACAAGGACGCCGCGGCGTCGGTCCGGAGCGCGGCCTGAGCCCGCCCCACCCGCTGCTCAGCGCGGCGGTCGCCGCGCACCCGGCTTCGTGGAGCGGCCCTCCACGAGCGCCCGGCGGATCCGCGCCGCGCTGGCCCTCGCGTGGGCCGTGGTCGCCGTGTGGTCGGCCACCGAGGTGACGAAGCGGTGCGTGGGGCGCAGGCACTGCCCGCACGGCGTGTCGGTCGTGACCAGATAGCCGTCCTCGCACTGCGGGTCCGCGCACCGGCCAGGGCTGAGCAGTGCTTCGGCGATCTCCTGCGGGGCCCAGCGGCGTCGGCCGTCCTCGTCCTTCTCGTGGAGGGCGTGGGCCCAGCGGACGTTCCACCGTCGTTCCACCCGGTCCAGGAGCTGGTCGGGGGTGCGGCGGGCGAGTTCCTGGTGGACCAGGTCGTACACGGACCGGGGGGTGCGGTGGGCGAGAGCCTGGAGCAGCGGCTGCGGAAACGCCTGCAGGACGTAACCGACGGGTGTGATGGCCCCTCGCTCCTTCCACTTCCGGCAGGTGCAGGGGCCCTCGGCGGGCAGCCGGTTGCCGCATCGGCCGCACTGTCCGCGGCATTCCGCGCAGAGTCCCTCGTCGAGGCCGTCCAGGTGGGGGGCGGGGGCCCGGCCGCAGTCACGGCAGCAGGAGGCGCAGGGGCCGCAGAGGCGCTCGTTGCCGAGGTGCGTCGACCACTGCCGCTGCTGGCAGCGGCAGCACAGGGCGCTGTTGCAGTGCTCGTGATGGGCGGCGCCCGATTGCCGTCCGGGTTGCGGAAATGACATTGCTGCGTCTCCAGGTGCGTGGCGAGGAGCGATCAGGTCCTGGCCAGGTCGACGGAGCGTGCGCAGGGGCCCGACGGCGACCGTATCGCCCCGTGCGTGTCCCGTGCGGCGCTCTGCCGCGATCGGGTCGATTGTCTCGCACCCGGAGCGTGCGTGGGTTCAGGGATGCAGGCCGCTGACCACGTTCGCGGTGGCGGTGATGCCTTCGTGAATGGTGGGCGCCATGCTCGTACCGGCCATGAGGAAGCCGAGCAGCGCACAGACGATCGCGTGCGAGAGCTTGAGTCCGCCGTTGCGCAGGAAGATCGCTGCGAGGATCAGCAGGAAGAGCACCAGTGAGATCGAAATGGCCATGGCCAACCTCCTCCGCCGCGCCGGAATTGCGGCATTCGGCCGCCAGTGTGGCGCAGCGGGGAGGCCGTCCGGCGCACTGGCGTGTCCGCCGAACGGGTGTTGACGCACGGTGACGGGCTGCCCCGCGTGGGGGTGGTCAGGCGCCGGAGCGGCTGTACCGGTCGCGGCGGCGGAGGAAGGCTTCGAGTCCCGCCAGATCGTCGGTGTTGAGGTGGTCGACGCCGGCGGCGAGCAGCTCGTTCCACATGGCGTCGCGGGCGGGACCGGCCGTGTCGGGCGTGGCCCAGAACCTGACGCGCTGCCCCTTGGCGTGGGCCGTGGCGACGAGACCGCGCAGCCTGTCCCGTTCGGCGGCGGGGAACGGTCCGGTGCCCTGCCAGCTGAAGTTCTGGGTCCAGTTGGCGCTGATGAGCGGGATGAAGGAGGCGGGTGCCGCCGTGCCCAGGTCGTCGAGGCGGCCGTCGTAGAAGGCGTACCGCGTGGGCTGTGCCTCCATCGGGATACGGGTGGCGCGGTCTCCCGAGATGACGGGGGTGACGGCGCCGGTGCGGACCCGGCCGCGGCTGTAGCGGGTCAGGACGTGCCGGTAGCGCTGGAGCACGCCGTCGAGTGCGAGATAGGCGGCGGCGCCGTCGGTCTTGATGTCGATCAGCAGCTGCAACGGCGTGCGGTGCCCGGCGTGGACCGTGCCGTGGTTCGCCCTGATCCGGGCCAGGAGCGGGTCCAGGTAGAGCGAGATGAGGGTGCGGGCCGGGTCGATGCCGCTCTCCTCGTGGGCGACGAGCAGTTCGCCGTCGACGAGGAAGATGTCCGCCTCGACGCTGGTGAACCCGTGCGCGAGCGCGTCGTGGAGGGGACGCGGGTGCAGATAGTCGTTGTGCGCGTGGGCGTGGGCGAGCGGGCGCGGGCCTCGCGGTCGGGCGGGCGCCGCCGCGGCCGTCTGGGCGGGGATGAAGGCGCCCGCCGCTGCGGTGGCGAGGGCGGTGCCGACGACTCTGCGGCGGGTCAGGTGTGCCATGGGGTCTCCTGAGGCGAGGGGCGGGCAGGGACGCGACGAGTATGGAGCCACGACCCCCACCAAAGGCAGGTACCTGCCAAGAGTTGGAAGGGTGGTCGTCCGCCGGTCGGCTGCGCTGCGCCTGCTGTTACCCGCGCGCGCCCCGCGTGGACACGACGGAGCGGGGGCACGTGGTCACGCGCCCCCGCTCCGGGACCGCCCTACGGGGCGGGCAGCTCCACCAGCTCGGCGACCGCCTCATGGTGGCGTCCCGCCGTGCCGTACGCGATCGAGTCGGCCTTGGCCCGCTTCAGATACAGGTGCGCGGGGTGCTCCCAGGTCATACCGATCCCCCCGTGCAGCTGGACGCACTCCTCCGCCGCGTGGACCGCGACCCTGGAGCAGTACGCCTGGGCCACCGCCACCGCGAGCGGTGCGTCGGGGCTGCCGGTGGCCAGCGCGTCCGCGGCGTTCCGGGCGGCTGCCCGGGCGGAGACGACCTCGAGCCAGAGCTGGGCCATCCGGTGCTTGAGCGACTGGAACGATCCCACCGGCCGGTTGAACTGGTGACGTTCGCGGGTGTGCCGGACGGTCTCGGTCAGGCACCACTCGGCGAGGCCGAGCTGTTCGGAGGCGAGCAGTCCGGCACCGGTCAGCAGACCCTTGGCCACGGCCTCCGCCGCGGGTCCGGCCGCCGCGAGAAGGGTCCCGGCCGCCCCGGTGAGCGTGACCGCGGCGAGCGGGCGGGTCAGGTCCAGCGGGACGAGCGGCTCGACGGCGACACCGTCGGCCCCGGTCCCGACGGCGTACAGACCCTCGGTGGTGGGCACCAGCAGGACATCGGCCGCGGCCGCGTCGGCGACACCGGTGACGGTCCGGTCCAGGGGGCCGGTCATCGCCGCCGCGGCGTCTGCGGAGGGTGTGGCGAACGGCAGGGCGAGGACGGCGACCTTGCGGCCTGCCGCCAGGTCGCCGAGAAGTGCGCCGACCGGACCGTCCTGCGTGTCCAGAGCGAGGAGGATCTCGGTGGCGACGACGGCGCTGGTCAGATACGGGGCGGGGGCGACACTGCGGCCGAGCTCCTCCAGGACCACGGCGGCTTCGCGGTGGGTGGCGCCCTGTCCGCCGAGCTTCTCCGGCACCAGCAGCCCGGCCGCACCGATCCCGGCGGCAAGGGAATCCCACAACCGCGGGTCGTACGGCGTGCCGGACTCGGTTCCGGCGATCACCGTCGGCGCGTCGGCCCGGTCGGCGAGCAGGGAGCGCACGGCGGACCGCAGGTCCTCCTCCGTCTCCGAGTAGAGCAGGCCGGGCGCCTGGGCGGGTTCGTTCTGTGCGTTCATCGGGCGAGATCCTTCCAGGCGACGTCCTTGTCGTTGCGCGGTTCGACGGGCAGGCCGAGGACCCGCTCGGCGACGATGTTGAGCAGGACCTCGCTCGTACCGCCCTCGATGGAATTGCCCTTGGAGCGCAGATAGCGGTATCCGGCGTCGCGTCCGGTGAAGTCGACGAGCTCGGGGCGGCGCATGGTCCAGTCGCTGTACAACAGGCCTTCGTCGCCGAGGAGTTCGACCTCCAGCCCACTGATCTCCTGGTTGAGGCGGGCGAAGGCGAGCTTCATGCCGGAGCCTTCGGGGCCGGGCTGTCCGGCGACGAGCTGCTGGCGCAGCCGCTCACCGGTGAGCCGGGCGACCTCGGCCTCGACCCAGAGGGTGACCAGCCGCTGGTGGAGGTCGTGGGTGCGCAGCTCGGGGCGTTCGCGCCAGGTCTTCGCGACGGTCCCGATCATGCCGCCCTCGCGCGGGATCCGGGCTCCGCCGATGGAGACGCGCTCGTTCATCAGGGTGGTCTGGGCGACCTTCCAGCCGTCGCCGACCGGTCCGAGCCGCCTGCTGTCGGGGATGCGTACGCCGGTGAGGAAGACCTCGTTGAACTCGGCCTCGCCGGTGATCTGGCGCAGCGGGCGTACCTCGACACCGGGGTCGGTCATGTCACAGATGAAGTAGCTGATGCCCCGGTGCTTGGGAACGTCGGGGTCGGTACGGGCGATCAGGATCGCCCAGCGGGCCACGTGGGCGCTGGAGGTCCAGACCTTCTGTCCGTCGACCACCCAGTCACCCCCCTCGTCCCGCACGGCGCGCGTGCCCAGGGCGGCCAGGTCGGATCCGGCGCCCGGCTCGCTGAAGAGCTGGCACCACACCTCCTCGCCGACCCACAGGGGGCGCAGGAAGCGCTGCTTCTGCTCGTCGGTGCCGTAGCCGAGGATCGTCGGCGCGGCCATCCCGAGCCCGATGCCGATGCGGCGCGGGTCGTTGTCGGGGGCCTGTGCGGCGGCGAGTTCGGCGTCGACGACGGGCTGCAGGGAACGCGGCGCGTCGAGTCCGCCGAGCCCGAGCGGGTAGTGCACCCAGGCCAGGCCGGCGTCGAAGCGGGCCCGGAGGAAGTCGGTGCGGTCCGTGGTGGCCGGCGGGTGGGCGGCCAGGAGCTCCTGGGTGCGCCGGCGGATCTCCGCCGCGTCGATCGCCGTGCTCATCGGGTGCCTCCTGCCGGCAGGACGACGATACGGCCGGTGCTGGTGCCGTCGGCGACCCGCTGGACACCGCGTGCGGCGTCGGCCATCGGGAGCCGCTCGCTGACCAGGGGCTTGACGACTCCCTGCGCGGCGAGCCCGGTCAGCTCGTGGTGGCAGGCACGGACGGCGGCCGGGTCCTTGGTGTTGTACAGGCCCCAGTGGAGGCCGACGATCGAGTAGTTCTTCACCAGGGCGTGGTTGAGGCCCGGGGTGGGGATGGCTCCGCTCGCGAAGCCGACGACGACGACGCGGCCCTCGAAGGCGATGCACTTCACGGACTTGGCGTAGGCGTCCCCGCCGACCGGATCGTAGACGACGTCCGCCCCGCGCCCGCCGGTGGCCTCCTTCACCGCTGCCACGATGTCCTCGCTCCGGCGGTCGATGACGAGGTCGCAGCCCAGGTCGCGGGCGATCGCGGCCTTCTCCGGTCCGCCGACGACTCCGATGACCGTGGCGCCGGCCGCCTTGCCGAGCTGGACCGCCGCGCTGCCGACCCCGCCCGCCGCCGCGTGCACCAGCAGGGTCTCGCCCGGCTGCAGACGGGCGCGGCGGTGGAGGCCGAACCATCCGGTCTGGTAGCCGATGTGCAGTGCGGCAGCTTCGGCGTCGTCCAGGGCGTCGGGGACGGGCAGCAGGGCCGCCTCGTCCGCGACGACGTACTCGGCGAAGCCGCCGCCGGGAAGGGCGGGGGTGGCGAGCACCCGGCGCCCGTCCTGCGTCTCACCGCAGATCTCGACTCCGGGCGTGAACGGCAGCGGCGGCCTGACCTGGTACTGCCCGCGGCAGAGCAGCGCGTCGGGGAAGTTGACGTCCGCCGCGAGCACCTTCAGCAGCACCTGCCCGTCGCCGGGCGTGGGCCGGTCCGTCTCTTCGAGCTCCATCACCTCGCTCGGCTCGCCGTTCCGGTGCACTCGCCATGCCTGCATGAGGGGCCTCCACAACACTGTCGGCATTACCACTGCTCCGGGGCATACTAAGCGGTCGCTTGCCCCTCTGGGAACACTTGGGACCGCTTCGGACGGTGACGGTCGTGCCGTGTGTTCAGGAACGCTTCGGTCTGGCCCTGACGTGCATCCGCTCGCCCTGGGGACCGAAGAGGCTCAGGAATTCGACCGGCGCGTCACCCGCGGGCCCGAACCAGTGCGGCAGCCGGGTGTCGAACTCCGCGGCCTCACCGGGCCCCAGGACCAGGTCGTGCTCGGCGAGCAGGAGCCGCAGCCGGCCGGAGAGGACGTACAGCCACTCGTACCCTTCATGGGTGCGCTGCTCGGGCGGCTCGCAGGAGCCGGCCTCCTGGACGAACTTGTACGCCTGGAGGCCGCCCGGCCTGCCGGTGAGCGGGAGCGCGGTGCGCCCGCCCAGCACGATCGGCTTCGCCCTGACCCGCGGGTCACCGACGGGCGGCGCACCGACGAGATCGTCGAGGGGCACCTCGTGGGCCCGGGCGATCGGGAGCAGCAGCTCAAGGCTGGGGCGCCGGCCGCCGGATTCCAGCCGGGAGAGGGTGGAGACGGAGATTCCCGTCGCCTCGGACAGCGCCGCGAGCGTCACACCCCGGTCCTTGCGCAGCCGGCGCAGCCGTGGGCCGACTCCGGTGAGTACGGCGTCGAGTTCGGGGTCGTCCTGGGGCTGATCCTTCATGCCCTCCATTCATACCGATGATTGCGGATCCGGCAAATGGCATTGTCAATCCTGGACGGTGGCCGCACCGCGGAAGGCGCTGATCCTGCCCGGACAGGACGCACTCGCCTCGGGGGACGCCGCCGGCCCGGGTGCGACCCGAAGGCTCGGCATGTACACCGGCCTGTTCAACCTGCTCCGGGCGACTGTCACGGAACTCATGATCGTCCGTCCCGGCTCGACGACGGGGGTGTGACGGATGCGCCTGCTCCTGATCGCGGCCCGCGCGTCGAGCTCGTCTCCCTGCTCGTGCTCCTCGCCAACCTGGCGACGGTGCACCTGCCCGCCGCGTCCTCGTCGGCCGGCCCCACCCACGGGTGCGCCCACCTCTTCGTGATCGTCCGGGTGGTGCGCATGCCCGGCGCAAGCGGACGAGGCTGTACTCGCTCGTTCCGGGCGTGGGCGGCCAGCTCGCAGCAAGGCGGCACGGGCGACCGTAGGCGGTCACCGTCCAGTCGGCGCCCTCAGCGGGCGAAGACCTCGAAGGCCACGGCCGGCCGGCCGCCGAACCGCTCGGCGGCCGCGCCGGTGGTGCCGGCCAGAAAGGTACGGCAGTACGCCTCCGGATCCTCGTCCGTCAGCACCTCGATATAGGTGCGGTGGGCCAGCAGCGACTGGACCGAACGTTCGAATCCCGCTGCCGCGTCGACGGCGTGCGTGGGCGTGTCGGTCCCCGCGACGGCCACCAGGCGCACCCCGTCCCACGGGTCCAGGCCCTGCTCGGCCAGCTCCGGGAAGATCCAGCGGTTGCCCGCGTCGCCCGCGGCGTCCAGCGTGGCCCGGCCGACGGCACGGTGGTCAGGGGTGTTCCAGGCGACACCGCCCCAGGTGTCGCGGTGGTTGAGGGTGATGAGCAGTTCCGGCCGGTGCCGGCGGATGGCCGCGGTGATGTCCCGGCGCAGGGCCGTCCCGTACTCGATCACACCGTCGCGGTGGTCGAGGAACTCCACGGTGCGGACGCCGACGACCTCGGCACTCGCCCGTTGTTCCCGCTCCCGCAGCGGGGCGCACTCGTGCGGGGCGATGG
This sequence comes from Streptomyces sp. NPDC025273, assembly GCF_040638585.1. NCBI lineage: Bacteria > Bacillati > Actinomycetota > Actinomycetes > Kitasatosporales > Streptomycetaceae > Streptomyces > Streptomyces sp. NPDC025273. The sequence goes on from NZ_JBEZYP010000006.1 coordinate 249,010, forward strand.
TGTCGATCCCGGCCTCGCCCCGGGTCGCGAGGAGATAGCTGACCTCGTGTCCCGCGTCGGTCCAGCCTGCGACGGCAGCGGCGCAGCCGTACTCCAGGTCGTCGGGGTGGGCGACGACCGCCAGCGCCCGCCGCCAGTCCGAGGGCATGGGTTCCAGCTGCTGCGTCATGACCGGCAGGCTATCCGGCGGCTGTCCCGGCAGGGTGCATTTCGGGGACGTATCGGGGCAGGGGAAGCCGGAGTCGCTCCGCCGGCCCCTCGCGCGAGCAGGAGCGGCACAGAATACCCACAGGGGTATTCTTACGCGCAGGGCGTGCGGGACTCCCTCCCTCCCCCGCCCCGGCAACGAAAGGAAACCGCCCGTGACCAGCCCCGCCTCCCTATCCCCCGCCCAGGCCGCGGCCCGCCTGGAGGAGTTCACCGTCATCGACGTGCGGGCTCCCGGCGAGTACGCCGCCGGGCATGTGCCCGGCGCTCTGAACGTTCCGCTCGACCGGCTCCACGAGGCGGTGCCGGCCCTGAAGTCGGCCTCGGCCCGCGGCTCCCTGCTCGTGGTGTGCGCCTCGGGCGTGCGCTCCACCCGGGCCTGCGAGATCCTCGCCGCCGCCGATATCGACGCCGCCACCCTGACCGGCGGGACGTCCGCCTGGGAGGGCGACGGACGTGGTCTGGACCGCCCGGAGGGTGCCCGCGCCACCTGGCCCATGGAGCGCCAGGTGCGGCTCGCCGCCGGCTCGCTGGTCGTGGCGGGCCTCCTGGCCGGCACGCGCCTCCCGGCCGCGCGGTGGCTGTCCGCGGGCATCGGCGCCGGTCTCGTGTACTCCGCGGTGAGCAACACCTGCGGCATGGCGGCGGCCCTGTCGAAGCTGCCGTACAACCGCACGCCGCTCTCGGGGGCGGACCTGGACGCCACGCTGGAGGCCCTGCAGCGCTGACCCGCCCCGGGTGCGTGCCCTACCGGTCGCTCTCCCCCCGGACGAGGGCGAGCAGGCGGTCCAGCACCCGGGGGCCGCTCGCGCGCAGCCCGTCGTGCTCGAACTCGCTGGTCACCCACGTACGCAGACCGCGGATCGAGGCGGCGGTGCGCAGCGCGTGCCCGGTGTCCACGTACATGTCGTCGTGGTACACGGCGGCCGCCACCGGCACCTCGTTCGCGGCGAGCCGGTCGGTGTCGTACAGGACGGGCCAGTCGGTGCGGGCGGCGAGCAGCTCGGCCGTCTCGCGCAGCGGGCGCAGTGCGGGGTCGACCTCGAAGTGCCAGGGGTGGATGCTCTCACCGGTGAAGATCAGCGGCCCGTCGCCCGCCAGCGCGGCGGCGGCGTCGAACTGCGGGAACTCGGCGCGGACGCGTTCGGCGGACCAGCCGGTGGGCTGCGCGCCCCGGCCGTAGATCGCTTCGTGCAGGAGGGCGTACAGCGGGTGGGCGGCGAACGAGGTGGCCGTACGCATGGCCTCCTGGAAGGTGTCGGAGAGTTCGGTCCCGTGCGGGCCGTCCACGAAGGCGTTCTCCAGGAGGTGGTGCAGCTGGTGACTTCCGTTGCCGCCGCCCAGCAGGATGCCGAGGGACTGGAATCCCTCGGGCGTCAGCCGGTGCCCGCCGCTCTCCGGGCGGTGCTCGGCGAGGTAGGCGGCGATGGCGCGGGCGCGGTCGACGTCCTGCGGGTAGCGGGCGTAGTGCGCGGTGACCTTCCGTTCGATCCGCGGGTACGCCGCCCGGTAGACGTCGTCGGCGTGTGCGTCAAGGGAGGGCAGTCCACCGGTGATCAGGACGGCTTCGAGCCCTTGCGGAGCGGACGACAGGTACCGGACCGCGCAGAAGCCGCCGAAGGACTGCCCCAGGACGGTCCAGGGTGCCCCGCCGGTGAGCCGCGGGCGGATCAGTTCGCAGTCACGGACGATGCTGTCGGACCGGAAGCGGGCGAGGTAGTCGGCCTGTTCGCGCGGGCCTCCGCGCAGCGGCAGGGTCTGCCGGTTGGCGGGGGTGGAGAGTCCGGTGCCGCGCTGGTCCAGGAGAAGTACGCGGAACTCCCGCACCGCCCGCCCCAGCCAGGCCTCCGTACCGATGAAGCGGCGGGCGCCGAAGCCGGGGCCGCCCTCCAGATAGACGAGCCACGGCAGGTCCTGGCCGGCGCCGGAACTCGCCACGGCCTCCCGGCCGAAGATCTCGATCTTCTCGCCGCCCGGGTCGTCGTGGTCGAGAGGGACCGTGAACCGGTGGTCGGTGAGGACGAGGCCGGGGTGGCGATAGCTGTTCAAGGGTGCTCCTGTATCGGGTGCTTCCCGGACAGTTCAGCACACGCCCCCGCCCCGGACGGTTCCGGCCCGGAAGCCCGGCGTCGCGGCGGCTCGCGGCGTGCGCCGGGTATCGCCGGGCACGAGGCGGTACGACCGCCGGCGCCCTCTCACGCGGGATACGCACGGGCGCGGACCCCGGCACCCTGAACCGGGCACCGCCCCCGGCCCCATGGTCCGCCCGCGCCCCTGGGGATCAAGATCGGCCCGCCCCACGGCCGGCCGCTTCGCGCGTCCGGGCGCCCCCGCCCCGCCCCCGTCCCCGGGTAAGGGGTGGCTACCGCAGGCGCCGGTAGCTGCTGCCGTCCCTGGGCCGCACGAGCAGCCCGGCGACCACGAGGTAGCGGCGCAGAGCCGAACAGTCCTCGTGCACGGTGAGCAGCGCGTCGTTCACCTCTCGCTCCGTGTAGACGCGGTCGCGCTCGAACAGTGTCTGTGCGAGGTGGTCCAGCAGCTGCTCACGGCGGGCCGCCTTCCGGGGGATCGCCGTCAGGCGCCCGTGCGAGAAGAGCGCGGCAACCTGATGCGAACCGCGGGTGTCTGTGTCGGACATCCCGGAAGCCTCGCAGGCACCGGGCGGAGCGGCAACGCGATTTCCCCCGCTCCCCCATCGGATCCTCGCACCGACCGTCGTACGGTATGACCATTCATTCCTACGATACAAGGCGGTCCCGCATGTCCCTGTTCGATCTGCCCCTCGATCAACTGCGCGTCCACCGCAGCCGGTCGGTGGAGCCCGAGGACTTCGACGCGTTCTGGTCGGCGACGCTCGACGAGGCCAGAACCCGTGACCTGGACGCCCGCTTCGAACTCCGGACCGACACCGGGCTGTCCACCGTCGCCGTGTACGACGTGACGTTCGCCGGCTTCGGCGGGCACCCGGTCAGGGGCTGGCTCGTCATGCCCGCCGGCACCACACAACCGCTGCCGGTGGTCGTGGAGTTCCTCGGATACGGCGGCGGGCGCGGCCTGCCGCACTCGTATCTGCTCTGGGCGTCGGCGGGCCTCGCCCACTTCGTGATGGACACCCGCGGCCAGGGCAGCGGGTGGGCTCCGGGCGACACCGCGGACCCGGTGGGCAGCGGGCCGTCGTTCAACGGGTTCATGACGCGGGGCATCGAGGACCCGTTCACGTACTACTACCGGCGGCTGATCACGGACGCGGTGCGCGCGGTGGAGGCGGCCCGCTCGCACCCGCTGACCGACGCGAGCCGCACCGCGGCGATCGGCGCGAGCCAGGGCGGCGGCCTCGCCCTCGCGGTCGGCGGGCTGATACCCGACCTGGCGGCCGTGGCACCCGATGTGCCGTTCCTCTGCGACTTCCCCCGGGCGATCCGGGTGACCGACCGGAACCCCTACCGCGAGATCGCCAACTACCTCAAGACGCACCGGGGCCGCGCCGAGCGGGTCGCGGAGACCCTGGCGTACTTCGACGGCGTGCACTTCGCGGCGCGTGGGCGGGCGCCCGCGCTGTTCTCGGTGGCGCTGGAGGACATGACCTGCCCGCCGTCCACGGTCTTCGCCGCGTTCAACGCGTACGCCCACCCGGACAAGGAGATCGAGGTGTACGACTTCAACGACCACGAGGGCGGCGGCCCGTTCCAGGAGGCGGTGCAGCTCGCCCGGCTGCCGCGACTGCTGAAGGCCTGACACCCGGGAGCGGCCCGGACCCCTTGACCCGGCTCGCGTGCGGAGCCTAGGTTTCCCGGAGGAAGAAAGCGCTTGCTGTCCGGTGAGCGGGTGATCTCTCCACCTCAGGGGGTGTTTGTCACGCCCAGCCATGGCTTGCGTCCAGGGCCGGTACGGGTCGCGATCGTCGGCACGGGTGCGATCGCGCGAGGCAGTCATCTGTCGGCGCTGACCGCACTCGCCGCCGAGCAGCCGCTGGAGATCGTCGCGGCGGTCGATGTGGACGGGGACGCGGTCGAGGCGTTCTGCGCGGACGCGGGCCTCCTCGCTCGCCCGTACACGGATCTCGACCGGATGCTCGCCGAGCAGCGGCCCGATCTGGTCGTCATCGGCACCCCGCCCCGGTTCCACCGTGACCAGACCGTGGCCGCGCTGCGTGCCGGGGCCTGGGTGTGGTGCGAGAAGCCCCCCTGCCCGTCGCTGGAGGACTTCGACGCGATCGAGGCCGCGGAGGGGGCCGGGGAGGGCGGACCGTACGCGGCGATCGTCTTCCAGCACCGCTTCGGATCGGGCTCCCGACACGTCCGGGAGCTGCTGGCCGAGCAGGCGATGGGCCGGGCGCTGGTGGCCCACTGCCAGACCACCTGGTACCGGGACGAGGCGTACTACTCCGCCCCCTGGCGGGGCAGTTGGGGCAGTGAGGGCGGCGGTCCCGCGATGGGGCACGGCATCCATCAGATGGACCTGCTGCTGGATCTGCTCGGCCCGTGGGCGGAGATCCGCGCGATGGCGGGGCGGCTGGTGCACGACGTGGAGACGGAGGACGTCTCCACCGCACTCGTCCGTTTCGAGAACGGTGCGATGGCGACGGTCGTGAACAGCGTGCTCAGCCCGGACGAGGTCAGCCGGATCCGGATCGACTGCGAACGTGCGACGGTCGAACTGACCCATCTGTACGGGCACCGCAACGCCGACTGGCGGATCACGCCGGCGCCGGGCGTCCCTTCCGGACAGGCCGCCGCCTGGCGCGACTTCGGACCCGACGTGCCCAGTTCGCACGAGGCGCAGCTGCGTGGGCTGCTGGACGATCTGAGGACCGGACGCCGGCCGCGCAGCAGCGGCCCCGACGGCCGGAAGAGCCTCGAACTGGTGGCCGCCCTCTACAAGGCCGCCTTCACGGGGGAGACCGTACGGGCCGGCGAGATCCGCCCCGGCGATCCGTACTACTCCGCCCTGCACGGCGATGCTCCCGGCTGGGCGCCGGAGCCCCGGGCACAGGCGGGGGAGGCCACCGTATGACGAGGATCCTGGAGCTCACCCACCGGCACGGCCGGCACATCGCGGTGACGCTCGCGGGCAGCGGCGTCGAGCTGCTGCGCTACGTGTACCGGGCCGAGGACCCCTGGGAGGCCCCGAAGCCGTACATCCACCCCTTGCGCACGCTGTCGGGCCGGGTGGTGACCGACTACCGCCCCAACGACCACCGCTGGCACAAAGGCCTGCAGATGACCGCCTCGCACCTGTCGGGCCAGAATCTGTGGGGCGGCAACAGCTACGTGCACGGCGAGGGGTATCTGGCCCTGCCGGAGCGCGTCGGCTCCATGGAGCACGTCGGCTTCGACGAGGTGTCGGTGCACGACGACGGGGCCCGCCTCACCGAGCGGCTGACCTGGCATCCGCACAGCGGCCAGCGCTGGGCCGACGAAACGCGCCGCGTCGAGGTGCACGACATCGACACGGAGAGCCGCAGCTGGGCGCTGACCTGGTCGTCCGCGATCACCAACCGGCGCGAGGAGCCGCTGCGCTTCGGCAGCCCGACGACGCACGGCCGGGAGGGCGCGGGGTACACGGGCCTGTTCTGGCGAGGTCCGCGCGCCTTCCGGGACGGGCGGATCCTGACCCCGGACGGTGAAGGCCCGGGGCTGATGGGGCAGCAGGCGGCTTGGCTGGCGTACACCGGCGAGCACGACGGGGCCGACGGGCACGCCACGCTCGTCTTCGTCCACTCCCCCGAGAACGACCACACCGGCGCGGACGGCGCACACCCGGCGCACTGGTTCGTGCGCAGCTCCCCCTTCGCAGCCGTCGCACCGTCGTTCGCCTTCCACGAGGAGCTGGTGCTGGCCCCGGGCGCGACCCTGACACGCCGCTACCGGGTGCTGGTCGCGGACGGCGCCTGGGACCGCGAGCGGATCACCTCCCGGGTCGAGGGGCTCCCCTGGGAGGGGTCCGGCCCGGGGGACCCGGGACCGCGCACAGCACCTACTGCGCCCAGGACGGGCTGAGGACGAGGACGGGGATCTCGCGGTCGGTCCTGGTCCGGTAGTCCGCGTAGTCGGGGAAGGCCTGGACGGCCCGGTCCCACCACACGGCCTTCTCCTCGCCGGTGACCTCGCGGGCGGTCATGTCCTGCCGAAGGGTGCCGTCGCGCAGTTCCACGTGCGGGTCGGCCAGCACGTTGTAGTACCAGACGGGATGCTTGGGGGCGCCGCCGAGAGAGGCGACGACGGCGTACTCGCCGCCGTGCTCGACCCGCATGAGGGGGGTCTTGCGGAGCTTGCCGCTCCTGGCGCCGCGCGTCGTGAGGAGGACGACGGGCCGTCCGCGGAGCGTGGTCCCCCGGGTGCCGCCGGAGCTCTCGATGAGCTCGACCTGCTCACGGACCCATGTCGTCGGGCTCGGCTCGTACTCGCCCTCGATCGGCATGCCACTGTCCTCTCGTCGGAGTCCTGCGTCGTGGCTCCATGATGACGCCCCCGGAGGGCGGAGGTGTGCAGGAACACCGGTCGGACGGGCCGCGCGGCCCGGTCGCCTGCCGCCCTCCCACCCGTTCCGTCTCACCATCCGGGAGGTGATGAGCCGCTCGTCACAGTCCGCGCCCCCAGAAACCGGACTCCTTAGGGTATTGCGTCCCACTATTTCCGGAATATGCACTCGCCCCGCTCCAGTGACACTCCGGCGCAGGGCATACCGTGGGGGCAGCGGAGTAAGCCAAGCCTTACTCCGCTGCACTCTGCCCGTGCTCGTCCGCCCAAAGGAACAACCTTCATGACACGCCCCGTCCGCGTCGCCATCGTCGGAGCCGGTCCCGCCGGAATCTACGCAGCGGACGCGCTGCTCAAATCCGAGGTCGCACAGGACCCGGGTGTATCGATCGACCTGTTCGAGCGCATGCCCGCGCCCTTCGGCCTGATCCGGTACGGGGTGGCCCCGGACCACCCGCGCATCAAGGGCATCGTCAAGGCACTGCACCAGGTCCTGGACAAGCCGCAGATGCGACTGTTCGGCAACGTCGACTACCCCGACGACATCGGCCTGGACGATCTGAGGTCCTTCTACGACGCCGTGATCTTCTCCACCGGCGCCGACGCCGACCGCGCTCTGGACATACCCGGCATCGAGCTCGACGGCTCCTACGGCGCTGCCGACTTCGTCGCCTGGTACGACGGCCACCCCGAGGTGCCGCGCACCTGGCCCCTGGAGGCCGAGAAGGTCGCGGTGCTCGGCGTGGGCAACGTGGCGCTGGACGTGGCGCGCATCCTGGCCAAGACGGCGGACGAACTGCTCCCGACCGAGATCCCCGCCAACGTGTACGACGGCATCAAGGCGAACAAGGCGCTCGAGGTGCACGTCTTCGGGCGGCGCGGGCCGGCCCAGGCCAAGTTCAGCCCCATGGAGCTGCGCGAGCTGGACCACTCACCGAACATCGAGGTCATCGTCAACCCCGAGGACATCGACTACGACGACGGCTCGATCGCGACCCGGCGGGAGAACAAGCAGGCCAACATGGTCGCCTCCACGCTGGAGAACTGGGCGATCCGTGACGTGGGCGACCGCCCGCACAAGCTGTTCCTGCACTTCTTCGAGTCCCCGGTCGAGGTCATCGGCGAGGACGGCCGCGTCGCCGGTCTGCGCACCGAGCGGACCGAGCTGGACGGCACGGGCAATGTCAAGGGCACGGGCCGTTTCACGGACTGGGACGTGCAGAGCGTCTACCGGGCGGTCGGCTACTACTCGGAGGAGCTCCCCAAGCTCCCGTTCGACGTGACCTCCGGCACGGTCCCGCACGCCGCGGGACGCGTCCTGGCCGGCGGGGAGCCGATGGAGTCGGTGTACGTCACCGGCTGGATCAAGCGCGGGCCCATCGGCCTGATCGGGCACACCAAGGGTGATGCCAACGAGACGGTCGCCTGCCTGCTGGAGGACCACGCCGCCGGACGGCTGCCCGAGCCCGCGCAGCCCGGTCCTGAAGCCGTCGTCGACTTCCTGGAGCAGCGTGGCGTCCGGTACACCACCCGTGACGGCTGGCACCGCCTGGACGCCCACGAGCAGGCACTCGGGGCGGAGCAGGGCCGGGAGCGGATCAAGGTCGTCGACCGCTCGGCCATGCTGGACGCGTCCGGCGCCTGACCACAGGCCGTGAGCGCCCCTGGAGCCCTGTCCGGCAAGGGTTCCGGGGGCGTCGTGCTGTCAGGGACCTCTCGCGCACCGTCCGCCGGGGCGTACCGATTCGTTCGGGGCGGTCGACGCGGGCAGGGACCGGGCCCGCCACCCCCGGCTCCGGTGCGGGCGTCCTGGAGCCGCTCCCGGCTCTCGCGAGCGGTGCGCGGCGGCCGACGCCGGGCAGGCCGGGGGCCCGTACAGGGGCCGGGGCGGCGGGCGCTGCGGGCGTGTCCCGAGCCTTAGACTCGGCCAATGGCGAAGTATTTCGATGTACACCCCGAAAATCCTCAGCGCCGCACCATCAGCAATGTGGCCGACAGCATCCGGTCCGGTGCGCTGGTCGCGTACCCGACGGACTCCTGCTATGCGCTGGGCTGCCAGTTGGGCAGCCGTGACGGCATCGGCCGGATCCGGTCGATCCGGAATCTCGACGATCGCCACCACTTCACCCTGATGTGCCAGAACTTCGCGCAACTGGGACAGTTCGTGCAGGTCGACAACGATGTGTTCCGCAGCATCAAGGCGGCGACACCCGGTAGTTACACGTTCATTCTCCCCGCCACCCGAGAGGTGCCGCGGCAGTTGCAGCACCCGAAGAAGAAGACCGTCGGCGTCCGGATCCCCGACCACGCCGTCACCCAGGCGCTCCTCGCCGAGCTCGGCGAGCCGCTGCTCTCCAGCACGCTGCTCCTGCCCGACGAGGAGGAGCCGATGACGCAGGGCTGGGAGATCAAGGAGCGCCTCGACCACGTGGTGGACGTCGTGCTGGACTCGGGTGACTGCGGCACCGAACCGACCACGGTCATCGACTTCTCCAGCGGTGAGGTGGAGATCGTGCGCCGGGGGGCGGGTGACGTCTCCCGGTTCGAGTAGTCCCGTGGCGGCACGCTCCCTCCTCGCCTTCGAGAGGTGCCGCCGAGATGCCCGAGGTCGCGGAGGCTGGTTCGGTGGAGGGGTCCGCTCCGTACGGCTCCGAGGAGTGATCATGAGCGAGTCAGAGGACGTCCACGGTCGCGCACGGCAGATGCGCGCCGAGGCGAAGGATCTCGAGAAGGCCGCCGAACGCGCCACCGATCCTACGGAACGCCGGCGCCTGAAGGACCGGGCTCGCCGGCTGGAATCGGAGAGCGTGCAGGTCAGCGGCATGGCGAGTGGGGACATCTACCCCATGGAGTAGCGGGCCGGCGGCAGGTGTCGTGCCCGGTCCTGTGCGCCGGGACCGGAGACCGAGCGACGCGAGGAGGGAGGGGCTGCTTCCCGCTCCCCTCCGCCGCCGGCGCGAGCCCGCTGCCGCCGCCTCTGTTAGGTCACCGCGACTGGGGCCTGCGCTCGTCGAGGGCCGGCGATCCGTGCGTCGGGGGCGGGCGGGCACGGTGCGGATCCCGATCAGGACGGTGCGGCGGTGGCCACCGGGCCGCACCACCGCACCGCGCCGATCCGGTCACCAGGAGGACTTGGTGACTCCCGGGAGGAATCCGGCGTGCGCCTGCTCACGCACGCGCACCCGGGACAGACCGAATTTCCGCAGGTGACCCCGGGGCCTGCCGTCCACGCTGTCGCGGTTGCGCACCCGTGTGGCACTCGCGTCGCGCGGCTGGCGGCGCAGTTCCGCGAGTGCCGCGGCCCTCTCCGGCTCCGGCGTCCCCGGACGGCGGACGGTCTCCTTCAGCTCCGCCCGCCGGGCCGCGTAGCGCTCGACGACGGCCCTGCGCTTCTCGTTACGCGCGATCTTGCTCTTCTTGGCCATCAGACGGACCCGCCCCGCGCGCGGATGCGGGCGACCGCGGCCTCGATGCCGATGCTGTCGATCGTCTTGATCGCCTTGGCGCTCAGGGCCAGCCGGACATGACGGCCCTCGCTGGGCAGCCAGTAGCGCTTGCGCTGGATGTTGGGGTCGAACCGGCGCGAGGTACGCCGGTGCGAGTGGGAGATCCGGTTGCCGAAGCCCGGCTGGGCGCCGGTCAGTTGGCAGTGGGCGGACATACGGGTTCCTGCCTCTCGTTGACTCTCGTCGACATGGTCCCGTTATTGAACATGGAAACCATTGCCATATAGTACGCCATGGCTCGCAACGAACTACGCCCGGTCATCAAGCTCCGCTCCACCGCGGGGACGGGCTACACCTACGTCACCCGCAAGAACCGACGGAACGACCCGGACCGCCTGGTGCTGCGGAAGTTCGACCCGCTCCTGCGCCGTCATGTCGACTTCCGCGAAGAGCGCTGCCCCCTCCGCCCGCACCACGGCCTGATCCCACCTGATCCGATCCGAAGGACACTCCATGAAGCCCGGCATCCACCCCGCCTACGGCCCTGTCGTCTTCCGCGACAGGGCGGCCGACTACGCCTTCCTCACGCGCTCCACCCTGACCAGCGACCGGACCGTCGAGTGGGAGGACGGCAACACCTACCCGGTCGTCGACGTCGAGATCTCCTCGGCGAGCCACCCCTTCTACACCGGCACCGCCCGCGTCCTGGACACGGCGGGCCGGGTGGAGCGCTTCGAGCGCCGCTACGGCCGCGGCGGTGGCCGGTGAGGGAGGACGGCCGGCCGCTCCCCGTCGCGATCGTCTGCGGACTCCACTCCGAGGCCCGGCGCGAGGTGGTGGCGGAGCTGCTCGCGGAAGTGCCCGGCAGCGTCGCGCTGCACCATGATCTGACGACCGCCACCGCGGGCACGGTGCACCGGACGCTCCGGGACAGCTCGGGCGAACTCTCCGGCGGCGAGGCCCCTCTGGTGAACGACTGCGCCTGCTGCGCACTGCGGGAGGACCTGATCCCCGAGCTGGCCCGGCTGGCGGATGACGGACGTACCCGGCTCGCCGTCGTGGAACTCTGGGATTCCGTCGAGCCCCGGGCGATGGCCGAGGTCGTCGCCGCGCACGCCGACGGCTGGGCCGAGGTGACGAGCGTGATCACCGCGGTCGACCCTTCCCTCGTCCTGCCCTGCCTCGTCAACGGTGACGACCTCGCAGAGGCGGGGCTGGCGGCTGCGGCCACCGACCGGCGTACGGTGGGGGACACCTGGGCCAGGCAGTTGGAGTACGCCTCCGTCATCGCCCTCGTCGACAGCCTCGACGCCGACGACGAGGACCGCGCACTCATCGGACAACTGCACCCGACGGCACGGCAGGTGACGGCCGGATCGCGCGAGCTGCGGGAGGCGGCTCTCGCCGGCTTCGACGTGGAGGCGGCGGGCGCCGCTCAGCATCCCGCCTGCGCGCTCCTCCCCCAGGAGGCGGAGGAGGCGGGGGTCAGCACCCTCGTATGGCGCAGACACCGCCCGTTCCATCCCGAGCGCCTGTACGCGGCCCTGGAGGACCTGAGTTGTGCGGCGGCCCGGAGCCGGGGCAGGTTCTGGCTCGCCGACCGGCCCGACACGCTGCTCTCCTGGGACGCGGCCGGCGGCGCGCTCTGCGTCGAGAACACCGGCCCGTGGCTCGCCTCCCTGCCGGACGCGGCCTGGGACATGGTGCCGCCCTTCCGGCAGGCGGCCGCGGCGCTCGACTGGCACCCCGAGCACGGCGACTGCTGCCAGCACCTCGTCTTCGTCTCCCCCGGTCTCGACCGGGACGGGCTGACCGTGCTGCTGGATTCCTGCCTGCTCTCCGACGACGAGTTCGCGGCAGGCCGCACCGGCTGGAGCGAGCTGCCGGCCACTTTCGACGAACTCCTCGACCCCGTCGACTGACCCCGCACCCCACTTCGCAAGGACACCCGATGGCCCACCGCCACGAATCCCGCACGCCCCTCAAGGCCCGGCCGAACCCGCTCGACGCGGCCGGGATCACCTACGTCGACTACAAGGACACCCCTCTGCTGCGGACGTTCATATCCGACCGTGGCAAGATCCGCAGCCGCAGGATCACCCGCGTCAGCGCCCGGCAGCAGCGACAGATCGCCGCCGCCGTCAAGAACGCCCGCGAGATGGCGCTGCTGCCCTACTCCGGCTCGGCCTCATGACCTGACGCGCGGTCGGCACGGCGGGGAGTCACCGCACGGCGTACGCACCATGCGCGATGTTCTACCGGGCCCTGCGCACCGCGACAGGGAAGCGTCCCGCGCGAACCGCTCGCACCCGTTCCGCGACCAACCCCGTCCCATGTCAAAGGCCTGGTCCTGGACCACTGGGCGTGAGTCGGCCCACCACCTGAGGACCTGTCACGCGGCGCCGGTCGCAAGGCGGACCGTGGAGCCCGGATGGCGGCGTCGTGACGAGGACCGCACCCCCGGTCGGGTGTGTGGTAGGACCATCCGGAGCATCCTGATTTGCTCCTGATCTTCCCCATTGATGAAGTGGCGCACGTCACTTCCCCTCCAAGGATCATGGAGAACGATCATGATGTCTTTCCGTCGGGCCGTCGCGGCCGCCGCCCTGACCGCCGCCGCTGTGCTGGCGAGCGCCGGTGCGGCCTCGGCCTATGACCAGACCGAGTACCACCAGCTCGGTGACACGCCCCAGGTCGTGCTGCACGCGCACTGCAACGATCTCACCACCCAGTTCGGCGCCGTCAACGTCAACCAGGGACCGGTCTGCATCGACTTCGGGTCCGACGACGGTGAGTCCCAGATGAGGTCCCGGGGCGCGGAGTCCGGCGACATCGAGGTGCATGCCGCGTGCAACTCGGCCGTCACACAGGTGGGCCTCGTCAACGTCAACCAGGGACCGGTGTGCATCCGCTTCTGAGCCGCCGATGAACGCCTTCCCCGTGGTGTGACGGCCGCGGCGGGCTGTGGCAGTCGTCCTCCGCTCGGCGCGGCCGGACGACGGGCACACGGCGCGGCCGTCCACGCGGGCCGGTCCGAGTGATGGCCGGCCCACGACACGACATCGCGGAGCTACACCGGCCGCCCTCCGTCCAGGAGGGCGGCCGCACCGCTGTTCCGCGACCTCGACGGACCGGACACCGTCCTGCCGGGAGATGAGCTGGACGTACCGCGGCAGTACCGGTCCCGTGTCCGTCGAGGCCCGCAGCGCAGGATTCGACCGCGACGACAGGTCGTTGCCGATGTCCGACACCAGCTCTCCACCAGGGGCGGGTGGTCGCCGCACCGTAGCGCCGCTCGGCGCCACGGGCCGGATCAGTGACCCCTGTACCGCGGACGAGCTGCTGCGGCACACCCGGACCGTGCTCACGGCGTACGGCGCTCAGGCCGTTCCTCCGAGGTGTCCGGAACGGACCATCAGAGCGGCGAGACCTGCACGCGTGGTGACGCCGGTCTTGCGGTACACACGGGAGAGGTGGGTCTCGACGGTACGGGGGCTGAGGTAGAGCCTGGTGGCGATCGACTGGTTGGTGAGACCCTCGGCGACCAGCTCGGCGACCTCCCGTTCGCGTGCCGTCAACGAGGCCAGCCACCGCGGGGGGACGGACGGCGTGGCGGGGACGGACGGCCGCGTCATCTCCGCCAGGCCGAGCAGCAGGCCTGCGCCGCCGGTGGTGGCCAGCCGGTGGCCCTTCTCCCACATGGCCGCACCGCGCGCACCGGACCCGGCAGCCGTCATCGCCGGGGCGGCGAGCAGGAGTGACCGGGCCTCCCAGAACACCGCACCGGACCGCGCGCATTCCGTGGCCGCGTCGGAGAGCAGCGTTGCCGCCGTGGCCGGGTCGCCGCCGTACAGCGAGAGCTGTGCCGCGCTCCGCATGGCGGAGGCGCGCTGCAGGGGCAGGCCGAGCTGCTCCGCCTCCTTGCGGGCCCGCTCGGCCCAGGCGGACGCGGAGTCGATGTCTCCCGTGGCCACGGCCGCGGTGACGAGAAGTTCCGACAGGAGGGGGCGCATCGAGGGCTGCAGGCCGCGCAGGTCGTCGCCGCCCGCCCGGAGCAGGGCGCCCCGGGCGCGGTGCGGGTCGCCGCCGGTGAGCGCCGCGTAGCCGAGCATGGACCAGGCCATGGAGGCACGCCAGTTGTCGCTCGGTCCCATCTCGGCCACGGCCTCCTCGGCGGCCGCCAGTGCCTCCGGGGCACCGGGGGCGGATGCGGCCACCAGCACCTGTGCTTTGTTGGCCAGGACGAACGCGAGCAGTTCGCTGCTTCCGATGCCCCGGGCGATGTCCTCCGCCTCGTACGCCAGTTGCCGTGCCGACGGCAGGCGACAGGTCTGGATCCGGACGTGTGCCTTGCACAGCAGCAGCAGCGGCAGGAGGTAGACCTGCCCGCTGCGCCGGGCGATCCCGAGGCCTCGGTCGGCGTGGCGTTCGGCGTCGGTGAAGCGGCCCAGGAATGCTTCCGCCCAGCCCAGTCTGGCCAGCGGTTCGCACAGCGCCGTGAGGTCGTCGTCGGGCAGGCCGTCCACCAGCCCGGCCGCCTGTTCGGCGAACGCGACCGCCTTGGCCACGCCGCCCTCGTAGGCCTCGCCGAAGGCGGCGACCGCCAGGGCCCCCGCCTCGCCGAGTTCGTCCCCGAGGGAGCGGGCTTCGGCGAGAGTCCGTGCGACCTCGCCCCTCATCTGCGGGTAGGAGGTGTTGTGCGGCGCGGACGAGCTCAGTTCGAGTCTGATCGCCACCCTGTCCGAGGGTGACGGTTCCGGCTGCCTGTTGAGCTCGCGGCGAAGGAGCGCGAGCGCCTCGGGGTACCTTCCGAGGTGCCGCTCCATCAGGGCGCACAGCACCACCGCCGACGTCCTGAGGCCGGACCCGTCCGGGCCCGCCGCGCTGATGACCTTGTGCAGCAGATCCCGGCTCTCACGCAGCCCGCCGGAGACACCGAGCGCGCGCGCCCGGCGCAGCATCAGATCGCGGCGCTCGACCGCGTGTTCGGTCGTGTCCGGCAGAAGCCGGAGCGCGACCTCCAGCCAGTGTGCGGAGCTCGTCGGAGCCGTCGACGCGGTCTGTTCGGCGGCCTGCGTGAGTACGGTGACCGCGTGCGGGTCCCAGGCGGTCACCGACCGTTCGATGTGCTGGGCCTGCTCGACGGCCGGCGCGCCGGCGCGGGCCAGTTCGGCGGCGGCGGCGCGATGGATCTCGACGCGCCGCCGGACGGGGGTGGACTCGTGGACGAGGGTGCGGATCACCGGGTGGCGCGGTACCGGCCGGCCGCCCGGGCCGGGCCGCACGAGGTCGCGCCGGGCCAGGACACCGAGATCGTCGTCGATCTCGGCATCGGTGCGGCCGGTCGCCCTGCCGATCAACGGGGGCACGGCGTGATCGCCGAGTACGGCGATCGCCTCCAGGGTCCGGCGCTGCGGCGGGGTCAGTGGGGTCAGCTCGCTCAGCAGGAGCGATTCGAGTCCGCCCAGCCGGCCGCGGCCGTCCCCGGTGAAGGCCGAGGAGGAGGTCTCGTGACGGGCGGCGCCCTCGCGGTGCGCGTGCACGAGGGAGAGGAAGTACAGGGGGTTGCCCTCCCCGGCGGCGTGGAGTTGCGCCGCCCGGTCGGGCGGCAGGTCGGGGGCGAGCCCTTCGACACAGTCCTGTTGTGCGAGGGGCGCCAGGGCGATCCGCATCACCGCTTCGGTGTCGACTCCGCGGGTGAGCGCCGCGGTGAGAGCGGACGGGGTCTGCCGGTCACGGCGTGCGACGACGAGGACGACCGGGCCTGGAACGGGGTGCCGGACGAGATGGTCCAGGAGCTCCACCGAGGCCGGGTCCGCCCAGTGCACGTCGTCGAGTGCGACCACCAGGCCGCGCTGGCGGCAGAGCTGCCCCAACAGCCGTGCCACCGCCCGGTGCAGGCCGAAGCGGTCGGCGGTGGGCGTGCCCGGCGCGGGGGACGGCCCGGGGCCCCCGCCGCCGAGGACCGGAGCGACCATGTCGAGCAGCTCCGGTGCCACACCCGGCGGGCGGCCGTCCAGATCGGCGAAGGCATCGGCGAACGGCTGGAACGGGAGGTGGCGCTCGTACTCCGTGGCCCGGCCGCGCAGCACCGTCACCCCGCGCCGCCGGGCGCGCAGGCAGAACTCCCCCATCAGCCGGCTCTTGCCGATCCCTGCCGCACCGGTGATGTCGACGAAGGGCGGGCCCTCCTGACCCAGCCGGTCGATCACCGTGTCGAGCTGCCCCAGTTCGGTCGCGCGGCCGACGAAGGGGCTCCCGCTGTCGCGGGGCGTGGGAGCGCCGTGCGAGGCTCCCACCTGTTTGATCTCTCTGCCGAACTCCACGGCAATGTCTACCACGTTGAGCGGAAGGCCGTTCGGGAGTCGCACATGTGCCGTGCGCATCCACCGGGAACGGCTAGCAGGCGGCGGCGCCCGGCCACATCGGTCGGGCCCCCGGCCGCCCGGGTCAGCGCACGCCGTTCTCCGCGGCGCGGCTCAGGAGATGAGCCACCAGGGGCGGCTGCGCCCCCATGGCCAGGAAGGCCACAGTTCTGTGACCGCGCCGCACGACCTCGATCCGGTGAAAGGCCATGAACAGAGACTGGCCGGCCAGCATGTTCAGCGCGGCCACCTCGGCCCACGCCACGGCCCGCGGCCGGCCGAAGAGGTCGGTGAGCACCAGGCCACGGGGGAAGAGGTAGCACCTGCGGAGCCCCAACCTGGCGGATACGCGTCCCCATGCCCATCTGAGACCGATCACGACGAGCAGCACGGACAGCGCCACCGCGCCTTTGGTGAACGCTGACGAGGGCCTGTCGACGGCCAGCGCCACGATCATCGCCAGGCACAACGCGATGATCAGGCGCCGAGCGAGCTGGGCCAGTCCGCCTCCCAGCCCCGCGACGGGGTAGTCGCCGTACGCCTCACCGAAGCCGAATGTGCGCATTCCTGCTCTCATGCTGGATCGTCTCCCTCGATCGCCATCGCGATCTTCTTGTCGGTGTACGCGGACGAGCAGGTCATTTCCTCGTCCGAGCGATGAGTTCGGCGAGCAGTCGCACGCGGGGAACCATCTGCGTGACGTCGACGTACTCGGAATCCGCATGCGCGCCTCCGCCGACGGCCCCCAGGCCGTCGAGGGTCGGACAGCCGGTCGCCGCGGTGTAGTTACCGTCGGAGGCACCCCCGACGGCCGCCCCTCGCAGCGGCGGCCGCCCCTGTTCGGCGGTGATCCGGGAGGCGAGGGCGAACAGGGCTGCGGAGGACTCCGGTCCCATGGGCGGCCGTTGGCTCCCGCCCAGCACCTCCAGCCGGGCTCCGGGAGTCCGGGCGGTCAGCCCTCGCAGTGATGTGTCGATCCGGTCCTGCGCCGCCGTGGTGGACGCCCTCACATCGAGGGACAACCGTGCGAGGGCGGGAACGGTGTTCCGTGCGCTTCCGGCCGACAGCAGGGTGGGCGTGACGGTCGCGGGGCCGAGGCCCCCGTCCGCGCCTGAGGCGGCCGGCGAGGCCCCGAGGGCGGCGGCGGACAGCACCTGGTGCGCGGCTTCGACGAGGGCGTTGACCCCCTTCTCCGGTTCCTGGCCGGCGTGCGCGGACCGGCCGTGCACCAGCACCTCGTACCGTGACGTGCCTTTGCGCGCGGTCTTGAGCGCCCCCTCCTCGTCGGCCGACGCCTCCAGCACGAACGTGGCCGTGCACCCTCGCGCGGACTGCTCGATCAGCTGCCGGGAGGTGTCCGACCCGACCTCCTCGTCCCCGTTGACCAGCACACACACCCCTTCCGGGGACGGCAGGGAGGCCAGCGCGTGGAACATCTGCACGAGACCGGCCTTCATGTCCAGGACTCCCGGACCGCGGGCCTTCCCGTCTTCCACCGACCAGGGGTGGTCCCGGAGCGATCCCATCGGCCACACCGTGTCGTGATGTCCCATCAGCAGGATCTGCGGACGGCCGAAGGCCCAGCGCAGGTGCGTCACACCCCCGATCACGATCAGCTCCGGTGCCACCCCCAGTACCCTCGCCCCGAGGGCGCCCACCACCTCGGCGCTGCGCGCCACCGCCGGCAGACAGGCCGAGAAGGACTCGCAGCGCACGAGCCTCTCCAGATCGGCCAGCATCACCGGCAGGGCGACGGCCGCCCCGCCGGTCACCACGCCGGCCCCGTCTCCCCTACCCGTCGTAAGAACACACGTCCCCCTTGCATCACATGGGCCACTGGTGGAGCGGCGGAGCCTCCGGGTCGTCGCCGCGTGACTGACGCTAGGACAGGGCCTGGCATTCCACCAGCGACCGAATTGCATGGAAGTCATGCGCAGCAGGAATGTCATGGCAGAGGATGACGAGGGCCGACCTGGCAACGGAAGGGCAAGGGAACGGTGTTCGAGAACGAGGACCTACGGCTGCTCGTGACCGTGGCGGAGAGCGGTTCGTTCACACAGGCGGCGGTCAGGCTCAACTACACGCAGTCCGCGGTGTCCCGGCGGATCGCCGCGCTGGAACAGGAGGCGGGCGGAGCCCTGTTCGACCGGCTCCCTCGGGGCGTACGGCTCAGTCCCGCCGGCCGTACGCTCCACCGGCACGCCCTGGACGTGCTGGACAGGATGGCTCGTGCGGAGCGGGAACTGGCCGTGCTGCACGCGGGCCTCGGCGGCCTGCTGCACGTGGGTGCGTTCGCGACGGCCAACATGTCCCTCGTGCCCACGGCGCTCCGTGCGCTCAGGGATGTCAGGCCGGAGGTCGAGGTCGTCGCGGCCGAGGGTCCGACCAGCGCACTGATGGAGCGGCTCGCGGACGGGGCGCTGGACATCGCCGTCGTCAGCGACTACCCGTCCGGCCTGCCACGGGCCGACGGGGTCACGACGACCGAGCTGTGCGAGGACGAACTGTGCGTCGCCCTTCCGCGAAATCACCCGCTGGCCGGCGCCGGCCGGTTCGACCTGTGTGAACTTCGCGACGAGGCCTGGCTCCAGAGCGCGTACGGCGACCGCCCGACGCTGCTCGCCGACGCCTGCGCCCGGGCAGGCTTCAGCCCCAGGAAGATCATCAGGATCGCGGAGTGGGCGGGCAAGTTCGGCTACGTGGCCGCGGGGCTGGGGGTCGCGCTCGTCCCCTCACTGGCCGCGAGGGCGGTTCCCGAGACGCTCACCCTGTGCCGCCTCACCGACCCGGCTCTGCGCCGGACCCTGCATGTGGCCCTGCCCGCCACTCCGCTGCCGGCCGCCCTGGAACTGCGGGACCTGCTGCGTGCGGCCGTCGACCGCGACCCGTGAGACCCGCGACGCCCGGGCGCGGGCCGAGCCCGGGTTGCCGTGGTCGGCGCCGCGGGCTTCGAGGACGGCGGCCCGTACCGGCACCCCCGCCCGCCGGCACCCGACCGCGGCGATCGGCGCCCGCCGGACGGTTCGCCACCGCCCGCCGGACCGAATCGGTGGACGACCGGGGAACAGCGGTGCCGAGCGGCGAAATCCGGTGGCCCGGCCTCGAAGGACACCCCTAGCATCCATCCATGACCGAAGACTCCGACATCGCAGGCCCTCAGCATGACGCGGAGGCCGAGAGGGAACTCTCCTGGCGTGCCAAGTCCGTCGGTCTCGCGGCGGTCGACACGGACGACGCCGAGCTCTTGCACAGGTGGCGATCCGATCCGGTGGCCGCCCATGAGATCGGCATCTGGCCGCGCTCCCTCACCGCGCTGCGCGAGCGCGTCGAACGCGACTGTGACAACGACGATCGCGATGACTTCCTCGTCCTGCTCACTGACGGCACCCCGGTCGGTCATGTCGCACTGACCGACCAGAACATCGTCAACGGCACCGCGCAGGTCGAGCTGATGCTGGCCCCTGAGCATCGCGGGCGCGGTCACGGCACCGACGCCCTCGACGCTCTGGTGGACCTGGCGTTCGGCGAACTCCCCCTGCACCGCCTCACGGCGGAGACCCACACCGACAACTCCCCTGCCCTCGCCGTCCTCGCCAGGTCCGGATTCGTACACGAGGGCGTCAGTCGCGCCGCCTGCCTCCATCGGGGCCGCCGCCATGACCTCGCCGTGCTCTCACTGCTCCGCCCGGAGTGGGAAGCGCTGAACCGCCCGCGTGCCTGGGACGCCTGACCACCCTCGGTGAACGCGTGTCGAGCCCTCGTCCCCGGACCAGGCGCGGTACGCCCTCCGCCTCGTGCGCAATGCCTCAGGAGGCGGGCCCCGAGCGGGCGTGCAGTTCGTCCCTCTCCTCTTCGGAACGGAAGTCGGAGAGCCACTGGGACGTGGCACCGAGCCCGCCGAACGTGTAGAAGTGCAGCTTGAGGACACCGTGACGGCGGGCATCGTAGCGCTCGGCCAGAGCGCGGAGGAAGCGGTCGGGGCCGGCGGTGCCCATCAGGTTGGTGATCGAGAATCCGTACTTCTTCGCGATGGACGTGCTCGTGCCGACGCCGAAGCGCGCGGCGTACGTCATCAGCCGCTTGATGCCCGCGGGACCGGGGACCCCGATACGCACCGGTGTGTCGATGCCCCGCTTCCGTACCGCCTCGACCCAGGTGAGCACCGGGTCCGCGTCGAAGCCGAACTGGGTGATGACGTCGCCGTACAGTCCGCCCTGTGCCAGCGCGGTGGTCTTGTCCTCGATCGCCGACCAGAGGACCGGGTCGGCGATGGCGGGATGCCCTTCGGGGTAGCCGCTGATGCCGACGTGCCGCACCCCGTACTCCTGGAGGAGCCCGGTCCGGATGAGCGTGAGGGAGTCATCGTAGGGGCCGTGCGGAGTGGCGGGGTCGCCGCCGACGACGAAGACGTTGCCGTCCGTGCCGTCGGAGCGGAGGGCGGCGAGAAGTTCCACCAGTTCCGACCTGGCGCGCAGACGGCGGGCCGATATGTGCGGGACGGGGGTGAACCCGTGCCGCCGGACGGCGCGGGCGGCGGTCAGCCGCATGCCGAGGTCCTCGTTGCCGAGGAAGGTGATGTTGATCCGGGTGCCGGGCGGAATGCGGATGCGGGCCTCTTCGAGCTGGGAAACGTCCTTGGCCGTCATCTCCAGGGAATAGTCCTCCAGTAGGGACAGGACGACCGGGGCGGAGGCCGCGGAGAGGGAATCCATGATGCTCCTTGTTCGTGTGGTTCTCCCTGGGCACAGGGCGGCGTCGGGGCAGGGCTCAGGTGGAGGCGGGCCGGTGCCTCCGTGAGACGGTCCCGGTCCGGTCGGGGAAGCCGGCCGGAGGTGCGCGCCCGCCGAGGCGCAGTCGTACTGTCCCGGATGCGGGCGCAGGTGAGCCGCACCGGCGGTGACCATTCGGCGCGCCCCGCCCGCACGATACGCGCGAACATCAGGATGCCCAACGCGGTGAGCAGGGAGAAGTGCGGCGTGTGCCAGGCTCCGGACCAACTGCCCTCGGCACAGGCGGGGCCGACGAGGGCGGAGGTCGGAGCACTGTGTGCGGTGGTCCGAAGAGCCTGGGTGAACAGGCCGCCCAGCAGCAGCCAGTTCACCGAGGTGCTCGTCACACCCCTAGCAACTCCTTACCGAAATTTTCTGCACGTTCTTGCCGGAGCCGTGGTCGACTGCTTGACTCGCCTGCAGTCAAAGGTCCGAGCCCGCCCGAACCAGCGGCGGGAAGCCTGGGCACCGGTGCGGGAGGAACAGCGATGAGCAGCGCATACGACGTCCTCGTCCTGGGAGGGTCGGGCGTCGACACGATCGTGTACGTCCCCGAGCTCCCGCTTCCCTACGCCGACAGCTACATGATCCGGCCGGGCATCGAGACCCGAGCCGGGCAGACCGGCGACTTCGTGGCGCTCGGGCTGAGCACACTGGGCCTGCGCACACATCACCTCGACATGATCGGTGACGATCCGTCGGGCGATCTCGTCCGGGCCTTCCACCGCGACCGGGGCATCGGTCTCACCGAAGTGCCCCTGCCCGGGGGGACGAAGCGGGCCGTCAATCTCGTCGGCCCCGACGGGCGGCGGCTCTCCCTCTACGACGACAGCCGCTCCCGGGAGTCCGACCGCCTGCCCGAGGATCTGGTGCGCTCCCTGGCATCCGCCAGTCGCCATGCGCACGTCTCCCTCACGTATCCGTGTGCCTTCACCCTCCCCCTCCTGCGCGACGCGGGCCTCACCATTTCCACGGATCTGCACAACTGGGACGGCGAGAACCCGTACCACGAGCCGTTCGCCTACGGCGCCGACATCGTCTTCGTCTCCACGACGGCCCTGGCCGACAAGGAGAAGACCATGCACAGGATCCTGGAGCGCGGGCGGGCCGAGGCAGTCATCGCCACTGCGGGGGCCGAGGGTGCGTACCTGCTGACCGGAGACGGGCTGGTCCACGTTCCGGTGGTCGAGCCGCGCGACCCCGTGGTCGACTCCAACGGGGCGGGCGACGCCTTCGCCTCGGGCTTCCTCTTCGGCCGGCTGACGGGCGAGGACCTCGGGCGGTGCGCGCTCTACGGCTCGGTGGCCGGTGCGTACGCCTGCACCGTGCCGGCCACCGGGAGCGATGCCATCGACCGCGCCGGACTTCTCTCGGCGGTCGCGGAGCTGGAGGCCGCCGGGCCGCGACCCGCACGCCGAGTCCCTCACGCCTCGCGACGCCCCGCGTCCGGCGCCGCGAGCTGATCCACCGGGAAGGGCAAAAGGCCCCTCAGCTGTCCGCCTTGGGCTCCTCGGCGTTGCGCCAGATCGTGAGGTCGAGGGTGACGTACTTGCTGGGGCCGTCCGGGCTCGCCTTGCCCCGGTAGGTCGCCACGGCGATGTGCCCCCCATCGCTGAGCACGCAGATCTCCGAACCCTTCGTGAGCTGGTCGAAGGCGATCGTCTCGGTGTAGCGCGTCTCCTCGCGACAGGTCTCGAGCGAACCCTTCTGCGCATTGTTCAGCAGGACCAGCTTCCCGTTGTCGGTGCCGAGCTTTTCGTCGCCGAACACGGAGTCGTAGTAGTAGTACAGGTCTCCGTGGTTGTAGGACACGCCGCTGTCGCCGCCGTCGGCCGGACGGGGTGGGCTGTCGGCGAGCATGACCTGGTAGTTCGCCGTCATGTCGATGCCCTTGTACGAGGCCGGCCGGGGGTCGGTCCTCTTCGGCTCCTTGTCCGACGACGTGCTGCCGGCCGGACCGGCGCTCTCACGGGCCTTGGCATCGTCGCCCTCGCCGGAGCCGTCCCCCAGGGAGGAGGCGACGACCGCGAGGACGACGACCGAGGCCGCGACGGCCCCGCCGACGATGAGCCCCGTCCGCTTCCGCCGTGGCGCAGCTGGCGCGAAGCCGACCTGGTGGGCCGGCTGGGTGGGGTGGCCGGGCACGAACCCCGCAGGCGTCCGGTAGCCGGGAGGGGACGCGGGATACCCGGGGGCCGGCCCGTAACCGGGCGGCACCGCACCCTGAGCACCGTGCGCACCCGGAACGCCCGGCACTCCCGGCATCCGTGGTGCGCCGGGCATGCCCGGGGCGGTCTGCGTCGGTGCGGCGGCCATGCCCCCGCCGTGCGGCGCGTACGGGTGCGCCCCCTGCACCGGGGGCTGCTGCGGGGAGATCTCGGTCGGCGTAGGGGCGGCCGTGGGCATCGGCGGCGGCGTCTTCGCCGGTTCCGGCAGTTGCAGCCGCTCGGTGATCGAACCGGCGACCGCCCGCGGCAGCCAGTCCTCCCCCTGACGCAGCGGGACGGGTGAGATCTCGTTGCACAGCTCGATGATCTCGGGCAGGGACGGCCGGTCGGCCGGGGTGCGGCTGAGGCAGCGCGTCACGAGAGGCCCCAGCTCCGCGGGCACTCCGCTCAGGTCGGGCTCCTCGTGCACGATCCGGTAGAGCACCGCGTGTGACGGACCGTCACCGTAGGCGGGGACGCCGAGGGCGGCGTACGCCACGATCTGGCCGAGGGCGAAGATGTCGGTCGCGGCAGTGACCGTACCGGCCGCCGCCTGTTCCGGCGCCATGAAGGCCGGGGTCCCGACGCTGACGCCGTTGCCGGTCAGGGCGGTGGCGTCGGCCGCGCGGGCGATGCCGAAGTCGATCACGCGGGGCCCGTCGGCGGCCAGAAGGACGTTGGCGGGCTTCAGGTCGCGGTGCACGATGCCGGCACCGTGGATGACGTGGAGGGCTTCGGCGCACCCGACCGTCAGCAGCAGCACACTGCGCAGGGGCAGCCGCCCGTGCTGGGCCACGGCGTGGGCGAGCGAGGGGCCCGGCACGTAGGCCGTGGCCAGCCAGGGCTGCGCGCCTTCGGTGTCGAAGTCGATGACGGGCGCCGTGTACAGGCCCTGCACCCGCTGCGCGGCCCGGACCTCCTGCTGGAAGCGCCGCCGGAACTCGGGGTCCTCGCTGAACTCGGGCCGGATGACCTTGAGTGCGATCGGGCGGCCACCCGGTGTGTACGAGAGGTACACCTTTCCCATGCCGCCCGTACCCAACACCGCCACCAGGCGATATCCGCCCACCATGGCGGGGTCGCCCGGCGTGAGCGGCTGGAAGAGACCGGCCGGTATTGCACTGCTCATGCGGAACCATCCCCCTGTCAACGGCAGTTCTGACCCTGCCGACGCCCCGAAGTCAACCGAGAGCGTACCGAACCCCTTCCCCCTTCCCGGCCACCGTGCCGGACTCGTCCGCCGGCCACCGGCGTCGAGGCCTCGTCGTGTCCGCGGGCGCGGGGAGGCGTCCGTACCGGGGGTCCCGGGGCGGCGGCAGTGCGCGGCGGGCGGGCGAAATACGGCATGGCCGGCCCGTGGTGGCCGGAACCACTCTCTTGACCCCGTCGATTCCTGTCAGGACCATGTGCGCGTCGCACAGCTCCACCCCCCACCCCACCGGACTCAGGAGACTGCCAGCATGCGACTCGTCAACGCACGGAAATCCCGGCCGACGAACGTGAGACGCACCGCCACCCTCGCCGTTCTGCTCGCCCTCGGCCTGGCCGCCCCCGTCACCGCCGTGACCGGCGCCGACGCCTCGTCCCGGAGCGCGGCCGTCGCCGCGGACGAACGGACCCGGCAGTACGAGATCACCGGGCACCACACCCCCGCCGACCGCACCGCGATCGCCCGGTCCGGCGTCTCGATCGATGAAGTACACGAACACGGCGTCGTGATCACCGCGGACTCCGCCCAGGCAAGGAAGCTCCAGGCCGGGGGCCACGTACTGGATGCCCTGCCCGCGCCGGGCGCCGAACCGCACGCACAGGGGCCCGTCGGCACGCTCGACTTCCCGTCGGCGGACTCCAAGTACCACAACTACGCCGAGATGAACGCGGAGATCGACGCGCGTATCGCGGCATACCCCTCGATCATGAACAAGCGCGTGATCGGGAAGACCTACCAAGGCCGGGACATCATCGCGGTCAAGGTGAGCGACAACGTCGCCACCGACGAGGCCGAGCCCGAGGTCCTCTTCACCGCGCACCAGCACGCTCGGGAGCACCTGACCGTCGAGATGGCGCTCTACCTGCTCCGCGAGCTCGGTGAAGACTACGGCACCGACTCCAGAATCACCCAGGCGGTCAACGGCCGCGAGCTGTGGATCGTGCCGGACATGAATCCCGACGGCGGTGAGTACGACATCGCGTCGGGCTCGTACCGCAGCTGGCGCAAGAACCGGCAGCCCAACTCCGGCTCCAGCTACGTGGGTACGGACCTCAACCGCAACTGGGCCTACAAGTGGGGCTGCTGCGGCGGCTCCTCGTCCAGCACCTCCTCGGAGACCTACCGCGGCACCGCGGCCGAGTCCGCGCCCGAGACGAAGGTCGTGGCGGACTTCGTCCGGAGCCGGGTGGTCGGAGGGAAGCAGCAGATCAAGGCGGGCATCGACTTCCACACGTACAGCGAGCTGGTTCTGTGGCCGTTCGGCTACACGTACAGCGACACCGCCGCCGGCATGACGGCCGACGACCGCAACGCGTTCGCCGCCGTGGGCCAGAAGATGGGCGCGAGCAACGGCTACACCGCCGAGCAGTCCAGCGACCTCTACATCACCGACGGCTCGATCGACGACTGGCTGTGGGGCTCGCAGAAGATCTTCGGCTACACCTTCGAGATGTACCCCGGCTCGTCCTCGGGAGGCGGCTTCTACCCGCCCGACGAGGTCATCGAGCGGGAGACCTCGCGCAACCGGGACGCGGTACTCCAACTGGTGGAGAACGCGGACTGCATGTACCGGTCGATCGGGAAGCAGGCGCAGTACTGCGCCTGACGCCCGAGCGACGCGCGCCCCGGGGGATGTCCCCCGTCCCCCGGGTCGCTCCGCCTCCGCCTCCGCCTCCGCCCCCGCCCCGACGCCCCGACGCCCCGGGCCGGGGGCCGCACGCCGTCGCTTCCTCGGGCGCGGCCGTTGACGTCTTCCCACGTGGGCAGGGGTACGGTCGTCCTGTGGACGCGGCCCGCAGGTCCGGGGCCGGCCGCTGTGCATGCTGGATGAGCGGGAGAGTGCGATGGCCGACGACGACGTCGAGTTCCGCAAGAAGATCCGATCGGACGTTCCGCATTCCGCGCGGGTGTGGAACGCGTGGCTGGGCGGGAAGGACAACTATCCGGTCGACCGGGAGCTGGCCGCCGCGGTCACCGCCGCCTACCCGCAGATGGCCGACATCGCGCAGGCCTCACGCGCGTTCCAGGCCCGTGCCGTCCGCCACCTCGTGACTCTGGGTGTACGTCAGTTCCTGGACGTGGGCACCGGTCTGCCGGTGGAGAACAGCACCCACGAGGTCGCGCAGGCCATCGCCCCGCAGTCCCGGGTCGTCTACGTGGACAACGATCCCGTGGTCCTGATCCACGCCGCGGCGTTGCTGACCGGCGCCCCGGAGGGCAGGACCTCCTACGTGGACGCCGACCTGTCCCGGGCGGACACCGTGGTGGACGAGGCGGCCAGAACGCTGGATCTCTCCGAGCCGGTCGCCGTGCTCCTCCTGTCGACCTTGGGGCACCTCGCCCCTGCCGACGGGATCGAGGTGGTCCAGCGGTACATGTCCCGGATGCCTTCGGGCAGCTGTCTGGTGCTCTGCGACACGGTGAAGACGCCCCGGACCCTGGCGGCGCAGGAGGCGTACGACTCCGGCGACAACCCGCCGTACCTGGTGCGGGAGCCGGAGGAGATCACCGGTTGCGCGAAGGGTCTGGAGCTGCTCGAACCGGGCTTCGTGTCCATCGCGTTCTGGCGCCCGACGGAACCGGACCCGACGGCCGTCGACCAGTGGGGACTTGTGGCCCGCAAGCCGTGACCGCGACCCCGGCCTGCGGTGGTCATTCTGAGCGAGCCCGCGGCGGCGACGACGGAGCGGATGCGCTCCGCGTACGTGAGCTCGGCGGTGCGGGCAGGGGCGACTGCCACAGGCTCACCTGAATGGACGTCCTTCCATGTCACCTGTCCCCGGCCCGCCGAGAAACCGGAAGCCCGGCGGCGGATGCATCAGGAAGTCGCGGTGGGAGATGTTCCAGGCGTACGCGCCGGCCAGGGCGAAGACCACCCGGTCCCCTGCCCTGAGTCCGGGAGCCTCCAGCCCCCGGGCGAGCACGTCCTTCGGGGTGCAGAGCTGGCCGGTGACCGTCACCCGGTCTCCGGCTGCCTCCGGACGCGGCCACGGGTGCGGCCAGGTCTCGACGGGCACCACCTCCGCCGGCTGGTCGTGCCCCTTCGCGGCGGGTGTCCGCAGGTGGTGGGTACCGCCGCGGACCACGGCCACGTCCTCACCGTGGCTGCGCTTCACGTCCAGCACCTCGGTGACGTACCAGCCGCAGTAGGCGGTCAGGGCGCGGCCGGGCTCGACGCGCAGGCGCACTCCGGGGTGACGCCGGGCCAGGGCGTCCAGGCCCGCGCCGTAGGCGGCCCAGTCGAATCGGTCGGCGGGGCGCGTGTAGTCCACGGCCATGCCGCCGCCCACACCGACCTCGGGCAGAGCCGTCCGGTGACGGCGGGACAGTTCGGCGGCGGCGTCCACGATCGTCTCGGCCACGCCCAGCAGTGCACCGGCGGGCAGACCGCTGGCCAGGTGCGCGTGGACCCCGGCGGCTTCGAGGCCGGGGCACCCTGGCCCGGCCAGCAGGCGGATCGCCTCGGATGCCTCCTCGGTCCCCATGCCGAACGGGGTGGGGCGGCCTCCCATGGTGAGGGCGCTGCCGGTCAGCGTCCCGTCCGGAACGGCCGGATTGACGCGGAGCAGGACCCGGGTGGGCGGGCGGCCCGGGACGTGGGTGCGGGCGGCCAGCGCCCGGAGCATCCGCACCTCGTGAAGGCTCTCGGCGTGTACGCGCTCCACCCCGGCGGCGAGTGCGGCGGCGAGTTCGTCAGGGGTCTTGCCGGGGCCGGAGAAGGCGAGGGGCTGTCCCGGCACGGCGGCCCGGACATGGGCGAGTTCACCGCCGGAGGACACCTCGAAACCGTCGGTCCACGGGGCGAGGGCGGCCAGGATCTCGCGTTCGGGGTTGGCCTTGGCCGCGTAGTACAGCTCCACCGTCCGCGGGAGAGCGGCGCGCACGGCCTCCGCGTGCCGCCGCAGCGCCGTCAGGTCGTGTACGTAGCACGGCAGTTCACCGTGCGTGAGGGTCTGCGCCTCGGCCCGCACCGCGGGGGTGAGCAGGGAAGGGGGCACCGGTGTTCCGTTCGTCGGTGGCGGGAGGAATATACGGGATCAGGGGGCGTACGGGCGGTCGGTGGAAGGAGGCACGGTGAGCGGGGACGGCAGGCGGACGTACCCGGCGTCGCGATCGGCCGAGCGCCGCCAGCGGGTGAGCAGATTGGTCTTGGCGGGGAGCGGCGCGCCCGCCAGCAGGGCCTGCAGCTGCCGCGGTCGGCCCAGGGCCTCGGCGCTCAGCTGCACGGTGGCGCGCGCCTGCTGCCACAGAGCCTGTTCGGTCTCGGGGTGGAGGTCGGCGACGGCGGCGAGGACTTCGGCGAGGTGGTTGACGAACAGGCAGTAGACGACCCTGTCCCAGCCGCGCTGCCGGTCGTACGTGAGCGGCTCGGCGACCTCGCGGGAGAGCGTGCGCAGCGCCGCGGCGTGGTGGTCGGGAAGGAGTTTGGTGCCTTCGAGGTCGCGGAAGAGCACCCGCTCCACAAAGCCCTCGCGGCCGACGCAGACGACGACGTTCTGGAGGTGCGGTTCGAGGACCACACCGTGGCGGAAGAACGCGGTCAGGACGGGCGGGACGAGCAGGGTGGTGTAGCGGCGCCACCACTCGGCGGCCTCGTCCGGTCCTGCGCCCGCGAGGAGCGCGGAGACCCGGCCGGGTCCGAGCGGGTACTCGTCGGCGACGGCTGCGGCCAGCAGCGGGGTGGTGCCCGCGGGGGTGTGGTGGGCGAGGCCCTCCCGGACGATCACCCCGAATCCTTCGAGCAGGGTGCGGTCGGGGCGGCCGTCCGCGCCGGGGAGGGCGAGCGTGCGGTAGGCGGGCTCGCGGAGCACTGCGGCGAAGGGGTGGCGCCGGGCGAGATCGGCCAGGACGGGGGCGAGCAGCCGGGTCAGGGCGACGGCGCCGGCGAGCTCGTACGAGGCGTTCTTGCGCAGGCAGTTGGTGATGCGCACGTCCAGGCTGAACTTGAGGAAGGCGTGCCCGTCGTGGACCGTACGCACGGAGGCGGTGGGGGTGACCGGGGCCCCGGCCGGACCGAGGTCGAGCACGTCCCGGCGGGCGACGGCGGCCCGCAGAGCGGGGTGATCGCCCAGCAGTCGGTACTGCCAGGGGTGTGCGGGCAGCAGCCGGTATCCGGGCGGCGCCTCTCCGGTCCGGTCGAGGGCCGCCGCTCCCCCGGGTTCGGCGGTCTCCTCGGCGAGGAACCTCTCCCGGACGGCGAGCAGGTGCAGCGGGAAACGGGCGCCTTCCTCCGGGGCGTACGCGGTCCACGCGTCGGGGTCGGCACCGTGCGCCTTCGGCGTGGGGTGGAAGCGGTGGCCGAGGAGGAGGGACTGTTCGGAGGCGAGGTAGGCGGCGAGCGGATCCCCCGGGCGGTCCGCGCCTCGGGAGTGGGTGGCAGCGGTGACGGCGGGGCGCTCGTGACCTACGGAACGGGCGTCGCCGTCGACCGGGCCGCCGGCGGAGTCAGGGGTGGCACCGGGAGCGGTGAGGGTGGCCCAGCGGCCGAGGGCGCTGGCGACGGCGCGGTGGCCGTCGGCCACCTGGTCCAGGAACTCGTCGTTCTCCGTGCCGGTGCGCAGGGAGAGTTCGGCATGTACCAGTTCGGCGAGCCGCTGCCATCCGATGGTCGCCCAGGCTCCGTCCGGCAGGCTCTCCCGGATGCTGACGGGACCGGTGAAGCGGTGGGCGCCCAGGAGCGAGGCGCGGCGCACACGGACCCGCAGGAGCGTGTCGTGGTGCGGCAGGCGCAGGACCAGCCGGCCGTCGGCGAGGGTGCGGTCCTCCGGCGCGGTCGCCTCACGCAGCAGGCAGTTGAGGAGGGTGTGGCCGACCGCCTCGTCGGCGGTGGGCGGCTGTACCGGAGTGCGGGGCGTGGTGGTGCTGGGCATCGGAGTCATGCCTTCCGCAAAAGGTAGTTGGGGCCGGTGGTGTAGTGCTTGTTGATGTCGGCGGCGCCGGACCGTGCCTTGGTGAGCAGGGTGCCGGCCGTCACCATGGCCTTCACGGGCAGTTCGGGGGCGTCGAGGACACGGGCGCGCAGCACGGCGGCGGCATCGGGCCGGGTGGCGGCGGTCCGGTCGATCGCCTCCGCGAGCCGGTCGCGTACCAGCCCGAGCAGCCGGCCGAGGGGGGCGGTGCCGTGTGCCGCGAGGCCGAAGGCCAGGGAGCCCGCGCACAGGTGGACGGTGATGGTGGTGAACAGGTCGGTGACGGGCCCGTCCTCCGTGACGCAGATCCGCCGGTCGGCGAAGCCGAGGGCGCCGGCGGTCGGCTCGGCGCATCCCCATGCCTCGGCCAGCCGCCGCGTGTGGACGCGCGGGCCGTCGTTGTCCTTCAGGAGCAGCCGTGGCCGGTCCGTACCGCCGCCGAGGACGAGGGAGATGTTCTGCTGGTGGGACTCCAGGGCGATGCCGTGACCGAAGAGGGTCGTCTGCCAGTCCAGCAGCAGGCTCAGGACGGCGTCGGCGAGGGCCACCCGGTCACCGCCGTGGAAACGGTCGGCGAGGTGGCCGATGACGGGGCGCCCGTCCGGGGCGCGCGCGGGCAGTGCGGCGAGCGGGAGGACGGTGGCGTCGTCGAGTCCGGCCGGCTGGGTGCGGCGGAGTACGGCGAGGAGTTCGTGTCCGGCGTGGGCGTACCGGGTCTCGTCGGCGAGCAGTACGCGCCCGGCGAAGCGGGGTTCGCGGTGCAGGACGCCCTCCAGGAGGCGCTGCCCGGCGGCACCGTCGCGCAGTGAACCGGGGGTTATCGTACGCCTGTTGAGCAGGCCCAGGGTGGCTGTGGCGAGCGGGAGTTTGAGGTGGGTGTCCGGTCGGCCGGCGAGCGCGACGGTCCGCATGGACAGGGTCGGTACGGCGTCGAGCAGGGGCCGCTCGGCGAGGACCGCGTGCCGGGCGAGGCCGGTCTCGGCCAGAGCGTGGTGGAGGCGGCCGGCTGCGGTGAGGGGGTGGACGGGCAGCAGGACGTGGCCCTCGTGGTGACCGGCGGGCAGTCCCAGCTCGGCAGGGGTGGGCCACCCGTCGTCCAGCCGTACGCCTCCGGTTCCCGGGGCGGTCCCGGGGCCGGTGTACGGGATGGGGACCGTGCCGGGTCCGGTGCCGGGTGCCAGGGTGACGCGCCCGGCGGGCAGGGACAGCCATCGGAGCGGGAAGCGGGGGTGGAACTCGGGTGCGTACGCGCGCAGTTCCGGCTCCCCCAGGCCCTTCCGGCCTCGGGGGACGGGGTGCACGGGGTGGTCGGTCCGGGCGGCGAGGGTGTCGTGGGCGAGGGCACCGGTGTGGCCGCGCCAGTGGGCCGGTCGGGGGCCGTGGATGTCCGTCAGACGCGCGAGGACCGCCTCCCGGGTCGCGGCGTGCAGGTGACGGGCCGCGAGGTCGCTGCGGCACTCCTCGGCGAAGGCGGCGTAGCCGGGCGCGTCCTCCGGTTCGGCGAGCCGGGCGAGGGCGGTCAGCACGGCGTCGTAGGTGGTCAGGTCGGTGCCCTCCGGTTCCTGGTGCAGGAGGGGCAGGCGGGCGGCCCAGGTGCTCTGGAAGCCGTCCTCGCGTACGGGGAGGAGCAGGGCGCGGCCGGCGCCGGTGGCGAGGCGCAGCCAGGGGCCGTCGGCGCGGCGGAGGAGAGCGGTACGGGTGCGCAGCCCGGCCACGTCCTCCCGCAGCAGGGCTCCGAGAACACGCAGGAGCTGGTGGGCCGCGGCGGGGGTCGGGCGCGCGACGGCCGGGGGTTCGGTGGCCCCGGGCCGTGCTGCCCCCGATTCGTCAGGGGTCCGGGGCCGGGCGAGGGTCATGGGGTGATCTCCCACCGCTGAGCGGCGAGGAACGCGTCGGCGGCGCGGTCCACGGCGTGCTGGTCGGGTCCGATGGTCCGCAGGATGCCGAGGTAGTCACGGTTGGTGCGGTGCAGCGGGTGGCGCTCACCGGTCGGGCGCAGGGGCCGGTAGGTGAGGCGCACGTCCCCCTCCGTCCGGTCGGCCGCGCCGGGCGCGGCGGTGAGCACCCCTGCCCGGTCGGCGCACGGGGAGTCGATCCGGGCGGCGCGGTCCCTGCGAGCACCGAGACTCTCGGGCAGAGGTTCACCCAGATGGGTGGCGAGGATGTGGTCGAAGAGCGGGATGTCGAGGAGGTCGGCGAGGAGGAGGTCGCAGTGGTCGCCGATGGCGCGGTAGTTCACCTCGATGATGCGTGCCCGGCCCTGGTGGACGACGAACTCGGTGTGGCAGGCGCCGAATCCCACACCGAGCCGTGCGAGCCGGTCGAGGATCTGCGCACGCACGGGCGCCGGGTGGTCGGGTACGTAGGTCAGCCGCTCCTCCACGAAGTGGGGCGGCGGCGAGAGGCGGGTGTGGAAGCCGCCGAGGACGTGCAGGCGCCGGCCGTCGCCCAGGGTCTCCAGTGTGTACAGCTCGCCGGGCAGGAACTCCTCGACGACCAGGGCGGCGTCCGGTCGGCGTGCGCGGATCTCCGCGCACAGACGCAGGAGTGCGGCGGGGTCGTCGGCCCGTACGACGTCCTCGCTGGCGACCCCCTCGCGCGGCTTCACGACGCAGGGGTAGGGCACTCCCCCGGCCTCCACGCACGCGTCCGGCGACCGGCCGGGCAGGATCTCGACCGCACGGACGGATTCGGCCCCGGAGGCGTCGAGGTGACGGCGCATCAGAGCCTTGTCCTTGGTGCGCAGCGTGGCCCGCCAGTTCTTTCCCGGCAGGCCGAAGAACTCTGCGGCGAGCGCGCCCTGGGTCTGGAGGTGGTCACTGTTGGTGAAGACGGCGGCGGGTCGCCCGCCGCGCGAGATGTGGGTGATCACCGCGCGGTGGTCGCGGACGTCGCAGGCGGTGACCTCCACGTCCGGCCCGAGGGAACCGGGTGGGCCGTACGCCGCCGGCCGGTCGGTGAGCAGAGTCACGGACAGGCCGAGCCGCCCGGCGGCCGGGAGGAAGCCTCTGAGGACCGAATCGGTCGGATTGAGGGCGAGCAGGTACGTCTGCATGAGCGGTCACTTCCGGCGCGCTGGTACGACGAGAAACGAATGGAGCTTAGGTTAGGCATACCTATTTCCACCAACTGACGGACATGAGCCGGGGCTTCGCCGGAAGTGTGCCTGACGGGTAGTAAGGTCAGCCTCCCCTAAGCAGTTCGATCCGCCGGCTGCCCGTGCCCCGGATCTCGCCCCTCCAGGAGCCTTTCGTGATCCTCGCCCCGGCACCGGCATCCCTCCGGCCCGCCGAGAGCTCCGCCGCCCTCCTCGCCTCGACCTATCACCGCCTCACCGCGCTCTGTCCGGCCCTGGACGCGGAGGTGGCCGGGCCGGGGGCCCCGGCCGGGCAGAGCTGGGTCGATGGTGCCGAACTGGCACTCCGGCCCGGATTGCTGGACACCTTCCTCGACGCGGAGGCCGTCCGGATCACCGAGCGCTACGACCACCGCGCCCGCCCCGACGTGGTCGCCTCCCGCCTGCTGCACGGCTGCCTCTGGTCGTTGTGCCTGCTGCTCAGCGGGCCGTGGTACCTGGACCGCCGGGTGCCACTGCCGCGCCCGCAGGACGTACGGATCGGCCGGTGCGAGGCCCGGTACCAGGTGGTGCCCGGTACCTTCGCCTGCCTGCCGGGGGACCCGGCGGAGGGACTTCCCGGAGTGCGCCGGGTGTCCGGCGAGGCGGCGCTGGACGACGTGCTGCGCACGGCCGTCGCCGATCTGGTGCGCCCGCTGTGCGCGGCCCTGGGCCCCCGGGTGCGGCGAGGGCCCCGGGCGCTGTGGGGCATGGTCGAGGACGACCTCGTCTCGGGCATCTGGTACGTGGGGCGCATGCTGGGCGAGGAGGAACGGGCGGTCGCCGCGGCCGGACGGCTGCTGCCGGGACCCGTCCCGCCGTTCCCGGCCGGCGCCGGGTTCCGTCAGCTGACGGACGCGTACGGCACGTCGCACCCGACCCGGGACCGGGCCGGGTGCTGCCTCTACTACACGATCCGCCCGGCGGAGACGTGCGCGACCTGCCCCCGTACCAGCGACGCCGAACGCCTGCGCCGTATCGAGGCCGCGCGGATCACGGCCGCCGGGTGACACGGCCCGCGGCGCGGAAGGCCGGCCCGTGAACCTCCCGGGCGGCCTTCCGTCCCGACGCGGCGGACGTCAGCCGATCTCGATGAGCAGATCGCCCGCCTCGACCTGCTGGATCCTTCCGATCGCCAGCCGTGCGACCGTGCCCGCGCGCTGGGCGGTGATGGAGGCCTCCATCTTCATCGCCTCGATGGTGGCCACCGTCTGACCCGCCGACACCGAGGCGCCCTGCTCCACCTGGAGCGTCACGACGCCCGCGAACGGTGCGGGGACGTGCCCGTCGTTGCCCCGCTCGGCCTTCTCCGCGGCCTTGACCTCGGTGGCGACGGACGTGTCCCGCACCGACACCGGACGCAACTGGCCGTTGAGCGTGGCCATCACCGTACGGAAGCCACGCTCATCGGCCTCCGAGATCGCCTCCAGCTCGATCAGGAGCGTGACACCGGCCCCCAGGGTGACGGGGTGCTCGGTGTCCGGCTCCAGGCCGTAGAAGAAGTCCTGCGTGGGCAGGACGGACGTGTCCCCGTAGGCCTCGCGGTGGGCGTCGAACTCCTTGGCCGGGCCGGGGAACAGCAACCGGTTCAGCGTCGCCCGCCGGTCCCGGCCGAGTCCCTCGCGGTCCTCCTCGGAGAGGGTCGCCGCCTCGGCCTGTGCCGGGCGGCCCTGGAGCGCGCGCGTGCGGAACGGCTCGGGCCAGCCGCCGGGCGGGTCGCCCAGCTCGCCACGCAGGAATCCGACCACCGAGTCCGGCACGTCGAACCTGCCGGGGTCGGATTCGAAGTCGGCCGCGTCGACCCCGGCTCCGACCAGGTGCAGGGCGAGGTCTCCCACGACCTTCGACGAGGGGGTCACCTTGACCAGCCGGCCCAGCATCCGGTCGGCGGCCGCGTAACAGTCCTCGATCAGCTCGAAGCGGTCGCCGAGGCCGAGCGCGATGGCCTGCTGACGCAGGTTCGACAACTGTCCGCCGGGGATCTCGTGGTGGTACACACGCCCGGTGGGCGAGGCCAGCCCCGACTCGAAGGGCGCGTAGACCTTGCGCACGGCTTCCCAGTACGGCTCGAGTCCGCCGACCGCGTCGAGCGAGAGTCCGGTCGCGCGCTCGGTGTGGTCGGTGGCCGCGACCAGCGCCGACAGGGACGGCTGGCTGGTGGTACCCGCCATCGAGCCGACGGCCGCGTCCACCGCGTCCACGCCCGCGTCGATCGCGGCGATCAGCGTGGCGAGCTGGCCGCCCGCCGTGTCGTGGGTGTGCAGGTGCACCGGGAGGTCGAAGCGCTCGCGCAGTGCGGTCACCAGGGTGCGGGCGGCGGGCGGGCGCAGCAGGCCCGCCATGTCCTTGATGGCCAGGACGTGGGCGCCGGCCTCGACGCACTGCTCCGCGAGGCGCAGGTAGTAGTCGAGCGTGTAGAGCCGCTCGGCCGGGTCCGACAGGTCCGAGGTGTAGCACAGGGCCACCTCGGCGAGCGCGGTGCCGGTGGACCGTACGGCATCGATGGCGGGACGCATCTGCGAGACGTCGTTGAGCGCGTCGAAGATCCGGAAGATGTCCATGCCGGTGGCCGCCGCCTCGGCGACGAAGGCCTCGGTCACCTCGACGGGGTAGGGCGTGTAGCCGACGGTGTTGCGCCCGCGCAGCAGCATCTGCGTACAGATGTTGGGCACCGCCTCCCGCAGGGCCGCGAGCCGCTCCCAGGGATCCTCGGCGAGGAAGCGCAGGGCCACGTCGTAGGTGGCACCGCCCCAGCACTCCAGACTCAGCAGCTCCGGTGCGGTCCGGGCCACGTGCGGGGCGACGGCCAGCAGGTCGCGCGTCCTCACCCGGGTGGCCAGCAGGGACTGGTGCGCGTCGCGGAAGGTCGTGTCCGTCACCGCGACGGCCCGCTGCGCACGCAGCTCCGCCGCGAACGCCTCCGGCCCGAGTGCCACGAGGCGCTGCCGTGAGCCCTCGCGGGTCGGGGTGCCCGGGGGGATGCGGGGGAGCTTGGCGATCGGGTCGATGACCCGGGGGCGCGGGCCGTGGGGACGGTTGACAGTCGTCTCGGCGAGATACGTGAGCATGCGGCTTCCACGGTCCGCGGAGGGCCGCGCCCGCATCAGATCCGGGTGCTCGGCCAGGAAGCTCGTCGTGATGCGGCCCTCGCGGAAGCCGGGGTGGTCGAGCACGGCGCCCAGGAAGGCAAGGTTGGTGGCGACTCCGCGGATACGGAACTCGGCGATCGCCCGCCGTGCGCGGCGGGCGGCGTTGGCGAAGTCGTGACCGTGACAGGTCAGCTTGACCAGCATCGAGTCGAAGTGCGCGGACACCTCGGCGCCGGTGTGGACGGTGCCACCGTCGAGCCGTACCCCGGGGCCGCCCGGCGAACGGTACGCGGAGATCGTGCCGGTGTCGGGCCGGAATCCGTTGGCGGGATCCTCCGTGGTGATACGGCATTGCATGGCCGTGCCGGTGAGGACGATGTCGTCCTGCGTCAGACGCAGTTCCGGAAGCGACTTCCCCGCGGCGATCCGCAGCTGTCCGATCACCAGGTCCCGTCCGGTGACCTGCTCGGTGACCGTGTGCTCCACCTGGATGCGCGGGTTCATCTCGATGAAGACGTGGTTGCCGCGCTCGTCGACCAGGAATTCCACGGTGCCCGCGTTGACGTACCCGATGTGCTTGGCGAACGCGACGGCGTCGGAGCAGATGCGCGCGCGCAGCTCCGGGTCGAGGCCGGGCGCGGGCGCGATCTCGACCACCTTCTGGTGGCGCCGCTGCAGCGAGCAGTCCCGCTCGTACAGGTGGACGACGTTGCCCTGGGTGTCGGCGAGGATCTGCACCTCGATGTGGCGCGGGTTGAGGACGGCCTGCTCCAGGAAGACGGTGGCGTCCCCGAAGGCCGACTCCGCCTCGCGCATCGCCGCGTCGATCGCCTCCCTCAGTTCGGCGGGCTCGGCGACACGCCGCATGCCCCGTCCGCCGCCGCCGGCGACGGCCTTGACGAACACCGGGAAGCCGATGGAGTCGGCCATGCCGACCAGCGTGTCGACGTCGGTGGACGGCTCGGACGACTTCAGCACGGGAACCCCGGCCTCACGGGCGGCCGCCACCGCGCGGGACTTGTTGCCGGTGAGGAGCAGTACGGAAGCGGGGGGCCCGACGAAGGTGATCCCGGCCTCGGCGCACGCGGCGGCGAGGCCCGGGTTCTCGGACAGGAAGCCGTATCCGGGGTAGACGGCATCGGCGCCCGCCTTCAGCGCGGCCTTGATCACCTCGTCGACCGAGAGGTAGGCCCGTACCGGGTGGCCCTCTTCACCGATCTGGTAGGCCTCGTCGGCTTTGGCGCGGTGAAGCGAGTTGCGGTCCTCGTAGGGGAACACGGCCACGGTGGAGATGCCGAGCTCGAACGCCGCGCGGAACGCGCGGATCGCGATCTCGCCCCGGTTGGCGACCAATACCTTGCGGAACATCAATGTCCCCTGTCGTGTTGCGGGCACGGGGCCCCAGGTGGCGATGTCATTCCGGCTGCCGGGATCGGCATCCGCTGTTCCCGTGGACGGTACCGATCAGTAGGGGTGGCGTCGATCTCCCACCAGCGGGAGATAGCTCACGCCGGTGGGATCCCTCACACCGGGGGAACGGAGGTCGGCACGCTCCGGCGCGTCGGCCTGGGACCTTCTCGCGCGACGCGCCGGGGACGCAGGCCGACGCACCGTCAGGAGGCACTGCGCGCCGCACCGGGCGTGTCCGGAGGCCGGCGGACCCACGAGCCGAACCGGCGCCGGGCGGGTCCGACCCGAGGGACGGCGGATGCGGCACGTGTTCCCGGCCCCGGCCCGAGCGGTGTTCAGTCGGTGCCGACCCGGCGTGCGGAGTGGCGGAAGCCTTGGCACGGTTGCCGCGGCCCGCCATGGAGCACCAGCGGCAGGTGCTGTTCCTCGACACGCCATGGTGGTGCGAAAGCCAGGGGGAGGCAGAACCACTAGGCGCAGTTCGGGCACAGTCCGCGGTAGGTGACCTCCGCCTCGGACACCGTGAAGCCGAACCGCTCCTCGGCCGGGAGGCCGGCCAAGGGGTTCCCGGTGGGGTGGACATCACGGATCGTGCCGCAGCCGGAGCACACCAGATGCTGGTGCGGGCGGTGGGCGTTGGGGTCGAAGCGCTTGGCGCGGCCGTCGGTGGAGACCTCGGTGACCTCACCGAGGGAGACCAGCTCGCCCAGGGCGTTGTAGACGGTGGCGCGCGAGATCTCGGGCAGCCGCTGGGCCGCGAGGGCATGCACCTCCTCGGCCGTGAGGTGCACGTGGTCGCCGTCGAGGACCTCTGCGACGACACGCCGTTGGGAGGTCATCCGCCAGCCGCGCCCTCGCAATCGCTCCAGCAGGTCACTCATATCGGTTCACCTGTTCAGGTTTGGCGGATGGCCGAAGTCCACCCGTGGGCGTCCGGGATCCGATTGAATACGAGTTTGGCGGGCTTGTTGACCTGGACTCCATCCATCGTAGGATCGGTTCCGGTGATAGCCAAGGGACCGGAAGACTCCAGTGCGGCAGGAGACAGCGACGTGACGGGACCACCACCGAGGACTCGCACGGTGCCGGACAGCGGATGACAGCCGCCCGCGTCGCCGAGGCGATCGCTCCTGGGGGGCGGTCCCGTGGGCCTGCCTCTCGCCCTCGTGGACGGGGGCCCTCCGGACACTCACCCCGGCCGGACGCCCACGGCACCTCGAACCGGCCGCCGCCCGGGCCCGGTCCGGGGAACGTACCGCTGCGGACGTCGGCCGAGCGGGCTGCCCGGCCTCCTTCGCCGAACGCGCCCGGCCACTCGGCTTCCCGGCCGACGAGGCCGAGGTCACTCACTCCTGTTCCCCGACCGCTCGACCGCCCGCAGTTCCTGAGCACGTGATCCGCCCAGCCCGGAAGGATTCCCATGTCCGAGAACCATGATGCAATCGTCGTCGACGCGAAGACGGAGGGCGGAGGTGGCTGCCCGGTCGCGCACGGACGCGCCCCTCACCCGACGCAGGGCGGCGGAAACCGCCAGTGGTGGCCGGAGCGGCTCAACCTGAGGATCCTCGCCAAGAACCCCGCCGTGGCCAACCCCCTCGGTGAGGGATTCGACTACGCCGAGGCGTTCAGCACCCTCGACCTCGCGGCTGTGAAACAGGACATCGCCCAGGTGCTGACGACCTCTCAGGACTGGTGGCCGGCCGACTTCGGCCACTACGGCCCGTTCATGGTCCGGATGGCGTGGCACAGCGCCGGCACCTACCGGATCAGCGACGGCCGTGGCGGTGCCGGGGCCGGGCAGCAGCGCTTCGCCCCCCTCAACAGCTGGCCGGACAACGGGAACCTCGACAAGGCCCGCCGTCTGCTGTGGCCGGTCAAGAAGAAGTACGGCCGGAACCTCTCGTGGGCCGATCTCATGATCCTCACGGGCAACGTCGCCCTGGAGTCCATGGGCTTCGAGACCTTCGGCTTCGGCGGCGGCCGTGCCGACGTGTGGGAGCCCGACGAGGACGTCTACTGGGGTCCCGAGACCACGTGGCTCGGCGACGAGCGCTACACCGGCGACCGGGAGTTGGAGAACCCTCTCGGCGCCGTCCAGATGGGGCTCATCTACGTCAACCCGGAGGGCCCCAACGGCAACCCGGACCCGCTCGCCGCTGCCCGCGACATCCGTGAGACGTTCCGCCGGATGGCGATGAACGACGAGGAGACAGTCGCCCTGATCGCGGGCGGTCACACCTTCGGCAAGACCCACGGCGCGGGCCCCGCGGACAGCGTGGGCCCCGACCCGGAGGCCGCCTCCATCGAGGAGCAGGGCCTCGGCTGGAAGAACACCTACGGCAGCGGCAAGGGTGGCGACACGATCACCAGCGGCCTTGAGGGCATCTGGACGAACACTCCGACCACCTGGGACAACAGCTTCTTCGAGATCCTGTTCGGCTACGACTGGGAGCTGTTCAGCAGTCCCGCGGGCGCGCACCAGTGGCGGCCGAAGGACGGAGCCGGGGCGGGCACCGTCCCCGATGCCCATGACGCGTCGGGGAAGCACGCCCCCACGATGCTCACCACCGACCTCTCGCTCCGGTTCGACCCCGCCTACGAGCCGATCTCGCGGCGCTTCCTCGAGGACCCGGCCCAGTTCGCGGACGCCTTCGCCCGGGCGTGGTTCAAACTGACCCACCGTGACATGGGTCCGATCGTGCGCTACCTCGGCCCTGAGGTCCCGGCCGAGACGCTGGTCTGGCAGGACCCCCTCCCCGCCGTGACCCACACGCTCGTCGACGCCGAGGACATCGCCTCCCTCAAGAGCCAGGTCCTCGCCTCGGGACTCTCGGTGTCGGATCTGGTGTCCACCGCGTGGGCGTCGGCTTCGTCCTTCCGTGGCAGCGACAAGCGCGGCGGCGCCAACGGTGCGCGCATCCGTCTCCAGCCGCAGAGCGGCTGGGAGATCAACCACCCTGACCGGCTGGCCTCGGTGCTGCGCACCCTGGAAGGGATCCAGCAGTCGTTCAACTCCGCCCGGACCGGCGGCACGCGGATCTCGCTCGCCGACATGATCGTGCTCGCGGGCGCTGCGGCCGTCCAGCAGGCGGCCAAGGACGCCGGCTTCGACATCGAGGTCCCCTTCACGCCGGGCCGTGTGGACGCGTCGCAGGAGCAGACCGACGTGGAGTCGTTCGCCGCGCTTGAGCCGACCGCCGACGGGTTCCGCAACTACCTCGGGAAGGGCCATCGGCTGTCGGCCGAGTACCTGCTGACGGACCGGGCGAACCTGCTGACCCTGAGCGCCCCCGAGATGACGGTTCTCGTCGGTGGGCTCCGCGTCCTGGGCGCGAACTACCAGCAGTCGCCGCTCGGCGTCTTCACCACGACCCCCGGGTCGCTGACCAACGACTTCTTCGTCAACCTGCTCGACCTGGGAACGACGTGGAAGGCGACGTCGCGGGACGCGAGCACGTTCGAGGGCCGCGACTGCGCCACGGGCGAGGTCAAGTGGACCGGCAGCCGGGTCGACCTGGTCTTCGGGTCGAACTCCGAACTGCGTGCGCTTGCCGAGGTCTACGCGAGCGACGACGCGAAGGAGAAGTTCGTGCAGGACTTCGTCGCGGCGTGGGACAAGGTGATGAACCTCGACCGGTTCGACCTCGTCTGATCCCGGCGTCCGGGCCGGCCGGCACCGGCCGGCCCGGACGGCTCGGACGGCTCGGACGGCTCGGACGGCTCGGGTGCCTTGAGCGCCCTCACCCGGAGGAGACGGCCGGCCACCCCGACGGTGGTCAGCCGGAGGCCGGCCGGTCCGGCGGTGTGAGGTGCTGCCGCAGGAACGTATGCACGAGAGCGCTGTTGTGGGCGGTCTGTTCGTTGTCGTTGGCGCCCGCGTGGCCACCGCCGATGTTCTCGTGGAACAGGACCGGGTGGCCGAGGTCGCGCAGCCGTGCGGCGGTCTTACGGGCGTGGCCGGGGTGCACGCGGTCGTCGCGGGTCGAGGTCATCAGGAGCACCGGCGGGTAGGCCCGGTCCGCGGTGAGCTGGTGGTAGGGCGAGAGCGCGCGGAGGTGAGGGCGATCGGCTTCGTCGTCCGGGTTGCCGTACTCGGCGATCCAGGACGCGCCTGCGAGGAGTTCGTGGAAGCGGAGCATGTCCAGCAGCGGCACCTCGGCGACGATCGCGCCGAACAGCTGGGGACAGCGGGTGAGCATCGCGCCCATGAGCAGGCCGCCGTTGCTGCCGCCCATGGCGCCGAGCATGGCCGGGGTGGTGATGCCACGCGCGACGAGGTCCGCGGCGACGGCCGCGAAGTCCTCGAAGGCTCGCGGCCGGTCCGCGCCGAGCGCCGCCTGGTGCCAGCCCGGTCCGTACTCGCTGCCACCGCGGATGTTGGCGATGACGTACGTGCCGCCGCGCTCCAACCACCCGCGGCCCGTCACCGCGCCGTAGGAGGGGGTGAGGGAGATTTCGAAGCCGCCGTATCCGTAGAGCAGGGCAGGGCCGGGTCCGGTG
Organism: Streptomyces sp. NPDC025273; assembly: GCF_040638585.1. Lineage (NCBI taxonomy): Bacteria > Bacillati > Actinomycetota > Actinomycetes > Kitasatosporales > Streptomycetaceae > Streptomyces > Streptomyces sp. NPDC025273. The sequence goes on from NZ_JBEZYP010000006.1 coordinate 291,716, forward strand.
GCGGAACGGTCGGGTCCGATCACGAAGTACGGCACCCGCGTGCCGTCCCGGGAGCTCGCGAAGAACTGCCGCACCTCCAGTCCGGCCGCGTCGAAGCGGGCCGGAGCCTGCTTGAGGATCTCCGTGCCGGCGCCGACGTGCCCGTGGTACAGCGTGGAGGGCTGCAAGAATCCGGACACGTCCAGAAAGTACTCGTCGGAGTGGTCCGGGTCCGTGTCCACGACGACGGCGGTGGACAGCGCGGGGACGTCCGCGAGCGACGAACGTGCCCACGTGCCGTCGGGGGCGGGAGTGAGCACCTCGATGCGGGTGCTGACGTCCTGCATCGTCTCCAGGATCAGGTGGTGGCGGGTCCAGGAGTGCCCGGCCAGGGATGTCCGCTCGTCCGGGGTGAAGAGCACCTGTGCGGTGCGGTCGCCCGCCAGGAAGGAGTCGAAGCCGAACGCCAGCAGGGAACCCGCCCGCTGTCCGAGCCAGTCGGACTTCAGGCTGACGATCAGGTGCTCGCGATGGACCTGGGCTTCGGCGTCGTCGGGGACGTCGATCCTGACGAGCGAGTCGTCGGGGGTCAGGAGGTACGTCTCGCTGCGGTAGAAGTCCAGCGACCGGGCGACGAAGTCCCTTTCGAAGCCGGGCGTGCTGTCGTGCCATCCCCCGGCCGACACGTCCCGCGCCCCGGCCTCGAAGACCAGGGCGGCCTCCTCCAGCGGCGTGCCGCGGCGCCATCTGCGAACGGTGCGCGGATAGCCGGAGTCGGTCAGCGAGCCCGGCCCGGAGTCCGTGCCGATGAAGACGGTGTCGGCGTCGATCCACCCGATCGTCGTCTTCGCCTCTCCCACCTGGAACCCGTCCTCGACGAAGGCCCGCGTGGCGAGGTCGAACTCGCGCACCGCCACGGCATCCCCGCCGTCGCGCGACAGGCGCACCAGCACCCGGTCGTGGTCGGGCTCGCGCACCCGCGCACCGGCCCACACCCACTTCTCGCCCTCCTGGGCTACGAGGGCGTCCATGTCGAGCAGGACGTCCCACTCGGGAGCGTCCTTGCGGTACTGCTCCATCGTCGTCCGCCGCCAGACGCCGCGCACGTGTTCGGCGTCCTGCCAGAAGTCGTAGAGGAACGTGCCGCGACGGACGGCGTAGGGGATGCGGTCCGAGGCGTCCAGCACCTCCCGCAGGCTCTTCTTCAGGGAGGCGAACCCTTCGCCGGCGGCCAGCGCGGCCGCCGTCTCGGCGTTCCGCTCGGCCACCCACTCGAGCGCGGCTTCGCTCTCGACGTCTTCCAGCCACAGGTACGGGTCACGATCAGTCACAGACTTCATTGTGCGGGTCGAGATCGCGTGGCGGGACCACATTCCACGGGTGGTCGCCCCCCGGATACCGGCGACAGCGGGCCGGGCGACGCCGCTGGTCCCGTCCACCCCGCGCCGCTCGCACACTTCCCGGAGAGCCGTCCGTGTCCGCGGACGGCCGCCGGACGGCGTCGCCGCCCCCGCCCTGGGCGACCTGTCGGGCGTGAGCCCATCGGCTCCGCCCCACCCGGAGGCGGGTGGGGCGGAGCCGGCCGATCCTGAGGCCGGGGCGGCCGGCCACCCGCCTGCCGCGTCGGCCTCGCGCCGCACACACCGTCGCGGCACGCGGCGCCACCCGGCAGGTCACGGCCTCAGATCGTGGACGTGTCGATCACGAACCGGTAGCGCACGTCGCTGTTCAGCACGCGCTCGTACGCCTCGTTGATCTCGGACGCGCCGATCAGCTCGATCTCCGCACCGAAACCGTGCTCGGCGCAGAAGTCCAGCATTTCCTGGGTCTCCTGGATGCCGCCGATGCCGGAGCCCGAAAGGGACTTGCGACCGCCGATCAGCGAGAAGAGGTTGACCGAGACCGGCTCCTCCGGGGCGCCGACGTTCACCAGCGCACCGTCCGTCTTCAGGAGGGAGAGGTAGGAGCCGAAGTCCAGCGGTGCGGACACCGTGGACAGGATGATGTCGAACGTGCCGGCCAGTTCCTCGAAGGTCTTCGGGTCGCTGGTGGCGTAGTAGTGGTCGGCGCCGAGCTTCAGCCCGTCCTCCTTCTTGCGCAGGGACTGCGAGAGCACGGTCACCTCCGCGCCGAGCGCGTGCGCGATCTTGACGCCCACGTGCCCGAGGCCGCCCATGCCGAGAACGGCGACCTTCTTGCCGGGACCGGCGTTCCAGTGCTTCAGCGGGGAGTACGTGGTGATGCCCGCGCAGAGCAGCGGCGCGGCCTCGTCCAGCGACAGGCCGTCGGGGACGCGTACGGTGTAGTTCTCGTCCACCACGATGTGTGTGGAGTAGCCGCCGTAGGTGGGGTCACCGTTCTTGTCCAGCGCGTTGTACGTGCCGGTGTTGCCCTTGACGCAGTACTGCTCGAGGCCGGCCTCGCAGTTGTCGCACTCGCGGCAGGAGTCGACCATGCAGCCGACGCCGACGCGGTCGCCCACGGCGAACCTGGTGACGCCGGGACCGGTCTCGGTGACGATGCCGGCGATCTCGTGGCCGGGCACCATCGGGAATATGCCCTGGCCCCAGCCGTCGCGGGCCTGGTGGATGTCCGAGTGGCAGATGCCGGCGAACTTGATGTCGATCAGGACGTCGAACTCGCCGACGGCACGACGCTCGATGGTCGTGCGCTCCAGCGGAGCCTTGGCGGCGGGTGCGGCGTACGCGGCGACAGTGGTCATACGGGAGTTCTCCTAAGGAGTGGTCCGGTGCCCGGCAGCCTTCCGTCCGGGCACGCCGTCCAGCCTGCCCCAGCTCATGGACTTCACCCAGGCCACAGTTCTGCCTACGTCCAGTGGTCCTACTACTGGCGGGGTCAGGATGCTGTGCGTACGACGGTGGATACTGGGCCCATGGACGAGCAGCCCGCATTCGAGCGACGGCCCGCCGCCGGCGGCACCGCTCCCGGTGATGCCACGGGGCAGGCCTTGGCGCGCGCCGAGCTCAGCGAGTTCCTGCGCACCCGGCGGGCCCGGCTGAAGCCGGAGGACGTGGGCCTGCCCGATTTCGGGCGTCACCGCCGGGTTCCGGGGCTGCGCCGAGAGGAGCTGGCCCAGCTGGCCGGGGTGTCCGTGGCGTACTACACGCGTCTCGAACAGGGCAACGGACGCAACGTGTCCGCGGAGGTACTGGACGCGATCGCGCGTGCGCTGAGGCTGACGGACGCCGAGCATGCCCACCTCACACATCTGGCGAAGCCCAAGCAGCTCAGGAAGAAGCCGTCGGTGCGACAGCAGCGGGTCCGCGGGACTCTGCGCCGGCTGCTCGACACCATGGAGGGTGTCCCCGCGTACGTCGTCGGGCGGCGTTCGGAGATCCTGGCCTGGAACCGGATGGCCGCGGCGGTCTTCGGCGACTGGTCGGAGCTGCCGTCGCAGGAGCGGAACTGGGCCCGGCTGGTGTTCCTGAAGCCGGAGTACCGCGAGCTCTTCGTGGAGTGGGACCAGAAGGCGACGGACATCGTCAGCTACCTGCGGATGGACGCGGGCTGCCACCCCGACGACCCGCGACTCTCCGCTCTCGTCGGCGAGCTCTCCGTGAAGAGCCAGGAGTTCCGGCGGCTGTGGGCCACCCATGACGTCAAGGAGAAGAGTCACGGCGTCAAGCGGCTGCACCACCCGCTGGTGGGTGAGCTCTCGCTCTCGTTCGAGACGTTCGCGCTGCCCGACGACGCAGAGCAGTCGGTGATCGCCTATCACGCGGAGCCGGGTTCGGCGTCGGCGGAGGCGCTGCGACTGCTCGCGAGCTGGGGTACGGACGCGACGCGGGCGGGCGCGTCCGTACCGGGGAAGCAGTAGCGCCGGCGCACGGCCGGGAGCCGCTCGCGGCTCCGACGGCACCGCGAGGAAGGCCTGCCTACGTCGTGCCGAGGTAGTGGCCGGCCTGGGGCGTCTGGTTGTACCGGTGTTCCGCGGGGCAATGGGTGCGGTGGCGGTCCGCCCGCGCGGTCACGCCGGCCGCTTCCGGGGCAGTTCGGCGCGCCGTACCGCGCCGGATGACAGGGTGACGGCCACACCGAGGACGGCGAAGGTGCCGCAGCCGACGAACACCGGGGCGGCGCCCCAGGCTCCGATCGCGGCTCCCACCAGCGGATAGCTGAGGGGAGCGAGCCCGACCATGGTGAGCATGACCACGGAGGTGACCCGGCCGAGACAGGCGGGGTCCGCCGCGGTCTGCACGAGGGTGCTGTTCAGGCTGCCGAAGAGGCCAGCGCTCGATCCGATGACCACGGCCAGCACGACGGCGATCCACAGGGTGGGAACCAGGGCGACGGTGGCTGCTCCCGCGCAGCACAGGAGCAGCGTCCCGGACAGCATCAGTCCGGCGCGCGGCAGCCAGCCCGCGACGGTGAGCAGCGCGGCGCTCGCCGCCGCTCCCGCGCCGAAGCCGCTGATGATGAAGCCGTAGCCGGAAGGCCCCCAGCCGCGTTCCGCGTTGAGGAGCACCATGCCGACGTTGAGGGTGCCGATGAGGCCGAGCTCGCAGACGGCGCCGGCGGCCACGAGCGGGCCGATGAGCGGATGGCGGCGGATGTAGCGCAGGCCGCCCAGGAGGTCCTCCCGTGCTGTGCCGGGTTCCGGCTGTTCCTCGGTGCGCGTCCCGAGGGGGCGCATCCGGATCGTCAGCAGGAGAGGCAGGGACAGAGCGAAGAGGAGGCCCGCGACCGCGAAGGTGGCCGCCTCGCCCCCGAGCCCCATGGCCAGGCCGCCGAGCGGCGGGCCCGCGATCTGGCTGAGGCGCATGGACAGGGAGCGCATCCCGGTGACGCGGGCGAGCTGGTCGGGGCCGGTGATCCGCGGCGGGAGGGCTCCGATCGCGGGTACGAACAGCGCGTCCACGGCGCCGAAGACGAGCGCCACCGCGACCAGGAGCCACAGGGCCGGCGCGGTCAGTGCGATCGCGGCGGCCACCGAGAGGATGAGCACGCAGCGAAGGGCGTCACTGCCGAGGATCACCCGGCGGGGGTCGACCCGGTCGGCCAGCACTCCCCCGCCGAGCATGAGTATCGCCCGGGGCAGCGCGCCGGCGGCCAGGACCAGGCCGACCTCGGTGGGGCCGGCCGCCTTCTGGGCGGACCAGGCGAGTGCGACGAAGTACACGCTGTCGCCCACGAGGGATGCGGTGTGGGCGGTGAGCCAGCGCAGCACGTTGCCGTCGCGACAGGCCGGCGTGGTGGCGCTTTCGGGCAGTTCTGTCTCCGCGGTGGTCATGGCGGGCTCCAGCGGGTCGGGGGTGGGCGGCGTCAGGCCCGGAAGGGGAAGCCGTAGACGTGCACGGACACGTGCTCGCGGGCCTCGGTGCAGCCGGCCTCCGAGGATGCCTTTCCGCGCTCCCGCCAGCGTCGCGACAGTGCCGCGAACTCCGCGCTCATCTCGCTGAGTTCGGCGGCGGTCAGGTCGACCATCCACTCGGCGCTGAAGGCCGCGTCGGTCCACTCCTTGCCCCAAGCGGCCTTCTCGTCCAGATAGGCGCGGTACTGGGCTATGCGGGTGTCGAAGATACTGCGGCCCACCGCGCCGACGGCTGCGGCCCCCTCGGGTGTGTCGGCGAAGTCCGAGTCGCGGAAGCCCCAGCCCTCCTCGGACGCCACCTTCCACCACCGCTCCCGGCCGTCGGTGCCCTGTCCGGCCGCCTCGGCCACGAAGCCGTGCTCGGCCAGCTTGCGCAGGTGGTAACTGACCAGCGACGGCGCCTGGTCGACCTGCTCGGCGAGCTGGGAGGCGGTCGCCGTCCCGGCGACGTACAGCAGTCGGTAGAGCTGCATCCGCAGCGGGTTGGTGAATGCCTTCAGCCGGGACAGGTCGGTGATCTGGTCGGGCTCGCGCTTCGGTCGCATGCCCTCAGCGTAAGTATAAAAATAAAATTGCGCAATATTAATTTTGGAACAGGGTGGCTGCCGGGCACATGGCTCGTGCGGGGGCAGGGACCTGGGGCAGACCGGCGGGACCCGACACGGAGCCTTCCGGAACAGGCCGGGGTGCGGCGGCGACCGGTCGTGTCGTGGAGACTTGAGGGGCTGGACGGCGGCCGCTCCCGGCTGGGAGCCTCGCAGCCGAGATGCACGAAGCGGGGCCTGAGTGCCATGCCTCGCTGAAACACCGGACCGATGCCGACGAGGAGGACCCGATCAGCACCCCCGGGATGGACCCGCTGGACCCCGCCGGAGTCATGAACGCGCGCGAGACCCTCTGCGAACTCCTGGGCCGCGCCGGAGTCTTCCGTGACGAAGCCGAGGCACTGATCGCGCTGGTCGAGGCCGGCGCGGTCGCGGACGCGCGCAGCGAGGTCGCGAAGGTGGAGGACTTCCCGGACGACAAGGGGGAGCCCTACGCCGTCGGCCGGCACGACGGTGCCCGGGCCGTCGGCGACGAGCTCGCCCGCATCGCCGGGCGAGCCCTCGAGCGTGCCATCGGCCCCGCGGCCTCGGACTCGACGGGGGACGCCGCACGAGGCCATCACCCCGTCGGGCGGGTGGACGTGGAGCGTGCGAAGGTCGCCGTGACGCCGCTCTCACGGGCCTTCAGCGACGCCTCGGACCTCGACCCGGAGGTGTCGGACGAGGTCCTCACCGCCGTGCTCGGCACGATGAGCGTCGTGGGACGGGTCGGGTACGCGGGCCGCCTGGAGCAGTTCGCCGAGTCGCATCGGGAGCGGCTGGTTCGGCTGTACGCGCGGTACGGACCGCGCAGCCGCATCGCCGTCCACGGTCGCTACTCCCTCCTCCACTCCCCCACGAGCATCGCCGTACTCGAACGCCTCATCGCCGCACCGTCGGCGCTCCGGACGGAGTGGGAGCACGCGGAGCTGCCCCCGGCATGGCTGGAGGGACTCGCGACGGCATGGCGCGCGTCGGAGTCTCCGACGCCGGGTTGACGCCTGTCCGGCGCCGTCCTCCGGGCCTGGCCCGGAGGACGGCGCCGGACGGTCGCGGGCAGCCGTGCGAGGCCTGCCCATGGCAGGGGCGGGCGCTCCGGACGTCATTCGTACGCCGATGCCGGCCGCCCCTCCGCCACACGGTTCAGGTCATCTCGGCCTGCTCCTCGGCGCCGGCCAGGAAGCCGCCCGACTGGTGCTGCCACAGCTTCGCGTACGCGCCCTCGGTCGCGAGCAGCTGCTCGTGCGTGCCCTGCTCGAGGATCCGCCCTCGGTCCAGGACGACGAGCCGGTCCATGCCGGCGACCGTGCTGAGCCGGTGCGCCACCACCAGGGCCGTCCGCCCCTCCATGAGGTTCCACAGCGCCTTCTGGACGAGGACTTCGCTCTCCGAGTCCAATGCGCTGGTCGCCTCGTCGAGCAGCAGGATCGGCGCGTCGCGCAGGATCGCCCGGGCGAGGGCGACCCGCTGCCGCTGCCCGCCGGACAGTTTGACGCCCCGCTCGCCCACCATGGTGTCGAAGCCGTCCGGCAGGGCGTCCGCGAACTCCGTGACATGAGCCGCCTCGGCCGCGCGCCGGATCTCGGCGTCGCTGGCGTCCGGCCGTGCGAACGCGATGTTCTCCCGCAGTGTGCGGTGGAACATCGCCGGGTCCTGCGGCACATAGGCGATCAGACCGCGCAGATCTGCCTGGCGCAGCTTGGTGATGTCCTGCCCGCCGATCAGGATCCGGCCGGCGTCGATGTCCGTCATCCGCAGCAGCAGGCGGCCGAGCGTGGTCTTGCCACCGCCGGACCGGCCGACGAGGCCGATCTTCGCGCCACTGCTCACCTCGAGATCGAGGCGCTCGAAGAGTGGCTTCCCACCCGCGTGGGCGAAGGTCACCTGCTCGAAGCGGACATCGGAGGCCTCGGACCGCAGCGGCTCGGGCGACGGCGGGTCGAGGACGGTGGGTTGCGACAGCAGCAGTTCGGTGAACTGCCCGGCCTCCGTCATCGAGCTCTCCAGGCGGCGGTAGATCTGGTTGAACTCGAACATGATCCGCGTCGCGTTCGAGTAGTAGGTGAACGCGACCACGACCGCCTCCACACCGTGTCCGCCCCCGCCGAGGGTGACCGCGAGCAGCAGCCCCATGGCGTTGGTCAGCACGGACATCGGAGCGACCAGCGTGTCGATGCGGAGGTTGCCGTAGTCCCAGGACCGCAAGGTGAGCCGGCGCGACTCCGCGACACGGGACCGGTGCTCGGCGGCCTCGCGTTCCTCGGCGCCGAAGGCCCGGACCGTGTCCATGTTCATCAGGCTGTCGGCGACGTGACCGGACACCTGGGCGATCGCCTCCTCGCGCTGGTCGACGAGTCTCTGACGGCGACGGATGAGGGGCGTCACGCACAGCGCGGTCAGGGCGATCATCGCCAGGAGGCCTACGACGAGAAGCGGTTCGTAGCTCCAGAGCACGACCGACCCGAAGATGAGCGGCACGAAGCTGCCCACGACCGAGAAGGTCAGTGTGTCGATGAACTCCTCGAAGCGGGAGGCGAAACTCAGCACCCGCTTGGTCAGCGACCCGGCGAAGTTCTCATGGAAGAACGTGGCGTCCTTGGCGAACAGCTCGTCCATGCCGACCACGTACAGGTGCTCGATGCCACGGGCGTCGAGACGGTTCAGGAAGTGCAGGCCGATGCGCCAGAACGTCTCGGCGAGCAGCAGGACACCGGCGAAGCCGAGCACGTAGGGCATCAGCGAACCGAGGGCGGTGTCACCGCCGTCGGCGAGGTGTCCCACGAGCTTCGCGACGATCAGCGGCGCGATGTAGTTGATGCCGATGTTACCGAGTGCCGGCGACAGCATCGCGGGTGCCGTGAGCCACCGGAGCCGGGCCAACTCCTGTCCGTAGTAGCGCAGTGCCAGGAGCACCGGCCCTTTGCGCGGTGATTCCTCGTGTGCTTCGGTCAGTCCCATTCCCACCCTGTGCGGTCGTGCGGCGAGCTCGCTCCGCGCGTCTCCGGGGAGGCGTCGTCGCGGTGCCGGCCGCGGGGGCGACTCGGTTCGGCCGCATGCCCTCGGCCAGATCGCGTTCCGGCGGGCGGGACATGACGGCGGACCCCCACACGGCTCGCGGTGAGGCGTACGCGCGAGTCGGGAGGCCGGGAACCGCAGTGTCCCGCGACGGCGTCGGGGTGGTCCACGCGTTTTTCTCGGCCACCTGCGGCACCGCGAACGCGTCAGCCCCACCCCTGCCGGGGTGTCATGTGCACCTGGGCGCTGGTGCAGGGCTCGATGCCGGGAGCCGGCCATGGGGTCGGCGGGCCGTCCGGACCGGCGGGTGCGGTGATCCGGTCGAGGCCAGGAAGACGTGCGTCTTCGCGCTGACGCGGGCCCGGCGTCCCCGCGCCGGGACCGGGAGCTTACCTCCACGCGTTCAGGCAATCCCCCGACAGGGGTACCCACACCCACAGGAGTGATTCGAACGCAGCGTCACGCCACACGAAGGGCCTTCCGGCGGGTTCGTATGGCCGATGCGAAATTGCGTTCTAGATTTCGCCCCCGTAGACCCGTGACGAGGAATGACGACCCCCCGTTATCCGAGCACCTGTCCGCCTCATCGGATCACGGGAGTCGTCATGCATCGCTCACCCTTACGCACCGTCCTTCATCCTGTGTTCGAAATCGACGCCCCGGCTCCCGCTCCAGGAGGGCGCGACGCCGAGCGCCCCTCGGCAGCCGGAGCCTCATCCAGCCGGAATCCGGCGCTGAACCGGAAGATCTCCTCCCAAGGAGGCAGCGAGTGAGGAAGTACGTGCGGCGGGTTCGCATGGTCGACCCGGCGATTTCCGCAGCCGAACAGGAACTGTTCGGCGGGCCCCTGCGCTACGACATGGGCTTCACCGAGCACGAGCGCGCTCCCCTGGAACTGACGATGCTCTCGGCGATCCGGGCCATGCCCCGCCTGGTCGGCAGCACGCTGCGCCGGGCGTGGGCGGCCGACCGGCCGGCGCTGCTCGTCGTCGGTCTCGCCGAAGTCGGCCAGGGCATCGCGGCAGCCGTGGGTCTTCTGGCCGTCAACTCCGTGATGCACGCCCTGCTCGGCAGCGGGGACCCCGTCGACCGGCTGCACGCTGCGCTGCCCGCCCTGGTCGTGGGCGCGGTGGTCGCCGTGGTCAACGCCGGCCTGGCCGGTCTGTCCACTTCGCGGGCGGGCCGTCTGGAGCCGCTGGTCGAGCGGATCGCGACGACCGAGTACCTGGCCGCGGCCACCGCGGTCGAGCTGGAGGCGATCGAGGATCCGGAGTTCCGCCGCTTGATCGACGTGGCCCAGTTCGGGGCTGCCTCTGCGCGCCGCATGATCAGCGCCTGCGTGGCCGCGATGAACGGCACGATCTCCCTGATCGCGACAGCGGGCATCCTGACCGTCCTGCACCCGGCGCTGCTTCCGATGCTGCTGCTGATCGCGGCCCCTCGCGGCTGGGGAGCGATGCGGGTGGCGCAGGAGCGGTACGTGTCGGTGATGACGTGGGTCGAGCATGTGCGCGCCAGCCGTCTGATCAGCAACCTGCTGACGGAGCGCGGCGCGGCCCAGGAGGTGCGGATCCACGGGGTCGGTGCGTTCCTGCTGGAGAAGTACCGCGGCATGGCGGAGAGTGCCGAGGCCGAACAGAAGAGGCTCGCGAACGGCAAGGCACTGACCGAGCTGGTGGCCGCCGCACTGTCCGGGCTGGCGATGGCGGGCACGTACGGGGTGATGCTCTGGCTGATCGTGGCCGGCCACATGAGTCTGGCCGTGGCCGGTACCGCGGTGATCGCCGTGCGGTCCGGATCGGCGAGTCTCGGCGCCCTGGTCATGAACGTCAACCAGCTGCACGAGGAGAGCCTCTACGTGCGGGACCACGACCGGTTCCTGGCCGAGGCCGGGCGAAAGGCCATCCCCGAGGGCGGGCAGCACCTGCCCGAGCGGGTGGGCCAGGTCCTCCTCGACGGCGTCACCTACTCCTACCCCGAACGTGACGCTCCGGCGCTGGACGGCGTCTCGATGGCTCTTCCGATGGGTTCCGTGACCGCCGTCGTGGGCGAGAACGGCTCGGGCAAGAGCACCCTGATGAAGGTCCTGGCCGGGCTGCTGCTGCCGCAGGGAGGCACGGTGCACTGGGGCGAAGCGGAGCTGTCCGGCCTGAACCGCTCACAGGTGTTCGACCGCGTGGCCCTGTTGACCCAGGACTTCCAGCGCTGGCCGGTGACAGCCGCCCTCAACATCCGCATCGGACGCCCCGCCTGCCCGGCCGGGCACGAGGACCTCCAGCCCTCCGTGGACTACGCCGGGGCGGCCCCGGTCATCGCGAAACTCCCCCAGGGTCTGGGCAGTCTGCTGGCCCGCGTGTTCCGCGGAGCGTCCGAACTCTCCGGTGGCGAGTGGCAGAAGATCGGCCTGGCCCGCACCCACTGGCGCACCCGGACCTGCTCCACGGACAGTGTGCTGATCGTCGACGAGCCCACCTCGGCCCTGGACCCGGAGGCGGAGATCGCCGCCTTCGACGCCATCCGCAGGCTCGCCGGCCCGCACCGGGCCGTCGTGCTGGTCACCCACCGGATGTCCGGCGTCCGCCACGCCGACACCATCTACGTCCTGGACCGGGGCCGTCTCACCGAGCACGGCAGCCATGACGAACTCATGGCCCTGCGGGGCCGCTACGCCGCCATGTTCGCCACACAGGCCGCCCAGTACGCACCGGAGCCCCATGCCGCCGTACCGCACCCCGGCGGACCGCCCGTCCAGGAACGCGCATGACGCTGCCCGCCGGGAGGAACTCCGTGCCCCGCACGTCCTTCGCGCGATGACCGCGGGCTGAGGCCGCCCGGACTCCATGGAAGCCGGCTCGCCCACCAGCTCGTCGCCCAGCCCGGATCCGGGCACCGGCATCGTCTCCCCGACGGGCACGATGCCGGTGACCTGGGCAACGACCGTCGTGGCCGCGGTGGCCATGACGGGGCCGACGGTCCGGGCGGTCCTGCGGTGGACGAGATCGCCCATGGTGTCCGCGCGGTGCGCCGGGATCAGGGCCACGTCCGCCTGACGGGTACTTCCGCACGGGGGCACGCCCGACGGTCTCCCTAGTCTCCTCGTCCGAGGCCGGTGGGGGTGCCGGCGGGCCAGTAGAAGGCCGCCGGCCGGTCACCGGGCCGTGCCTACCGCCGATGCGGTGGCGTCCGCCGCCGGTACGGGAACTCCCTCGGCGTCCGGCTCCTCGATCCGGGCCGAGGACAGCGGGATCGGGGTGAACATCGCGGGTTCCTCGTCCGGGGTCAGCGCGGTGGGGCCGTACACCCAGTCGGTGAAGCCGTAGTCGTGGGCGTCCCGGCCGCGCATGATCGCGTTGCGCCGCAACCGCTCCTCGCCGTCCAGGTGCCACAGGGTGCCCCACGCACGGCCGGTGGACTGAATCCGGCGGCAGTGCTCGACGCGGACCGCCTCGTAGGAGGCGAGTACCGCGTCCCAGTCGGGCGTTCCCGCCTTCCCGGAGGACAGGCGGGCGACATGCCGGGCGAAGACCCAGCCGTCCTCGATCGCCATGATGGCGCCCTGCGCCATGTACTGCAGCGGCGGGTGCGCGGCGTCGCCGAGCAGCGCGATCCGGCCGTGCACCCACGTCTCGATGGGGTCCCGGTCGAGCATCTGCCACCACCGGTCCCGCCACATCAGCGGAATGCCCTTGCGCACGGTGTCACAGGTGGCCGCGAAGGCCGCGTCCAGCTCGTCCGGGGTACCCCAGTCCTCCTTCCCCGCCAGCGCCTTCGGTGACTCGAACACGGCGACCTGGTTGAACATGTCGCCACCGCGCAGGGCGTACTGCACGAAGTGGCAGCGCGGGCCGACGTACACGGTGACGTCCTTCTCCGCGATGCCGTTGTCGCGTACCTCGTCGATGGGGACGGCCGCACGATAGGCGACGTAGTCGGAGCTGACCACGTCGTCGCCGACCAGCTTCTGCCGGGCCACCGAGCGCAGGCCGTCCGCGGCGATGACCACCGGGGCCTCCTCGGTCCGGCCGTCGTCCAGATGGACCCGGGCACCGCCGTCGGTGTGCTCGTAGTCGACCACCGTCCGGTCGGTCAGCAGCTCCACACCGGCCCGCTGACAGGCACGCAGGAAGATGGCGTGCAGGTCGCTGCGATGGATCACCATGTACGGGAATCCGTAGCGCCGCTCCACGTCCCGCAGGTCGAGCCGGGTCAGCTCCTGGGAGTCGAGGGCGTCGCGCATCACCATGTTCTCCGGGAGCACGCCCAGCTCCTTGGCCTCGTCGAGCAGGCCGTACTCGTCGAGGATGCGGGTGCAGTTGGGCGCGATCTGGATACCCGCGCCGACCTCGCCGAACTCCGGGGCCCGTTCGAGGACGCGCACGCGTATCCCCTGCCGGGCGAGGGCGAACGCGGAGCTGAGGCCACCGATGCCGCCTCCAACGATGATCACGTCGGGTTCGTCACCGGTGGGAGGAGTCGTAGGGTTCATCGTCTCTTCTCGAATCGCAGGAGTCGTCGATGGGCAGGGGCGCCGGTCGGCGCCGGCCGCCGACCGCCTTCGGAGGACTGTCGATGGCCTTCCCTGGTTTTCAGTGGGTTCCGGTTGCTTTTGGACGGCTTTCGGATGGCTGAGGTCGTCGGCGGGACCGGCGGTCAGAGCCAGTGGGCCGGCGCGGGCACGGGTCGGCCGCCGGAGGCGGTGAGAGCGTGCTCGCGCCCGGTGAGGTAGGCGGTGATCTCGTGGAGGGGGGAGGCGAGCACGGTCGGCTCGCCCTCCCCGGGGAGCGCCCAGCGACCACCGGTGTCGGTCGCCTCCAGGAGCAGCGCCGGGCCGCTGTCCCTGGTGCGCTTGGCGACGACGTCGTCGCAGAGCGCGGCGAGGAAGCCCGTCGGCAGGTCGGCGAAGGACAGACCCGTTCCCAGGTCGACGGCGTGGACGCACACCTCACGGGAGCGCATCCAGGGAAGTTCGGTGGCGGGCACCGTGCGGCCCTGTGCCGTCACGACCGGAGCCTGCCATTGCTCGTCACCGAGCGAGGCCGCCGACGTGGCCAGCTCCCCCGCGGAACGGCGCAGCCACTCGGTCAGTTCGGCGGCCGGCATCCCGGCGCCCCGCTCGATACCGGCGGCGCGTTCATCGGGAGAGGAGTACATGGGCGTGGGTTCGCCGGTGGCGGCCCAGTGGACGAGGTTGCCCAGGGCGTCCGCGTTGGCGGCGACGTGCGCGACCAGATGCTTGCGGGTCCAGCCGGGCAGTGCGCTCGGCGCGTCCAGCCCGGCGTCGTCGAGGTCCGCCGCGCGGACGAACAGGGCGGTGCCGAGCCGCGCCCAGTCGCGCGCGTCCTCAAAGGTGCGCGGCATCAGGCGGACTTCTCCTTGACGACACGGTTCTCCAGGCGGCCGACGCCGTCGATCTCGGCGACGACCTTCTCGCCGCCCAGCAGGTAGCGCCCCGGCTTGCGGGCGTGCCCGACACCGCCCGGGGTGCCGGTGGCGATGATGTCGCCCGGGTTCAGGCGCACGATCGTCGAGACGTACTCCACCAGGTGCACCGGATCGAAGAGCAGGTCGGCCGTGGAGTCGGACTGCATGACCTCACCGTCCACGGTGAGCCGGATGTCGAGAGCGGGGCGTACGCCACCGGCCAGCTCGTCGGGGGTGACCAGGTACGGGCCGACGGGGGTGCTGGAGTCCCACATCTTGCCCTGCAGCCATTCCCGGGTGCGGAACTGCCAGTCCCGGCAGGTGATGTCGTTCAGGACGGTGAACCCGGCGATGGCCTGCTCGGCCTCCTCGCCCCGGGCGCGGCGCACGCGCTTGCCCACGACCACCGCGAGCTCCGCCTCCCAGTCGAACTGATCGGTCTCCTCCGGGCGGAGGATCTCGTCGCCGGCGCCGATCAGCGCGTCGGCGAACTTCGCGAACAGCGTGGGGTGCTCGGGCAGATCCCTGCCCATCTCCTTGATGTGGTTGCGGTAGTTGAGCCCGACACAGATCACCTTGGAGGGCTGCGGGACCACGGGCGCGTACTCGGCGCCGTCCACGGCGTACGTCCGGGCGTTCTCGGCGGTGGCCGCGGCTGCGCGCTCGGCCCAGTCATCCTGTCCCAGGAGGGCGCCGACGTCCGGGACGCCCAGGTCGACCAGGAGGTCGCCGTCGAGCCGGACGGCCTTGGTGGTGCCGCCGGTGCGAAGGGTGGCGAGCTTCATCGGGTGGTTCCTTCCACGTGGATGCGGTCGAGCCGGAGGGCCTCGAAGATCGGGGAGTCGCTGAAGCGGAAGAGATCCAGGGCGCCGGAATCGGAGTCGGTGGTGCCGGCCTCGGAGCGCACGGACAGCGGCTGCCAGGACGGGACGACGAAGAGGTCGCCGCGCGTCACGGACCAGGACCTCTCCCCGACGGTGACGGTGCCGGAGCCGTCGAAGACCTGGTAGACCGAGGAGCCGGTCTCACGGACCGGCGCGGTCTCGGTACCGCGCGCGACGCGGTGCATCTCGGCGCGGATGGTGGGCAGCACGTCGGCGCCGGTCGCCGGGTCGGTGAAACGGACGGCGGCGTGGCCGGGCTCGACGGTGCCTGCGAAACCCTCGGCCTCCAGGGCGAGCTGGTCGCCGAGGGCTCGGTCGGTGTGCTCCCAGCGGTACGCCAGCAGGGGCGTGCCAGGATTCGGTGCGGCGGCCGAGACCGGGCGCAGACCGGGATGTCCCCACAGCCGCTCGGCACGCGAGCGGACGGGGGTCGTGTGCTCGGCAGCGCTGATCTCGTCCCGGCCGAACTCGAAGAACTGGGCCTCGTTGGCGTACTGGAACGGGATGTCGAGACCGTCGATCCAGGCCATCGGCTCGGTGGTGGCGTTGTGGTGCGCGTGCATGTTCCACCCGGCCTGCGGCAGGAAGTCGCCGCGCCGCATGGCCACCGGGTCCCCGCCGACGACCGTCCACACACCCTCGCCCTCGACGACGAACCGGAACGCGTGCTGGGTGTGGCGGTGCTCCGGGGCGTCCTCCCCGGGCATGAGGTACTGGATGGCGGCCCACAGGGTGGGCGTGGCGAACGGCCGGCCGCCCAGGGAGGGATTGGCCAGCGCGATGGCCCGGCGCTCACCTCCCCGGCCGACCGGGACGAGCCGGCCGGCCTGCGCCGCGAGCATCCGCAGCTGCTCCCATCGCCACACGTGCGGGACCGCGCGTGAGCGGGGATGCGCCGGCATCAGGTCACCGATCTCGGTCCACAGCGGGACGAGGAGTTCCTGTTCGAAGCCCCGGTACAGCTCTTCGAGCGCCGGGGTGACCTCGGGCTGGCCCACTGCGGAAACGGCCTGCAGCCGGACGGGTGAGCCCGTGGCGATGTCTTGGGTGTGGGAGGACTGAGTCACGGACACAGCGTGCGCCAGGTTCGGATGGAGGACATGTAGATTCTGTAGAGCAGAACACGCAGGCCGGATGGCGGTCCGGACAGAAGGCCCGGCCGGAAGACCGGACCGGGACACCGGGCCGGCTGGAAGGCCGCATCGCAACGCCGGGCCGGAAGGCCGCACCGGGAGGCACCGTGGACAAGCCGCTCAAGACACCGCCCCCGTACCCCGTCGCGAGTGTCGACCACGCCCTCAGGGCGGCGACCATGCTGCAGATGGAGGGCACGGCGACCGTCTCGCAGGTCGCCGAGCGGCTGGGCGTCGCCCGTTCCACCGCCCATCGGCTCCTGGCGATGCTCGTCTACCGGGACTTCGCCGTGCGGGACGAGAACCGCGTCTACCGGGCAGGTCCCGTCCTCGAACTGGCCGCCCACTCGCAGTCGCACGTGTCCCGGCTGCGGGCCGTCTCCCTCCCCCACCTGCGCCGGCTGGTCGGCCTCCTGGACGAGACCGCGAATCTCACCATCCGCACCGGGGACACGGCCCGGTTCATCGCCAGCGTCGAGAGCGGGCAGGCGCTGCGGGTCGGGTCCCGAGAGGGGATGGTGTTCGCGGCACACCGCACGACGACCGGCCTGCTGCTCCTCTCCGCGCTCGACGACGCCGAGCTCGCGGAGATCTACTCCGCCGACCGTTATCGCGACCGCCCCGCGGACCGCCCGGACCTCGCACAGTTGCGGAGCGAGCTGGAGCGCATCGCCCGCAACGGGTTCGCCGTGAACCAGGAACGCTCCGAGCGCGGACTCGTCGCCGTGGGGGTGCCGGTGCACGACCGGGACGGGACGGCGCAGGCGGGCCTGTCGGTGTCCATGCCCAGCGTGCGCTACGACTCCCACAGCCTCCCGTCACTGGTCGCGACCCTCAGCGCCGCGGCGCGCGCGGTGGAGGCGGACCTGGCCGCGGGGTACTGATCCGGCCGGGGCATCCACACCTGGGTGGGGGTACCGCGAACGGCTCGGCGCCAGGGCGCACGGGGTCAGAGCGGCTGCAGCCGGGTGTGCAGCAGGCAGAACTCGTTGCCTTCCGGGTCGGCCAGGACGTGCCAGTTCTCGGTGCCGGTCTGACCGACGTCGGCGGGCCTGGCGCCGAGGGCGAGCAGCCGCTCCAGCTCGGCGTCCTGGTCACGGTCGGTGGCGCTGACGTCGATGTGCAGTCGCAACTTCCCTGCCCTCGGGGCGTTGTCGGGGCTGAACACGAGCGTGGGCTGCGGACCGCCGAAGCCGGCCCCGGGCGGCCCGATCTCGATGCTCCCATCGTCCTCCCGGCCGAGCTCGACGTAGCCGAGGACCTCGCTCCAGAACGCGGCGAGCCGCTCGGGATCGGTGGCTTCGATGACCAGCTCAGTGATGCGACATGCCATGCCCGTCAATGTACGTGGACAACCCGGGAGTCGGGGCCGTGTGCTGGGGATCGCCCCGATCGCGTTCTGCCGGATGATCCGAGGGGAACGGCCCGGCGGGCGGTCCCCCCGGTGTACGGGTCATCGTCGCGCCAGATCGGCCAGTACCTCCCGCGCGGCACGCGTACCCGACGCCAGGGCGCCTTGCACCGATCCCGTCGCCCGGTGGTCCCCGCACACGTACCGGTCCGCGGCGAATCGGGTCGTGCGGCTCAGCGGCCAGGGCGGCGCCATCGCGGGCAGCGCGTGCTTCACGGTGTACGTGGCGATCGGCGTCCAGGCGCTCGTGTCGGTGCCGTACAGCTCGGCCAGGCGCCCGCGCACCGCCTCGTGCCTGCCCGGCGGATCGCCGTCGAGCACCGAGGTCGACACCAGGGCGGTACCCGGCGGGGCGTAGGTGGGTGTGACCTCGGTGAGCACACAGGTGTTCAGGACGGCCAGGCTGCTGTCCACCAGGAGCGTCGGTTCGGCCAGCGGCGAGGTGTCGGTCGCGTGGTAGTAGGTCGTCACCGTGCGCCCGTCCGGGACCGGGAGGCCCGGCAGCAGGCGAGCGGCCGTCGGTCCGTCCGTGGCCACGACGACCGTGGGAGCCGGTCGTTCGCTGCCGTCCTCGAGGAGCACGCCAAAGTCGGTCACCGCGGCCACGGGTGTGCCGAGCCGGAGCGTGCCGTCCGGCAGACAGGCGGCGAGCTGGGCGGGCACCGCGCCGATGCCCTCGGCGGGCAGGCAGAGCGTGCCCCGCACCATGCTGCGCCAGACCAGGTGGAAGAAGCGGGCGGAGGTCTCCAGTTCGTCCTCGAGAAACACTCCGGACAGGAACGGCCTCAGCAGGTCCTCGACCGCGCGCGGTGAGAGCCCGGCGCGGATGAGCGCGGCCGAGGTGGTGCGGTCGGGCCGGCTCTTGAGGGTGCCGGCGGGGAGCAGTGCATCGCGTGCGGTGAGGGCGGCGAGCGCCGTGAGGTCGCGTGCCGAGAGGACCCGCCCGGGCAGCAGGCTCGCGGCCTCCCCCGGGCGTCTGGTGGGATCGGTGATCCGCATCTGTCCCCGGGACGTCCGGGCAATCAGCCCAGGGGTGAACGGCCGAAGACGCAGCCGGCGCAGTGCCAGGCGCCTCTTCACCTGCGGGTAGGCGGTGTTGAAGACCTGGAAGCCCCGGTCCAGCAGAAAGCCGTCCTTGCGGTCCGTACGCATGCGGCCGCCCACGCCGTCGGACGCCTCGAGCAGTTCGACGCGCAGTCCGGACCTGCTCAGGTCGAGCGCGCAGACGATGCCTGCCGGACCGGCACCCACCACGAGGGCGTCGGGCGGCGGACGCTGCTGATCGGTCATCACCATCTCCTTCACCGTTCCGCGGCGGACACGGAACCTGGATGCCCCTCAGCCGACCACGAACCGGGCGCCGATGCGAGGAGCCTTGACGGACGCCGTCCCCCTTTGTGACGCAACCACCGGCGCGGGCACCCGGTCACGACGGCCTCCAGGGCGGTCGGTGCTTCGGCGAGTCCCGACGGTCAGGGTGCACCCGGGCACCGCGGGCCCGCCGGATCACTACGGGCTCCGCGCACGGCCCGCTCCATGAGCGGCACGGCCCGGTCCTTCGGCGAGGGTGAGGCACTCAAGCCGGTCAGGTGGTGAATTGCCGAGTGGAATCGCGCCTGTTCGTCCATGCCGGCATGAAGGCGGATGCCACCGGCACCGGCGAAGGCGGGCGGCTTCACCCCGTGGTCGGCGCAGACGCGCGAGCGACCCCGGCGTACGCTTCGCTCAGCACGGATGGGGGCGGAACACATGACGGCCGAGGTAGCGCGCAGGTGGGGGTCGACCCTCGATTCTGTGGTGGTGTACGAGCGGGGTGCGCTGTGCCGCCGCCTGGCCCGGGGAAGTGTGCCGCCGGACGGGAGGGTACGGGTGACGGGGCTGCCCCGCACCCTGGACCCGGGCTCGCTGCGGGCCCGCGTACTGGGCGCCCCCGGGGTGCGGGTCAGCGAGGCCCGGGTGGAGGTCGGGGCCGAGCCGTGCGGCACGTCCGCGCCCGACACGTTGCGACACCGAGTCGAGCAGTTGCGTGACGAGCAGGCGGCGGCGCGGCGGCGCCGGGACCATCTGCTGGGCCTGATCGAGGAGATCAGGGCTCTGCGCCCGGTCCCGCCGCCCCGCAGGCGGGAGGACCCGCACCGTCGTACGCCTGTCGACGCCTGGCTGGAACTCGCCGGCTTCGTGGACGAACGGCTGACGGGACTGCACGCCCGCCTCGTCGACGCGGAGGAGGCGCTGCGCCGGGTCGGGCACGAGCTGGACATCGCCGCGGACAGACTCGCCCGCGCCTCCACCGACGCACCGTCGGCGCACGTGGAGACCACGGTCTCGGCCTTCCTGGTCGTCGACACCTCCGGCGCCGGTGCCCCGGAAGCCGCCGCCGAAGTGAAGCTTGAACTGGAGTACGGGGTGCCCGGTGCCGTCTGGGTACCGGCCTACCGTCTCGCCTTCCGTCAGGGCGACAGCAGCGCCCGGCTCGTCCTGCGTGCCTCGGTCGCACAGCGCACCGGCGAGGACTGGACCGGTGTGTCCATCGCCCTGGCCACCGCCGACCTGCGGCGCAGCACCGACCTGCCGAAGCTCCGCTCGATCCGGATCGGACGCCGTCAGCCCGCCCCCGCGCCCTCCGGCTGGCGTGAGCCCCCGGCGGGTCTCGCCGATCTGTTCACCGGGTACGACACGGCAGGGCCTTCCCCCGCCACGACCGCCGGGCCCCCTGCTGCCACGGGCGGCCCCGTCCCGCCGCAGGCCTACGGCGGGCCTCCGCCCCCGGTGCCGGGCGGTGCGCCGGAGCTCGCCGTCGGCGGTGTACCCGCCCCCGCGCCCCCGGTACAGGCGCGCACGGGCACCAGGATGCGCTCCGGTGGCGGGCCTTTCGCGGCTCCCGCCGCCATGGCACCCGCGGCTCCCGGCGCAGCCGCACCGGCGCCACCGTCCCCCGCACCGGCCACCGGTCCGCCGCAGCCGAGCGGCGCCGAACTCGACTACGCCGCCCTCGTCCTGTCCGGCCCAGACGAACACGGCGGTCGGAGGGGCCGGCTGTTCCCCCGTTCCCCCTTCGACCCCGTGACGGCCGAGTACCGCCGCCGCGCCGAGTCGGTGGCCGCGCTCCCGCTGCCGGGGCACGCCGTGCGGCCCCGCGCGTCGGCGGGTTCCTTCGACCACCGCTTCGACACCGCCGCCCGCGCCGACATTCCGTCGGACGGCACCTGGCACACCGTCACCGTCGGCGAGATCCCGGTCGGTCTGCGCACCGAGTACCTCTGCACGCCGTCCGTGGAGCAGACCGTGTACGCCACGTCGGTGCTGTCCAACGCCACCGGCCAGGCTCTGCTCGCCGGCCCGGTGGAGGTCACCGTGGACGACGACTTCCTGCTGACCGGAGCACTGCCCACGCTCGCTCCCGGGGGCGTCTGCCGGGTCGGGCTCGGACCGGCCGAGGGCATCCAGGTCACCCGTCGTGCGCACCTGCGTGAGTCCACCTCGGGGCTGCGCAACACGACCACCGTGCTCGACCACCGTGTCCACGTGGAGCTGGCCAACCGCCTGGCGATGCCCATCACCCTCGAGGTCCACGAGCGGGTGCCCGTCACCTCCGAGCCGGACGTCCGGATCGAGGAACGGGCCGACTGGACAGCACCCGAGGACGGCCCGGGGCCCGATCGTCATGCCCCGGGCACCCGCATCTGGCGGGTGGACCTGCCCGCCGCCGGCTCCGTCGCGCTCGACGGCGGCTACGAGATCCGCATACCGGCAGGCAAGGCCCTCGCCGGCGGCAACCGCAGGAGCTGACACACCATGACCACGGCCCCGAAGCCGATCGCCCTGCCCGTCACCGCCGTCACCTGCCTGGAGGATCGCGCCCACGTCGAGCGGGCCGTCGTCCTCGACCTGGAGGCGGGGGTCCAGCGGCTGCGTCTCGGGCCGGTCAGTGCGACGGCCGTCGACCGTACGCTCCACGCCGAGCTGACCGCCGATCACCCGGCGACCGTGCTCGACGTGCGGATGGTCCGCAGCTGGACGCCTCGCGGACCGCTGCCGCACACCGATGACGACTCCGCCCTGCGCCGGCGCGTACGCGCGCTGGAGGGGGAACGGGTCGCACGGGAACAGCAGCGCGACCGGCTGCACACCCGTCGGGACCTCCTCGGCCGCCTCGCCGCCGATCTGCTGCGGGAGATGGGCGAGGGTGCGGGCTGCGGAGAGACCGACGGGCCGCGCTGGGCCCGTGAACTGGACCGGGTGGACGACGAACGCGACTCGTGCGGTGAGCAACTCCGCACGGCGGAGGCCCGGCTGGCGGCTCTGGCCGAGGAACTCCGGGAGGCCGAGCGGGCCATGTGCGTGTCCGAGGAGGAGCCTGCCGAACTGGTCGGCCATGTCGAACTGACCGTGGAAACGGCGGTTGCCGGGCCGGTCGGGCTGCGGCTGAGCCACCTCACCCCGTGCGCGCTGTGGAGGCCCGCCTACCGGGCCGTGCTCGACGGGGACTCCCTGACGCTGGAGACCGACGCGATGGTCTGGCAGCGTACCGGCGAGGACTGGTCGGACGTGCGGCTGACGTTGTCGACGGCACGCTCGGCGCTCGCGACCGATCCGCCGAGCCTGGGCGAGGACCGGCTGACGCTCACGGACCGCTCCGTCGCGGAGCGCCGCACGGTGGACGTCGAGGTGCGCGAGGAGGAGATCGGAACGCTCGGACCGGCCCCGGTGCTCGGCCTGCCAGGGGTGGACGACGGCGGTGAGGCGCGGGTGTTGCGGGCGCCGGCGCCGGTCTCGGTGCCCAGTGACGGCACCGCGCACCGTGTGCCGCTGTCCGCCTTCACCACGGCCGCACGCAGTGAGTACGCCTGTTCACCCGAGCTGTCTCCCCTGGTCACCCGGGTGGTGCGGTTCGACGGGCCGGGGGGCCACGCACTGCTCGCCGGACCCGTGGACCTGGTCCGCGACAGCGGGTTCAGCGGCCGCGGCACGCTGGACTTCACCGCCCCCGGCGCCCCCGTCGAGCTCGCCTTCGGCAGCTGCGACGACCACCGGGTGGTACGGCACGCCGAGGAGTCACGCGACTCCGCCGGGATCACCCAGCGGACCGTCATCACCCGCACGGTCCGACTGCACCTGTCCCGGTTCAGTGCCCCCGCGGAACAGGGCGACCGCGTGGTCGCCCTTCGGGAGCGGCTCCCGGTCTCCGAGGTCTCGGCCGTGGACGTACGTCTGCGCAGGGAATCCTGTTCCCCTGCGCCCGACGCGGTCGACGCCGAGGGCATCGCCCGCTGGGACGTGACCCTCCCGCCCAACGGCCGACGCACGGTCACCCTGGTCTACGAGCTGTCCGCGGGCGCCAGGGTCACCGGGCTCTGAGCTCGACGGCACCGCCGAGTCCCGCACGGCGTCGTGCGGGACGGCGGTGGTTCCGCCCACCCCCGGAGGGCGCAACCACCCGACCCATGATCAACATATGAGAAGAACCGTCTCACTATGTGGTGAAGCGTTTGACATTAGATAAGCTTATGGTCAATAAAGGTGATGCTTTGGCCATTTATTCACGTCCTGTCACCCGAGGACTGTGAGGGCCGCTCCGCCTAGACGAATGAGTGCTGCCGTGCCCCGCTCCTCCCCCGACCGCGCGTCCGCCGATCCGGCGGAGGAATGGGACGCCTGGCGTGCCGAGCGCCACCGTGCGCTCACGTCCCCTACGGGCAACCTCGCCCTGGTCGAAACCCGCTGGGCTCCGGCGGGCGAGATCCCGAACGCGGCGGACGCCGGCGCGGACCGGCCTGACACCGTGACCGTCACCACGCTCCAGCGCACCGAGCTGGTCAGCGGCGAGCTCGAGCACGGCCTGCGCTTCTGGGACGCGGACGCGCCCGCCGTCCGCCGCTTCGACCGGGTGGACGCCTTCCCCTACGACCCCGCCTGGGTCCTGGAAGCCTCCTACACGCCCGTCCCCGGCGCCCGGCGCATCGCCTTCGAGCACATCAGGGACAACGGCGGCAGCCGCGACCTGGTCGTCCCCGGCGACATCACGCTCACCGTCGACGGCCGCGCGTACACGCTCAGCGCCTTCGACGACGACGGCACCCTGCTGCTCGTCTTCGGCGACCCGACCAACGGAGACAGCACCTACGCGGCCGGCCGCTTCCTCTTCGTGCGGCGCACGGACGACGAGAGCCGGGTCGTC
Source organism: Streptomyces sp. NPDC025273 (assembly GCF_040638585.1). Lineage (NCBI taxonomy): Bacteria > Bacillati > Actinomycetota > Actinomycetes > Kitasatosporales > Streptomycetaceae > Streptomyces > Streptomyces sp. NPDC025273. The sequence continues at coordinate 315,653 of NZ_JBEZYP010000006.1, forward strand.
CTCGACTTCAACCGGGCCTTCGTGCCGCCCTGCGGATTCTCCGATCAGTACAACTGTCCGATGCCGCCGCGGCAGAACCGCTTCCACCTGCCCGTCGAGGCCGGCGAGAAGCTCCCCGTCCTCCGCGACGGCTTCGACGCCCAGCACTGATCAACCCCGCAGCTCCCCGCACCGAAAGAGCCTCATCCCATGCGCACCAAGAAGAACGTCCTGTACGGCACCGCCTCCGCCGCCGCTCTCGCCCTGACCCTGTCCGCCTGCGGCGGCTCCGGCGGCTCGAGCGCCTCGGGCGGCACCTGGGACAAGGACGCGGTCGTCAACATCGGCTCCCTCTACGAGCCGCAGAACCTGGACAACACCGCAGGCGGCGGCCAGGGCGTGACCGAGGCGCTCAACGGCAATGTCTACGAGGGTCTGTTCAGGCTCACCGACGACGGCAAGGTCGACAATCTCCTCGCCGAGGACTACGAGACCAGCGCGGACGGCCTCACGTACACCTTCACGCTGCGCGATGGCGTGACGTTCCACAGCGGCAAGGAACTCACCGGTGAGGACGTCAAGTACAGCCTGGAGAAGGTGATCGCGGACGATTCCCAGTCCGCCCGCAAGAGCAATCTCGAGGTCGTCCAGGACATCTCCACCCCCGACGCGCGGACCGTGAGGATCACGCTGTCCAAGAAGTCGATCTCCTTCGTCTACAACCTCTCCTACGTCTGGATCATCAACTCCCAGGCGAAGAACCTGAAGACGACCGAGGACGGAACCGGCCCGTACACCCTGAACAAGTGGACCCGCGGTTCCGCGCTCAGCCTGAACCGCTTCGCCGGCTACTGGGGCGACGCCGCCGCGAACAAGCAGGTCGTCTTCCACTACTACAAGGACGCCACGGCGCTGAACAACGCGCTGCTGACCAACGCCGTCGACGTGGTCACCAGTGAGCAGTCGCCCGACGCCCTGGAGCAGTTCAAGAGCAACGGCGACTACAAGGTGAACGACGGCGACTCCACCACCAAGCTGCTGCTGGCGTTCAACGACAAGGCCAAGCCCTTCACCGACGTCAAGGTGCGCCGGGCCGTGTCCGCCGCCATCGACGACAAGAAGCTCCTGGAGTCCGTCTGGGGCGGCTACGGCAAGGAGATCGGGTCGATGGTGCCGCCCAGCGACCCGTGGTACGAGGACCTCACCGACGTCGACGCCTACGACGTGACGAAGGCCAAGGAGCTCCTCGCCGAGGCCGGTTACGCCAAGGGCTTCGGCTTCACCCTCGACACCCCCAACTACGACCCGCACCCGACGGCCGCGACCTTCATCAGGTCCCAGCTCGCCAAGGTCGGCATCACGGTCGAGATCAACACGATCACGCCGGACGAGTGGTACACGAAGGTCTACAAGAACCACGACTTCACGGCCACCCTCCAGGAGCACGTCAACGACCGCGACCTGGTCTGGTACGGCAACCCCGACTTCTACTGGGGCTACGACAACCCGCAGGTCACCAAGTGGGTGGAGCAGGCCGAAGAAGCCTCCGACGCCGCCGCTCAGACCGAGCTGCTGAAGAAGGTCAACCGGCAGACCGCCGAGGACGCCGCCAGCGACTGGCTGTACCTCTACCCGCAGATCGTCGTCGCGAACGACAAACTGTCCGGCTACCCGCTCAACGGTCTGAACTCGCAGTTCTTCGCCTACGACATCCAGAAGAAGGGCTGATGGCGCGCTATCTGCTGCGTCGGCTCGCGTTCCTCGCGGTGTCGCTGGCCCTGGCGAGCGTGGTGCTGTTCGTGCTGCTGCGCATGCTGCCCGGTGACCCGGCCAACGCGCTCACCGCGGTCGGCGCCGGCCCCGAGCAGATAGCGGCCGCCCGCCATGCCATCGGTTCCGACCGGCCGCTGCCCGAGCAGTTCGTCCACTGGCTCGGGCAGCTGGCGAGCGGCGACCTCGGCACCTCGTTCGTCAGCTCGCTGCCGGTGGCCCCCGAGGTCGGCGCCCGGCTGAACGTCACCGTGCCGCTCACCCTGGCCGCGTTCGTCCTCGCCGTCCTGGTGGCCGTACCGGCCGGGTTCGTGTCCGCGTACAAACGGCACACCTGGTACGGCGCGCTGCTCAGCGGCGTGTCCCAGCTGGGCATCGCGATACCCGTCTTCTGGCTCGGCATGATCCTCATCGCGGTGTTCGCGCTGAACGCGGGCTGGCTGCCCTCCGGCGGTTTCCCGCAGGACGGCTGGTCCGACCCCGTCGAGGCGTTCCGCGCCCTGGTCCTGCCGGTCGTGACCATCGCCCTGGTGATGAGCGCCTCCCTGATCCGCTACGTCCGCTCCGCCACCCTCGACGTGCTCGGCAGCGACTACCTGCGGACGGCGCGCGCCCTCGGCTCGTCCTTCGGGCGCGCCATGTGGCGGCACGGTCTGCGCAACGCCTCCGTGCCGGTGATCTCCATCCTCGGCATCGAGCTCGCCTCGACGCTGCTCGGCGCCGTCGTCGTGGAGTCGGTGTACGCGCTTCCGGGCCTCGGCTCCATGCTCGCCACCGGCATCGCGCAGCACGACTACCCGGTCATCCAGGGCGTGCTGTTCGTGTCCACCCTCGCGGTGCTGGTGATCGGCTTCGTGGCCGACCTGGTCCAGCGGATCATCGACCCGCGGCTGCGCGGGCGACTCTCGGGAGGTGCCCGATGACCGGGACGGACCTGCTCGTCCCCACGAAGCTCCCCACCGAGCCTCCCACTCCCACGAAGCGGCGCTCCGCCACCCTCGTGGTCGGCTGCCTACTCGCCGGTCTGATCGCGTTGCCGGCCGTGGTGTCTTTCTTCTGGCTGCCCTACGACGCCGAGGACACCTCCGGCGGCCGGCTCGCCGGGCCCGGCGGCGGCCATCCGCTCGGCACCGACAAGCTCGGGCGCGACCTGTTCACGCAGGTGATGACCGGCTCCCGCATCGCCGTCGAGGCGGGGCTCGGGTCGGTGTTCATCGCCGCCGTCATCGGGGTCACCCTGGGCGTGCTCGCGGCGTTCGCGCAGGGCTGGCTCGACGACACCCTCTCGGCGTTCCTCGACATCCTCATCGCCTTTCCGACGCTGCTCCTGGCGATGCTCATCGTCGCCGCGCGGTCGGCGACGCTCGGCTCGGCGGTCCTGGCGATCGGCCTGGCGCAGAGCGCGGTCGTGGCGCGGCTGGTGCGCGTCCTGGTCAAGCGGGTCCTGGCCCAGGACTACATCACCGCCGCCCGTACCTCCGGCACCTCCTGGCCGCGTACGGTCCTCTCCCACGTGCTGCCCAACATCTGGCCCACGCTGGTGGTCAACCTCGCCCTGCAGTTCGGGCTCGCCGTGCTCGCCGAGGCCGGGCTGTCGTACCTGGGGCTCGGAGCGCCGCCGCCCAACGCCTCCTGGGGCCGCATGCTCCAGGAGGCCCAGGCCACCTTCACCACGGCGCCGGCCGGTGCGCTCGCGCCCGGCATCCTGCTCGTACTGCTCGTCATCGGTGTGAACCTCATCGCCGACGGCCTGCGCGACACCCTCGACCCGGCCACCCGGCGGAGGCGCACGTGACTCTCCTCGACGTACACGGGCTGTCCGTCCGCGCCCCCGACGGACGGACCCTGGTCGACGACCTGTCCTTCACGGTGGCCGGTGGTGAACGGCTGGGCATCATCGGTGAATCCGGCTCCGGCAAGTCCCTGACGACGCTCGCGGTGCTCGGCCTGCTGCCCGACGGCATGACCTCGGCCGGCAGCGTGGAACTGGCCGGGACGCAGACGGTGGGCGCGTCCGAGAAGCGGCTCGCCGCCGTCCGCGGGCGGGACGCGGCCGTCGTCTTCCAGGAACCGCTGACCGCACTGGACCCGCTGATGCGGCTGGGCCGCCAGATCGCCGAGCCGCTGGCCCGCCGCACCGGCCTCAGGGGCACACACCTGCGCGGGGCCGTACACGAGGCCCTCGAACAGGTACGGCTGCCCGAGCCCGACCGCATCTCCCGCGCCTTCGCGCACGAGATCTCCGGCGGACAGCGCCAGCGCGTCGCCCTCGCGATGGCGCTGGCCTGCGAGCCGAAGCTGCTCATCGCCGACGAGCCCACCACCGCCCTGGACGTGTCCGTACAGGCGGAGATGCTGGAGCTGATCGACGGCCTGGTCCGGGAACGGGAGATGGCCGTGCTGTTCGTCAGCCACGACCTCGCCGTCGTGTCCAGGGTCACCGACCGGGTGCTGGTCATGAAGGACGGCCGGGCCGTCGAGCAGGGCGCGGTCCACGAGATCGTGCGCGCGCCACGCGAGGAGTACACCAGGGCCCTGGTCGCCAGTGCCCGGAAGCTGGAGTCCGCCCTGGACCTGAGGAGCCCGCGATGACCCCCGTGCTGGAGCTGAAGGACGCCGCGGTCCGCTACCGGGGGACGTCGGCCGACGTCGTGCGGGACGTGTCCCTCGCCGTCGAGGCGGGCGAGAGCCTCGCGCTGGTCGGCGAGTCCGGCGCGGGCAAGACGACGCTCCTGCGCCTGCTGCTCGGCCTCGCCCGCCCCACGGCGGGAAGCGTACGTTTCGACGGGGCCGACCTGAATCCGCGCGACCGCGAGCAGATGCGCCGGTTCCGGCGCGGCGTGCAGTGCGTCTTCCAGGACCCGTACTCCTCGCTCGACCCGAGCCGCCGGGTCGGGTCGATCGTCGCGGAGCCGTTGCGCTCCCTGGGCCTCGACACGCGTGCCACGGCGGCCCCCAAGGTGGCGGCGGCGCTGGAGCGCGTCGGACTCCGGGCGGACGCCGTCGACCGCTACCCGCACGAGTTCTCCGGCGGACAGCGCCAGCGCATCGCCATCGCCCGCGCCACGGTCTGCGATCCCCGCGTGCTGCTGGCCGACGAGCCGGTCAGCGCGCTGGACGTCACCACCCGGGTGAAGGTCGTCGACCTGCTGGCCGAACTGAAGCAGGAGCGGGGGCTGACTCTCGTGATGGTCTCCCACGACCTCTCGGTCGTGGCCTCCCTGTGCGAACGCACCGCCGTGCTGGAGCGCGGCCTGGTCGTCGAGCAGGGAATGACCTCCCAGGTGCTCGGTGATCCGGCGCACGTGTACACCCGCCGGCTGATCGACAGCGTGCCGCGGCTGCCCGTCTGAGGCCGGGTCACCGGGCGGCAGAACGCACGGCGTGGTCCCCGGAGCCCGAGGGTGAGCGGGCGGGCGGCAGCCGAGAGTGGCCGAGGGCCGGATGTGGGGCCCGGTGCGCCATCGCAGCGAGGTCCCGGGGGTCCGGTAGGGACTCCCAGGAGGTCGGGCTCAGATATCGTGTCCCGATATCGATAGCCGTAGCAGTGCCTCGCGCACCAGAGGAGCGAGCCCATGTCGAACCCCCCGAATTCCGCGGGTCTTCCGGACCAGCTCCGGCGGCGTCTTGGGGTGTCGGATGCCGTGATGATCGGTCTGGGGTCGATGATCGGTGCGGGGATCTTCGCCGCACTGGCGCCCGCCGCCCGGGCCGCCGGCTCGGGGCTGCTGATCGGACTGGCGGTGGCGGCCGTCGTGGCGTACTGCAACGCGACGTCCTCCGCCCGGCTGGCCGCCCTCTACCCGGCGTCCGGTGGCACCTACGTCTACGGTCGCGAGCGGCTGGGCGAGTTCTGGGGATATCTGGCCGGGTGGGCGTTCGTGGTGGGCAAGACCGCCTCGTGCGCGGCGATGGCGCTGACCGTCGGTTCGTACGTCTGGCCGGGCCAGGCACACGCTGTGGCCGTTGCCGCGGTGGTGGCGCTGACCGCGGTGAATTACACGGGCGTGCAGAAGTCAGCACTGCTGACCCGGATCGTGGTGGCCGTGGTCCTGGCGGTGCTCGCCGCCGTGGTCGTCAGCGTGTCGGTTTCCGGTGCCGCGGACGCGGGCCGGCTGAACGTCGGCTCCGACGCCACCTTCGGCGGGGTGCTGCAGGCGTCGGGCCTGCTGTTCTTCGCGTTCGCCGGCTACGCCCGCATTGCGACGCTCGGCGAGGAGGTCCGCCATCCCGCCCGCACCATCCCCCGGGCCATCCCGATCGCCCTGGGAATCACCCTCGCCGTCTACGCGGCCGTGGCGGTCTCGGTCCTGTCGGTGCTGGGTCCGCAGCAACTGGCCGATTCCGAGGCACCGTTGGCGGACGCCGCCCGGGCCGCGGGGGCGGAGTGGCTGGTGCCGGTGGTACGCGTCGGTGCCCCGATCGCCGCGCTCGGCTCGCTGCTCGCGCTGATCCTCGGTGTTTCCCGCACCACCTTGGCCATGGCCCGCGACCGCCACCTTCCGCACACGCTGGCCGCCGTCCACCCCAGGTTCCAGGTCCCGCACCGGGCCGAGCTGGTCGTCGGCGCCGTGGTCGCCGTGGTGGCGGCGACGGCGGACCTGCGCGGAGCGATCGGCTTCTCCTCGTTCGGCGTGCTGGCCTACTACGCCGTCGCCAACGCCTCCGCCTGGACCCTGACCCCCGCCGAAGGACGCCCGGCTCGGATCATCCCGCTCGCCGGTCTGGCCGGCTGCCTCGCCCTGGCCTTCGCCCTTCCACCGGCCTCGGCCATCACGGGCGCCGCGGTGCTCGCCGCAGGCGCGGCCGTCTACGGAGTGCGTCGCGCGCTCACGATCCATCGGACGTAGCCGCACCGCCGCTGCTCATCGCCCGGAGGACGCGGGGCCATGCGAGGCCGCCCGGCCTCGGCTTACGGAGCCTCGTCCCCGAGAACCTCGCGGGCCAGTTCCCTGAGGGCCCGGCGGTCTACGGCCAGGGCCTCCTCACCGGCCTCGGTCGCCGCGTACACACGGCGGGTCCGGCCGTCGACCACCTGCTGCTCGGAGATGAGCAGCCCGTCCGCCTCCAGCCGGTGCAGGGTCGGATAGAGGGTGCCGGGGCTGATGTTGTAGCCGTGCCGGGCGAGTTCCTCGGTCATCCAGGCGCCGTGGATCTCCTGTTCCGCGGCGTGGTGGAGGATGTGCAGCCGCACCGCTGCCCGCTGGAACTCCCGCACTCCGGGCACCTCCTCGAGCGATGTCACGAAGCCGATATCGGCGTCCGATTCTACGCCGGTCCGCATGGGACGTACGCACGCCCGGCCACCGGTTCGCCATGGAACCGACGCCATGCCGACGGCCGCGACCAGGATGCTCCGGGTCGCATCAGATCGGCGGGTCCGTCTGCGGCCCGTCCGCCTCCGGCTCGGCGCTGTCGAGTTCCGCCACGCCCTTCTCCCATCGCCGACGGCGCTCCTCCGTGGACTGCTCCCACCAAGGAGTGCCGCGCTCCCCGAGTGCGACCTTCGCGACGTGCACCCGCTCCCGGGCCCTGCGCTCCGCTGCCGCGTCGGCGGCCCGGCGCGCGGCGGACACCGCGCGCCGGGCCGCCATGAGGTGATGCCGTAGACGGGAGGAGACGCCGGGGGGAATCTCCGGATCCGTCGCACGCCATCGGCGGTGATTCACGACGACGTATCGACCGTCCGGGGTCCGCTCAGGGCCGGCGGGAGAGTTCATCGCACCGATGCTGCCCCACGCGAAGGCGGACATGGTCAGGACACGCGGCAGGCTACCGGGGCCGGGTCCTCACACCGGTGAAGCGATCCAGCGGGAAGGTCGGTCGCGTTGCGCATGACCTGCCCGAGTGGGCGACGGACCCGTGCGGCTGCGCCGGCCGTCGGGTGCGGTGTACCTGGTCGAGGTCGGCCCATGATGGCTCATCGCATCGGTGATCGCGAGCAGGACCGAGGATTGCGGGGCGGCTGCTTCGCCGGGGCGGAGCAGCGAGGACAGGAGTGCCCGGCACTGCGTCGAACCTGCGACTCAGCCGCTCGGGCACCCGCGACGGCCGTGCCGGGACCTCTACGTCGTCCTGCGGGACGTACAGACCGGGTGGGTGTGTCGCTCGGCCGGGGCGGCCGGTCATGAGGATGCGGGCGCGGTCCGGCTCAGGCGTGCGCCGAGGGTGGCGGCGAAGTCCTCGGCGCGGGCCAGCTGGATCCGGAGCTTGTCGACCTGCTCGGTGGCGACCTGCTCGTATGCGCGCACGCGGTCCAGAAGAACCTCGCGCACGTCGGCGTCGAGGCCGGGCTCGTTGTCGAGGCGGTCGGTGGCGTCCAGGAGTTCGCGCATCTGGTCGAGGGTGAAGCCGAGGGGCTTCATGCGGCGGATGACCATGAGCCGCTGAACGTCGGTCTCGGTGTAGAGGCGGAAGCCGCCCTGGGAACGGGCGGACGGGATGACCAGGCCGGTCTCCTCGTAGTGACGGATGGTGCGCAGGGACAGTTCGGTCCGCGCAGCGACCTCGCCGATCTGCATGTGCTTGCCGTCCACGCCCCTGGCCCTTCTCGTCGAGGCGGGCCGCGTCTCGTACGACCCACCTATCCCTACCCTAACGTTAGGGTAGGGTCGCTGGTGGCGAGGGCGGCCCGGCTGCCCTTCGATGCCGTGCCGGGGCCGATGGCGCCCCCGGCGAAGAGACGATTCCTGCAGGAGCGTGCGCGACCCCATGACGCCGTCGGCCGTCGCCTGCCCGCCGTGACCTTCGCCCCTGGATGCGAGCTGCCCGGCCGCCCACCCGGCCCTGCCTCCGTCCTCCCCCTTTGACTCCCGGCCCGCCCTGCGGGCCGTCCGCAGGATGCCGGCCCGGCCCCTGCGCGCCCTACCCGCACGCCCCGTCCCGACAGTGGGGTGTGCCCGAGCACGACAGGTACCCACCCCCTTGTCCTCCTCCGTAGTGACTCCCGCCGCGTGGCTGCGTGTTCTGCGCCCCGACTGGCTGAACGACCCGAAGGTCTGGCGCACCGAGATCCTGGCCGGTCTGGTCGTCGCCCTGGCCCTGATCCCCGAAGCGATCTCGTTCTCGATCATCGCCGGAGTCGACCCCGCGATCGGTCTGTTCGCCTCCTTCACCATGGCCGTGGTCGTCTCGATCGTCGGCGGCCGCCGCGCGATGATCTCCGCCGCCACCGGCGCCGTCGCCCTCGTGATCGCGCCGCTGAACCGCGAACACGGCCTGGGCCATCTGATCGCCGCCGTCATCCTGGCCGGTGTCATCCAGGTCGGGCTCGGCGCCCTCGGGGTGGCGAAGCTGATGCGGTTCGTGCCGCGATCGGTGATGGTCGGATTCGTCAACGCTCTCGCCATCCTGATCTTCATGGCCCAGGTGCCGGAGATGCACGACGTGCCGTGGGCCGTGTACCCACTGATCATGGGCGGCCTCGTCCTGATGGTGTTCTTCCCGAAGGTCACCAACGTGATCCCGGCCCCTCTGGTCTCCATCGTCATCCTGACCGTCATCACGCTCGCCGCCGGCATCGCCGTGCCGACCGTGGGCGACAAGGGCGAACTGCCCTCCTCGCTGCCGGTACCCGGCCTCCCCGACGTGCCGTTCACCGTGGACACCCTGACCACCATCGCCCCCTACGCCCTCGCGATGGCGCTGGTCGGCCTCATGGAGTCACTGATGACCGCCAAGCTGGTCGACGACATCACCGACACCCACTCGTCCAAGACCCGCGAGTCCATCGGCCAGGGCATCGCCAATATCGTCACGGGCTTCTTCGGCGGCATGGGCGGCTGCGCCATGATCGGCCAGACCATGATCAACGTGAAGGTCTCCGGCGCCCGCACCCGCCTGTCCACCTTCCTGGCCGGCGCGTTCCTGATGGTCTTGTGCATCGCCTTCGGCCCGGTCGTCTCCGATATCCCGATGGCTGCCCTCGTCGCCGTCATGGTGATGGTGTCGTTCGCGACATTCGACTGGCACTCCATCGCCCCCAAGACCTTGAAGCGGATGCCGGCCGGCGAGATCGCCGTGATGGTCATCACCGTGATCTGCGTGGTCGCCACCGACAACCTCGCTGTCGGCGTCGTCGTCGGCTCCATCACCGCGATGGTCATCTTCGCGAAGCGCGTCGCCCACCTCGCCGACGTCACCGCCGTCACCGACCCCGACGGCACAACCGTGGTGTACTCCGTGACGGGTGAGCTGTTCTTCGCCTCCTCCAACGACCTCGTCGGCCGGTTCGACTACGCCACCGACCCGGACAAGGTCGTCATCGACCTGTCCGCCGCCCACGTCTGGGACGCCTCCTCGGTCGCCGCTCTTGACGCCGTCGAGACGAAGTACGCCCAGCGCGGCAAGACAGTGGAGATCACCGGCCTGAACGACCCCAGCGCTCACCTCCACGGCAAGCTCACCGGCGAACTCACCAACCACTGAGACCAGTTCCGCGCAACATGAAAGGGAGGTCCCTGCCTCCACGCCTGGTGTGGTCCCTCACCCGGACCCAGGGCTCCCAGGTGGACCACCACGCCTCCGACGCCCGTCGCAGCGCCGCTCGAACGAGAACATCAGCGGCCTGCTCCGTCAGTAGCTCCCCAAGGGCACCCACAGCCACGAGCACCTCGACTCGCCGCCGAACTCAGAACCACTCAGCGAATCCAGCGGTTCGGCCTTCTGGCCCCGATCACAGCGGGATGGTTCTACGATCTCGATCCATGATGACTCCCGACTGCTACGCGTGCGGCAAGGAAGCGCAGTTCGACGAACTTCCACCACGCGAGTGCGTCGTATCCGACCAGCACTGGCGGGTGGCCCATAGCTTCAACACTGCGGTGCCGGGGTGGCTGGTGCTGCTGCCTCGGCGCCATGTCACGGCCGTCCACGACCTCACCGATGCCGAGGCCACTGCCCTGGGGGCCTGGCAGGTCAGGCTCTCCCGGGCTCTCCGCAGCGTGACTGGTTGCGTCAAGACCTATGTCGTCCAATTCGCCGAAGCCGAGGGCTTCGCTCACGTGCACTTCCACATCGTGCCGCGGATGGCAGATCTCCCTCCCGAGCAACGCGGGCCAGGCGTCTTCGAGTTGCTTCGCCGCCCGGAATCAGGACGAGTGACGGCCGACCAGGCGGACCGTACGGCCCGCCTTCTCCGCGTCCGGCTTCGAGAGGGCCGGCGGGACTGACCAGCGGCCGGTCCCGCCGACACCGTCCCACTCAAGCCGGTCCCCACTGACCGACGCGATCCGGTCGACCAGCTCCGGTGAGACAGGACACGGGCCCTCTGCCGCGCGTCATGCGCGGCTCCGAGCCAGAGCGTTGTACGCGGCCGAGGCGTCCAGCAGCGGTGGAGCCACCGAATGAGGCCGCTCCCGCTGCCGGGCGGCAGCGGGAATGGGTGACCGCGAAGCGCACCGTCGCGGGCCGCCCCGGCCCCCTGGAGACCGGGTCTCCTGACGGCCCTCCGCAACCGCTCTTGACCTGGAGCGCACTCCAGATACGAGCATGGGCAGCATGAACACCACAGACCCTCAGATCGTCCTCGGGACCATGGACTTCGGTACACGCGTCGACCCCGACCGGGCCTTCGCGGTCCTCGACTCCTTCGTCGCCGGCGGCGGTGTCTGGCTCGACACCGCGAACTGCTACTCGTTCTGGACCGACCCCAGTGGCGTCGGCGGCGCCAGCGAGCGCGTCATCGGCGCGTGGCTCAAGGCGCGCCCGGGCGCGCGCGACGCGGTGCGGATCGCGACGAAGGTCCGGCACAACCCGCTCGTTCCGCACTCCCATCCGAAAGGCGCCGAAGGACTCTCCGCCGGCGCCGTGCACGCCGGTGTGAAGGGGAGCCTGGAACGTCTGGGCGTCGATCACATCGACATGCTCTGGGCCCACGCCGAGGACCGCACGGTGCCGCTGGGCGAAACGGTCGGCGCCTTCGGTGAACTGGTCGCGAAGGGGGTGGCCTTGCGGGTCGGGGCGGCGAACCATGCCGCCTGGCGCGTCGAGCGCGCCCGGTCACTCGCGCGGGAGCAGCACGTGGAACCGTGGACGGCCCTGCAACTGCGCCACTCACTCGTCCAGCCGCGCCCGCTCACCCCCGTCGCGGAGACCGGCCACCGTATGCTCACCGCGGAGGACTTGGACCTCGCACGCTCGGAGGGGCTCGCCGTGTGGTCGTACACCTCACTGATGTGGGGTTCGTACACGCGCGCGGACAAGCCGCTTCCGCACACTTATGATCACCCCGGGACGGCCCAGGTGCTCGCGGTCCTCGACGACGTCGCCGGCGAGCTCTCGACCACAAGGAACCAGGTCGTACTGGCATGGCTGATGCGCCACGGCATCGATCCCATCGTCGGCGCGAGCCGGGTGGAGCAGATCGAGCAGGCACTCGCCGCACGCCATGTTCGGCTCAGCGACGAGCACATGGCGCGCTTCGCCGAGGCGCGGTAGCGGCAGTCACCGAACGAGCCCCGTGACCACCCTCACCCCGGCGAGGGCCGCCGACCGCACCGGTGTCTCCATCGACACGTTGCGCCGCTACGAGCGCGAAGGGCTGACCGGCCCGATCCGGCGCTCCGCGGGCGGGTCACGAACCGGACCGGTGATCGTCCGGCGGCGTGGGGCGTGTCAGGCGTGGTCGTGAAGAGTGACATGGTAACCGTCGGGGTCGGCGAAGGTGAATGTCCGACCGAAAGGGCCGTCCACCGGTGCGGAGACGATGGTGTGACCGTCGGCGACGAGAGCATCGTGAATGGCCTGGACGTCTGTGGCGTGGAGCCAGATCGCGGCACCGATGCCGGGCTGGGCCACGGATGCGAGGTCGGTGCCGGGAACGACGTCGCGGAGTGCGAACGCGATCGGCTTCGTCTCGAAGACGACGGCGTGCGGAGGTCCGGCCTGCGAGCGGACCAGGCCGAGGTACTGCTCGTAGAACGCCTGCGAGGCGTCGAGGTCGCGCGCTTGGAGCGAGATGAAGTCGGGGCCGGTGGCGGGCACGATGATGCTCCTTCATTCGTGTCAGTTTTCTGACATGGGCAATCTATGTCAGAATTCTGACATGAGTCAAAACGGTGTCGGCGTCGACCTGGAGACGTCACTGGGTTACCTGCTGAAAGAGGCGTCGAGCGCGCTCCGCGCAGCCATGGAGGCGGTGCTGCGGCCGCTCGGGATGAGCGTGACGCACTACTCCTGCCTGGAGCTGCTGGCTCAGCGACCGGGCTTGTCGAACTCCGAGCTCGCGCGGGGCGCATTCGTGACACGGCAGTCGATGAACGTGCTGCTCCAGGCCCTGGAACGGGAGGGCTACGTGACCAGGCCTGCGGAGGCACCCGTCGGAAGGGTCCTTCCCACGCGGCTCACGCCTCGGGGCCGACGGAGCCTGGAGGAGGCGACCGTGGCGGTTCGGTCCGTCGAGGTCAGGATGCTGGCCGGCCTGACCGAGGCCGAGCAGTCGGGCGCGCTCCGGATCCTGCAGAGCATGATCCATTCCCTGCGTGACGGCGACGACGGCGCATAGCTCGTTCCCGGCGCACGTCTCGCCGCGCCCCGACAGGAGTGCAGCAAAGCATGAAGAACCGTGTCGGCGACCTCGAAGACCGACAGACCCCGACCGCACCCTCTTCTGCGATGAGCCGATGAGCCCCTTTCCAGCCACCGTCGGCTCCCGCGCGCCGGTGGTGCGCGGATGGCGGGCATGGAGCTCGGACCGGGCGCCGGATCCCTCCCCCTCCTCCGCATGCCTGCTGGTGCTGTGACGTTTGCGGCCATCGTTTCGCTTGGTTGCGGGGAGGGAGCAGGAACGGCTCCCTCCCGGGTGCCCGTGCGGGGCCCGGAGTGAACGAAACGTGGGGGGCTGCAGTGGATTCGATCGGGGATAAGAGACATGTCCTGTCGGCCCATCAGATGCGCGGGGGCGTGGCCGAGTTCATCAGGAGGGTGACCATACGGAACCGGTTGCCGCTGGATTACTCGGTAGCGAGTCTGCGGGTGGTGGACCGCATCACCGACGGACTGCGCGCTGCGGGGCCGGAGCAGGGGAACGTGGCGCGTGAGCTGTTCTGGCTGGGCTCCTACGTGGGTGAGGTGTTCGTACGGCGGGCCGGCGCCGAGTGGGTGAACTTCGACCGTGCGCAGCAGGAGCTCTTCGGCCAGTTGGTAGGTATCCGCATGCCCGACGGCCGGGTCTGGAATCCGATCGGAAAGGTGGTCAAGCGATTTTCGATCGGACCGGCGGAGTCCGCGCAGCAGATGTACTTCCAACTGCACGGACGCGTACCGGTGGAGGCCGCCCGCTGAGCCGGCCTGGCGAGCCCGTGCGGTCGGCGCTTCGCCGGTGCGTGTGCTGCGCTCGCTCCGCTCCCCGGCGCGGCAGCGCGGTGGACGCGGATGGGCATCCCCGTCCACGTCGTCGATCGGCGACGAGCGCCCGTGGTCCCGAGCCCCCTACGACGGGGTGAAGCAGGTGATCGACATCAGCGGCCTCACCGGTGGAGGCCCGCTGTCCGTGGGCGCCAGGGCAAGGTCCAGGTACGTCCCCGAGTGCGCGGCCCGTGACTCGTCCGGCCGGCGCGGTGGTCCGTCTCTTTCACCCCGCTCACGGAGATCGGCCGGAAATGACGACAGAGGTTGTCGGGTTAGGAGGTGATCATGGTGTGAAGCAGCCCACGTCGACGACGAACGCGGGCCAGAAACGCGCAGACAGATAAGGGAACTCCATGGGACTCATGTCCGACACACCGGCTCCGGACCTCCAGGGGAAGATCGCGCTGGTCGCGGGTGCGACGCGGGGAGCCGGACGAGCCATCGCCGTCCAGCTGGGCGCGGCGGGTGCGACGGTCTACGTCACCGGCCGTACGACTCGGGAACGCCGATCGGAGTACAACCGGTCCGAGACGATCGAGGACACCGCGGAGCTGGTCACCAAGGCGGGCGGGACCGGGATCGCCGTGCCCACCGACCACCTGGTGCCCGAGCAGGTCCGTGCGCTGGCCGAGCGCGTCGACGCCGAGCAGGGGCGGCTCGACGTGCTGGTCAACGATGTCTGGGGCGGTGAGCGGCTGTTCGAGTTCGACAAGAAGGTGTGGGAGCACGATCTCGACAAAGGACTGCGGCTGATGCGGCTCGGCGTGGACACCCATGCGATCTCCAGCCACTTCCTGCTGCCGCTGCTGGTGCGTCAGCCCGGCGGGCTCGTGGTGGAGATGACCGACGGGACCTCCGCGTACAACGGCAGCCGCTACCGCAATTCGTACTTCTACGACCTGGTCAAGAACAGTGTGCTGCGCATGGGGTTCGTGCTCGCGCACGAGCTGAAGTCGTACGGCGGAACGGCGGTGACGCTCACGCCGGGCTGGATGCGTTCGGAGATGATGCTCGAGACGCTCGGCGTCACGGAGGAGACCTGGCGCGACGCGCTGACCGAGGTGCCGCACTTCTGCATCTCGGAGAGCCCTTCGTACGTGGGACGCGCGGTCGCGGCGCTGGCGGGCGACGCGGATGTCGCGCGCTGGAACGGCCAGTCGGTGTCCAGCGGGCAGCTCGCGCAGGAGTACGGCTTCACCGACCTCGACGGCTCGCGCCCCGACTGCTGGCGCTATCTGGTCGAGGTGGAGGAGGCGGGCAAGCCCGCCGACGCGTCCGGCTACCGGTGACGGGCGCCCTTTCCGGGCCGGGTCGCTGAAGGCGGTCGGTGGTTCACCCGCCCGGACGATGCGCCCCGCGCCGCGGAGCGGACGCACAGGCGCGGGAGCGGGCTCCCGGGCCCTGGGACACACGCGAGTGGCCGCCTCCCCCGGGGGCCGGGGCAGCGAGGTCGGCAGCATGACTGCCCGGTACCCCTTGTGACGGAGGGATACCGGGCAGCGGGCGTGCGCCGGACGCGATCAGGAACCGGACGCCGGATCCAGCGTCGCGGCGATCACCAGATACCCGATCCCCGGGCTGGCCGCCGCGCGACGCATGAGGCCGATGTACTGGTCGACCGGCTCCGGCCCGTCGATCCGGGCCAGTTCGTCGCGCCGGGCCTCGACCGCATCGGCCATGATCACCCCGGTCCGGACGACCTTGTCGCTGATGTCACGGATGTCGATGTCGACGAACCCGTTCGCGGCGAGCAGTCCGTTGTACTCGTCGGCGGTGGCGTAGGCACTCACGTGGTACGAGGCGCAGATCTCGTCGAGAACCGCGCGGGCCTCGGGACCCACCGGCGGGCGCTCGACGGTGTCGGCGATCACCAGCCGCCCGCCGGGGCGCAGTACCCTGGCCGTCTCGGCGAGCGCCCGGCCCCGGTCCGGCACATGGAGCAGGGACTCGACCGCCCAGGCGCCGTCGAACGAGTCGTCGCCGAACGGCAGTTCCCTCACGTCAGCGTTCCGGAAGGTGGTCAGGTCCGACCGGCCCGCCTCGGCGGCGCGGCCGGTGGCCTGCTTCACCTCGACGTCACTGATCGCGATGCCGGTGACATGCGTGTTCCTGGCCTCGACGAGCTGGAGAGCGGGTTTGCCGACACCGCAACCGATGTCGAGCACGGCGGCGCCGGGCGCGGGGTCGAGCATGCTGATCAGCAGGTCGGTGAGCCGGGCCGTGGCGACCTCGACCGCGCTGTCGTCGGCGTCGTTCTCCCAGTAGCCATAGTGCAGATTCTCGCCCCAGGCGATATTGAGAACCTGGCCGAGGCCCTCGTAGAAACTCGCGACATTGTCGACGCCGGACATCTCGGCAGCCATCTCGATCTCCTTGTCGTGTCTGCGACACCTTGACCCCGGACACTCGGCCGGACCACCGACGGGGCCGCCAGGGTCCGGTGCGGAAGTACGAGGCCGGAGGCTTCCCGGGGTGCTCGAAAACTTTCTTTGACGCGTAAACCAACTCATGACGGGAGCGGAGTGTCAAGGCGGCCCGGATCACTCCCGTTCGCATTCCTATGGCCGAAAGAAATCGGTACGGCGGAAGGGAATGGGCGAATTTCCCGAATTCGACTACCGGACAATCCGGTGCGCTTTTGCGGTCGGCCGGGAGTTCCCGTCGCCGGACGCGCGGGCGCACCTGTCGGACGGCACACGGACCCCGCCGAAAGGGGGTGGGGTGTGCCCGCCGGCCGGACGAGGCCGGCCGGCGGGCACACCGTACCGATGCCGGATCAGGCGGGCCGGATCGACAGCGCGTGGTGGAACACGTCACGCGGGTCGTAGGCCGACTTGACCCGCTGGAGCCGCGCGTAGTTGGCGCCGTAGTACAGGCCGTGCCACGGGGTGCTGGAGGTGTTCCACTCCGGGTCGGCGAGGTCGACGTCCGGATAGTTGATGTACGCCCCGGCGTTGATGGCGTCCGGCACCGGAACACCGCCGGTGTTGCGGTAGACGTCGCGGTAGAGCCTGCGCACCCACCCGACGTGCGTGGCGTCGTCGGCCTCCGCGCGCCACACACCGGGAGTGAAGTAGACGCGCAGGATCGAGTCCCGGTGGACGTAGGCGGTCGCGTCGGGACGTATCGAGTTGATCTTCCCGCCGAGGGCGGCCAGGTTCACCTGCGCGCCCGGATTGCTGATGGAGTCGTCGGTCAGATAAGCGTAGATCGTGTCCAACTGCTCGTCGGTGTAGCTCTTCTTGAGGTCCGACGTCTTGTCCTTCTGGCGTCCGGGGGGACCCCAGTACCAGTTGTCCCGGTCGAGCCACGGCAGTTCGTACCGTGAGTCGGAGACGGACGTGACACCGGCTCCGGCGGTGGTCGCCTCGAAGAGCCCGTCGAGCAGGGCCTCGCCGCCCGGGACGTCCTTCGAGACACCGGCCATCAGGCCGATCACGCCGGCGGCCTGGTGCGAGGCGGAGAACGAGGCCCACACCTGGACCTCCTGGGCCCCCGGGGCACTGTTGCGCTCGTACCACTGGGAGTAGTTCCGCACGAGCGTCTTGAACGCCTGCGGCGACAGGTTGTCCCACGACCACTGCACGTTCCGTACGCGCTGGTTCGAGCCACGGGGCAGGAGCTGACCGGGGTCGGTGGAGTCCACTCCGGGCGTACGCATCCAGTACCGCGTGACGATGCCGAAGTTGCCACCGCCACCACCCGTGTGCGCCCACCACAGGTCACGGTTGGGGTCGTCCTGCCGACGGGTCGCCACGACGGTGCGGGGCTGCCCGTCGGCGCCCACCACGACCACCTCGACGGCGTAGAGGTGGTCGACGGCGACTCCGTGGATGCGGGAGAAGAAGTTGTAGCCGCCGCCGAGTATGTGCCCGCCGAGGCCCACTTCCGAGCAGCCCGCCGAGGGTATCGTCACGCCCCAGCCCTTGAAGAGCGTGTTCTGCGTCGGGGCCACGATCGCGCCGGGACCCACGGCGAAGGCGCACCGGCGCTCGTCGTAGTAGACGTCCGACATCTGCGAGAGGTCGATGAGTTCCTCGACCCCGGAGTACGTCGTGAAGTTCTCCAGGCAGTGGCCGCCGGAGCGGACCGCGACCTGCCGGCCGGCCGCGACGGCGCGGCCGAGCGCCTCGGCGACCTGGTCGGAGGAGGTCGCGATGGTGACCTGGTCCGGCCGGTTGCTGAAGCGGGTGTTGTGCGCGCGCATGAAGCTCTCGTACCGGGAATCCCCGGGCTGCACGGTGACGGCGTCGAACGCCGGTGTGCACTCTCCGGCGCTCGTCCCCGCCGCGACCGCGGTGCGGCCTCCGGCTAAGAAGTCCGCCGAGACCAGACCGGCCCCGACGAGTCCGGCACGAGTAAGTAATCCCCGGCGGTTCAGTTCAGACATTGACGCGACTCCTCGCTTCGAACGGGAATTGGGCACAACTCGATCTTGACCGTTCACCGACTGGCCCGACATCGGCAGATCGGAAGCCTATGTCATAGCAGGGGAGTTGAAACGTGTCAGTTTTAACAAATAATCCAATCCTGAAGGACTCCCGACCGGGCCGAGTTTCCCCGAATCTCCTTTCGCGGGCGAATTGCGGGAATCCACTCGCACCCCGGGCTCATGGGGGTGCGACGCGGGCGACGGGTCGGCCGGTATCCTCCGGTCAAATGCCGCGCGATGAGGGGACGTCGGAACGCGGCAGGCGCGGGGCAGGGCCCCGCGCCATCACTTTCCCGAAGACGGAATATCCCCGTGGGCCGTGCGTCTCGCGGTGAGCGACCCGGTCCGGCGACGCCGCTCGGTGATCCCGGTCCACGAGCCCGCTTCACCAGCCCGGTCGGTGACCGCCGGTGGCTCCGCTCGGCGGCACCGGCCGGTGTTGTCGGTCAATGGCTCCGGTCATCCGGTGCCGCTGTCCGGCGGCCGGCGTCACGCGCCGACGAGTCGATCCCTTTCAGGGACTCGTGCGCGACGGAACCCCCGGCGCCGCCGGGGCCGTCCCACTCGTCGGCGTCGTCGAGGCCATGACCCTCCGGCGTCGGGCGCAGCACCGCGATGCTCACCACGACCAGCAGCGTGACCACCATGCAGATCACGCTGACGTAGAAGAGGCTGTCGGTGAACGCCTCCCGGGCTGCGTCGAGGACCGCCGTGCCGACCTCGTGCGGCAGCCGTCCGGCCTCGTACACAGCCGAACCGATGGTGTCCTGGGCCCGGGAGGCCACGCCTGCGGGCAGGGTGTCCGAGACCTCGGCGCGGTACACGGCGGTCCCGACGCTGCCGAGGATCGCGATGCCCATGCCCAGTCCGAGTTCTTGGCAGGTCTCGGAGATCGCGGAGACTGCCCCGGCCTTCTCGGGCGGCGCGGACTCGATCATCATGTCGGTGCCGAGCGCGATGGTCGGTGCCACACCGAAGTTGAGCATCCCCAGCGCGATCATCACCGGGACCAGTCCGCCCTCCGTCCCGACCTGGGTCAGTACGGCAAAACCGATCACGGCCATGGCGAGCCCCCCCGTCATCACGTACGCGGACCGCGTCCAGCGCAGCGCCACCGGGGCCAGAAGGGCACCCGCCACCCCGCCGACACTGCCGGGCAGCGACGCCAGCCCCGTCTCCAGTGGCGACAGCCCCACCACCATCTGGAGGTACTGCGCGACGAAGAACTGCGATCCCGACATCACGAAGAGGGCGAGGCTCATGGTGGTGAGGGAGACGGAGAAAGTGCGCTCGCGGAACAGGGCGGGGTCCAGCAGGGGATGGGTGAGGCGCCGCTGTCGTACCGCGAAGACCACGGCCAGACCCAGCCCGGCCGGCAGCAGCACCATCGGCAGGACGTCGAACCCCTTGCCGGCCAGCGACTTGAGCCCGTACACCGTCGCCAGCAGGGACACCACCAGCAGCAGGACGCTCGCGGGGTCGATCCTGCCGGGGTTCGGGTCCCGGTACTCCGGGAGCAGCACCGGCCCCAGGATCAGCAGCAGCACCATCGCGGGCACGCTCAGCAGGAAGACCGATCCCCACCAGAAGTATTCCAGCATCGCACCGCCGACCAGGGGACCGAGCGCCCCTCCCACCAGGAAGCAGGCGATCCAGACACTGAAGGCGACGGACCGCTGGCGCGAGTCCAGGAACATGTTGCGGATCAGGGACATCGAGGACGGCATCAGGGTCGCCCCGGCTATGCCGAGCAGCGCCCGGCTGACGATCAGCATCTCCGCACTGGAGGAGAACGCCGTGAGAACGGAGGCCAGTCCGAAGCCGGCCGCCCCGACCAGCAGCAGCCGACGACGGCCGAACCGGTCACCGAGCGTGCCCGCGATGACGAGCAGACCGGCGATCAGGAAGCTGTAGATGTCGACGATCCACAGCAGCTGCAGTCCGCTGGGGTCGATGCTCCCGCTGAGATGCGGAACCGCCAGGTGCAGCACCGTGTTGTCGAGGCTGATGAGCAGCGCCGGCAGGGCGAGGACACTGAGGGCTGTCCATTCGCGTTTGCCGGCGCGGGCGGGCACGGCGGCGGTGGAGTCGTGAGTCATGTGGGAGTGCCTATCCAGCGACGAAAGGGTGATACACCCATCTGACCGGTCCATGGCCGCCCTGGGAGCGGTTTTCGGCCCCGGCGGGTGGTGGGTCGGGCCCACCGGACCGACGTCCGTGCGGTGCGGGCGGGCCGGTGGCGGGGCGGGTGCCGACGACCCGTCGGGCGGAGCGCGGCACCTGTCAGGTGGCGCGCGGCCGGGCCGTGATGACGCCCATTCCGCTGGGCAGCACCCTGGTCTCCTCAGGTTCGAGTCCGGCGGCCGTGAGCAGCGTGGTGAACTCTCCGCCGGTGCGCTCCTGGCCGCCCGCCGCACCGAAGAGGGAGAGCATGTAGAGGTCCATGAGGGCAGGGAGCCGGTGGCGTCCGCCCCGGTCGTCGGCGGCGGCGTCGGTGAGCAGGTCGATCACCATGATCCGACCGTGCGCGGGCATGGCTGCGGCACAGGTGCGGAGGATGGAGACCGCGCTGTCGTCGCCCCAGTCGTGCAGGATGTGGCTGAGGATGTAGAGATCCGCGCCGGGTGTGACGCCGCTGAAGAAGTCGCCCGCGACGGCGGTGCAACGGTCGGTGAGACCCCCTTCCACGATGCGTTTCTCGGCGAGCTGCACGGTCCCCGGCAGGTCGACGACGCTGCCGGTGCTGCCCGGGGTACGGTGCAGCAGTTCGCACATCAGATGGCCGTTGCCGCCGCCGACGTCCACGATCGTCGGGTACCGGTCGAAGGTGACCGCGTCGAAGATCTCGTCCAGTTCCAGTCGCAGTCCGGCCTCCTGGGACCGGTCGAAGACCTCGCGCCGCTCCGGTCGCCGCTCCAGGTGCTCGAAGAGTTCGCAGTCGTGGATCAGCGTGAACGCCGAGTCGCCCGTCCGGACGGTGTGTCCGAACTCCCCCCAGGTACGGCCGACTTCACCGGCGAGCAGCTGGGCGCTGGGGCGTGCCGTGCCGGGGGTGTCCGGCAGCAGGGTGGTGCCGAGGCGGGTCAGCGCGAAGGTGCCGTCCGGCTCCTCGGTGAATACGTCGAAGGGGACGAGCGCGCGGAGCAGCCGGCGCAGGGCGAGGGGGTGGGCCGCCACCTCGCCGGCGAGGTCCTCGGCGGAGCGGCGGCCGCCGGCCAGTGCCTCCGGCAGACCGAGTTCCACCGCGGTGCACACCGCCCTGGAGACGAGCTGGCCGTAGAGCAGCATGCGCATCCGTGCGGCGTCGTCCCGGAGTTGTGGGTGGAGCATGCGGTCACCTCCTTGTTCGTCGCGGTTCGCTGTTGTCGTGGGTCTGTTGTGGTCGGTGGGTCTCGCCGGGCGGGGTGCCACCGGGCCGCCGTGGCGGCCGGCCCGGTGGAATCCGCGTGCGAGGGAGGTGGGGCCTACTTGGTGGCGACGATGACGCCGTGCGGGGTCCAGCCCGGGAAGGGGATGCGCTTGAGGGTGCTGAACCCGGCGTCCCGCAGGGACCGCTCGTGCGTCGCCCAGGAGTAGATCATGCCGCCCTCGGCGGGCAGTGCGGCGAAGTAGACGCTGTCGAGTGCGGCGACGACGGGACCGTCCCCCTCGTCGTTGGACATGGAGTTGAAGATGACCAGTTGGCCGCCTTCGGGCAGGACCTCGTAGGCGCGGCGCAGGAGCTCCGTGTTCTCCTCCGGCGTCCAGATGACCATCTGGTGGGCGAACATCACCACGTCGCAGCCGGTGGGCAGCGGGTCGCGGAACATGTCGCCGGTGATGACGGAGACCTGGTCACCGACCCCCGCCTGGGCGATCTTCTTCTCGGCGATGGTGCCGGACGCCGGGATCTCGAAGACGGTGACCTTGAGGTCCGGGTTGGCCTGGGCCAGGGCGATGGCGTTGACGGCGTCGCCGCCGCCGCAGTCCAGTAGGTGCTTGCGGCCGGAGAGGTCGAGTTCCTGGACCAGGTGCTTGTTGGCCAGTTCGGACCAGGAGCGCATGTAGCGGTAGAAGACCTGCTCCATGTGCGGGTTCTCGGCGAGCCGGTGGTAGAGGTCACGGCCGGAGCCGCGGACCCGGCGCAGCCCGACGTTGCGGTTCTCGCGGAGCGAGTCGGTGAAGTCGAGCTGGCCCTCGTACACGATGTACTGCTCGAAGGCGACGGTGTCCTCGAAGCGCTGCCAGTCGCCCTCGTCCATGAGGTTCTTGACGACCCCGGCCAGTCGGTACCGTCCGTCCTGCTTGACGAGGATGCCGAGCGAGGTGCAGCCGAGGAGGAGGATGTCGACGGCGCGGTCCTGGAGGGAGAGCGCGTCGCGGATCTCGTCCCGGGTCAGCTCCTGCTTCTCGGCGACCAGGTCCGGAAGACCCAGTTCACAGGCGGCGTTGAGGTACTGGAAGGCAGCGTGCCCGAAGAGAATCCGGGACAGGCCGTCCATATCGAGCTCGATGGGCCCGCCGTGCTGGGTGGATGCGGTCTCGGTCATGAGTGCCCTGCCTCTCGGATGTGAGTGAGTTCTACCGGTCACTGGTGGGTGTACCGGCGGTCCGGTGGTATGTGCGGGGTGGTCAGGAAGTAGCTCGCGTCCGTCCGGAGTGTCTGTGGGGCCCGGAGCACCCGCGGTCGAACGGTCGGTTGCGGTGTTGGAGTTCACTTGTGGGGGTCGGGATGCGGGGCGGCGGGAAGGGAGCCCACCCGCAGCCGGCGGAACTGCTCGATGACGCCGACCGCGGGCCGGTGGGACCTGCTGGTCGCGAGGAGACTCGGCGACTGGCTGCCGACGAAGTGTCCGCACACGCCTTTGTGGGACTCGTACGTGGCGTCGAGCGCGGTCCGGAAGTCCCTCAGGGCGCCGGGGCGGCGCTCCGCCAGCCAGGACCATGCGTCGCTCGACGCGGTGAGCGCGACCACCAGGGCCTCGTGGTCCCGCCAGCGCAGCCCGCTCATCTGCGGGGGCGCCACGGGCGGCATGAGGGTGGGTCTGATCTCCGCCTGGTACTGGTCGGGGCTGGCGTCCCCGGCGAACTGGAGTGCGGCGCGGCAGGCCCACATGACCCGGGAGGCCACTGCGGCCGCCGTGACGGCGACCTTCTCGTCGCCCGCCTCGGCCGCCGCCGTGAGACTGTTCACGGCGAGGGTGCCGCCCTGCGCGAGCACCATGAAGACATGGTGGCCGCGGACCCAGCGCCGGAGCCCGTCGAGGGGTTCAGGTTTCCCCGACCGTACGCAGGCGGGCACCGGCAGCGGTGCCGGGAGCCGGGTGGGATCGGCCGGCCACCGCACCAGGGTGTCGAAGCCCGTGATCAGGTCGTACCACGCCGCTTCGTCCAAGCCGGTACCCCGTTCCTCGGCGATCTCAAGGATGCCGAGATGGGCGTTGAGGGCCGCCGCGACGAACAGGGTGAGGGGGTCGCCGTGGTGCCGCTCTATGCCGAACGCCAGGTCGTTGTCCAGATTCGGCCGGGACTCCCTCGGGTCGTCCACGACGAGGGTGCTGGGCACCGGGCCGAGATCCGCGCGAGCGGTTCGGACGGCGGCAAGCATGTCGGCGAGACCGGTCCGGTGCGCCGGGCCGGCCACCCCGTCGGCCAGCCCGGCGAGGACGGAGGGGGCCGCCGCCGCGATGGCCGGGGCGTCGCCTGGCAGGTCTTCCGGGCACGGCATGGGGAAGGGGACGGTGGCGACATGGGGCAGGTAGTCGGTCATCGTGCCTCCTTTACGTATGCGTGGGGTCGGCAGGAGTCCGTGTGCAGCGGGCCCGTGCCGGTCAGTGGCCCTTGATCAGCGGCTTGCCGAGGGGGAGGTTCTTGGCGCCGGTCGCGCGGTGCATGAAGCTCGCGAAGATGTACATGCCGAGCACGATGAAGAGGAACATCGTCGTGATCCCGACGTAGATCAGCCAGGGGTCGCCGGGCTTCAGGGGGTTGTTGACGGTCTGGTCGATGGCCTGCTCGATCGAGCCGAACAGAACGAGCAGGGTCGCGGAGACCACCACGAAGAGGAACGTGAAGACCCGTGGCAGGCGCAGGGTGGTCAGCGTCAGCAGGATGATCACGATGGCCCACACCAGGACGAAGTTGGCGGT
The DNA here is from genome assembly GCF_040638585.1 of Streptomyces sp. NPDC025273. Classification (NCBI taxonomy): domain Bacteria; kingdom Bacillati; phylum Actinomycetota; class Actinomycetes; order Kitasatosporales; family Streptomycetaceae; genus Streptomyces; species Streptomyces sp. NPDC025273. Next base: position 340,310 of record NZ_JBEZYP010000006.1, read on the forward strand.
GGCCTGACGCTGTTCGATGTTCTCGAATTCTCCCATCCAGTTGTTGTTCAGGGCGAGGCTGAGGATGGAGAAGCTGAGCCAGAACGTCCCGAACAGGCCGTACACCGCCGCGAACACCCCGTCGCCAAGGCGCATCGCCCAGGCCGAGGCCATCAGCAGCATGATGGTGCTGGCGAACACCATGATGGGCAGCGAGGCCACCAGGGAGTTGGCCGGGATGCTGACGTCCTTCAGGTAGAAGGCGAGCGAGATGGAGCCCAGCAGGAAACCCCCGAAGCCCAGCATGGCGGGCTCGTTGGCCCGGGGTCCGTTGGACAGGTCCGGCACGGGCGCGGACGGCCTCGCCGTGTGAGCGGTCTCGGCGACCGGCGCCGGTGGGATGTCGAGTGTCGTCTTTTCCTGCTTCATCGCTTTCTCCTGATCTGGTAGGGAGCGGAAGTGGGAGGGGCGGAGCGGGGTGGACGGGGTAGAGGGAAGGGGCCGGATGTCACCCCGCGGTCGTTCCTCCCCTGACGCGCCGGATGCGCTGGATCTGGGTGGGGGCCGCCGACCAGGACGCCGGATCGGGCAACCGGCCGGCGAGGTCGGCGAGTACGGAATGCTCGAAGATGAGGTGGAGTGGTATGTCGGTGCCGGTGCGTGCCGTCAGCCGGCTGATGACCCGGGTGGCGAGGAGGGAGTGGCCGCCGAGGGCGAAGAAGTCGTCGTCCGCGCCGACATCGGTGACCTCAAGGACCTCGCGCCAGGTCTCGGCGACCAGTTCCTCGGCGCGCCCGGACGGGGCGCGGTAGGAGGCATGGCCGGTTCCGGGTTCCGGGTCGGGGAGAGCGGACCGGTCGATCTTGCCGTTGGGGAGGAGGGGGAACTCCTTGAGGGCGACAAGGATGGAGGGGACCATGAAGTCGGGGAGCCAGGTGCGGGCGTAGGAGGTCAGACCGGCGGGAACATCACCGTCGGGCTCGTGGGCGACGATGTAGGCGACCAGGCGGAGTGATCCGGATATGTCTTCGCGGGCGACGACAACAGCGCCGTTGATCTGCGGGTGCCGGCTGAGGACTTCCTCGACCTCACCGAGTTCGACACGATGGCCACGGACCTTCACCTGCCCGTCCGCACGTCCCAGATAGTCCAACTGCCCGTCGGGACGCCACCGGACCAGGTCACCCGTGCGATACATCCGGCCGCCGTCCGCCGAGAACGGGTCGGGAAGGTAACGCTCCGCGGTCAGGGCAGGGCGGGCGTGGTAGCCACGGGTCACACCCGCCCCGGCCAGATACAACTCACCGACCGCGCCGAGGAGAACCGGACGCAGGTTGCTGTCCAGGACATGGGCCGTCGTCCCGTCCACAGGAACACCGATCGGCGTACGGACATCGCCCGGAGCCGTGACCGCGTGCGTCGAATACGTGGTGTCCTCGCTCGGCCCGTACAAATTGTTCACGACATCGATCACCGGATGCGCGTACAACTCCGCGACCAGACCCGGGGCCAACGGCTCACCGGCAAGGTTCATCGTGCGGGCACGAGGCGGAATCGCACCCGCCGCAAGCAGCTCACGAGCCACCGAGGGGACGGTGTTGACGAGAGTGACGTCGGCATACCGGCCAGGGTTGGCAATCAGGTCCAGGGCATTGTCCGGAACCAGATGGACCGTTCCACCCACCGACAACGGAGCGAAGATCTCGAACACCGAAAGATCGAAAGACACCGACGTCGCCGCGAGCGTCCCCGCCAACTCACCACCCGAGAACACCCGCCCAGCCCACGACAGCATCGCCACCACCTGCGAATGCTCGATCACCACCCCCTTCGGACGACCCGTCGAACCCGACGTATAAATCACATACGCCACATCACCCGAATCCCCCACCGCCGGAACACGATCCGTACGGCCTCCGTCCGGAAAATCCGCCACCGAACCCAGGACCAGGGACACACCCGAGTCCTCAACCATGAAATCAACACGCTCACCCGGATAACC
>NZ_JBEZYP010000007.1:0-210502 GCF_040638585.1 Streptomyces sp. NPDC025273
GCCACGAGACGGCAGCCGCCTGATAGCCACACCCAGCACCCCTGGGCGACCCAACCCTACGAATGGCTCGATCAACCCGTTCAAGAAGGTAGAGCTGCCTGAAGTTGTTGCAGGACGCCTGCTGTACGGGAACGCTGCCGGACTGGCCTGGCCGCAAGCAGCACTGCACCTCGGACATGACGAACGCGCAGTGGGGGTCTGTCAAACGTTCGTTTGACAGACCCCGGCGACGGCTCAGAGCCAAGGCCCGCGTGTAGCCCGGAGAACGGGTCGTGGGCGGCAGGGACCCTGGAACTTCTCTGGGACTTTCGGCCGCATCAATGTACACGCGCAGAAGACATCTGAAAGATGATCCACGCAGGTCAACGCTGTGCAACCACGTATCGCCCCAGGCCATGGGACTGCGCGGTCTCTTCCGGGACATCTGAAAGCCGTCAGAATTGACACCGCTACACCCCTCTTGACCTGCGCGTATGTGAGCCAGGAGGGGATTCGGCTTCGCCTGTGGGACTTCTCAGGGACTTCTGGGCCGAACCGGGAGACTGTCGGTCTCAGGGGCTGAGAGACGGATTGCCCGGCACTACACGTGATGGGTCACGGGCAGGGCGTCGGCCTGAGCGACTCATGGACGAGGACAGGTCGGGCCGGGTTCTCGACTCACTGCCTTACTGTCACGCTCAGACACCCTCCACGAGCCCGTCCCGCTCACTGCAGACGCAAGCTCGCGCATCATGCCCCTTACCGCTCCCCTGCGGTCATAATGGAGGCATGTCCTCCAGCCCACAGCACCCCGCACCCGCGCCGAGCGGCCTCTCGGACGCGGTCGCCGAGGATCTCGCGTTGTACCGGGAGAAGTTCCGACGGCGTCTGCCGGAGTCGCTGGACGAGTTGCAGGGCCCGGCCAAGGGAGTTGTGGAGCTGCCATTGCACATGGCCTGGTCCGGGATGACGTCGTACGACCTGGGCAAGCCTCGCCAGCGCATCGGCCTCTACCGCACTGTTCTGCATGAGGGCCTACGCGACGACCTGCCCCGCTACCTCAACCAGGACCTGCTCCTTGAGCTGTGGCCGGTGCTGCGCACCCTCGTCGGCCGCAGCGTGCGCGCCGTATGGGAAGACGCCTTCCCCCAGCTCGCCTCCCGCCCCCGGGCAGCCGCGTGACGGACATGCCGGAGCTGCACACGCGGCTCCTGGCAGATGTCATCGCCCTCGGCTCGCCGTATCCCCTGGTCCTCACCGGCGGGTACGCCGTGCGAGCACATCGCCTCGTGACCCGCCCCAGCCAGGACCTCGATGTCGCCACCGAGAACCCGACGCCCATGGCTGACATCGCCGCCGCGCTCCGCGTCGGCCTGGAGGCCCGCGGCTGGAAGGTGCATGCGTTGGAGACCGCCCCGCTGTCCGCCCGCTTCACCGTGGCCGATCCGGCCACCGGGCAGGAATGCGAAGTCGACATCCTCAAGGAGATCTTCTGGCGGCCGATCGCCCAGAGTCCGTACGGGCCCGTCCTCGCGGAGGAGGACGTGATCGGGACCAAGGTCCGCGCTCTCGCCGACCGTGGAGCGCCCCGCGACCTGATCGACGTGTTCGCAGCCTCCCGCCGCTGGACCAATGCCGAGCTCGAGGAGTTCGGCCGCCGCCACGCCCGCGGCCGCTTCGAGCGCGAGGATCTGCAGTCGAATCTCACAGGCGCCGAGTGGACCGACGACGAAGCCTTCGCCGCCTATGGGCTCGATTACGCCACGATCAACGCTCTCCGCGCCTGGGCCGTGGAGTGGGCCGACGAACTTGCGGCCCGTCTCCTCGAAGAAGCCGATGGTCCAGACACCGACTGATCATGTCGGGACAAGACCCGCCTCTTGTGTCACGGTCCGAGATGCACGTACGCCGCCCACACCTCCACGGCTTCCGGTCGTTCGCGGCGATGCTCCCGCACCGCTGCATAGAGGGCGTGTGCCGCGTCGCGGGCTGTCGGGACGAGGGCCGCATGCCCGCGGGCGCCGGAGCCTTCCAGCAGCTTCGCGTAGTTATCCAAGTGGAGGACTGGGCAGAGATCCGCAGGCTGCACCGGGCCGAGGAGATGCCGATCCGGGCAATCGCCCGGCATCTGGGCATCTCGAAGAACACGGTGAAGCGGGCGCTGGCCACCGACCAGCCGCCGACGCACTCGCGGCCGCTCAAGGGCTCGGCGGTCGACGCGGTCGAGCCGCAGATCCGGGAGCTTTTGAAGCAGACCCCGACGATGCCGACGACGGTCAGCGCCGGCGCAGCCCTTCTGCTCGGTGCGGCCAATGGCGTGGTGGCGTTCTTCTCAACGCTCGGGACGCAGGTCCACTGCTGGCTCAGCACCCCACCCACCCCGGCGACGCATCTCGCGTGCGCCGCCGGGCGCTTGGCGTTGGGGCTCCGGCTCGCGCGCGGCCTCACAGTCGGTCTGGAACTCGCCCTCGGCGACGCATTCTTCGAGTCGACGGACGACGTTGCCTTAACCGAGGCCGAATCAATGGGGCCCTCGTAGCCATTGACCTGGAACATCCCCTGGTGGCCTCGTATGAAAGGGTCCCTGAGAAGCCCCTGTTGACCGTTCCTTACCGGTCCGACCGGTATGTGGTGGCACGCCAGGAAGCCGGGGCTTTGGTGGCTGGAACCTAGGGCTGATCGTTCTGCAGGAAGGCCAGGGCGTCGGCGGCGAACCGTTTGTCCGTGAAGGTTCCGCTATGGCTACGCCCCTGGTAGACGACGAGCCGGGCGTCTGGAATGCCCTTGACGGTCTGCCGGGCCAGGTCGAGTGGGTAGACGATGTCTTCCTCGCCCTGCAGGAGCAGCGTGGGCGCCTTGATCTCGCGCAATCGGCTGCGAAGGTCGAAGCCGTCCTCGGCGGCCAGCATGGTGGCTGCGTCGTGGTATTCGCGGCGGCCGTCCATGAGCCAGAGCAGGCCCCCCAGCGCCGTCCGGCCGATCGGCGAACCGGTGAGCATCTCGGCCAGTGCAGGGCTCGGCCGCTCGCCTTGCCGTGCGCGCTCGATGTAGCGGCGCTGGGCGCGCCTGCCGACCGGGCCGAGGGTAAAGGCCGTACCGCCCAGGACGAGGCGGTCGACCAGCTCGGGATGGTCGGCGGCGAGCTGGAGGGCAAGCGACCCACCGGTGGACAGGCCCAGCACGTTCACCGGGCCGCCGAAGGTCTCCCGGATCGCTTCGGCGTGGACAGCGGCGAGCTGGGCCATCGTCGTCGTCGTCGGCAGGCCGGGCGGGCGTATGAGGAGGTGAGTGGTGAACCGCTCGGAGAAGGGTCGCAGCATCCGCAGGGTGAGCCGGCGGCTCACGCCCGTGGGGACGGCCGCCTCCGGCGTGAAGAGCAGGACGATCAACGGCGGTCCTTCGCCAGCCGACAGACAGGGCAGTCCGTGCATCATGACGCGGCTCCGCGGACTCCGCCGCCGGCGTCGAGACGGGTGATGCGCCGCTGCGCGGCGAAGGCGGCGGCCGGATAGCGCGGGTCGGGCCGCAGGGCGTATTCGCGCAGGCACGCTTCGGTGAACTTGATGACGTGCTCGTCGCCGTGCTCGGCGGCGCGGGCGCCCAGCTCGTCCAGTGGGGGCAGATCCGGTATCTCCGACTGCCAGGCCGCCGTGCCCTCGTCGCGCCGGTCCGAGGTGAAGGCGAACAGGAACGCCGACTGCACCTGCCAGAGCCGGGCCAGCGTCGGCTCGTACAGCTCCTGCGGTAGATGCGGGAGTACGAGGCGGATGGCGGCGGGGGCCGTGACGCCGTGGATCAACGGGACGGGGTACACCTCGGGGTGGCCGAGATAGACATCGGCGAACTGGGCCGTCATCTCGCTCAGCAGCCGGGGTGCCTGCTGCGGGGCCAGCGTTACCAAGGACTCGCCGTAGCCGGGGAGTTCGGCGAGCGTGTCCAGGCGCCGGCGGGCGGGACCCGGCCCCATCGCGTCGTCGAGCGGTACGCGGGGCAGCGTGGCGACCGCGTCGGGCAGCTCGTGGCGGCCGTGCAGTCGCGGGCGGCCGGGGAGTTCGCTGTAGCGGGCCGCCCAGTAGGCCAGGCCGCGGGCCAGTTCCTTCAGCTGGAGCGCTGTGCTTCTGTCGCCGGTCGCGTACAGGCCGCGTACGGCGTGCGCGGTGCGGATGACCCCGTGGGTCAGGCCTGCGAAAAGCCCTGGAAGCAGGCGGGGCCACCAGCGCACGAGCACCGCACGCCAGTGCGCCCCGGCCAGTTCGCGGACGAAGAGCCGCTCCCAGTCCCCGGCCCGCCGGAAGGTGCCGAGGGCGGGGCGCCACGAGGACTCGTCCGCGGGGTCCAGGGCGAAGCCGGCGGCGGGAGGCTCGTGGTGTTCCATCGCCCTCCGGTAGCGACCTACCCACCGGGCGACTTGGTCCACTTGCCCGAGCAGGGCGAGCGCCTCGGCGCCCATCGGGCCGTGGTTGGCGAGATCCACGCCCTGTCCTCGCTCGTATCCAAGGTCGTCCATGCGTTCCAGGGCGTCATTGAGCGCATCGCTGTAGCTGATCGACGGCATATGAGATCCTCCGCAGAGCCAAACAGTTTGGATATCCGAACCATATACACTTGTAGCATGCTGCAGAGCGAGAACGCCGGGAAGACGTCACGGAAGCCGGCCCCGGATGAGCTTGAGGTCGCCGGTCTCGTACCGCTGCTGGAGCCCTTCTTCCGCGGTTCGGTCGTACGCGATCTGATGCCGGAGCCCTTGCGAGACGCCATGGAAGCGCATGGCCTGACGCCTCGCCACGGCGCCGTACTGCCCCAGTTGCTGGCCGGACAGCCGCTGACCGTCAGCGAGATCGCCCGACGGCTTCAGGTGTCACTGTCCACCGCCAGCGAACTGGTCGGAGCCCTGAGCCGGGCCGGCATCGTGGATCGGGCCGAGGATCCGACGAACCGCCGCCGCGTCCTGGTGTCCCTGGCCGAGGAACACCGCGTGCCGCTCGAAGCCTTCATCCTTCGGCGGACCGAGCCGCTGCTACGCGCGCTGGAAGGGCTGTCGCCCGACGAGAAGGCGGGATTCCTGACTGGGCTCACGGCCTGGGTCCGCGAAGTGCAGAAGTGAGCGTGTTGCGCGCGCTCCCGCAGGCGAGCGCTGGATGCCGAAGCTGGCACTGAGAGGTCTGGACAACGAAGAAGGCCCAGGTCCTCGACCTGGGCCTTCACTGAAGAGCGGATGACGGGAATCGAACCCGAGCTATAAGCCGGGGGAGCTCATGGCGCCTGCTCCGGCCGACGCCGGCCGGGGTGAGGCACGGTGAGCGCCACCCCGGGGTCGAGCCGCTCCCTGGTGTCCGAGCCAGGACTTCGGGGCCGCATAGAGCCGAAAGTGTCATCATCGCCCCTGGGAATGCTCTGGGACTTCTCTGGGACTTACGGCTGCATCAACAGGCATGACTGTGAAACAGCCGAAAGACCATCTGTGCAGGTCAGCGACTCACAACCACCCAGACCGGCAGGTCACGGGCCTGGCTGATCTCTTCCGGGACATCTGAAATTCTTCGGAAAGGACGCCGCCATACCCCTCCTGACCTGCATGAACGCGAGGCAAGAGGGGCGTGGCGGCGCCTCTGGGACTTTTCTGGGACTTATGGCGGGAACCGAAGGCGTCATCTTGTGGGCCGGAGCGTCAGACGAGCGTCTTGACTGACAGCCCATGCCTCCGCTCGGGGCGGAACACACTCCCACAGCCATGCTCAGCCGGCATGGACCCACGCTGCTCGCTCCAGACACCGGCTCGCCCATCATGGCCCGCACCGCGTCTCGGCCGTCATGATGGAGCCATGCCCTCCAGCCCGCAGCACCACGTCCCCGCGCCGACGGACCTCTCCGGCACGGACGTCGAGGACCTCTGCCGCTGCACATGGCCTGGTCGGGGATGACCTCGTACGACATGTGCAAGCCTCATCAGCGCATGGGCCTGTACCGCACTGTCCTGCACGAGGGTCTGCGCGATGACCTGCCCCGGTACCTCAACCAGGGCCTGCTCCTCCAACTGCGGCCGGTGCTGCGCACACTCGCCGGCCGCACCGTGCGCATTTTGAGCCGAAAGCCGGTGGCTCTGTTCATGACCTGAGGAGCGGAGGTAGCGCCCGTTCGCGCCCATCGCCTCGACGATCATGGGGTACTGGTTCTGGCCCTGGACCTTGTGGACCTGTACGCCCTCGAAGAGGTCGGCCTTCGTGTCGCTCATGATCGTCGTGTACGACGAACCGAAGTTGCCCGGGAATTTCCCGATCGGCGTGTGCGGCTCTGCGTTCGGGCGGCGTGACCCGGAGCTGCCCTGCCGTGCGATGGAGCGACTCGATACGTTCGCAATATCGCACAGGGGTCGAAGTGTCGAGCAACTTGCTTGGCAGAGTGCCAGGGACGGCGTCAACGCCTTTCGCATGTGTCGCCGTTGACTTCGAAACATTCGTAGAGCCTATGTACACAAAACACCGCACGTCACACCGACAGAGGGCCGAGGTGTTCGGCACCCTGCTACCGCACCGCTGTCGCGCCCGCGACCGAGAGGCCCGCCCAGCCAGGCTCGTCAAGCTGTCGCACCCACCGGAAGCACGCCGACGCCGGCCGGTGACCGGGATCTCGAACGTTTCGGACGAAGAGCAGAAACTTTTTTCGCTGAAGGTATTGACGATGCATCGTCAATTCCTCAATCATTCCTGTCTGAGAAACCGGCCACAGTTCGATTTCCCGAACCACATCCGCCCTGGGCCATCCATGCTGCACGGCAGATCCACTCACCACTGCACTACAGATCAGCGCACCCCGTTTCGCTCCGGTGAGGTTCGCACCTGCGCATCCTGGCTCCTCACGCAGTGGGAGAGGTACGCGATGCCGTGAGGCGGTCCCCCGCCTGAGCCGCGGCCGAACAGGCACGGACGACGCAACTCCCTGCGGTTCAGTCCTTCCGTGATTTCTACCCTGGAGGCACAGTCATGGGCTCGTACGCCCTTCCCAGACCCGCTGTCCACCGAAAGATCCGCAGCCTGCTGGTGGCGCTGGTCGTCGGCGTCCTCGGTGCGGTCGCCGCACTGGTCTCGCCGCCGACCGCACACGCCGCCGAGAGCACGCTCGGCGCCGCAGCGACGCAGAGCGGCCGCTACTTCGGCACCGCCATCGCCTCGGGCAAGCTGGGCGACTCGACGTACACAAGCATCGCGGGCCGTGAGTTCAACTCGGTGACGGCCGAGAACGAGATGAAGATCGACGCCACCGAACCGCAGCGGGGCCAGTTCAACTTCACCGCCGCTGATCGCGTCTACAACTGGGCGGTGCAGAACGGCAAGCAGGTGCGCGGCCATACCCTGGCCTGGCACTCCCAGCAGCCCGGCTGGATGCAGAGCCTCAGCGGCAGCACACTGCGCCAGGCGATGATCGACCACATCAACGGCGTGATGCTCCACTACAAGGGCAAGATCGCCCAGTGGGACGTCGTGAACGAGGCCTTCGCCGACGGCAGTTCGGGAGCCCGGCGGGACTCCAATCTGCAACGCACCGGCAACGACTGGATCGAGGCCGCCTTCCGCGCCGCGCGCGCCGCCGACCCGGCGGCCAAGCTCTGCTACAACGACTACAACGTCGAGGACTGGACCTGGGCCAAGACCCAGGCCATGTACGCCATGGTCCGGGACTTCAAGCAGCGCGGCGTGCCGATCGACTGCGTCGGCTTCCAGTCGCACTTCAACAGCGGCAGCCCCTACAACAGCAACTTCCGCACCACCCTGCAGAGCTTCGCCGCCCTCGGCGTCGACGTGGCCATCACCGAACTCGACATCCAGGGCGCCCCGGCCTCGACCTACGCCAACGTGACCAACGACTGCCTGGCCGTCCCGCGCTGCCTCGGCATCACCGTCTGGGGTGTGCGCGACACCGACTCCTGGCGGTCGGAGCAGACGCCACTGCTGTTCAACGGTGACGGCAGCAAGAAGCCCGCCTACACCGCCGTCCTCAACGCACTCAACGGCGGCTCCACCACGCCCCCTGCGGATTCCGGACAGATCAAGGGCGTCGGCTCGGGCCGCTGCCTGGACGTGCCCGGCACCAGCACCACCGACGGCACCCAGCTCCACCTCTGGGACTGCCACAGCGGCAGCAACCAGCAGTGGACGTATACCGACGCCGGCGAGCTCAGGGTCTACGGCACCAAGTGCCTGGACGCCGCCGGCACCGGCAACGGCTCCCAAGTCCAGATCTACAGCTGCTGGGGCGGCGACAACCAGAAATGGCGCCTCAACTCCGACGGATCCATCGTCGGCGTCCAGTCCGGTCTCTGCCTCGACGCCGTCGGAGGCGGCACGGCCAACGGCACCCTGATCCAGCTCTACTCCTGCTCGAACGGCAGTAACCAACGCTGGACCCGCACCTGATGGGTCCTGCCACAGACGAAAGGGCGAATCGATGACGGCCTGCGGTGCGGCTTCTCCCGCCTCTCCAGGAAGACATCGCTGATGGTCCGGGGTCGCCGCCGTGCTTGCGGCGACCCTCGCGACCGGCATGCTCGCCGCGGTGGATCCGGCGCCCGCCGAGGCGGTGACGGTGGACACCAATGCCTGGTACGTCCTGGTCAGTCGCAAGAGTGGCAAGGCGCTGCCTCCGGCGCGTCCACCGCCGAACGGCGCGCGGGTCAGCCGGTGGACGCGCAACGACGGAGCCACAGCAGTGGCAGTTGGGACGCCGCGGACGCGCCCGGCGTCCGGGTGACGCGTCAGCACACGTCGGCCAGCTGCTTCTCGATCGCGTCGGCGGTGTCGAGGAGAGCACGCGCGACGCTGCGCAGGTCCCTGGTGTTCACCGTGTCGCCGACCACGACCGCGGCGACCGGGCCGGCCTTCCCGAGACGGACCGGGGCCGCCAGTTCGACCAGGTCGGGGATGCTCTCACTCCTGGCGTACGACAGGCCGGTGCGTCGGATGCGGTCGAACTCGCGCCGCATCGCGTCCGTCCTGGCGCGGGTCATGCCCAGGTCGGCCTTTGCCGTGTCGAAGAAGTCGGCCGGATTCCGCTGCGACATCGCGAGCAGGAGCTTGCCCGCCGCCGAGGAGTACGCCGGGACCGGCTGCCGCAGCGCCATCGCGAGCCGCACGTGTTCCTGTCCGTAGAGGGTCCCGACATGCTGGACCTTCGTCCCCGACAGCGTGCCGAGGCTGACGATCCTGTTGGTGAGCTGGAACAGCTCGAGGAGGAACGGGGTGACCGGGTAACTGAGCCGCTGCACCCCGGCGGGACCGCTCGTGCCGGCAAGCCGGGACAGATACGTGCCGAGCTCGTAGGATTTCGACTCCCTCCGGACGGCGAGACCGATGTCGGTGAGCGCCTGCATCAGACGGTGCAGCGTCGATTTGGGCAGGTTCACCAGACGTGCCAGCTCCGACAGGGTCAGCGGCCGTGATGCCTCGGCCAGGGCCTCGAGTACGAAGAGGGCTTTGCGTAGCGGGCCTCCCAGGGGTGTGGGCACACCCTCCCTCACCAGCGTGCCCGCATTCGTCCCCGGGGCCGGCGCCTGAAGATGTCGTTCACCGTCCACCGTGACGCTCCCGTCTCCGAAGCACATGAACTGATCCATGCCTACCCGCGTCCTGACGGTGGGCTCAAGACCGGCCGTGGTTGCTGTCCCGAGAGGGCTCGGCATCGGGCCCTTTCGTCGGTCACGCGCCGGCGCCGGCACAACGACCGTTCCGGAAAGTGGAATCGGCCGTAGAGCCGTGCCCCCGGTCTCCGTACTGTCCTGGCCATGGCTGATGAGAGCTCGTACGAGAACGCGGCGGACGGCGTCGCCCGCCGTGTCCTGCTGGCTGGACCTCGTTCCTTCTGCGCAGGTGTCGAGAGGGCCATCGAGATCGTGGAGCGGGCTCTGGAACAGCGGGGCGCGCCGGTCTACGTCCGTAAGCAGATCGTGCACAACGTCACCGTCGTGGACGATCTCGCGGGACGGGGCGCGGTCTTCGTCGAGGAACTGGACGAGGTGCCGGACCGTGCGACGGTGGTGTTCTCCGCGCACGGGATCTCCCCCGCCGTGCGCGAGGAGGCTGACCGGCGCGGCCTCGACGTCATCGACGGAACCTGTCCCCTGGTCGCCAAGGTCCATGCCGAGGCACGCCGCTTCGCGGCTCGCGGCGACACGGTCGTGCTGGTCGGCCACGCCGGGCACGAGGAGGTCGAGGGCACGCTCGGGGAAGCGCCGGAGTCGATGGTGCTGGTCTCGACACCCGAGGACGTCCGTGAGCTGTCCCCCGCGGTCGGAGGGCAGATCTCCTACCTCACCCAGACCTCTCTCGCGGTGGACGAGACCGCGGAGGTCGTCGGGGCGCTGAGAGAGAGGTTCCCGCTGCTGCAGGAACCGCCGTCCGACGACATCTGCTACGCCACGACCAACCGGCAGGCCGCGCTCAAGGCGATCGTCGAGGAGGCCGACCTCGTCCTGGTCGTCGGCTCGGAGAACTCGTCCAATTCCGTCCGCCTGGTGGAACTCGCGCGCCGCGAGGGCACCCGTGCGGAGTTGATCGACCGTGCCGGCGACATCCGCCCGGAGTGGCTGACGGGGGTGAGCACCATAGGGCTCACGGCCGGCGCTTCGGCGCCGCCCGCCCTGGTCACGGAGGTCGTGACCAGGTTGGGCACCTTCGGTCCGGTCCACGTCGAGGAACGTGAGATCGCCCGCGAAACCGTTCACTTCGACCTTCCCTCGGCCGTACGCGGCGATGCGTGACGGACGGCCGTTCCAGCTGAGCGAGGAGAGACGTGTCATCGACTGTGCTCGGCCAGGTCACCGATCCCCATGACCTGAAGAAGCTGCGCCCGGATCAGTTGCCGCAGCTGGCGGACGAGATCAGGGAGTTCCTGATCGACAAGGTCTGCGCCACCGGCGGGCACCTCGGCCCGAATCTCGGCGTGGTCGAACTGACCATCGCGCTGCACCGCGTGTTCGACTCACCGGCGGACCGCATCGTGTTCGACACCGGACATCAGGCCTACGCCCACAAGATCCTCACCGGCCGGCAGTCCGGCTTCGACACGCTCCGCGCGGCGGGAGGGCTCTCCGGCTATCCGACGCGCGAGGAGTCCCCCCACGACCTCGTGGAGAACTCGCACGCCTCCACGGCCCTGTCCTACGCGGACGGTCTGGCCAAGGCGCTGCGACTGCGCGGCGAGGAGCACCGCCGCGTGGTGGCCGTCATCGGCGACGGAGCGCTGACCGGCGGTATGGCCTGGGAGGCCATGAACAACCTCGGTGGCGGTCGGCAGCCCGTGGTGGTGGTCCTCAACGACAACGGCCGTTCCTACGACCCCACCGTGGGCGGGGTGGCGGAGCATCTGGCCGCACTGCGCAGCGGCAGGCCACGTGGCCTGAATCTGTTCGAGACGGTCGGCTTCGCCTATCTCGGCCCCGTCGACGGGCATGACATCGCCGCCGTCGAGCTGGCGTGCCGCCTGGCGGCGGGACTGGACCAGCCGGTCGTCATCCACTGCGTCACCGAGAAGGGGCGCGGTTACGCCCCGGCCGAGAACGACGAGGCCGACCGTATGCACGGAATCGGCGTCCTCGACCCGGCCACGGGCCGGTCCCGTGGCGGTTCCTCGCCCGGCTGGACCGATGTGTTCGGTGCGGAGCTGGAACGGATCGCCGCCGAGCGGCCCGATGTCGTCGCGCTGACCGCCGCGATGACGCAACCGGTCGGTCTGCGCGGATTCTCCCGGCGCTTCCCGGACCGGGTCTTCGACGTGGGCATCGCCGAGCAGCACGCGGTGACCAGTGCCGCGGGCCTGGCCATGGGCGGCCTGCACCCGGTGGTGTGCCTGTACGCCACGTTCCTCAACCGCGCCGTCGACCAGATCATGATGGACGTGGCCCTGCACGCTCTGCCGGTGACGTTCGTCCTGGACCGTGCGGGGATCACCGGTCCCGACGGGGCCAGCCACCACGGCATGTGGGATCTCGCTCTGCTGGGCACGGTGCCCGGGATGCGTGTCGCCTCGCCGCGCGACACCGTCCGGCTCGCCGAACTGCTGGGTGAGGCCCTGTCCGTCGAGGACGGTCCCACCGCGATGAGATTCCCGAAGGGCGGCGCCGGCCCTGAGATCCCCGCCCTGACCCGCATGGAGGGTATGGACATCCTCCACCGCACCCGGTCCCGGCCGCTCGACGTCCTGCTCGTCGCCTCCGGGGTTCTCGCGGCTACCGCCGTGCACGCGGCGGAACTGCTGGCCGAGGAGGGCGTCGGAGTGACCGTCGTCGACCCGCGCTGGGTGCTGCCCGTCAATCCCGCCCTGGTCCACCTGGCGTCCCGTCACCACCTGACGCTGTCCGTCGAGGACGGGGTGCGCGCCGGGGGCGTGGGCGCGGCGCTGGCACAGGCGTGCTCCGATGCCCGGATCAGCACCCCCGTGCACGCTCTGGGACTGCCCCTGGAATTCCTGAACCACGGTGAGCGACCGGCCATTCTGGCCCGGCACGGCCTCACCGCACAGTCCGTCGCCGCGTCCGCGCTCGCCCTGCGCGGCGACGCGGCGACGGCACACACCCCCGCATCCGTTTGGGAAAGGACACCGCGGTGACCCAGGTCGCGCTCGGTATGCCCGCTCTGCCGCCCGCCACTCTCGCCGGCCGGAGGCCCACCCGTCAGTTGCGGGTGGGACCGGTCGGAGTGGGAAGTGACCACCCCGTCTCGGTGCAGTCGATGACCACGACCGTCACGGCCGACGTCGACGCCACCCTGCAGCAGATCGCCGAACTCACCGCCGCCGGCTGCGACATCGTCCGCGTCGCCTGCCCGAGCGCGGACGACGCCGAGGCACTGCCCGCGATCGCGGCGAAGTCGAAGATCCCCGTCATCGCCGACATCCACTTCCAGCCGAAGTACGTCTTCGCGGCCATCGAAGCGGGCTGCGCCGCGGTGCGCGTCAATCCGGGCAACATCAAGAAGTTCGACGACAAGGTGGGCGAGATCGCCCGTGCGGCCAGGGACCACGGCACCCCGATCCGCATCGGGGTGAACGCGGGGTCCCTGGACCAGCGCCTCATGCGGAAGTACGGCAGGGCCACTCCGGAGGCGCTGGCCGAATCGGCACTGTGGGAGGCCTCGCTGTTCGCCGAACACGACTTCCACGACCTGAAGATCTCGGTCAAGCACAACGATCCCGTGATCATGATCCGCGCCTACGAGATCCTCGCCGAGAGCTGCGACTACCCGTTGCACCTGGGCGTCACCGAGGCGGGGCCGGCCTTCCAGGGCACCATCAAGTCGGCCGTCGCGTTCGGAGCGCTGCTGCGCCAGGGCATCGGCGACACGATCCGGGTGTCGCTCTCGGCCCCGCCGGTGGAGGAGGCCAAGGTCGGCGCGCAGATCCTGCAGTCGCTGAACCTGCGCCCCCGCAAGCTGGAGATCGTGTCGTGCCCCTCCTGCGGGCGGGCCCAGGTGGATGTCTACAAGCTCGCCGACGAGGTCACCGCGGGGCTGGAGGGCATGGAGGTGCCGTTGCGGGTCGCCGTGATGGGGTGTGTGGTCAACGGTCCCGGGGAGGCGCGCGAGGCCGACCTCGGTGTGGCGTCCGGCAACGGCAAGGGCCAGATCTTCGTCAAGGGAAAGGTCGTCAAGACCGTTCCCGAGCACCGGATCGTGGAGACCCTCATCGAGGAGGCCATGGTGCTCGCGGAGACGATGGAAGCGGTAGGTGGAAGCTCCGTCACGGTCCTCGCGAACTGAATGAGGGATTCCCCCTTGGGGAACAGCAACGTCGAGATCATCCGACTCCCCGAAGTCGGCCACAGTATGGTTCTTCACATCGTCTTTCCGAATGTCAATGACCATATCGGGCCACTCTCGGGGAGTTCTGACGTGCTGGCACAGAGCGGCCTGGCGCCGGGCAGGCACATTTCGCCGGCTGGGCGACGGAGACCGACTCCGCGGCGCCATCGCCTCATCAGGTGCCCGGGCACGTGCGGCGCGATCACCTGTCCGGATCGGCGACGCGACCGGCGCGCCCGGCCGCGTCGCCGTGTCCGGACACGCTGAGCGGTCGGCACCGCGCAGAACCGCGACCCGGCTCAGGAATCGCCATCACAGGCGCCTGGCATTGCGACGGAATGCCTCGACGAACACGCTGCCCAGTTCATGGAGGTTCGCTATGATCGCCAATACCACGAGACGTTCGATAAGGACACTGGTGCGGGCCCCCGATCCGCTGACGCAATCGGCTATCAGCGGTCATCTCGGTTCCATGACCAACATCGAGATCGTCTCGGAAGAACGCCCCGACCCGGCCGATGTCGCCGTGGTCGTCGCGGAGCGGATGACCGTGGAAGTGACGTCGCTGCTGCGCAGGATCAAGGACTCCCTCCGCGTGCCGGTGGTACTGATCCCGTCGGACATCGACCGGTCCGACCTGTTCATGGCGGTGGAGTGCAATGTCGTGGCGGTGCTGCCCCGGGTCGCCGCCACCAGCAAGCGTATCGAGGAGGCGGTGCTGACCGCCGCGGCCGGCGGCGGCGTGCTCCCCTCGCAGTTACTCGGCGAGCTCCTCCGGCAGGTCGAGCGGATGCAGCGTGAGGTTCTCTCACCGCAGGGCCTGCACACCTCCGGGCTGACCCCCCGGGAGATCGGGGTCCTGCGGCTGATGTCGGAAGGTATGGACACCGCCGAGATCGCCGACACGATGTGCCTGTCGGAACGGGCGGTCAAACGCGTCATCTTCGGTGTCACCCGGCGTCTGAACCTGCGTAACCGGCCCCACGCGGTGGCCTACGCGTTACGCAGTGGCGTCATCTGACCGGGCGCCGGCGCCACCGCGCCGCGCCGGCCCGGTAGACGGCGTCGGTCCGGACCGCTCCCCACCGGACCCCGCCGGAGTCACGGGGACGGCCGTCGGCGCCCGCAGGGCCCACGGCGGTCGTCCCTCCCCGCGCATCGTCCTGCGCAACATGACCACATAGGCGATGTCCAGGGCTACATAGGTCGGCACCAGCACCTGGAGGAGGTGGTGGGAGGGGTACAGGACGAAGGCGGTCAGCCCGGCGAAGAGCGACCCCACCAGCTTGGCGACGGCGAGGTGCATGGACTGGCCCGCGCTGGACCCGCGTCGCTTGAGCATCGACAGGAACGAGGCGCTCAGCGGCACCTGGATGATCATTCCTGTGTACATCCCGTCCCGGTCGTGGAACTCGTTCGCACCCGCGACGACGACCGCCGACGCCCAGACCAGCACGCCGACGAGCGACCACCGGAACACACGTGGCGACAGACCGGGGTAGTCGCGCGGCCCGAGCCGCAGCGCCTGGTACAGCAGGACGGCGTTGAACAGGACCCAGAGGAAATTGATCTGACGCTGCGTCGGTGTCTGTTCCAGCACGAACGTCAGGCTGAACTCCCAGGCGAAGTTCACCGCCACCAGGTAGGCGGGGATCCCGACCCGCCGGTCCACCACGGCCTGCCGGATGGCCAGCACATAGGTCAGGAGCCACCCGATGGCGGTCGGCCCGGCGAAGGTCCAGAACAGTGCGTCCGATACGTCCGCCGCCCCCACCGTGACCGGTGCTACCTGCGACATCGGAATGAGGAAAGGGGGCAGCCAGACCATGGAAATCCTTCGTGGGCTCAGCAGGAGGGGGCCTGCGGAAAGGGGGCGGTGTGCGTCAGAGGCTGGGCACGACGAGATCGAGGCCGAAGAACGAACCGCCGTACAGTTCGTGACCGATGCGGGGGTTGAGCATCGCGTGCCGGGCCGCCGTGTTGGCGTCCCGCCAGTACTGCTGCAGCGGGTTCGACTCGGCGAAGGCGGCCGCTCCATGGGCCCACATCAGCTCGTCGAGCGCGACGGTGACGAGGTTGACCGCCTGGCCGACGTCACCCCGGATACGCCGGAGTTCGCTCTCCGGGAGCCCGGTGGCCTCGCGGGCGGCCTCGTCGAGCACGTCGGCGGCCCGGTTCACGTGCAGCTCGGCCGCGTCGATCGTCAGGGCCGTCCTGCCGAGTGCGGACACGAAGGTCTGCGAGTCGGTCTGTCTCGTGTATCCGCTGGGCGCGATGCCACGTCCCGGCGCCTTGTCGATGACGAAGGCACGCGCGGCCTGGCCGATGCCGATCACCACGGAGGCGCAGACGACGGCCATGGCCGCTATCGCCGCCGTCCGGAACAGCGGCGGCAGCGAGACGTCGGTGGCACTCTCCCGTCCCCGCTGGACCTGGCCCGTGATCACCCGGTGGCCGGGCACGAACGCCTCCCGGAGCACGGCGGTGTGGCTGCCGGTGGCGCGCATTCCGACGGTGTGCCAGGTGTCCTCGATCGTCAGGTCCGCGACGGGCACGAGCATGGAGAGACCTCCTACGGGCTCCCCCGTGCCGTCGACCTCCCTCGCGACCAGGATGGCCCAGTCGTCGTGCAGGATTCCGGTGGCGTACGGCCAGGAGCCGGTGAGCAGATAACCACCCCCTGTGCGCACCGCGGTGCCCGTGGCCGCGAAGACCGAGGCCAGCTTGGTGCCGGGGTCGTTCCCGAACACCTCGTCCCGGGCGGCCTGCGGGAACTTCGCGGCGAGCAGGTTCGAACCGTTGATGTTGTTGACCACCCAGGAGGTGGACGGACAGTAGTGGGAGAGCGCCTTGGCGACCTCGCTCAGGGTGCGGACGTCGGTCTCCAGTCCGCCGTAGGAGCTCGCGGTCCAGAGCCTGCTCACCTGCGAGTCGTCGATCGCGCGCACCGTGTCGTCGGGCAGCCTGCGCTCCCGCTCGCCCTCGGCGGCACCCGCCGCGAACACCGGCCCGAACTTGTGCACTCTGTCCACCAGTTCGGCTCGGAGTCGCAGCAAATCCGTTCGCTTGTACGTCATGGTCACCAGTCCGGGCGCTCGGAGATGAGATGGGTGTGGTCGTAGTAGTCCCGCCAGGCGCTGATCCGGCCGGCCCGCACGTCGAACGCCGCCATCACCTTCAGGTGCAGCGCGATCGGGGTGCCGTCGACGCGGAACATGCTCTCGACCCGCTCGGTCAGGACGGTCTCCGCCGCGGAGGCCGTATGCCGGAACCTGACCTCCAGCCGTGCGAAGTCGGCCGGCAGGAGTGCGAAGATCTCCGGCTTTCCCCGGCACACCGGGGATCCGGGGTTCTCCCATACGCAGTCGTCGGTCAGGTAGCTGTCCACGGCCTTCCTGACGTGGGCCGGAGTCGGTCCCATCCGCGTCAGGAAGTCGTGCACGACACGCTCTGCGTCGGTGGAGGGCACGCTCAGCTCCCGGTGGTCGTCGCGTCGAAGTGGCCGAGGGCACGCCGGAGCGCCGCGTCGAGTTCCTGGTCGGCGCGCGGGCCCGCGTGGGCGCGGCGCCAGGCGACGTGCTGGTCCGGCCGTACGAGAACGGCACCGTCGTCCTCGGTTCCCCTCACCCGGGTCCAGGTGCCCTCGGAGTCCCAGTAGTCCGCCGTATCGGCTCCGCTCCCGATGGACACCACGGTGAGCGTCACCCCGTGCGTGTCCGCGGCTCTCTTGGCGGCGACCGTCCAGCCCTCGCCGAGCGGCCCGGTGATCAGCACGAAGCCGGCGCCGCCACCGACGAGATCGAGCGTCGACACCCGGGTGCCGCCTCGCCGCAGCCAGGCGTGCGGCAGCCGGTGCCCCGGCCGGGTGAGCGGACGGTAGGTGGCGCCCATCGGGTCGCGGGGCGGCGGCGGGGTGCCGTCCGGGAGCACCGCGCCGCTCGCGTAGAAGTGGCCGAGTTCGATGTCGTGTGCCTGGTACTCGATCCGCTGCGTGCCGAACACCTCGCGCACCACGGTCCGCCGGGTCTCCCCCATCGGTGTGTCGGAGAGGAGTTCGCGGAAGTTGGCCCGGGTGGCCTCCGGTTGTCCGGGCACCATGCCGAGGCTCGCGAACAGCACCCCGTAGTTGAGCAGGCAGGCCATCGACCAGCTCACGTTGCGTGCCGCGACGGGCAGCCGCTCCGACTCGTAGGTGTCCAGCAGTGAGTCGCCGGCCTGGCCCCCGAACACGGCCCCGAGCTTCCACGCGATGTTGTGCGCGTCCTGGATCGCCGTGTTGAGTCCGCCTCCGGCGGCGGGCGGCTGCCGGTGCGCGGCATCTCCGGCGAGGAAGACCCGGCCGGCCCGGAAGGCCTGGGCCACCACCGCCTCCGGCCGGTACTCGCTGACGTGGCGGACCCGCACGCTCAGGTCCCCGGGCAGCTTGAGCAGTTCCCGCACCCGTGTGGCGATCGCGTCCGTGCCGAGGTCCACCGCGGCACCGGGCGGCACCCGGAAGTGCAACGCCCATTCCTCGGAGGCCAGGCCCCAGTCGGGTCCGGTCGCGACGATCACGGAGACCTCGCCCTCGGGGCTGATGATGTGGGTCATCAGCACCGAGTCACCGCTCCACCAGCGCGACAGGTCCGCGCTGAAGTGGACCGAGATGATGGTGAAGGCGCCCCCGGCACCATCCATCGGAACGTCGAGCGAACGGCCGATACTCCTGCCGCCGTCGGCCCCCAGGAGGTAGCGGGCACGCACGACACGCTCCTCGCCGGTGGACCGGTCGGTGATCCGCGCGGTCACGCCGTCCTCGTCCTGGCTGAACCCCGTCATCTCGTGGTGGAAGAGCAGGCTGGACGGTGCCCGTCGCTCCGCGTGCCTGCGCAGCAACGGCTCGAGCCGGTGCTGCGGGAGGTTGGTCGAGGGGCCGGGGCTGTCGGCCGCGTAGGGCCCGGCGGTGCTGCCTCCGCCGAAGGCGTCCATCCGGTGCAGTTCCCGCGCGTCCAGGGGGCCGTCGCCTGCCAGCGAGGTACGCCAGGTGACCTCGCTCATGTGGGCCGGCGGAGCGCTGATCCCGTAGACGTCCTCGGCGATTCCGTGCTGCCGGAAGATCTCCATGGTGCGTTGGTTCAGGTAGTGCGCCCTCGGGAGTACGGAGGTCGACTCGCGGCGCTCCACCAGCAGGTGGCGCACACCCGCGTCGGACAGGAAGACCGAGGCGGCGAGCCCACAGCCTCCCCCACCGACTATCAGAACCGGCACGTCCACGTCACTCATGGGTATCCCCCGGGGGTCGGACGAACATCTGGCCGAGCAGATCACTCATCGTGAGCCCGCGTGTTCTCGTGCAGGGTGATGACCGAGGCCGGGCAGCGCAGGGCCGCCGCCCGGACCGGCTCGTGCTCGCCCTGCGGCGGAGTCGCGTCGAGCAGGACCACCGTGCCGTCCTCGTCACGCTGGTCGAAGACAGCCGGTGCGATCAGCGCGCAGTTCCCGACCGCGAAGCACCGGCTGTCGTCGACCTCGATCCTCATCGCCTTCTCCCTCGTGCTACGGCTCACCAGGTCACCGGCAGGGCGTTCACGCCGAAGACCAGCGCGTTGGTCCGGTAGTCGAGCTCGTCGTGCGGGACGGCCGCTCGCAGGGTGGGGAACCTGGTGAACAGGGCCGGCAGCGCGACACGCAGCTCCATGCGCGCCAGCTGCTGGCCGAGGCACTGGTGCGGGCCGAAACCGAAGGTGAGGTGGCGCTGCACGGAACGGCGCACGTCCAGGCGGACCAGGTCCTGGTCGGCCGCCCCCAGGTCCCGGTTGGCGGCGAGTACGGACGCCACGACCCGCTCCCCCTCCTTGATCTCCTGGCCGCGCACCCGGATGTCTCCGGCCGCCTGACGCGGAAGGACGGCTGCCGGCGCGCAGTACCGCAGCAGCTCCTCGACGGCCCCGTCGGTCGCCGAGGGGTCGTCGCGTACCACCGCGAGCTGATCGGGGTGCTGGAGCAGCAGCGCGACGGCGGCCGACAGGGTGCTGGCGATCGTCTCGTGCCCGGCGATGAGCAGCATGTTGCCGATGCCCGCCAGCTCGCTGTCGGTCAGCTGGTCGCCGAAGTCCCGCACCACACGGCCCAGTACGTTCTCGCCCGGCTCCTCCCGGTGGCGTGCCACGAGACCGGCCATGTAGGCCTCCATCTCGGCCGCCTGCCGCATCTGCACCTCGCGGCTCGTGTTGAAGTCCAGCGCGACCGCAGTGCGTCGCTGGAAATCCTCACGGTCGGCATAGGGCACACCCAGCAGTTCGCAGATGACCAGCGTCGGAATGGGGGTGCAGAAGTGCTTCACCAGGTCCGCGCCCGGACCGGCCTGCGCCACCGTGTCCAGGGCGGACTCGACGACGCCCTCGATCTGCGGCCGGAGCTCCCGCGCCCGCCTGGTCGTGAACGAGCCGGTCAGCATGCGGCGCAGGCGGGAGTGCTCGGGGCCGTCGTAGCTCAGCAGGTTGCCCGCCTGGTACGGCATGGACCCGCCCATGCGCAGCTGGTCGTCCGCGAGCACGCTCTTGACGTCCTCGTACCGGGTGACGACCACCGCGTCGAAATCGCCCAGTAACGGGCTGGGTACCGTGACCCGGCGCAGCTCCTCGTCCTTCTGCGCCTCGTACAGTTCCGGAACGGGAGCGTACGGGCATCCGGCGGCTCGTCCCCCGATGGGGATCGCTGTGGACTCGGTCATGGAATCGCCTTTCTGTTCGTCAGGAGGTGGGCCACGGAAAGCGTTGGGCGGCCACGGCGCTCCCGCGTCCGCCACGGGAATGCCGGTCGCCGGCTTTCCCTCACGTCACCTCCTCGTCCGGGCCCTGTCGCGGTGCTGCTCGGGGGCGAAGGCACGCGGCCGGCCCGCGGCGGGGATGAGCGGTCGCGCACCCCGGGGGGCCAGGTGCCGCATCACAGCTGCCTGCCCACGATGAAACCGGCGACCTCCAGCAGCTCGCCGAGCACGTCGTCCGGGATCCCGGTGGCCGCGAGGCGTTCCTCGGCCGACGCGATCTGACGGGCCGCCTCGTCCTGCGCCCAGTCCCGTCCTCCCGCACGTTCCACGAGCTCGGTGACGCGCTGGACGGTGCGCTCGGTCATGGGCTCCGGGCCCAGGTACAGGGCGCGGAGCTCATCCGCACCGGGTGAGTTCAGCGCGGCGACCACGGGCAGGGACTTCTTGCGGACCCGCAGATCGGCTCCCACCTGTTTCCCGGATCTGTCCGGATCGCCCCAGATGCCCAGCAGGTCGTCGGCAAGCTGGAAGGCGAGCCCGATGTGTTCGCCGAACGCGTCGAGCCCCTCGACCAGAGGCTCTTCCGCGCCCACCAGTTCCGCCCCGAGCGCACAGGCGCACCCGAGCAGTGCGCCCGTCTTGTCGCCGGCCATGCGCAGGCACTCGCTCAGGGTCACGTCCTCGCGTCGCTCGAACTCGACGTCGGAGGTCTGGCCGTCGATCATCCGCTGGGTGGCGGTCATCAGCGACATGGTGGCGGAAAGGGCTCCCGCACCCCGCGCGGCCAGCAGCACGGACGTGGCCGCGGTGACCATCGCGTCGCCGGCCAGGATGGCGTTCGGAACGCCGAAGACCGTCCACGCGGTCGCCCGGCCCCGCCGCGTCTCGTCACCGTCCATGATGTCGTCGTGCAGCAGCGAGAAGTTGTGCACCAGCTCCACGGCCAGCGCGGCGGGAAGGCCGTCCCCGTCCGTCGCGCCCGCCGCCCGCGCCGACAGCAGCGCCAGGGTGGGCCGGAGCATCTTCCCGCTCCAGGTGCCGGTCGGCCGGCCCTCGGCGTCCGCCCATCCGAAGTGGTAGTGGGCGATCCGGCTCATCTCAGGCCCCAGGTGGGAGCTGACGGCCTCGCGCAGGGCAGGGCCGAGCAGCGTCCGGCCGGTGTCGAGCACCGGGGTGAGACCCCGGATCGGTGTCGTCGTCATGAGCCCCACCGGCCACCCGCGCGGCGGACGGGGAATCGGGAAGCCGCCCGGGGCGCGTCCGCACACGGACGGTCCGGGAACGCACTGGCGTGTCGCATGGTGCACCTTCACTGTCGGCTCGTGATGGTCACGGCGTGGGCAGGTCACGAGGAGTCGGCACGGCGGTGCTCAGCAGCGCCCGCCGCAGGACCTGGGGAGAGGTGAGCAGGCTGCGGGGCGGTCTCAGCAGGAAGAGGACGTCACGGTTGGCCGTACACACGACCGGATCGCTCGGTACGTGAGCGCGCACACGGCTGAGGTAGCGATTCAGCAGCCGGGCTACGGGGCCGGTCCGCACCGCGTTGCCGATGGCTCCCGGCATCGGACTGTCCGCGCCCGTCGCGACGGCCCACGCCGCCTGGGAGGAGCGCAGCACCGCCCGCTGCAGGGCCTGCGCCGAGGGGACGCCTCCGCCGGCCAGTACGTCCCTCAGGGCGACCGCGTTCAGGGCCGCTACGGACAGGCCCTGCCCGTAGACGGGGTTGAGCGCGCACAGCGCGTCCCCGACGACGAGCAGTCCGGTGGTGCCCCGCTCCCGGCGGTCGTAGCGGCGGCGCCGGTTGGCGGTGTGCCGGTATCCCACGGGCCGGCCGACCGGGCGTGCCGTGCTCAGCCATTTGTACGGAGCGGGGTGCGGCAGCCGGTCCGCGAAGTCGACGAAGCCCTCCGGGTCGGTGGGCGGCGCCTGATCCCGCGGCCCTGACAGGGTGACCGACCAGCGGTCGCCCTCGACGGGCAGGACGATGGCACCGAAGGGCTGTTCCGCGTCCGGCACGATGTAGAACCCCCTGAGGTCCTCGGCCGGGTCGTCGGCGTCGAAGACGCACGTGGCGTACGCCCGTCCCGTCTCCACCGCCTCTTCGGCGGGGGGCCGGCCACCCAGTTCGGTCAGCCACCGGGGCGTACGGCTGCCCCTCCCGGTGGCGTCCACCACGAGGTCGGCCGCGAGCTCCTGACGGCTGCCGTGACCGGCACCGCGGTCCCGGACCATGACGCCGGTGATGTGACCCGGCCGGCCGAGCAGACCCGTCGTCTCGACCCCCGTGCGGACCTCGACGCGGGGGTCGGCCACGACGTGCCGGCGGATGCGGTGCTCCAGGAAGGGACGCGACGGGGTCATGATCGGAGCCGAGGGATTGCGGCGTGATATCCACTGCCCCGCCTGCCACACCCCGAGGTCCCCCGGCACCGCCAGCCGCGGAGCGCCCGCCTCCGTCAGCTCGGGCAGCAGCCCGGGCAACAGCTCGTCCAACGCCCTCATCCCGCTGGTCAGCAGGACGTGGGTATGACGCGACTGCGGCACGCCCGCACGGGGCGCGGGGTTCTGCTCGTAGTGGTCACGTTCGAGTACGGTCACCCGTTCGGCGTGATCCGCGAGGACGTGCGCGGTCAGCAGTCCCGCCACGCTGCCGCCCACCACGACCACGTGTCCCAGCGGGGACCGTGCGGACGACGCGGGCAGCGGCCGGGCGGCGGGCGCGTCCTCGTGGTCCGGCCGCGACGACGGTGCGGCCGGCTCCTCACCCGCCGGCACCTCGTCGAGCCGGGCGGCCAGGAAACGGGCGCCGGAGGTCTCCCCCGTGCCCGGCTCGTCGCCGAGCATGTGGGCGACCAGTTCCAGGTGTGTGCTCCGCCACCGCCGCACGGCCTCGTCCAGCTCGCGGAGCCGCTCCGCCTCCTGGGGCGGACGGTCGTCGCCGCCGTGCTTCGTCAGGAGTCTGACCCGCGAGAACAGTTCCTTGAACTGCTCCGATTCCAGCCCGCTCGCCGTGCCGAACCGGTCCCGGAACCGGAGGAAGTCCTCCCGGCGCAGTGTGCGGTGCAGAAGCGTCAGCTGTCCTGCCAGGGCGTCCACCAGCCGCGCCGCCCGCTCCACGCGCTCGGGGAAGCACTGCTGCCCGCACGGGTACGGGTCGGCGTCGATGTGTCTCAGGTCGACGAGCACCTGGCTGAGCAGCGTCTCGGACGCCTGGTGCACCACGATGAAGAGCCGCTCACTGTCGCTCAGGTCCCGCTGCTCCGCGGGGGTGAGCGGCTGCTGCAACGAGAGCAGTTCGTCCAGACGCAAGTACGTCGCATAGGTCGGGGAGGTCATCAGGCCAGCTCCTCGGGGTGGGGCCGCGCTACACCAGGCGACCGGGCACGGTGAGATCCGCCAGCGCGTCCCGGTGGATGCCGGGCGGCAGGCCCTTCAGCGCCGTCGTGGCCAGCCGCACGTGTCGGTGCGAGACCTCGCGCGCCGCCTCGGTGCCTTCGTACGCGTGGACCAGCTCGGCCATGGCCTCGTAGCGTGTCTCGACGGCTACGGAGGTGTCGGCGAGCAGGCGCTCGATGCGCCGCTGCTGTTGTGCGGAGGCACGTTCGTGGGCGAGCAGCACCGGCAGGGTGGGCCGGCCGTTGCGGACGTCGGATACGTTGGGCTTGCCTGCCCGTGTTCCGTCGTAGGCCATCAGGTCGTCGCGGATCTGGTACGCGATACCCAGCTGGTCGCTGTACTCGCTGAGGGCCCCCAGACACGCGCCGTCGGCCCCTCCCAGGGTGGCGCCGACGCCGCAGGCCATCCACAGCAGAGCACCGCTCTTGTCCGCGATCATGCTGAGGTAGGCGTCGACGGAGCAGATGCCGCGACTCATCCGGATCTCGCTGAGAGCCGCGTTCCCGATGCGGACTCCGGCCCTGGACAGCACCGTCAGCGCCTGTGTGACCCGCGCCGCGGGGGCCCCGGCATCCTGGCATTCGGCCAGGGCGGCGAAGCCGTGGAAGAACAGCCCGTCGCCGCCGACGATCGCGGCCGACTCCCCGAACACCGTGTGCGCGGCCGGCTTGCTGCGCCGCTCCGGGTCGCTGTCGATGATGTCGTCATGCATCATCGCGCCGACCTGCACACATTCGAGGGCCACCGCTGCGGGAAGGACCGTGGCTATGTCACCTCCCACCGCGAGACTGGACCGGATCACCAGCCAGGGACCCATCATCTTGCCGAAGGGCATCAGTCCGTACCGTACGAGTTCGTCGAGGCCGGAAGCGTCATCCGGCCACCGGCCCTCGACCTCGGCCCGCACGATTGCTGCCACCTCGGGATCAGCGACCTGAGGAACGTCGATGTCGGTCATGCACACGACGTTAGGGAGGCCGTACCGGGGCTGTCGTCACCGGTGGCCGGCCTCGGCCCGAGTGGGACCGGGGAATGGCATCTTCGGCCCGGAACCGGAGCCGCGCTCAGCCCGGCGCCTGCCTCAGTCGGCCTCCCAGACTGGCCGCGGCCAGCTCGACGCGGGAACGGCAGCCGGTGCGGGCGAACAAGCGGGTCAGGTAGTTCTCCACGGTCTTCTCGCTGGCCCGGAGGCGCAGCGCGATCTGCCGGTTGGTCAGGCCCTCACCTATCAGCTCGATGATGCGTCGCTCGGTGGCGGCCAGGGCCTCACGCTGACCGCGGGCCCGAGGTGCGGGCACCCCGCGTTCGCGGGTGACCGCGCGGACGCGTCCCATCACCGACGACGCACCGCACCGGGTGGCCAGGCCGTGGGCCTCACGCAGCCAGGGTCGCGGATCCTCGGCGAATCGGGCGATGACGAGGCAGGAGTCCATCAGCGACGGCAGGTCTCCCCGGTTCCGGGTCAGATCGGTGGCCGCCCGGGCGAGGCGGACGTCGCGGTGCACCAGGCCCCGCGCCAGCACGAGGCCCTCCGTCGTGTCCGTCCCCGTCTCACGGTGCAGGAGTGCGAACTCGTCCAGCAGCGCTGTCGCACCGTCGTGGTCGTCGGCGAACGAGGCGATCTGCACGGCCCGCATCAGCAGGAGGTGCAGACCCGCGTGCAGTCCGGCCTCGCGCAGACGCCGGCTGACCTGCACGGCCAGCGGCGCCACCCGCTGGTCGTCACCCGTGCGGCTGAGCGCGCCGATCCTCGCCCAGGCGCGCATCACGGCGAGCCTCGGGACCGGTGCCACGTCGGCCAGCCACAGGGCAGCCTGCCGGGGTTCACCGCGCACCGCACAGATGTCGGCGGCGATCAGGCGGGCGGCGTGGTGCGCCAACGTGTCCTGGGAGTGGCACAGTTCCAGCTCCCGGGCCGCCGACATGGACTGCGACCACTCGGCGCCGATGTAGCCGTGCACCACCCGGCGGTATGCGCCGAGTACGCCGGTCACGGGAACCCGGTAGCGGGCACCGAGCACGAGCCGCGTCACCGTGGCCACGTCGACCACCGCGGCTCCCCAGTGCAGGTGTCCCAGTGTCGGGGAGGGCACCGTGCGGCCGGTGCGGCGCCAGACCCGCTCGCAGGCGCCCGGATCGCCGGTCAGTGCGGTGCTCAGGAGGTCCATCTGATCGGCGGAGAAAGGTTCCTGGGTCCCGGCCAGGGATGCCGGCCGGGCCGTCACCGCCGCTCCGCCGGGCGCCGCCGGACGGCCGAACCACCACTGCGCGAATCCGATCGGCTCACGGTCCGTGATGCCCTCGTCCAGCAGTGAGCGCACGGCCTCCTCTGCTGGTGGTTCACCGGAGTGCAGGGCGACCAGGACCGCCGCGAGACGCATCTGGGCCACGGAGCCCGGAGCGCAGCCGTGTTCCGCGTACTGGGTGAGCGCGCCGCCCAGCAGCCCGTACCGGCCCGTACGGACGACCAGGTTCAGCAGTCGCGTCAGCGTGCGGGCGTGCTCCGGTCCGCCGGGGGGCAGATGGCGCAGCGCGGCCGCGCACCACAGGGCCGCGCGCTCCGGCTGTTCCGGCTCGGCGTCCGCGGCCAGGTCGAGCAGCCAGGTGACCGTGTGCGGTTCCGGTGCGAGGGCCGTTCCCCCGTGCGCGAGGTGGTCGGCGAGCGCCAGGGGGTCCACCGCGCCGCCCTGCCGGTGCCGGGCCAGCAGTCGTTCGGCGATCGACGCGTGCAGCGCGACACCGCGGTGGGCGCCCGGCCGGCGGGTGGCGGACGCCGCCAGAGCGGGACACCGGCAGGTCACCCGGCCTGCCGGGTCGGCGACCAGCACCTCCGCGTCGATCAACTGGTCGAGCAGGCGGCCGCAGTCGGTGACTTCGGTTCCGGTCACCTCGGCGAGCAGCGGCAGATCGTCGACGCCGATGCCGTTCCACACGGCGACCGTGGACAGCAGCCGCGCCGCCGGCTCACCGAGGGAGGCGACCCGGCGCAGGAGGTGATGGTCCTCGGGCAGCTCGATCGGCTCCGACGGTTTCCGCAGGCACAGCCGGCCGCGGAAGACGGTCAGCCGGCCACGCCTGCGCATGTCGTCGAGGGTTCCCAGCACGGTACCGGGGTTGCCGAACAGCGGTCCCAGAGCCGTGCGCAGGATGTCCGGCACCGTCTCGTCGAGTCGCGCCCCCGGCGCACGGCACGCCAGGGATTCCGCGACGTCGTCGGACAGCGGTCCGAGAGTGATCACCTGATCGGCGGCGGCGAGCAGTTCGGCGAGCCCTGGGGTGTGCTCCGCGCTCTCCTCACAGGTGGCCAGCACCAGGCACCCGGACCGGCGTGCCGCGGTGAGCACGGGAGCGGGCTCCGGGACCGCGTGCGCGTCGTCGGCCAGCACCGCGGTGCGTCCCGGACGGCGGATCCGGACGAACAGGCTGTCCAGCGCGGCGACCATGGACGGCACCCATCCGCCGGTGTCCTGCCCCGCCGCGTCGCTCAGCCGGGCCAGTGTGCCGAGCGGTTCGGCCGGCGAGGCGTCCTCGAACTGCTCGAACCGTTCGCGCACCGCGCGCACCAGGGGGGCCAGGGCGAACGCGTCGTCGCCGCGGCTGTCCGGGCCGGACCCGGCACCCAGCCGCACCGGCAGAACGCGCACACCCGCCGCCCGCAGTAACCGGTCCGCCTCGTCCAGCAGGGCGGTTCTTCCGATGCCGGCCGGCCCTTTGAGTACGATCAACCGTCCTCCGTCGGCTGCCAGCGCCGCGCGCAGCACCGCCAGTTCCTGGTCTCTTCCCTTGATCGCGGCACGCGTTCGGACCACGGCCGGCCTCCTCCTGTGAGCCTCGTGCGGCGACCCACGAGGCTGCCGCCCTGGTGTGCTCCGCACGTCCGGGCCGCGCACGGGGGCGACGGGTCCCGACGTCAATTTCCCCTGAGGGCCATGCGATTGTAACGTTCAAACTTTCAACCGGATGGGTGCGCTGGGCATACTGGTGCGGTGATCAAACACTGGCACGGAGCGGCCGATTCCGAGCTGCCGGTGCCGACGCTGTTCGGTCGTGACGCCGCCTTCGCGCACGTCCTCGACATCGCCACCTCCCCGGAAGCCGCGTCACTGATCGTGGTCACGGGCCCGCCCGGGATCGGGCGCAGTGCGGCGCTGGCTTCCCTCAGGGACGCGTTCACCACGCGTGGCGTCGCCACTCTGACCCTGCGGGTGGCGCGCAACGAACGCGACCGCCCCTACTCCTTGGCTTCCCGGCTGTCCGCCGAGCTCAGCGCGCTCTACCCGGACATCCGCGCCACCCGGCGCAGGGCGACGGCCGCCGCTCCGTCGTCGCGCCCGGACTCCGGCCGGCGGCTGGCCGCCGAGCTGCGATCGGCCGTCGCGGCGTGCGACAAGCTCATCGTCCTCGTCGACGATGTGCAATGGGCCGACCCGGGTTCTCGTGCCGTGCTGCTGCCGATGGTCCGTACGCTGGCGGGCGGCCCGGTCACGTTCGTCTGCGCGCTCCGCCCCTCACCGGCCGACCCGCCGGGTGACCGGGCCGCGCTGGACCAGCTGCGTGCCGCCGGTCTCGCCGAGGTGGTGGCGCTCCGTCCGCTGCGCGAGTCCGAGGTCCGCGCCCTGGTCACCCAGCGGTTGCAGGCCAAGCCTTCGGCACCGCTGCTCTCGTACCTGCGACGGGAGTGCCGCGGCATGCCCGGCGCCGTACTGGCCGCTGTCGCGGGGCACACACGGAGCGGTTCGCTGAACATCTTCGACCGACACGCCCACCTCACGTCGCCGGACCGGCCGGCCTCGCTGCCGACCGGCCTGCCGCCGGTCGAGAATCTGCGGCGGCTGGCCGGCCCCGTCTGGCCGGTGGCCAAAGCGATCGCCGTACTGCATCCCCTCGGTTCCGCGGCGATCGGACTGATCGCCGAGGCCGTGGGCACGAACGAGGCCGAGGTCCACGCGGCACTGGCCGCACTGCGGGACGAGGGATTGCTGAGGCAGGGGCCCGGACCGGGCCGGTGGGGTTTCCGGCTGCCGTTGCTCGCCTCCGCGCTGGCCACCTGCCTCGGGCCGTACGAGCGGCGCAGGCTCGCCCAGCTGGCGGTCGACGCGATCTGGTCGGGCGAGGCGGTCGCGGAGGACGGCAGGTTCCTCGCCGAGCAACTGGTCGTGGCGAGGCGGTTCGTGGACTCCCGGCGGGCATCGGAGGAACTCCTCGCCAGGGGAACCGACGCCATGCTGGACGACGGGTACTTCGCCGAGCGCTGGCTGCGCGCCGCCATCGATCTGATCGTCGAGCCGGGCCGGCACGCCCAGGCACTGCTCGCGCACGCCGCCACCTGTTGCATCCATCTGCGGTACGCCGAAGCCCTGGACAGCGCGTGGACGGTGCTGTCCCGCCACGCGGACCTGGTCAGCCCGGAGGCCCTGCTCGAAATGGAGATGATCTACGTCGTCTCTCTCGGGGGGACCGGCGACACGGCTGCCCTCGCCGAGATCTGCAACAACGGCTGGCGCTCGTTGCCGGGCGGGGAGGGGCACCGGATCCTCACCCGCTCCATCGCCCTGTGCCACCTGGACCGCTGGCGGGAGGCGGACGAATACCTGGCCGCCCAACGGGACGTCTGGCGCCAGGACAACGATGTCGTGAGTGCGCTGGGGCTCCTCTTCAGCGAGTGCGTCGGGGCGTTCCTCGGCAGGCCCGGGCCCTTCGACCGGGCCGTCACCACTCCGCCCCGGTGGCCCCTGTGGACGGTGGGGTCACGGCACCGCTTCGAGCGGATATCGCAGCTGGCCCGGGTGCTGATGGCCCTCGGAGAACAGGACCGGGCGGAGCGGCTGCTGACGGCACACCAGCTGCCCTCCGGTTACCGGCCCGTGCCCGACCGGGTGGTGGCGGACAGCCAGGCCGGGCGCTGGGACCCGGCGCTCGACCTCGCACGGCTGGGTCTGGCCACCGGTCTCTCGGTCGGTGACTTACCCACCCACACCATGATGTGCCGGGAGACGAGCATCATCCTCGGTGCGCGCGGCGCGCTGGCCCGGTCCCGCGAGGTGATCGAGAGGGCGCGGACCGTACAGCCGGTGATGCTTCACCTGCTGGCCGTGCCTGAGGCGTACCTGGACCGGGCCCTGGGTGCGACCGAGCGAGCTGCCCAGGTCGTCAGGGACGGGCTCGCCCTGGCCGTCAGACGCGGCCTGGTCATCGGCACGGATGAACTGTGGCTGACGCGGGCCCTGTCGGAACTGGCCGCAGGCGATTCGGCCGCGGCCCGTCGGTGCGTGGACGAGACGAGCAGAGTCGCCGGACTGCTCGGCACCGGCCGGGCCCGGCTGTGCCATCTGCTCGCCACCGCCGTGGTGCACCGTGACCGTACGGCCGCTGCCGAGGCCGTACGGCTCGTGCGCCGGCGCGCACAGCCCCACGAGCACGCCGAGACGATCAATCTGGTGGTCCGTCACGGCCTGGTCGAGGCATCGCTGCTGCACGAGGCGTACGCACTGTACGGCGACCTCGACGCGCTGCTGCGCAGAGCCCAGGTGCGACATCTGATGCGCGAGCGCAAGGTCGCCCTGCCACGCCAGAGCCTCGTCATCGCGGAGAACGAGCGGCTGCTCGCCACGTTGGTCACCGAAGGGCTGACCAACCGCGAGCTGGCCGTGGTGGTCGGTGGCAGCGAGAAGAGCGTGGAGGGCCGGCTGGGCAGACTGTTCAAACGCACCGGATTCCGTTCGCGCGTCGAACTCGCCTCCGCGATGCTCGCCGGCGACTACCCGGCCTGACACCCGTCCGCCCGTCCGGGCGGCCCTCCTCCGGTGCCCCTGTTCAAGATCCCCGGACGGTGATCGCGGTCACCGCCCGCTCACCGACCAGGCGGGACGCTGGTTCGCGAGGGGGCGGCCGTCCCGCTGTCTCACGGATCCAGGATCGGCGGGAACCCGCGAACGTGGCGACGGCCCACGCCGGCACACACGTTCGCGGCGACCCGTACCGGCCGCTGGTTACACACGGTCCTGGAACACGCAGCTCCACACGTACGTGCCCGCGACGCTGCCGTCGGCGCGCACCGCCTCCAGCGTGTAGAAGTGCGTGGTCCCCCGCGCGGCCGTGGTGTCCGTGTAGGCGCGGGTCTCCGACGGCAGCAGGCCGGCGTGCAGCGGCTCGTACGCCTCCGTTGCCGCGTTCCACCGGCTGACCCGGTAGCCCTCGACGGTGTCGCACTCGTCCGTCCTGTCGCACCGCCAGCTGATGGACGGACCGTCCTCGTCGGGTCCGCCGATCACGGTGCCGTGGCCCGTGCTGCCGAGGTCCCAGTCGCGGGTGACCGTGACGGACGGCCGGACGTCCAGCTCGGTGGCCTCGACGGCAGTGACCTTCGGGTCGCTCGGGTGCAGCGCGTTGCCCCAGCGGTCCACGGCGACGACCGCGTACACGTACGTCTCGCCGTCCGGCAGGTCGCCGCAGAGGGTCGCGAGCGGGTCGCTCGTGCCCTCCCGGCAGGAGGTGGAGCTGAGCCACTTGACCGTGCCGTCGGCCTGCCGGGTGCCGGTCCAGGCCGCGTAGCGCTCGACGTCGTCCTCGGCCGAGGCCGCCCAGCTCACCAGCACGCCGTCGGCGCGCGGGGTGGCCGTCACGCCGGTGACCGGGCCGGGCGCGACACGGTCGCCGGTGCGGACGACGAGCGGGGCGGACAGCGCCGACTCGTTGCCCGCCGGGTCCACCGCGGCGACCGCGTACGTCACGTACGTGCCCGCGGGCATGCCCAGGTCGTGGCAGATGCCGCCGGTGCTCGTCTCGTCGCTCCCCTCGGCGCAGGTCACGCGGGTGAGCGCGGCCGGGTCGAGGGCCGTGCCGGGGGAGCGGTAGACGCGGTAGGTCCCGCCGTTGTCGAAGTCCTCGTAGAAGCCGTCGGGCTGCGTCCAGTACACGTCGGTGTAGCCGGCGCGGACCACGGAGCCGAGCGAGGCCGGGGACTTCGGGGGCGTCCGGTCGACGCCGTCGCCGGTGACGACGGCGTACGCCGAGGGATTGCCGAGCGCGTCCAGGGCGCGGACCCGGTAGTACCGGGCGGTGTTCACGGGTGCGTCGGTGCGGTACGAGGTCGTGGTCGTCGTGCCCAGCAGCTCGAACGGTCCGGTGGTGGTGGGGGCGGCGTACACCTCGTACGCCGCGGAGTCGGCGGTTCCCCGCCAGGCAAGGGTGGCCCACCACGCGTCGCCGACGACCGTGAGACCGGTCGGTGCCGCCGGGCCCGTGCGGTCCACGGTCACAGCGGTGGTGTCGAGGCTGCCGACGGACTCCCGGCCCGCCTTGTCGACGGCGCGGACCTCGTAGAGGAAGGTCTGGCCCGTGGCGGGCGTCGCGTCCACGAAGGACGGGGAGGTGAGCAGCGACGAGCCGCCGGCCTTCGCCCACGCGGTGGTACCCAGTCGGCGGTACACGCGGTAACCGGCGAGGTCCATCTCCTTGTTCGCGGCCCAGCGCAGGGTGGTCCTCGCGGTGTCCCGGTTGTACGCGGCGGTGAGGCCGGTCGGGGCGAGCGGCTTGACCGTGTCGACGGCGGCCTCGGTGCGCGGGGCGTACGTGAATCCGGCGAGGGCGAGGCCGGTCCAGGCGACGTAGTCCACGCGGATCGTGTGCCTGCCTGCCGGGACGGTCAGGTCGACGGTCTTGCGGGCGGTGGTGGAGACGTTCTTCCACAGGTCGATCTTCCGCACGCCGTCGACGTAGACGCGCATGCCGTCCTGCGTGGCGGCGGAGAGCCGGAAGGGGCCCCCGGAGCCGAAGTCCCGGGTCAGGGACCAGCGGACGGAGAAGTTGTCCTTCGGCAGCGTGACGCCGGCCGGGTCGCCGTACCCGTAGCTCTCGCTGATGGCGGAGTCACAGGCGGTCAGTTTCGGCGTGCCGGTGAAGGTGGAGTTGCCGAAGTACTGCGCCTTCCAGACGGGAGAGGTGCAGGTGACGGCCGCGGAGGCCGGTGCGGCGGTGATCAGGCCGCCCGTGGCGGCGAGGGCGGCCGTCGCGGCCAGCGCGGTCAGCCGGGTACGAGTTGTCACAGAGAGTGGGCCCTTTCCGGACCGAGGGAACAGATGAAACGGGTGGCGCCTGTGTGACCCACGAGGCGGGGGCAGGGTTGCCCCCGCCCCTCACCTTTTTCATGGGCTTCCGCCATGCGTCGGCCGTACCGGTGGACGTCGGCCACCGGCACCGTCATCGCCGAGATCACCAGCCACGAGCGAGCCGACCCGCACCCGCCGGCTGGTCGCGACCGGGTCCCGCCCTCGTCGGAGAACGGTGTGGCCGAGTGGGCCGGTCCGCATGCGCGACGATGTCGGCTCAGGACCCGTCGGTGTTCGCCGGATTCGTCGGGACCGTGCCGGCGACGGCATCCAAGCGCGGCGCCAACACGCCGCGCCTTCGCCCTGGATCACGCAGATGCGGCGGCCTGAGCCCGGCGGCCAGGCCCTCTCTTCCGGGATCACGCTCACAGGGGTGCGATAGGTTGCCCGCCATGACCGGACTCGGACCCGTCGCCTGGCCGCCTGCCCCGATAAGGACCGAACGGCTCGTGCTCCGCGAGTCCGAGGCGCGGGACCGTGCGGCGTTCATCGAGCTGTTCGCCTCACCGGAGGTGCACACCTACCTCGGTGGCCCTCGACCGCGTGATGAGCTCGACCGCGCGGTGCCCGAGGTGCCCGGACGGCGCGCCGGCGTGTTCGTGATCGATCTCGACGGAGCGATGATCGGCATGGTCACGCTCGATCGGCGCGACGCGGAGCGTCCGGGGCACGTCCGTACGAATGCCGCCGGGCAGGAGGCCGAGCTCGGTTACACGTTCCTGCCGGAGGCGTGGGGCTGCGGGTACGCCGCCGAGGCGTGCGTGGCGGCACTCGACTGGTTCGCCGACGTGCTCCCCGGCGAGCCGGTGGTGCTCTGCACCCAGACCGCCAACGACCGCTCGCTGCGCCTCGCGGCCAGGCTGGGGTTCACCGAGGTGGAGCGGTTCGAGGAGTACGGCGCCGAGCAGTGGTTCGGCGCATGGTCCTCGGCCACCCGGTCCGCTTGAGCAGGTGTCTATTCTTCGTTCACCCCCGCTGCCCGTGATGCCCGCGGGTGCGGAGGGCGGCGAGGTGGACGGTGGCGGTCATGTCACAGCGGGTGGCCAGGCCGCCTCACGGGGGGCGTCGGACGTGTGCCCCGCGTCGGACTGCGGCCGCGCCTGAACGCGCCCGGTGGCCGTCGATCTCGGCTCGGCGGTGCTACCCCCGGCCGGCCTCGCGGGGGCCGGCCCGGGCGAGCACCGGCTCGACCGGCGGGTGCGGGACCGGGGGTCAGGCGTCCGGGTGGGCCTGGGTCCGCAGGGACCAGGCTTCCCCGGTGCAGCCTGAAGGGAAGGGCGGGAAGCGGTGCCCCTTCACGTCCGTACTCCAGTGATGCCCTCCCCCACAGTCGCAGGCGTAGATCCCGCTGTCCGGCACGATCTCGCCCGGGTGCCACGACGTCTTCTCTTCGCTCATGCTCCCTGTCTACGACGATCCTCAGCCGTCCGCGACCGGGCCCGGTCCGGGCCGCCGCGTTACCCGCGACCACGCGCGCCCGGCCCATGACCCGCCCCGCCGGCTGACAGGCAACCCCCTCTACGGCGCGGTTCGCCGCGCTCACCAGGGCCGGAACAGCGTCGGCCACGGTGCGGGCGGAGACCGGCACGGTTGACCACAACGCGTTCCGGCGGAACGTCACAAGCTGTCTCCAGGGCACCCCCGACGACCTGTGCGTGGATCCCGATGTGGTCGAGTGGTCGGGCTACCGCCCCGAGGACGGCGCGTGGCCGCGGTGCGAGCGCGCCCGAGTGGGGACGCGAACGCCGGCCGCACAGGGGCAGCCCTGGTCATCGAACGGAGAAGACGTTGAAGGCGGTCGAGTTTCCCCTCAGTGGCCGGGTACGACGTGCCCGTCGCTGGGTGGTGACCATGAACGCGGGGTGTGTGCTCTCGGCGGGGGCCGCCGTCACATCGGTGGTGGCCGACGCTGTCGCGTGGATTCCCGTACCCCGCGCGGTGCAGGCCGGCCTTGTGCTGCTGGCCCTGTTCGTCATGCCCGTGGCAGGGGTCGGGGTGCGTGCTGTGTGGGCGCTCCGTGGGCGGGCCGAGCTGTTCGCGGCGGCGGAGACCCGTCATCGAGAGCGCCCTGCCGACCGGCAGCTGATCGGTCACCTGCGCGACGAGCACCCGTTGACACCGCTGTGGTGGATGGTGGCCGTCCTCGGGGGACTCACCACGCTCTGCCTCGGCTTCGCGCTGCCGTTCGCCCTGGCCGGCGGGGCGGTCCTCGACGGGGTGCTCCTCGGAGCCGGGCTGGCCGTGTCCCTGCTCGCCCTGGCCGCCGCCATGCCGGGAATTCGTCACGCGGACCGCCAGGGCGAGGAAGACCGTCGGAGGCGCACCCGGCTGTGGCCCGTACCCACCGCCCTCGAACGCCGGCTCGCCGAACCCCTCCTCGGCTCCGGCGACGGGGCGCACCTCGGCACGTGAGCCGCAAGAAGCCGCGTCTGGACCGGTGTTGGATCGTGCGGGTCGAGCCGGGGTTCCCCGCTGATCGGTCTTTCGATGGTGCGGCACGAAGACAGGGCTCTCAACAGTGTGTTCGCTTGACGGTGTCGTCGTCATCGCCGCGCTCGCCCTCGCGGAGGGCCGTATCTCGCCCTCTCCGAGCGAGCGGAGGCCGCACCGCCGACGCCCGCAGCGCGCCCGCCCGCGTACCGGAGAGGGGCCTGCGCGTCACACTTCCCGTGCCAGGACACGCGCGCACCACACCGACGCCGGGGCCGGGCGCGGACACCGTTTCCGGCCGGCCACGGTTCGTCAGGCGGTCACCTTGGCGATGAACGCGGCGAGGTTCGCCACGGTCCGCCGGACCTTCTCCTCCAGGGTGAGGGACTCCTGGAGGCGCGCGCCGACGCCCGCGTCCTTCATCCCGCGCACGTAGAGGGAGCAGGCCAGATCACTGCACATGTAGACGCCGACCGAGTTGCCCTGCTGCCCGGCCTTCCCGGACTTCGGCGCGACCATCAGGGAGACGCCCCCGGTGTGGACGGTCACGCACACCGAGCACATGCTGCGCCGCGTCTGCCAGGAGCCGGCGTCGCAGGAACGCAGTCGGACGCCCACCGGGCGGCCGTCCAGCTCGATCACGAGGTAGGCCCGGTCGGGGGCCTGGGGATCTCGCCAGCCCAGGAAGTCCAGGTCGTCCCAGCCCCGCTCGGCCAGGTCGCGGGGGACGGACAGGCGCTTGGCCTCGCCCTTGGTGCAGTTGACGAACGCGGTACGGATCTCTTGCTCGGTCAGGGGCTTCATAACAGGCACGCTAATTTGCCTAATTCGATTAGGCAAATGCATAATCGTCAATGGTACAGATGGGGAGCGATTCGGAGGATGAACATGACACAGGCCGGACGGGCAGGACTGACCACGGAGCGTCTGGTCCGGGCGGGGGCAGAGCTGGCCGACGAGGTCGGCTTCGAGCAGGCGACCCCCGCGGAACTCGCCCGGCGGTTCGGCGTCAGGACCGCGAGCCTGTACTCGCACGTGAGGAACGCCCACGACCTCAGGACCAGGATCGCCCTGCTCGCCCTGGAGGAACTCGCCGACCAGGTCTCCACCGCGGTGGCCGGACGCGCCGGCAAGGACGCCCTGACCGCTTTCGCGAACGCCTACCGCGACTACGCCCTCACGCACCCGGGACGCTTCGCCGCGGCCCGGTACCGGCTCGACCCGGCGGCTGCCGCCACGAGCGCCGGCGTCCGGCACGCCCGGATGACGCGGGCGATCCTGCGCGGATACGACCTGGCGGAACCGCACCAGACGCACGCGGTGCGGCTGCTGGGCAGCGTCTTCAGCGGCTACGTCGGCCTGGAGGGCGCCGGCGGGTTCAGCCACAGCGTGCCCGACTCGCAGGAGAGCTGGAGCGAGATCCTCAACGCCCTCGACGTCCTGCTGCGCACCTGGCCCACCACCTCCTGACGGCCCCTCGCACCCGCCCCTGCCCCTGCCCCTGCCCACCGGCCAGCCCGACGGTCTGCTGCCGCATGTGCCCTGCCGGGAACAACGGCCGCTGTGGCAGCGCGTGGTGTCGCCCGCCCGTGCCACGACCACAGCACCGGCCGGCACCACGCCCCCGGAACCCCCGCCCCCGGAGCAGCCGCCGCCACGCCGACGCGCGCAAGGCAGCGTGCGCAAAGCGGCGTGCGTCACGCGTACGACAGCCACGCGCCGCAGCCGCCGGCCGGACGGATCTAACCTTTCCGCAACGACATCCGGGCCTCGGGCAGACGGGCGGGCCGGAGCGCTCCGTGGGCGGTTCCGTGTACCGGATCGGCATTTCGCGAGGTGCCGGACCGCTGGTCAGACAGGGTTCCGCGACACTGCCGCCAAGTCATTGACACCTACTCAGAAACGTTGTGAGGCAGAGCACTTGTGCATGAAGTTGCACTGCTTCTGCGCGGTTGACGCGCGCATTTTCGGAGATACGAGCCCCGGAGCCGCGGACGACGCATAAGATCATGCCGCGCCACTGGTGCCCCACCTGCCCCAGCGGTACCCGTCTCCCTTCCTCTCACCTGCACCGTCTGCCGACCACAACGCTGCGGACGATGTGCCGCCGTCCCCCACCGACACCCCACAACCCGTTAACAGGTACCTGCGTGTCACCGATATTCAGCACCGGTTCCGGCGACGGAGCCGCGCAGTGAAAATCAATCGTCGTCTTGTCCTGCTCGTCACCGCGCCCCTCACCGTGGCCGTCACCTTCTCGGTCCTGGCCCTCGCACCCGCGACCAACCAGGCGCTCCAGGCCAGCCGGCTGACCGCGATGGTCGATGCCGCGGCCGGCGCGGCCGAGTTGACCCACCAGTTGCAGCGCGAGCGGGCGGCAGCCACCGCTCTGGTCTCCGAACAGGGTGATGCGGAAGCGTTCCGGTTAAGTGCCGAAGCGACCGACAGAAGCATCGCCGCATTCCTCAGCCGGACCGAGAACCTCTCCGCGGTGCCCGGCACCGCACAGGGCGCTCTGGACCGTATCGAGCGCTTCATCGAAGAGATGCCCGGCCTGCGCACCCAGGTGCGCTCGGGCAGCAGCACCATCTCCGCGCTGGCCTTCGGCTACCGCATCGTGATCGCCGACCTCAACAGCTACCGCGACGGCATCGCGCAGGCGGACGGTGTCGACGCCGGCATCGCGGACCGGATCCGCGCCGCCGCCTCCCTGTCCGAGGCCGCCGAGCACACGGCCCAGCAGCAGGTCACGGTGATGAGGGCGCAGGCCGCGGGCGGCTTCACGACCGCCTCTCAGCGGACCTTCGACGCGGGCCGGCTGGGGTACACCGAGTCCATCGGTGTCCTGTTCGACCTCGGCCCCGGTGAATGGCGGACCTGGCTGGAGCGCACCCTCTCCGGAGCGAAGGCGCTGGAGGCCCGACGGCTCGAGGACGAGATCGGGCGCACGGGCTCCGGCAAGGACATCACGGTCACCCCGCAGGAGTGGCAGAAGGCCTCCGACGACCGACAGACGCTGCTGCGCTCGGTGGAGCGACGGATCGACGAGTCGGTCTTCGCCATGGTCTCCGACGCACGCACCACCCTCATGTGGACGGCCGGGGCCGAGGTCGCGCTGGTGGTGCTGACCCTGATCGGCGTCGTCGTCGTCGCGATCCGCCTGGGACGTGTCATGATCCGGCGGCTGCGCGATCTGCGCAACGCCGCGCACGAGGTCGCCCACACCGGGCTGCCCGCCGTGATGAACGAGCTGTCCCAGCCCGGTGCACTGAGCGGCGCGACGCCCGAGCAGGTGGCGCTGCGGACGGGTAACCCGGTCAGGACCACGGGCGAGGACGAGATCGGCGAGGTCGGTGAGGCGTTCAACGCCGTCCACCACGAAGCCGTCCGACTCGCTGCCCAACAGGCCCATATCCACGAGCAGTTCGCCGAGACGCTGGTCGGTGTCGCCCGCAGGGGGGCGCAGTTGACCGCAGTCATGGTGTCCGAGCTGGACACGGTGCAGCGCGACGAGGCCGACCCCGTGCGGATGAAGACCCTCTTCGCTCTCGACCACCTCGCCATCCGCATGGAGCGCAACACCAACAACCTTCTGGTGCTGGGCGGTTACGGCAACGCCCGGGTGCGCTCGGCCGATGTCGGCTGTTCCACCGTCATCGTGGCCGCCGCCCAGCAGATCGAGCGATTCGACCGAGTGTCCCTCGGCGCGATCGAATCGGGGATCGGCATCACCGCCCGCGCCGTGCACGACGTGGCGCACATCCTGGCGGAGCTGCTCGACAACGCGACCCGGTTCTCGCCCCCTGACAAACAGGTCGGGGTCGCCGTATGGCGCCTGTGGGACCGGGCCGTCGTACAGATCGTCGACGAAGGGGTGGGCATGACGGCGGAACGCCGTGCGGCCCACAACGCCGCGCTGCTCGAACCGCAGACGGGCATCGGCGACGTACGGTCCATGGGACTGCACGTGGTGGCTCGGCTCGCCGCACGCCATGGCATCGTTGTCGAGCTGCGCGACTCGTCCGGTCCCGGCACCATCGCCGAGGTCACGCTGCCCGCGAAGGTACTGGCCCTGGCTCCGCAGGAGGATGCCCCGCCGCAGCGCGGCCAGGACCGCGGCAACGATGCCGGCTACGAGACGCCCCGTCCGATCACGCCGCCCGGAGGGCAGTCCGGTCGCAGGCAGTCGGCCGGTGCGGGCGGACGGCCCCACCGCGAGGGCACCCCCGTCGGCGCGGGTGCCGGCGCCGCACGGGGCGGCCCTGCGGCCGGCGGCGACTACAGGCCGGGCCTGGCAGGCGGCACACCGGGAACGGACCGGGACGAGCAGGGCACACCGCCCGGCGACACCGGGTCCCGCCCCGGACCGGGCGGCGACCCGCGTGCGCGCCGCACCGCACCCGCACCGCACCCCGTGCACGACGAGCCGGAATCCCGCATCGCCGGAGTCAGCTCCTCGGGCTTGCCCGTACGGCAGCGCAGATCGGCGCAGCAGTGGCCCGCCCAGGGCAAACGGGACGGCAACGAACAGCGTCCCGGCGCCACCGCTCCGAGGCCGTCGCCCCGCCGCCGGGACTCCCGGCAGGTCTCCGACGTCCTGGCCGCCTACGCGCAGGGGATCAACAGGAGCACGAACCACCGTGGGCGCTCCGCCTCCGATGACGACACCGAACGGACCAAGAAATGACCTCTTCCGCCGACCTGAGCTGGATCCTGAGCGATTTCGCCGGGCGCGTCCCGGAAATCACCCAGGCGATAGCCGTGTCCGTGGACGGACTCGCGCTGGCATACGCCGGTGTGGAGCGTGACGACGCCGAGCGGCTGGCCGCCATCGCGTCCGGCATCGTCAACCTGCTCTCCGCCGCGGCCCAGTTGACCGACACCGACCCCGTGGAGCACAGCCTCACCGCGATGGAGGGCGGCTACATGTTCTCGATGGCCGTCTCCAGCGGCGCCTCGCTGCTCGTCACCACCACCAGGGACGCGGACATCGGCGAGGTCAGCTACATGATGTCCGAATTGATCAACCAGGTCGGGGACGCGCTGTCTCCCCAGGTCCGCGACCCGAGCTTCCCGCACTGATCGCCGGGCCGGTCCCGTACGGCGTACCACCCGTCCGTACGAGGTGGACCAGCCGCACCCCCGCCCGTCGCGCTCGACGAGCCCGCTCCACGGCCAGCCCCGCCCGTTCTGACCGACACTCCTGATGAGAGCCCTCATGTTCTTCGACATACCCAGTTCCCGCCGCCGCAGATTCCGCCCGGCCGGCGCCGCCGCCCTCGCCCTCGGTCTGGCAGCCGTCACCGGCTGCAGCGGCGACAGCGGCGCCGACGACGACACCGTGAAGGTCGGCCTGGTGGCTTCCCTGTCCGGCACCTACGAGCCGGTCGGCACCGAGCTGCGAGCAGGCTTCGAGCTGTATCTGGAGACCCACGGCAACAAGCTGGGCGGCCGCAAGGTGGAGCTCATCGTGGCGGACGAGGGCGACGGTCCGCCGACCGCCGTGCCCGCGGCCACCAAGCTGGTCAAGAAGGACAAGGTCGACGTGCTGACGGGCCTCGTCAGCGGTGGCTCGGTCAACGCGGTGCTTCCGCTGGTCACCCAGGCCAAGATCCCCTTCCTGGGGTCGAACGCCCGGCCACCGGTCAAGGACATCGAGTACGTGTGGACCACGAGCTTCCTGTCCGACGAACCGGGTAAGGCCATCGCCCCGTACGTCAAGGAGAACGTCGACGGACCGGTCTACGCGATCGGTCCCGACTACCAGGGCGGCCACGACGAACTGCGCGGCTTCACCGAAGAGTTCAAGCGCGTCAACGGAAAGCTCGCCAACCCCGACGGCGAGACCACCTGGACGCCGTTCCCGAAGACGACCAACTTCATGCCGTACTTCGCCGAGATCGCCAAGACGGACGCCAAGGCGGTGTACTGCTTCTACGCCGGCAAGGCCGCGATCGACTTCGCCAAGCAGTACGCCCAGTCGGACATCGCCGATCTGCCGCTGTACACGGCCTTCGTCACCGAGGGCAGTGTGCTCCAGGCCCAGGGTGCCGCGGCGAAGGACATCTACTCCGTCCTGAACTACGCGGCCGACCTCGACAACGAGGCCAACCGCAAGTTCGCCGCCGACTGGACGGCCGAGCACGACACGCAGCCCACCACGTACGCGATGGCGTCGTACGACGCGGCTGCGGTGCTGGACAAGGCGATCGCCGATGCCGTGAAGGGCGGTGACGTGACGCCGCAGACCATCAACAAGGCCATCGCGGGGCTGGGCCAGATCGACAGCCCGCGCGGCGCCTGGGAGTTCGGCGACAAGGCTCACTCGCCGGTGCAGACCTGGTACCTGCGCCAGGTGCGGCCGGACGGGTCCCAGCTCGCCAACGTCATGGTCCAGGACCTGGCGACGCTCGGCAGCTGACGTGGATCTCCTCGATGCCCACCTCGTACCGGCGGTGGACGGAGTGGCCTTCGGGCTCCTGCTGTTCGTGGTCGCCGCCGGCCTGAGTCTCGCCTTCGGCACCGCGGGCGTGCTGAATCTGTCGCACGGCACGCTGTACGCGATCGGCGCCTACACGGGGGCCGCGCTGAGTGACGGGACCTGGGGCGGCCTGGCCCTCGGCCTGGCCGCCGGAACCGCCGCGGCGTGCGTCGCCGGAGCGGGGCTGTCCGCCGCGACGGCTCCGCTCGCCCGGCGTGGGCATCTCGCTCAAGCACTGCTGACGTTCGGGCTCGCCCTGATCGGCGGTGATCTACTCATCCAGCTCTTCGGGGCGGACGAGCTTCCCGTACGCGTACCCGAGGCGCTCGACTCCTCGGTGATGCTGCTGGGCCACCGCTACCCCGCCTACCGGCTCGGCTTCATCGTGATGGCCGTGCTGCTCGCCGCATTCGGCACCTGGGTGCTGACCCGGACCCGCATGGGTGCGGCGGTGCGGGCCGCCGCCGACGATCCGCAGATGCTCGCGACCACCGGTCACAACCCCAGGGCGGTGCACACCGGCGTCCTCGCGGCGGCAGGTGCGCTGGCCGGGGCGGCCGGTGTGCTCGGGGCACCGATCATCGGTCCCGGGCCCGGGACGTCCGAGAACGTGCTGATGCTGTCCCTCGTGGTGGTCGTGCTCGGCGGGCTGCGCTCGCTGTGGGCGACGCTCGCGGCGGCGGTCGCCGTGGGCGAGGTGCAGACGCTGGGT
This sequence comes from Streptomyces sp. NPDC025273, assembly GCF_040638585.1. Classification (NCBI taxonomy): domain Bacteria; kingdom Bacillati; phylum Actinomycetota; class Actinomycetes; order Kitasatosporales; family Streptomycetaceae; genus Streptomyces; species Streptomyces sp. NPDC025273. The sequence goes on from NZ_JBEZYP010000007.1 coordinate 42,641, forward strand.
GTCTCGGTGGCGCCCGACCTGGCGCCGTACCTGCTCTTCGCCGCGATGGCGGCGGTGCTGGTGTTCCGCTCCCGCTTCGCGGAACCGGCGACCGCACACGGCCCCCAGGACCCCTCCCCGGACCCGGTCGCCCGGCTCCGCGACCAGCTCGCCGCGCGGCTGCGACGGCGGCCACGTGAGGCGGCGGGTGCGGACCGGGCCGGCCCGGCGCCCGGCGAGGCCCGGGGCGGGAGCGCGCTCGCGGGGACCGGCCGGCCTCCCCGCGGGGCCGCGTGGCGGCAGGCCGCTCCGCTGCTCGTCCTGCTCGTGGTGCTGATCGCTCTGCCGGGACTGCTCGACGCGTACAGCATCTCGCTGGCCGGTTCCGCCCTGGCCCTGGGGCTGCTCGCGGTCAGTGTCACCATCCTCACCGGCTACGCGGGACTGCCCACGCTCGGGCAGACGGCGCCGTTCGCCGTGGGCGCCTACGCCACCGCGAATCTGGCGGACGCCGGATGGACCGTGGGCCCCGTACAGATCGTCCTCTCGGCGCTCGCGGCCGCGGTGTTCGCCGCGGTGGTGGGGCCCGCCGTGATCCGGGCCCGCGGCACCACCGTGCTGATGATCACGCTCGCCGTCGGGGAACTGACCGGCGCGGTCATCAACCAGCTCAAGTCCGTCACCGGCGGCGCCGACGGTCTCGTCGGCTTCCCGGCCACGCAGGCGCTGTGGGGCGGGGAGGGGATGGTCGAGGAGACCGAGCTCTACACCTACGCGCTGGTCGTCTCCGTGGTCGCCGTCGCCATCACCCTGCTCGTGCTGCGCTCCCCGGCGGGGAAGCTGCTGACCGGTATCCGGGGCGCCGAGGCGCGGATGCGCGCCTCCGGGCACCCGGTGGGGCGCTACCTGCTGGTGGCGCACGTCTGCGCCGGCGCACTGGCCGGCGTGGGTGGCTCGCTGATGGTCACCGTGCAGCAGTACCTCTCCCCCGCCGACGTCGGATTCGAGATCGCCGCGTTCGCGCTGCTGGCGGTGGTCATCGGCGGCACGACGTCCGTGATCGGCGCCCTGTCGGGCGCCGGGCTCATCGTCATCACCCGGGACTGGGTCGCCGGTTCGTGGCCCGGCCACGGGCCGCTGCTGCTCGGCGTGCTGTTCGTCGCCACCGTGTACCTGCTGCCCCGCGGCCTGGCGGGACTGCGCGGCGGATCCGGCCGGCTCGGGCCGGCGCCCGACGGGCCCCGGGCCGGCGGACACCCCCCGACCGCGCCCCCGTCCGCACCCACCTCGGCCGCCGGGAAGGTCTCCCCATGACGTCCGCACCGACCACCGCGGCACCGACCGCGCAGCCGGCACCCCCGGTGCTGGGCCTCACCCGTCTCACCCGCAGGTACGGCAGTCTCACGGCCGTCGACGACGTCAGCCTGCGGCTCCCCGCGGGCGCCCGGCACGCCGTCATCGGCCCCAACGGCGCCGGCAAGACCACCCTGCTCGATCTCATCGCGGGCACCGACCGGCCCGACCACGGCACGATCGCCCTGGACGGCGTGGACATCACCCGTACGGCCACGGCCAGGCGCAGCCGGCTGGGCATCGCCCGCAGTTTCCAACAGCCGTCGGTGATATCCGAGTTGTCGGTGCTGGACAATGTCGTACTGGCCGGCTGGGCGCACCATCCGAAGCGCCGCGGCGCCTGGCGCAGCCCTTCCCGCTACCGGCTGCACACCGAGTCCGCGCGGTGTCATCTGGAGGCCGTCGGCCTCGCGGATCTCGCCCACCGGCCGGCCTCCGCGCTCTCGCACGGACAGCGCCGCATGCTCGACCTCGCAGCCGCGTTGGCGGGCGATCCGCGCCTGCTGCTCCTGGACGAGCCGGCGGCCGGGCTGACCGACGGCGACATCGGCCGGCTGCTGGGCATCCTCGGCGGCCTGCCGGAGAGCGTCGCGATCATCCTGGTCGAGCACCACGTCGAGGTGGTCGCCCAACTCGCGCGGACCGTGACGGTGTTGGCCGCGGGGAGGGTGCTCGTCACCGGCCCGACCCGGGAGGCGCTCGCACACCCCGAGGTCCGCGACGCGTATCACACGGGCACGGCGGACGTCCCGCGCGACGGGACCGAGACCACCGGCCCGTCCGCCACCCGTGCGAGAGGATGACCGACCACCGATGCTCGAACTGACCGCCCTGACCGCGGGCTACCACGGCGGCACCGTCCTCCACGCCCTCGACCTGTCGGTGCCCGCCGGCACGGTCCACGCCGTCGTCGGGCACAACGGCGCCGGCAAGACCACCCTCGTCCACACCGTCGCCGGACTGATGCGGCCGAGCGCCGGCACCGTACGCCTCGACGGCCGCGATGTGACGGGGCAGCCCGCACACCGGATCGCCCGTGCCGGGATCGGCCTCGTGCCGCAGGGCCGCCGGGTGTTCGCCGGGCTCACCGTCGACGAACACCTGCGGCTGTCCCACCGTCCGCCGCGTCGCGGCGACAGCACCCGCCCCAGCGTCTGGACCCCGGCGCGCGTCCTGGAGCTGCTGCCCCGGCTGGGCGAGCGCCGGGGCAACCGGGGTACGGATCTGTCCGGCGGCGAACAGCAGATGCTGGCACTGGCCCGCGCGCTGCTCGGATCGCCGCGTGTGCTGCTGCTCGACGAGCCGACCGAGGGCCTCGCGCCCGTACTCGTCCGGCAGGTCCACGAGCTGGTGACCACGCTGGCGGACGAGGGCATCGCCGTACTGCTGGTGTCCCCCAGTCCGGACCGGGCCGCCGAGTGCGCCCGGACGCTCACGGTCCTCACCTCGGGACGGATGACGCTCCGCCTGGACGGCGAGGACGCCCGCGCCGACGGCACCGCACTGCACGCCGCCCTCGAACTCGCGCCGACGGCGGTCTGATACGCGAGCCGTGCGGACCGCGGCGGGGACGCCGTACGGACGCGAGGGCGGTGGCCCGCACCGGGCCCACCGCCCTCGCCGCGCTCCGCGCCTACCCGGCCTTCATGCTGTGGCCGCCGAAGCCGCTGTGCCGGTCGGAGCCCTTGTTCTGGTCCTGCCACCACACGTCGAACTCCGGCTGCCCCATGGCGGACCAGTCGGGTGTGTTCTCGACCTGCGCGCTGCCCATCCTGCGGGCGAGCGCGACCATGGCCGCCCCGACGTGGCCGCGTCGGGCGTCGTAGCCCTCCAGGACCTCCTTCCAGCTGCCCCCGGCCACCCAGGCGGCCTCCAGAGCGGTGGCGTCCTGGAGCGCCTTCACGCTGCCGCCGCCGATGTGCGGCCGGGCGACGCTGGCGGCGTCGCCGACGAGCACCATCCGACCCGAGGTGTAGTGCGGTACCTCCAGGTCGTAGATGGGCTGGATGAAGGTGGCCTCGGCGGGCGTACGGAGCACCCTGGCCGCCCAGTACGGCGGGAAGTTGTCAGCGACCAGGGCGCGCAGGTGCGCGGTGAGCTCCGAGTTGAGCCGGCCGGGCGGCAGGGAGGTCGGGGTCCGCAGGTCGGGGTGGAGGCCCTCGGTCTCCGGGGGCCTGGTGTAGAGCACCCAGTTGAGCAGGTGCCCGCCGATGCCGTCCGGGATGCGGTAGATCATGCAGTGACCGCCGGGAAAGACGATGTTGTGGGCGTCGTGGCCGTCCGAGGGGAGGTCCGCGACGTCCGTCGACGTCCCGCGCCAGCCGATGTATCCGGCGTACGTCGCGTCGGCGCCGGGAAACATGGTCTCGCGGACGACGGAGCGGTACCCGTCCGCCCCGATCACGATGTCGAAGCGCTCCTGGTGGCCGTCCGCGAGTCGCAGCCTCACGCCGTCGGCGTCGGGCTCCAAGCCGGTGACCACCGCGCCGGACCGGTAGGAGACCTCCTCGGGCACCCGGCGGCGCAGTTCGCTCCAGAGGGAGCCCCAGCTGTAGGCACGGAAGGGGAACGGCTGCTCACCGACGGCCCTGCCGTGGTCCACGTCGCCGTCACGCACGCTCCACACCCGCCGGGTCAGTGGCGCCCAGGGCATCTCCGGGGCCACGTACCCGGCGTCCCTCAGCTCGTCGTACCGGTCGCTGTGGAGGGCGATCCCCACTCCCCTGTCGCGGAGCCGGGCGTCGGCGCGCTCCAGCACGGTGATCCTCTCGGCTCCGCCGCGCGCCGCGGCCAGCGCCGCGGCACACCCCGCGATGCTGCCGCCGACGACGGCGATGCTGCCTCCACGCATGTCTGGCACTCCACTCACTCGGTATTCCGGACGCCGCCCCGGGTGCTGCTGTCGCGACGGCGTGACCGGTCGGAAATCGCCCTGTGCCAGAGGCTGTTGGGCCACCACCTGCGGTCAGGACCTGGACGGGATCCTATCGAGGAGCACCCCGCCGACGGACGCACACGTGGCGGTGTCCGCCGCACCGGCTGGCGGTTCGTGTTGCTGATCGGAACGCGGGACGTGCACGGCGGTCAGGGCACAGCACCGCCGGGCCCGCGGCCGCCTCCGCGTCAGGAGCGGAAGGCTGTCAGCGCTCCTCGTGGAGCACCAGCATGATGTGCCCCTCTTCGTCGTGCCCGACCGTCCCCGTCCGCTGGAAACCGTGCTTCTCCAGCAGCCGTACCGAGCCGGTGTTCCCCTTGTGGGGGTCGGCGTGCAGCGGCCGGGCCGTCTCCCGGTCCAGGAAGAGTCCCAGTGCCTGTGTGCCGATGCCCCGGCCCCAGAACTTCCGCCCCAGCCAGTATCCGAGGAAGCGCCGGTCGCCTTCCCACCACGCCACCAGGTTGCCCGCCAGCTCCCCGTCGACGGTGACGGCCTGCACGAAGACGGAGGGGTCCCCCAGCACCCTCGTCTTCCAGTGGTTCATGAACGCCTCGCGTTCGCGGGGCGGGAAATTCGACCGGCGTGCGGCCTCCGGATCGTGCTCCTGCGCGTGGAACACCTCCAGATCGGCCTCGCCGACATCTCTCAGACGCACCTGTTCGCTCATATCCACGGAGTCTGGCACCCGCCACTGACATCGGGAGTGGTCCGTGGGTCGCGGGCAGACGGGCGGGAGCGGTTCCGGTCCGCCTGCCACCACGTCACGCCGGGCATCTCGTACCCGCGGTGCTGCCCACCGCCTCGGACGCCCGCACGCCCGCACGCCCGCACGCCCGGAGGATGCGCGCCGCCCTGCCCGTCCCGACCGGGGGGTCAGCGGTCGAGGCCGTGGGCAGCCCTGGTCACTGGCCCACCCTTCCGTCGACGCACTCGCGCAGGAGGTCGGCGTGCCCGCAGTGTCGGGCGTACTCCTCGATCCTGTGCACCATCAGCTCCCGGACGGCGATCCCGTCCTTCCCCAGGCGCTCCCCCAGATCCGGGTGTGCGGCCAACGCGGCGTCGGTCGCGGCCTGTTCACGCTCCAGATCGGCGTACGCGGCATCGACCTCGGCCTGCTCGGCGACCGCTCCGTCGAAGTCCGCGTCCCTCCTGCCGTACAGCTTCGGCACCGGATCACCATCGCCGATCCAGTTGCGCCAGTCCCGCTCCACCTCGACGAGGTGCCGGAGCAGGCCGAGCAGCGACATCGTGGACGGGGGGACCGACCGGCGGGCCAGCTGCTCCGCGTCCAGTCCCTCGCACTTCATCAGCAGCGTCTTGCGATAGTCCGACAGGAAGTCCCGCAGCGTCGCCGGCTCGCCGTCCGAGCCGGCTCCTTCACTGTTGCGGGGGTCCTCGTCCGGGTCCGCCCACATGTCGGGGTAGGTGGTGGCCCGGCTCCATCGTGCGAGTTGGTCGCTCATGCGTGCCATGGTGGTGCGCGGGGTCCGGGCCCGCTACTTCTTTACGGGTGCGGCCCTCCGGTCACCGCCGGGGCCGTCCAGCCGGCCCTCCACAACCGCGCGGAACTCGTTCCAGAGGTCGCGTGGCAGAGCGCAGGACACGCGTGCACCGAGCATTCATCGAAGCGCTTCGACGAAGAAGCGCCCGCGGAAGATCTACTGCGTGCAAGGGAGTCACGACAGCACGCTTCCGTGAGACCTGTTGACATCCCCCCACGCACCTGAAAAATTTCGAAGCGCTTCAACAACCCACGCAGACCTTTCGCTGTGCGCACTGCCGGTGGACGCTGCCCGCACGGACGGCATGCTGCGGATCCGACCGCCCCGCCGGCCTTCACGGCCTGTCGGCCCGACCACACTCCTGAGGACGGACATGACGTTCTTCGACAACCCCGTGATACCCGGCTTCAGCCCGGACCCGAGCATCTGCCGGGCCGGCGAGGACTATTACGTGGCGACGTCCAGCTTCGAGTACGTGCCCGGGGTGCCGCTGTGGCACAGCCGCGACCTGGTGCACTGGAAGCTGATCGGGCACGCGCTGGACCGGCCCTCGCAGCTGGACCTGCCGGCCACCACACCCTCCTCGGACGGGGTGTACGCGCCCACGCTCCGGTACCACGAAGGGCGGTTCTGGATGATCACGACCGTGGTCGGCGGGGCCGGCACCGTCCTCGTCACCGCGGAGGACCCGGCGGGGCCGTGGTCGGACCCGGTGCCTGTCGGCATCCCGGGCATCGACCCCGACCTGGCCTGGGACGAGGACGGCACCTGCTGGTGCGTGTTCTCCTTTGACGGGATCCGTGGGGTGCGCATCGAGCCGAGGACGGGTGAACTGCTCGGCGAGCCGGTGGCGATGTGGTCGGGAAGCGGTCTGCAGTACCCCGAGGGGCCGCATCTGTACCGGGTCGGCGACTGGTGGTACCTGCTCCTGTCGGAAGGCGGCACGGAACGCGGGCACGCCCTGTCGGTGGCCCGGTCCCGCACCCTGCCCGGGCCGTTCGAACCGCACCCCGACAACCCCGTACTGTCCCACCGCAGCACCGGCCACCCGGTGCAGAACACCGGCCACGGTGATCTGGTGGAGGCGCACGACGGCACCTGGTGGATGGTGCTGCTGGGCACCCGGCCCCGCGGGGACACACCAAAGTTCCACGGTCTGGGCCGCGAGACGTTCCTGGTGCCGGTGCGCTGGGAGGACGGGTGGCCGCTGCCGGGACCGCTGGAACTGCGCGCGCCCGCCCCGGCACTGGCGCCGCACCCCTGGCCGGACGAGCCGCACCGGGACGACTTCGACTCCACCGCTCTCGCACCGTGCTGGGTGACGCCCAGACGGCACGCCCCGGCCGCCGTCCGCCTCGACGAGCGGCCGGACCACCTGGTGCTGCACGCCGGCGAGGACAGCCTCGACCAGCCCGGCGCACTCTTCGTGGGACGGCGCCAGCGCGATCCCGACTGCAGCGCACGCACCTCGGCCGACGTCGAGGAGGGCGGCCGTGCCGGGCTCGCGGTGCGGCTGGACGATGCCCACCACTACCAGGTGGAGAGGGCCGACGGCACGGTGCGCGCCGTCGCCCGGATCGGCCCGCTGCGCCGGACCGTCGCCGAACGGAGCGTGCCGTCCGGCCCCGTGACCCTGCGGATCGACATCACCACCACCGATGTCCTGCCGCCCACGGTCACGGTCCGCGGCACGTCCCCGGAGCCCGCCGTCCCGCCGGGCCTGCGCGTCGGCGGCCCCGACACCCTCCGGCTGGGGTACGAGACGGCCGGCGGCGACTTCGAGGTCCTCGCCGAACTCGACGGCCGCTACCTCACCACGGAGGTCGCCGGAGGCTTCACCGGCCGCGTCATCGGCATGTACGCCACCCTCGGCAGCGCGGCCTTCGACTGGTTCGAACTGCGTTCTTCCTGACGGACGTTCGCCCTCCCCGCCCGGACGTGTGCCGCGTCCGGAGGGGCGGGGCGGGCACGCCGTCACGCAGCTGGAACTCAAGGCACGGGCAGTCGCGCATGGATACCGAGTCTGCGACGAGGACGTCGCGCCGGCGGGAGGGAAATCGGGAAAAGAGGAGCACCCACTCCTTTCCACTCTCAACATATAGCGCATGGGGGGCCTTGCGGCAAGGCCCCCTTCATGCCGCAGAATCATCGGCCTGGGCCAGAAGCTGCGGAAATGGGAGAGTCACGAATTGCGTGTGCTTTTGTCGACGTACGGGTCACGCGGGGACGTCGAGCCGCCGGTGACGCTCGCTGTGCGCTTGCGGGAATTCGGCGCTGAGGTTCGGGTGTGCGCTCCACCGGACGAGGAATCCGCGCAACGACCGGCCGGTGCCGGCGTGGGCCTGGTGCCGGCCGGCCCGGGCGACGGGGCGACGGCGGCCGCGAAGCTGCTCGACACGAGCAGCTGAGCGAGGCCGCCGGTCTCCACGTGAACCACCCGGGGTCCCCTTCCGGAAAACCCTGAACCCGAGAACCCGAACCCTGGCGGGCGTTGCCCGTCATGACCACCGGATACGTCACGCCGGTCCAGACACCTTGCCGCGCGCAACGGTGGCGAGCGACCTCAGATCGGAGCCAACGACGTGAACCCCCTGACCACCAGCGCGTTCGACCTGCCCGACCGACTCACCCCCAAGGCCGACCCGGCGCTGATCTCCGGCGACGAGCGGCATTTCGCGGCCATCGCCGAGTGCCTGGAACAGTCGATCGCCGAACTGACCGACCGCCTCGATGCCGAGCGAAGGGCGCCCGGCGGAATCGGCAGGCAGGCGATGGACCGGGACGTGGAGATCCACCGGCTGACCACCCGCCTGCGCACACTGCGCCGCTTCGGCCTGGACCTGTGCCTCGGACACATGGTCGGCGCGGACAGCTCCGAGCCCGTGTACGTCGGGCGCCTCGGCCTCACGGACAGCACGGGCAGCCGGCTGCTGCTCGACTGGCGCTCCCCTGCGGCCGAGCCGTTCTTCGGGGCCACACACGGCAACCCGATGGGTCTGGCGAGCCGCCGCAGGTACCGCTGGACCCGCGGAAGGATCAGCGACTACTGGGACGAGGTGTTCACCCCGGACGGCTTCGCGGGGCATGCCGCGCTCGACGACCAGTCCGCCTTCATCGCCAGCCTGGGCAGCGACCGCTCGCCACGGATGCGGGACGTGCTCGGCACCATCCAGGCCGACCAGGACGCCATCATCCGAGCGGGATCCCGCGGCGCCCTCGTCGTCGACGGCGGTCCGGGCACGGGGAAGACCGTCGTCGCCCTCCATCGCTCCGCCTACCTCCTGCACTCCGACCCCCGTCTCGGTCACCGGCGGGGCGGCGTGCTGTTCGTCGGTCCGCACCAGCCCTACCTGGGCTACGTCGCCGACGTCCTCCCCAGCCTCGGGGAGGAGGGCGTGCAGACCTGCACCCTGCGGGACCTCGTCGCCGAAGGCGCGTCGGCGGCGGCCGAGAACGACCCGGACGTGGCCCTCCTGAAGTCGTCCGCGGACCTGGTGAAGGCGGTCGAGGCGGCCGTGAGCTTCTACGAGCAGCCGCCCACCGAGGGGATGACGGTCACGACCGAGTGGTCCGACTTCCGGCTGAGCGCCGACGACTGGGCCGTGGCGTTCGAATCGGCGGGCCCCGGTGCTGCGCACAACGAGGCGCGGGACCAGGTCTGGGAGGAGCTGCTCACGCTCCTGATGGACTCGTACGACGGCGACGGCCCGGCCGGCCCGGTTCGCACGTCACTGCAGCGGAACAGGGAGTTGCTCACGGCCTTCGACCGCGCCTGGCCGCTGCTCGAAGCGGCCGACGTCGTCGGGGACCTGTGGTCGGTACCCGCCTATCTGCGCATGTGCGCCCCCTGGCTCGGCCCCGAGGACGTCCGGCGGCTGCAGCGCGCGGACGCCCGGGCCTGGACCGTGTCCGACCTGCCGATCCTGGACGCGGCACGGCAGCGTGTCGGCGACCCGGAGGCGTCGCGACGCAGACGCCGGAACGAGGCCGCTGTCGCCGCCGAACGCGCGCGCAGGGCCGACGCCATCGACAGCCTGCTGCAGAACACCGTGATCGACGAGAGCGAAGGCGCGGTGGGGATGCTGCGCGGGCAGGACCTGCAGGACACTCTGATCGACGGGAGCGCGCTGTCCGGCGCCGAACCGGACCTGCTCGCCGGGCCGTTCGCGCACATCGTCGTGGACGAGGCTCAGGAGCTGACCGATGCGGAGTGGCAGATGCTGCTGCTGCGGTGCCCGTCCCGGAGTTTCACCATCGTCGGGGACCGCGCCCAGGCCAGGCACGGGTTCACGGAGTCGTGGCGGGAGCGGCTGGAGCGGGTGGGGTTCGACCGGATCGACCTGGCGTCCCTGAGCATCAACTACCGGACGCCGGAGGAGATCATGGCGGAGGCCGAGCCGGTCATCCGGGCCGCCCTCCCGGACGCCAACGTGCCGGCCTCCATCCGCGGCAGCGGAGTCCCCGTCGTCCACGGACCGGTATCGGACCTGAGCTCCGTCCTCGACACCTGGCTCGCCGCACACGCCGACGGGATCGCCTGCGTCATCGGCGATCCCGCGTTCCGGTCGACGTCCCGCGTCCGGTCGCTCACCCCGGAGCTGTCGAAGGGGCTCGAATTCGACCTGGTCGTCCTCGTCGATCCGGAGAGGTTCGGCACGGGCGTCGAAGGGGCGGTCGACCGCTACGTCGCGATGACCCGGGCGACCCGTCAACTCGTCGTCCTCACGAGCGCCTGACGCCGCCCGGAGAAAGTCCCCGCCAGCCCGGCTCCCGGGCAGGAGCCGTCGGCGTCCAGGACGCCGGTGCGCACGTGCTGTCCCCGCGACGTGTGGTCCGCCTTCACCGTGCTCGCGGCGGACTCACGCGCCGTGCCAGGTCTCAGCGGCTGAGTCCGGCGATCACCTCGACGGCGCGGTCGATCTCCGCCTCGGTGTTGTAGTAGTGCGGGGAGAGCCGTACCAGCGGGTGCACGTCCCGGACCTCGGAGTCGAACTGTGTGTGTCCGGCGACGGTCGTGGTCACGTTGATGTGCTGCCTGGCCAGCGCGGCGGCGACGTCCGCGGTCGGGATGCCGTCGACCTTCGCCGTCACGATGGCGCACTTCTGGGTTCCCTGGTCGTGCGTGGTGACGCCGGGCAGGGCGTCCAGCCGACGGCGCAGGAGGTCGCCGAGTGCCAAGGCGCGCTCGCCGATCCGGTCCATGCCGAGATCGAGAGCCTGGCGCACGGCCGAGTCCAGCCCCAGGACGTTGGAGTACGCCATCTCCCAGGTGGCGAACCGCTGTGCCCCCGGCTGCCAGGTGAAGCCGCGTCCGCCGTCCCAGCTCGCGGACTCGAGCTCCACGCCGAACGGTTCGAGGCGGTCCAGCGCCTCGCTGCGGACCCACAGGAAGCCGGTCCCCCGCGGCCCGCGCAGGAATTTGCGGCCGGTGGCGGTGAGCATGTCGCAGCCGATCTCGCGTACGTCGACGGGGAACTGGCCGACGGACTGGGTGGCGTCCAGGAGGAAGGGCACTCCGGCGGCCCGTGTGATCCGGCCGATCTCGGCGACCGGGTTGACCAGGCCCCCGCTGGTGGGGACGTGGCTCACGCCGACCAGTGCGGTGCGCTCGTCGATGAGGGCGGCCAGCGCCGTGCTGTCCAGCCGGCCCGCGGCGTCGTCGGGGACCACGACGATCTCGGCCCCGGTGCGCCGGGCGGTCTGGAGGTAGGCCAGGACGTTGCTGCCGTACTCGGCGCGGCCCGTCAGGATGCGGTCGCCGGGGCTGAACTCGAGGGCGTGGAAGGCGGCGCTCCAGGCGTGGGTGGAGTTGTCGAACAGCGCCACCTCGTCGGCCCGGCCCCCGATCAGCTCCGCGATGTTCCCGTACGTCGCGCCGATCCGCGCCTGCTCCTGGTCGGCCGCCTCGTAGCCGCCGATGGCCGCTTCGAGCTCAAGGTGCGCGGTGATCGTGCGCAGCGTCTGCCGGGACATCAGGCCTGCTCCGGCGTTGTTGAGATGGACCCGGCCCGTGGTGCCGGGGGTTTCGCGGCGGAGGGCTTCGATGTCCATGCGGGTACCTTCTCCTCTGTCCGACCGGCTGCACCGGCCACGCTCCCAAACCTCCCCACGTAAGTAAAGTGACTCTTTCCGTACGGTCCGCCACCACACGGACGGAACTCTTCCCCCGATCGTTCACGTGTGCCCGCCGGTCTGCGGCACTCCGCTCGTCGCGGCACCGCCCAGCCGGGCGAGGGCCGCGGCGCTCAGAGCGGTGATCGCGGGCGGGAGTGCGGTCCGGATGTCCGGGGCGAAGCGGGGCGAGTGGTTCGGGGGAAGACGGGCCGCGTCCGCGGCCCATTGCTTCGGGCCCACGACTCCGACCATCCAGTAGACGAGCGGGATGCCTGATTCGGAGTGGATCTCCAGGCCCGCGTCGCCGAAGAGCGGGAAGTCCTCGGCCGCCATCGACGGGGGCCAGTGGCCGACCCGTTCGGGGCCGTACAGGGCGGTGTGGGCGGCCCGGACGGTCCGGGCCGCGTCGGGGTCGCACCACAGGGCGGGTGAGCGGGAGAGCATCGTCAGGTCCGGGTCGCGGGGGCAGGCGGAGGCAGCGCACTCGGCCCGTACGATCCGCTCCACCGCTGCCAGGGCGCGGTCAAGGGTCTCGTCGTGCGTCGCTCGGATACCGATGCCCAGTTCGGCGGTGTCCGGCACCACGTTGACCGCGGTGCCCGCGTGCAGCGTGCCGACGGTGAGTGTGAGCTGGTCGGCGGGTGCGGTCTCGCGGGCGACCACGGTCTGGAGGCGGGTGACTACGGCCGCCGCGGTCACCACGGGGTCGACGCTCAGGTGCGGGGTGGCGGCGTGGCCGCCCCGGCCGTGCAGGACGACGGTCAGAGCGGCGCTCGCGGCCGCCACCGGCCCGCGCCCTGTGCCGTGCGCGACCATCCCGGCCGGGAGCGGGGCCGCGTGCTGGGCGAGGACCACGTCCGGTCTGCCGAATCTCTCGTACAGGCCGTCCGCCAGCATGGCCCGGGCGCCGGTCAGGGTCTCCTCGGCGGGCTGGCCGACGGCCACGAGGGTGCCCTGCCACCGGTCGGCGGTACGGGAGAGGAGGTCCACCGTGCCGGCCGCCGCCGCGAGATGGAGATCGTGGCCGCAGGCGTGCATGACGCCGTTGGCGCTGGCGTAGGCCAGGCCGGTGCGCTCCTCCATCGGCAGCGCGTCGAGTTCGGCACGCAGGTAGACGCGGGGGCCCTCACCGTTGCGCAGGACGCCGACGACGCCGTGGCCGCCCACGTCGCGGGTCACCTCGCAGCCGGCGGCGGCGAGCCGTTCGGCGAACAGGGCGGCGGTGCGGCTCTCCCGGCCGGACGGCTCGGGATGGCGGTGCACGTCCAGGTAGAGGGTGAGCGCGGGGCGCAGGACCTCTCCCACCCTGGTCAGGACGGGGTGGGGAGGGAACGTGGGCGAGAGGGCTGACGGGGTCATGGGGGCTCCTGTGACCGGGAGTTCAGGGATTCCGACGGGCGCTGGCGTCGCGTGCCAGCGATGTGCGTGCGCGAGGCGTGCCGAACGGTCAGCGGTACCCGGTGGAATGGGCGGCGTACACCCCATCAGCCGGCCGCCGGAGTCGACGGCCCGACGGAGGAGACACCATGAACAAGGACCTGAGCACCCTCGCCGACGAGATCCTCGAGCTCGAGGCCGAGACCTTCGAGATCTCCGACTACTCGGACGCCAGCGAGGTCGTGCTGGCCGGTTCCACCAGCACCAGCTCCACCTCGACGTGCAGCTCCACCACCAGCACCACCTCCTGCTCCGCCTGATCGGGCGTCAGCAACAGTCCGCTCGCGCCCGGTATCCGTCGATCCCCGACGGATACCGGGCGTCAGTGGTTGCGGGCCGCCTCAGGGGAACGGGTGCGGGACCCGGCGGATCTCGGCGTCGGTCAGATCCGTGGCGCGATGCCCGCCGCGTCGCAGCGCGGTGCGCAGCCGTGGCATCAGCAGGGCCCGCTGCCGGTTCCAGCCGAAGTCGATCGGCAGGAGTCCCGGCACCAGGGTGCAGACCGTGCGCAGCCCCATGCGCTCCTGTTCCGGGGCGGTCTGGTCGACGACGATCACGTCGTGGCCGGCCCCGGTCAGCTCGTCGCGGACGGCCAGGACGTCGTCGAGCAGATCACCGGTGCGCGGCCGGCCGTTCCCCTCCCAGCCGCGGTAGACCTCCTCGAAGGGGCGGACGGCCGTCGGTTCCAGGTAGCTGCGGGCGTGTGCGGCCATCCGTGGCAGGCCGTAGAGCTGGGCGTGGTCCTTCAGGTGCCGGACCCGGTGGAAGTCGTCCGCCATGGCCTCGAGTTCGTCACGGCGCTCGGTGGTCTGGCGGGACAGGTGCGGGATGTAGGTGAGCACTTCGGACAGCGCGCCCTCGACGGCGGCGAGCGGGTCGAGCGATGCCGCTGCCGCGAAGGAGAGCATGCCGGGGCCGCCGTCGCGGCGGACGGCCACGGCGGTGACGACGGGCACGGCCAGGTCGATGCGGTTGTCGAGGACATGGACGTCGTAGCCCTGGAGCGCGGCCCGTTCCGCCATGGCCGCGGCGGTACGGCCGCCGACGGTGTCCAGGTCGATCCTGGTGAGGCCGGCCGCGCCGTACCAGGCGTTGAGGAAGGCGTCGCGCTCGACGAGTTCGAGGAGGCCGCCGAGTACCGCCTCCTCCAGGCTGCCGCCGATGGCGCAGCCGTTGGAGCACTCGAAGACGAAGTTGTCCGAGGCCAGGCCGGCGCTGTAGTAGACGAGGCGGGAGGGAACGAGTACGGGGCGTTCGTCGCGCAGTGACCAGCCCCGCTCCCACGGGATGGGCCGGTCGGGGTCGAAGGGGTCGACCAGCGGATCGTCACGGTAGGTACGAGGGTCGTAGAAGCCGCAGGTGGCGGGGTCGACCGCGTCCGCCCTCAGTTCGTTCCAGGAGCCGATGACCGGAGTGGTCCGGCCGCGCCGGTGGGTTCCCGCATAGCGTTCGAGGCCTTCGAGGAAGGCCAGGGTGCGGCTGGTGGAGAAGTCGTTCTCCTGACCGCTCCAGGTGACATCGTTGAGCCCCGCGTAGCCGCGTACGAAAACGCTGCCCGCGACCGGGGCGGTGGTCGGGGAGGTGACGTTGATCCAGGTGCCGCCGCCGAGGGCGCCGCACACGGGGTTGGCCAGCGCCTCCTCCGGGATCGGGTACGAGCGGGCGGGGCGCAGACGGTAGGTGTCCGGGTCCGGTTTCGGCCGCGAGGTGAGGGTTTGCGGGGACTTCCCGGCCGTGCCGGGCCAAAGACCGCAGCCGGGACAGAGCGGATCGGGCAGGAGGGGGAACGTCCGTATGTGCAGGGTCTTCAGGTCGAGGCGCGACACCTGCGGCAGGGCCCGGTCGGCGGGTCCGGCGGCGGGCGGTACGGCGTCGGGGGTGCCCAGGACCGCGGCGTACAGCGCGGCCACGGCGTCGTGCGTGTGGTCGGTGAGCAGCGGCCACTCCCCCACGGGCCGGGGGCCGTCGGGGCCGCCGGTCTCCAGGGCGTCGCGTTCGCTGCGACTGCGCAGCCGCTGCCAGCGCATCGCGAGGCAGCGTCCGCAGGCGGGCGCGGTGCCGTCGCCGCCCCAGGGGCCGACGAGTACGGCGGAGGCGGTGAGGTGGACGCGTGCCCCGGGCCGGTCGGCGGCCCAGGGGTCGGGGGCGGCGCGGTCGCCGAGGGTGGCGGCGGCGTCGGTGGCGCCGATCGGGACCACCTGGAGGGTGCCGGGGCCCAGACGGTCACCGAGGGCGGACTGCAGCACCGCCCGCGCACGGTCCATCGCATGCGGCAGCGGTGAGGACGGCCGGGGCGGCTGCTGCCGCGTGCCGGTGGTCATGAGGCCTTGGTCCAGCGGAAGGTCCGGAGCGCGACGGCACCGAAGACCAGGGCGAAGACAGCGAGGCCCGTGCAGCCGATCGCGATGTCGGAGGAGTCCCCACGGCCGGTCAGCGCGTGGGACACGGCGTCGTTGAGGTAGCGCAGCGGCATGACCAGGGAGACCTTCTGCAGCCAGAGGGGCATGGCGTCCATCGGGAAGAAGGATCCGGACAGGAAGGCCATGGGCAGCATCAGGAAGTTGGCGACGGCCGCGACGGACTCGGGGGTGTTGGCGAAGGAGCCGATGATCACGCCGAGCAGCAGGAACGTCGTGATGCCCAGGGTCATCACCGGGATCAGCAGGGGCCAGCCGGAGGCGGGCTCCAGGCCGAACAGCGGCAGCATCGCCACACCCACGAAGAGCAGCGACTGGACGAGGCCGACGACGAGGGCGAGGACGTAGCGGGAGCCGATGACGGCGGACAGCGGGGCCGGGGACATCCGGATCAGTCGCAGGATGTCGTCGGTACGCCACTGCATGAGGGTGAACGCGATGCCGAACACGGCGGCGTTCGCCACACCCCAGGAAAGCACGCCGGCAGCGGTGTAGGAGATGTAGGACAGGCCGCTCTGCTCGACGTCCTGGCCGCGGAAGATCAGGCCGAAGACCACGAGGAAGAGGAGCGGGAAGGCGAAGGTGAAGAAGAGGGTCGTGCGGTCGCGGACCTGGGCACGGTAGCCCGCCGCGGTCAGTGCGGTGTACGCGCTCATGCCTGCTGCTCCGATGTCTTTGCGTTCCGGCCGGGGGTCTGCCGGGCCTGGGTGAGGCGGGCGGTGAGGTCGAGGTAGACGTCCTCCAGGCTGGCGGAGCGGGTCTGCACGCCGTCCAGTCCGATGAGGCGGTCGACCGCGCTGAGCACCCGTCCGGAGGTCCGGGTCTCCAGGACGAGGGAGCCGCCCTGGACGGTGACGCGGTCGACGCCGGGTATGGCGGCCGCCGCCTGTTCGTCGAGCCTGCCCAGCGGCAGCAGCAGCCGGCTGGGGGTCTCGGAGGCGTCGACGAGGTTGTGCGGGGAGTCGGTCACGGCGATCGCGCCGTCCACGAGGATGGCGATGCGGTCGCACAGCGCTTCCGCCTCGTCGAGGTGGTGCGTGGTGTAGACGATGGTGCGGCCCTCGGCCTTGAGTCCGCGCAGCACCTCCCACAGGGCGCGGCGGGCCTGCGGGTCGAGGGCGGCGGTCGGCTCGTCCAGGAAGATCAGCTCGGGACCGTGGACGAGCGCGGAGGCGATGGCCAGGCGCTGGCGCTGGCCGCCGGAGAGGCTCTCCACCTGTACGTCGCGGTGTTCGGTCAGCCCCACCGAGTCCAGGGTGGCGTCGACGGTGGCACGGGACACCCCGAAGAGTGCGGCGACCGTGCGCAGGTGTTCGTGCGCGGTCTGCCGCACGAAGAACGCCGAGGACTGCGTCTGCACGCCGAGGCGGGGCAGCAGCGTGGTGTTGCGTGGCCAGGGGGACTCGCCGAAGAGGGCGACCGAGCCTGAGTCGGCCCGGCGCAGCCCCTCCATGATTTCCACCAGGGTGGACTTGCCTGCCCCGTTGGGGCCGAGGAGGCCGAAGAACTCCCCGCGGCGGATCTCCAGGGAGACGTCGTCGACGGCCTGCCGGTCTCCGTACCGCTTGGAGACCCCCACCACTTCGACGGCGGGGGACGGGGTGGTGCCTTCGGGGGGTGTGGCTCGCATGGCCTGTACCTCACTCATATGGTGCGCGGGTCCTTCGGGTCGGGTGGTGGGGCGCGGCCGGCTCATCGGAGCAGCAGCAGGAGGGCCGCCGTGCAGGTGCCGGCCGTGGCGAGGAGGATCAGGGCCGCCGATCCGATCCCGTACGCCATGTAGACGCGGCGGGCCCGCCGGGGGTAGGCGGCAGCGGCCTGGGCCCCGGTCCTGCCCCGACGCAACGCCAGGTACACGCGGGTCTCGGGGGCCAGGTGGGCGATGCCCAGGGCGTGGCCGAGCATGCGATAGCCGTCCAGCGGCGGGAGCGGGACGAGGTTGCTGAGTCCCTGGACGCTGCCGAGCAGCAGCAGACCGGCCAGCAGCGGACGGGTGGGGTCGTCCCCCGGGAGCAGCAGCCACCACAGGGCGAAGGGCAGCAGGAGCAGCAGGTTGACGTAGGCGCCCGCGCCGGCGACCACCTGCTTGGCGCGCCGGCCGGGCAGGAACAGGTAGTTGTCGACCGTGCAGTAGAGCATCGCGGCCGGGAACCTCCAGCGCAGTCCGATCTCGGCGACGTGGCCGCCGTAGTGCTGGGCGGCGACGCCGTGGGCCAGCTCGTGGAGGGTGATGCTGAACCACAGCAGCAGGGCCACCGCGGCCAGTGCGAGGGGTCTGCGGACCAGCTCGACCATGCCGTCGAGCAGTTCACCGGCGTGGAGACCGAGCACCGCCAGCATGGCCAGGACGGCCGCCAGCAGCGGCAGCTGGACGGCGGGGTGGAGCAGCGGCCGCAGGACCCGGTGCAGCCGCGCGGTGGTCGCGTCGGCGTCGGCGACCATCCGCCGGGTACCGCGCCAGAGGGTGCCGGTGCGGGGCGGGGCCGGTGGGGCGGGCGGTGGGTCGGGGGCGCCGGACAGCAGGCCACGCGCGCCGAGGAGCCCGAGCAGCCGGTTCCAGTTGTCCTCGGCGAGGCGGCGGCCGAAGTGGGCGGCGTACGCGGGGCCGATGTCGTCGAGGTTCCGTGTCCCGTCGAGCCGGGCGATGACGAAGTGCTCCTTTGCACCCACCTCGAACGCGGCGCCGCTGCCCGGGTGCTTGATCAGGTGCACGGTGCGGGGGCCGCGCAGCAGGGGCGGGCTCAGCATCACCCCCTCGCGCAGCGCGGGCCGGTAGGCGCGGGCCGCCGCTCGGGCACCTGCCGGTGGTGCGGCGGGCGGGCCGGGGGCGGCCGGCCGGCCGGGGGCGTCGGTCATGCGTGCGCCCCTGTGCCGTCGGGACGGGGCGCGGTTCCGGTCCCGGCGGCATCTGCGTCCCGGAGCACCTGGCCGAGGACGAAGGACAGATAGGCCTCGTCGCGGATCGTCACATGCAGCCGGTTGTTGGTCATGTGCATGTACGGGGACAGCAGCCGGGGCAGGACCGCGGGCACATGGGTGAGCGTCTCCAGCGGGACGGCGTCCTGCTGTTCGGCGCGCTGCTGGCCCGTGTCCTCGCGGGCGGGCCCGTCCCACGCCGGGAAGGCGAGCTCGCCACGGGTGGCCAGGTCCACCACGCGTGCGCGCAGCTCCAGGCAGTGGGCGGCCCAGCCCCGCAGGAACGCGGGCAGCCGCTCCGGCTCGCCCACGGAGACGGCTGCGTGGATCTCGGCGAACCGGCGGCCGAGTGAGGGCGCCATCTCGGCGTAGTTACGCTCGTACTCCTTCGATCCGATGAACCCGGTGCCGGGGAAGGCCCGGTGCCAGAACTCGTAGTAGCCGTCCAGGTAACCGGCGAGGCGGTCCTTCTCCGGCAGGAAGCAGCTCGCCATCACCATCATGAGCTGGGCGGAGGTGCCGAGCAGCACGGTGCGCAGGTGCAGGTTCATGGTGCGGAAGGCGTCCATGACCAGGTCGCTGGAGTGCCGGAAGTGCCATTCGGCGAGCTCGACCCCGGCGGGCCCGCCGTACTTGGCGTACTCGGGGGCGTAGGCCTCGTACGAGAAGGAGTTGTTCGGCCGCAGATTCATCCGGCCGTCCTCACCCATGTACCGGCCGCGGTCCTCCCCGGGGAACTCGATGTCGAACAGGGCGTTGTAGAAGTCCTTGAGGAAGCCCGAGTCCACCTCGTACAGTGCGGGACGGGTACGGAGGAACGCGCCGAGCGCCTCCTCGGTCCTACGGCGCACCTCGGGTGCGGCGGCGGCGCTCGCCGGCCGCAGCCGGAGCCGGACGTGCGGGCCCTCCAGCCAGTAGTTGATGAAGAAGTGGCCGGCCAGCAGCCCTTCCTCCGTGAGCCGGTCCACCAGCGGGCGGACGCAGTCGACCAGCATCGGCCGGGGGCTGGCGGCGTAGAAGACGTGCAGGGCGATCCACTCCCCGTCCGGCCGGCCGGGGGCCGGGTGGGCGGGGCGGGGCGAGGTCAGTTCCGGCATGTCGGGCCATCCTCCGTGCGGGAGCGGAAAGTGAAGGTCTCCACGGCCAGTTCGGCCACATGGCGGCCTCGCGCCGAGGTCAGATGCAGCCCGTCCTCGGCGGGGAGCATCTCGCGCAGGACCACCCGGGTGCCGGGCTCGCGCGCCACGAGGGCGTCGAACGCCGTCAGGGAGAGGTGGCTGGCGAAGTCCACGTAGGCCGGTTTGGCTCCGAGAGCCGCCCGGCCGTCCCGGATCACGGTGGCGAAGACCTGGTCGGGCAGCCGGTGGCTGCGCCGCCAGCGCTGCCAGTCCAGGTACCACTCCTCCTCACCCGTTCCGGGGCGGCGGACCGGGAGCGCCGACGCCTCCGCCGTCCAGCTGCGGCGGCTGATCACGATGTCGCCGTGGCGCACCCGCGGCCGGTGCGTGACGCCGTCCACGGGATCGCTCTCCGGGACGCCGCCCCAGACGTTCGAGGGGGCCATGGTGCTCGGCGAGAGGAGCAGAAGGGTGCGGGGGATCTCCGGCAGGGCCAGGGGCACGAGATAGCCGAGATAGACGGGGATGACCTCGCACTCCAGCCTGCGCGAGCGCAGGACGAGGCGGTCGGCCTTCTCCTCGTGCTCCAGACACAGGTCGTCGAGGTGGATCCGGCTGTCCTCGGGGACGGTGGCCGTCTCGCCGGGGCAGACGATCTGGTAGTCCGTCAGGCGGCCGTGCAGGTTGAGGTTGCTGGTGACCGGTCCGCCGGTCAGCTCCGCGAACACCGCCCCCCGGGGCTGCCGGGCGCGGATCTCCGCACGCAGCAGACCGGAGAGTCCGGGCGCCGCGGGTGCCTCCGCGTCACCGGGGCCGTCGTACACATGGGTGAAGCGGCTGAAGGGGAACGCCACCCCTCCGTAGGAGCGGTTGAGGACGACCAGGGACTCACCGGCGTGGCCCGGGGCGGGACGGGCCAGCTGGATGTGGTGGCTCTGCGCTGTGAAGTCCGGGCTGAGGGGCTCGAGTTCACTGGCTACCGAGGCGAGGAGCTCCTCGGGAAGCCTGATCTCCGCGGATCCGTCCGCCTCCTCCCACAGCGTCCGCATGCCGGTGACGAAACGGCGGCGGGCGTCGTCAAGGGTCCTGAGCGCGGGCTGGCCCAGCCAGTTCTCCTCCGGCACGTAGGTGCCGTCCTCGTCGAAGGCGGCGCGCTTGGAAGTGAAGGAGATGTACTGGTCGAAGAGGTCCTCGTGGAAGTCGTGGACGAGGCCGAGCAGGTCGTCGCACCGGCCGCCGCGCCCGTACCGGGCGACGAAGAAGCCCCGCAGGGTGATGCGCTGGGGCAGCGTCATGTCGAACATCGGCAACACCCCCTCGACCGCTCGCAGTGCCCGCCCCGTCGTACCGGTCAGCACGCCGGGACCACAGACCAGGTCGTCCCCGGCGCTGACGTCCTCGTACAGGAGAGTCTGCGGGAGCGCGGGCTCCGGCGCGGCCAGCTCCCGCTGAGTGGCCAGGAGTTGCTCGCGCAGGGTGCGCAGCAGTGTCCGCCGCTCGTCGACCCCGGCGGCCGGGTACGCCGCCAGGCAGGCGGCCGGACCGTCCAGGCTCCGGGCCACCCGGTCGGCCCAGGGGGCCTCCAGCGCGCGCAGGGCATGCTGGAAGGAGCCCAGCGGGTCCGGGGTGTGCACATCGGTGCGCAGGCAGGGCACCTGCACCATGCCGAGCTGGAGCAGGGCCGCGGCGTAGCGTTCGCACTCGGTGCGTTCGGCGCCGTGCTCGGCCTGCAGCCAGTCGACGAGGTCCCGGTGGCGAAGGTCCGTACGGCCGTCGAAGAAGCCGAGGAGCCGCTCCAGGGTGCCGCTGCTGCGGAGGTAGAAGAGCCGGTCGCGCACCGAGTCGAAGGTGACGGCGGCGCTGTCGTCGCCCGTCGTCACCCACTGCCGGACGTAGCGGATACGGTCCTCGTCGCGGCCCCAGCCGGGGGACAGCACGACGGGCAGGTCCTGGCGGCGTACGGGGTCCGCGAGGATCAGATCGGCCAGCCGGCCGAGGGCGACGACGTTGAGCCGCACATGGCTCGTCCAGTCCTCACCGGTCCGCAGTGCGGTCCGGCCGTCCGCCGGGTCACCGTCGAAGGTGCCCAGGGCGACGGCCGTGAAGGTGCTGAACGGGCTGGTCTTGCACGCCGTCCGGTAGAGGTAGGCGAGCGCGGAACGTTCGATCTTCCGCATCCGTTTGCCGTCGGTGCCGGTGTCGCGCAGATAGGCGTCGAGCCGGCTGTCGAGCGTCGGCGAGGCCAGCAGCAGTCCCGGTCCGAGGCGGTCCCCGGCCAGGAGTGTGCGCAGTTCGCCCCGGGCGGTGCGCAGTTCGGCGGCGAGCAGCCCGGCGCCCCGGTCGCGGAGTTCGGTGAGACCGGCGCGGTCGCGAAGCCATGCGGCGGTCCGGGCGCCGGCCACCTCGTCGAGGCCGGACACCAGGCGTACGGCGGCGGCGGGGTCGGCGGGCAGCCGGTTGTTGAACACCTGGCGGCGCAGCGCGAGCAGCGCCCTGCGGGCGTCGCCACCGACGGCGTCGGCGGCCTCGACGAGGTCGTGCAGCAGATCGCTGAGGGCGGCGCCGCCCGCGAGCAGGCGCTCCTGCCCGTCCAGGACCTCGTCGGCCCAGCGGCGGGTGCGGACGCAGCGCAGACCGTGCACGCTCTCCACGGGCAGTCCGGCGGCACGGAGCACGAAGCGGCGACCCGGCTCCCATGTCACGGCGGGAGGAGGGTCATGGGGCGCGTCGGGACCGGACGAGGCCGGCGTGTGGGATGTCGTGAGTGTCATCGGAAGTCTCCCGGTCAGGCGATCTCGTGGTGGAAGTCGGCGGGCCGGGGGCGCTCGTGACCGAGCGGCATGATCAGCAGGGGGGCCTCGTCACCGTCCTCCAGGCCGAGCTTCTCGACGAACGAGATGTTGTCGAAGCCGAGGGCCACCCCCGCGCCCAGGTCCAGGGCCGCGGCTGCCACGTAGAAGGTCTGCGCGACGGCGCCCGCGGTGCCGACGGCCAGCCGGTAGCCCCGGTCCCCGACCGCGTCCAGGACGGCCGTGGTGCGGACGGTCGGCACGAGGACGACGCCGGCCTGCTCCAGGTTGTAGTTGGCCAGGAAGTAGTTCTCCTGGAGGAACGCCCCCTGCGGGCCGGGCTCGACCAGCCGCAGGTCGCCTACGTCCGGGTCGTAGGCGTACGCGCCCGGCTCGATGCCCGCCACGTGGTTGACGAAGGCGTAGAGCGTGGCCAGCCGTACGGTGCCGGCCGGGTCGGCGTCGCCGCACAGGGACGTCGCCGCACAGGCCGCCAGGACCGCCGAGAGCTGTGCGGGGGTGACCGGGCGGGCCGCGTCGAAGCGGCCGAAGCTGCTGCGCCGCCCGCGCAGCGCCCGGCGTACCGGCATCTCCGGGAAGGCCGGGGCGGGCAGCGCGGCGCGGGTCCCTCCGGCGGGCACCGGGAGGGCCGCCGCGGCGGCGAGGGCTCCGGGGGCGGGGCGGTCCGCGGCACGCTCCACGGTCGCGGTGTGCATGTCGAGCACGGTCGGGAACTCCAGCACCGTGCGGGAGCGCTCGATGTCCCGGTGCCGGACGGCCGGACGGTGCCCCGGGCCGGATGCGGCGGACGGGGGTGCCTGGTGCGCGGGCCCGTCCCAGTGCAGCGGGACGACGGCGAAGATGCCCTCCTCCTCACCGGCCACGCCGAGCAGGCTGTTCAGCCGGGGTTCGTCGAACCACAGCACCGGTGCCGTCCGCAGGCCGCGGGCACCCGCCCAGATCCGCCAGGTCTGGACGAGGGTCCCGAGGTCGGTGGAGACCACGTGGTACGAGAAGCTGTTGTACTTGAACGCGTTCTGCCAGTACTTGACGCCCAGGACCAGGTACTGGTCGGTGTCCAGCGCCTCGGCCGGCGCGTCAGGTCCCAGCGCCTCGCGTACGCGCCCGGAGACATCACCGGCCAGCAGCCGCTGCACGGCGTGACGGTGGACGTCGTAGTAGTGGATGCCCGGGGTCAGCGGCCCGGACGGGCCGGAGACCCAGTAGATGCTGACCGGGTAGAGCCCGCCGCCGCCGGCCGTGCCCCGGGACCAGTTGGCGTGGGTGTAGAACGGCAGGCCGGACAGGTCGCTGTTGGCCTGGACGCCCAGCCGGCGGCCGGTCAGCCCGTAGGAGTCCTTGAGCATCGCGGACAGCAGCGGCACAGTGAATCCGGACGGACGCGCACCGCCGTCCGCGTCGCCCGGGGCCGCCGGGAGCAGCCCGCGGGCGGCCGGGGGGTCGGCGAGGTCGTCGCCGTCCGGCAGGGGGTAGGACTCGACCCCCGGGTAGAACTTTCCCTTGCGGGGGCCGTCGGCCCAGTCGGGGACGAAGTCGGCGGGTTCCATCGGGATCCGGCCGCGGTGCATGACGGCGTTCGCGTACTCGTGGGCGTACCCCATGGGGTCTCCCCTTTCGGATGGGCGGTCGGTACGGACGTCCGTCACGGGAACGGGTGCGGGGCCGGGTTGAGCCCGTCCGCGGTCAGGTCGGTGTCGCGCAGCCCTGCCTCGCGCAACGCGGTACGTGTCCGGGGCATGTGCCGGGCGCGCTGCCGGGACCAGCCGAAGTCGATCGGGACGAGGCCGGGCACCAGCACCTTCACGGTGTGCAGGCCGAGGGCGCGCTGCTCGGGCAGCGTCTGGTCCACGACGACCACGTCGAACCCGGCGGCGGTGACGGCGCCCACCGCACGCAGCAGATCCTCCCGCAGATCAGGACTGACGGGGGCGCCCTGCGCGTCGGGCCACCGCAGGGCGGCGACCTCCACCCTGGGCTGCGGATCCGGCTGCCGCAGCAGGAAGTCGGCGTGCTCGCCCATCTCCGGGACGCCGTAGACCAGCGGGTGGTCGTGGAGGCTGGTGACCTGGTCGAAATCCTTGGCCAGGGAGCGCAGCCGGGTCTCGTCGCGCCGGGTCCGGCCGACGAGGTTGACCGAGTCGGTGGCGATCTCGCAGAGCGCGGAGTCCAGGGCCGACTCCGGGTCGAGCCCGGCGCCCGCACCGAAGCACATGCGGCCGACGCCTCCGTCGAGGCGTTCGGCGACGGCGGTGACGACGGGGACGGGGAAGCTGATCCGGGTGTCGAAGAACCGGGCCCGGTAGCCGTACATGGCGAGACGGTCCACCATGTGCCGGGTGCCGGGGCGGGCGCTGGTCGCCGGGTCGATCTCGGTCAGCGGCACCTGCCCGTACCAGGCGAGCAGGAACGCGTCCCGTTCGATGACCTCCATCAGCCCGAAGTAGACGGCTTCCTCCGAACTGCCGCCGGACGCGCAGCCGTTGGAACTCTCCTGCACGAACCGGTTCTCCAGGCCGGGTGCGTGGTAGTAGGCGAGGATCTCGGGGACCGGGCGCGGCGCGGCGTCGCGCAGCGACCAGCCCCACACCCAGGGGATCTCCCGGTCGGGGGTGAACGGCCGCACCCGGGGGTTGGCCCGGTAGAAGTCCTCGGCGTACAGGCCCGTTTCGCGGGGGTCGACGGCATCCGGGCCGAGGTCGTCCAGGGAGGCCACGAGTCCCGTGGTCCGGCCCCGGGCGCGCATTCCGGCGTAGCGCTCCAGGCCTTCCAGGACGCCGATGCGCAGACTGTGTGCGTAGGTGTCAGCGTGGCCGCCCCAGAAGGTCTCGCGCAGGTAGGCACCGGAGCGGGTCGAGAAGCAGCCGACCGTGGCGGAGGTCGTGGTGGACGCGATGTCGCAGATGACGGACGGTCCGAGCGCGCCCCAGTGCGGGTTGGCGAAAGCGTCCACGGGCAGGTGGTGGTCCTCGACGCGGCGGACCCGGAAGGCTCCCGGCCGGTACTTGGGCGCGGGCAGCAGGGTGAGCGCGGCGCCCTCGGCCGTGTCCGGTCCGGGCGCGCCGCAGGCGGGGCACTCCGGGTCGGGCACCAGCGGGTGACGTCGTACGGTCATGGCGTCCAGGTCCAGCAGGTACACCTCGGGGTAGAGGGATCCGGTGCCCGCCGGCTGTGCTGCCTCCTCGGCGAGGGCCGCCATCAGCGCCGCCACGGCGGTGGCGGCGAAGGGGGTGGCGTAGGGCCAGGGGGCCACCGACCAGGTGTCGGAGCCGAGTTCGAGCCCTTCGCGCAGGGACACGGAGCGGACCCCCTGCCACCGGCGCTCCAGGCAGGTCCCGCACCCCGTGGCCCGCCCTGCGACGGGCCACGGCCCGACCAGCACCTGACGCCCGTACAGGCGGACCGGTACCTGGTCCCCGGGTGCCGCGGGAGCGGTGTACGCGTCCCGGACGCCCAGAGCGCCCACCGTCATGGCGGGGACCGGCCCGGTGCGGACCTCGTCCAGGGCTTCCCGGAGGGCCCCTGCGAAGCGGCGGGAGCACTCCGCCCTCGCGGCCGCCTGCCGGGGCGGGTCCGTCTGTCCGGGCCGCCGGTCCGTGGTCTCAGCGGGCATCGGTGGCCGCCGTGAGCAGGACGCGGACGGTGTGGATCCCGGCGGTGGGCAGGTCCGCGGCGTGCGTCGGGACGACGAGCGCGTCCCGTCCGCCGGCGGCGAGGCGTTCCAGGAGCCGTGTCCAGTCCACGGGCTCCCCCGGCTCCGCCGCGGCGGTCCCCGTGACGGGGATCAGCGCGGCGTCGAGGTCGCGCAGCAGCGGGTCGCCGGTGTCGGGCGCTCCCAGGCCCTCGGCTGCCAGCTGCACCTGGCCGAGCAGGTCGCGCACGGCGTCGACGGCGGCGGCACCGAGGTCCAGGGCTGCGCCCACGGCCCAGTGCGAGGGCGCCTCGTCCCCGCCGGTCCGGGCGAGGACGACGGACGCGCCGGAGTGCGTACGCTCCCCGAGGTCGAACAGGCCGACGGTGATGCCGAGATGGCCTG
Organism: Streptomyces sp. NPDC025273; assembly: GCF_040638585.1. NCBI lineage: Bacteria > Bacillati > Actinomycetota > Actinomycetes > Kitasatosporales > Streptomycetaceae > Streptomyces > Streptomyces sp. NPDC025273. Next base: position 69,255 of record NZ_JBEZYP010000007.1, read on the forward strand.
CGGACCGCAGCAGGAAGGTCACCTCGGGGTCCTCGCCGAAGGCGGAGGGCGGGATCTGCGCCGTGTACCCGGCTCCCCTCACGGCCCGTCGCAGGGCGTCGTGGGCGAGCGCCGACAGCAGGCCCGAGGCGGCGGCCTCCGGAAGGTCCGCCCCCGCGCCCGCACCGGCCCGCGTCGGCTCGAACCGGCGGTCGCGGTTGTCCGGTCCGAACGGGCGTACGGCCCCGGCGGGGACCAGTACCTGTTCCTTCGTCACGAGCGAGGTGGCGAGGGCCCACGCGGTGGTTCCTTCACCGCCGGTGCCGGACGCGATCGTCAGCGCGGCCGGGCGGACGACGGGCAGCCGGCCGGCGAGGCCGGCGAACGTGCTCCCCTCGGGCGCGGGGGCGGCGGGCACCACGTGCTCGGCGTACACGACGGCGGCGGCGTTCAGCGCACGCAGCCGGGCCCCGGCGGTGTGGTGGATGTCGAAGGCACTGATGGTCCGGGTGCCTTCCGGCCCCAGGCCCAGCACGAGGGAGCCCACCTTCAGGGGTGTCTGGATCAGCGGTTCGTCCGCGTACCGGGTGAAGACCCCGGCGTGCGGGCGGACGAGCGCGGAGCGGCGCTCCAGCTCCGCGAGGGGGCCCTGGGCCGCCTCGTCGTCGGGGGCGGTGGCGACCGTCGGAAGGAACGCGGGGCGGGCCGGGGCCGACGCCAGGTCGACCGGCTCCGGCCCGTCCGCGGGAGTGCTGTCGGTGCAGAACGGGCAGCGCGGGTGGGGCAGCAGCGGCTCCGAGGCGACGTCGAAGGACGCCATGTCCTGGATCAGCAGCTGTCCACGGGTCTCGGCCGGCAGCGCACCGGTGACCAGGCGGAACACCTCGTAGCCGAGCAGGTTGCCGAGCATCGCGGCGAGGGGGCCCGCGGGCTGCTCACCCGAGGTCCCGGTGCCCAGCGCCAGGCCGCTCCACAGGTCCGCGGCGGCCGCGCTGTCCCCTGCGCCGCCCAGCCTCAGGGCCGCACAGGACCAGCAGCCCGCCGTATCCGGCGTCATCACCGGCCCGACCACGGCCTTCCGGCCGAACGTCCAGGCGGGGAGCAGCGTCCGGCCCTCCGGCACCCCCTCGCGCAGCAGCGGCAGCACGGTCCCGGGGACGTCGGGGCCGGAGGCGGCCACGACGACGTCGTATCCCTCGTACGCCGCCCAGCCGGGCAGCGCCGAGGCGGCACCCGGGAGCAGGGTCATCTCGACGGGGCAGTCCCGCTCCGCGAGCTCCGCCGCCTCCTGGTGGATCGCCGTGAACTCCTCGGGCGTCACACTTCCGGAGCCGTCCGCGAGAGCGGAGTCGTAGGCGACGGCCGCGCAGCCGTTGCGTATCAGGGACAGCACGCACCAGCGAGCGGCGGGGCCGTCGCCGAGGACGGCGATCCGGGTGGCGCGGAAGCGCGCGAACCTGGCCTCGGCGCCGTCGGCGTAGTGGTCGACGTACGCGATCTGCTGCGCGAAGCGGGCGGCGACGGCGGGCACGGTCACCAGGGGGACGGACGCCTCGTCCGATGCCGGGACCGGACGGGCGAAGCCACGCGCGTAGAGCGCTTTCACGAGTTCGCCCACCATGGCCTTCTGGCGTTCCCCGAACCCCTGGCAGATCTCGTCGACGGATCTGCTGCCGTCCAGGTGCGGGACGAGCAGAGTGGCGAACCGGTAGGCGGACGCGGAGGTGAGCTGGAAGCCGCCGTCGGCGTTGTGGAAGATCACACCGCCGGGTGTCTGGGTGAACAGGACGTCGCGGCGGACCCGGGGCCTGGTTCCGGCGGTCTCTGCGTACGGTGTCGTGGCCATGCGTGCGTCACACCTCTTGGTCTGTGGTCGGACGGGCGGCCCGGGGTCCGGGCCTGTACACGGGGCGGTGCGGGCAGTGCGGGAGCCGGCGGCCGGTCAGCGCAGGGCGGCCGGGGGCCTGTCGCCCGCCGGCCGGCTCTCCTCGCGGCGGGGCGGGCGGAACACGGTGGGCTGGTGCGCGGACCGCGGCACGGCACCGCGGGCGTGCGCCCGCACGAGTTCGTGCATCCGGAAGGCCCCGGGCAGGCCCTCCTCGAGCATGCCCGCGTCGAGGAGCCGCTCCATCACCGCCTCCGCCGTCTCCTCGGGCAGGCCGAGGACATCGGCGGCCCGCCTGGGGGTCAGGGGGTCATGGACCGTCGCCCCCAGCCGCAGGTGGGCGTCGGCCAGCGAGGAGGACAGCCGGTTCAGCGCCTCGTCCAGAATGAGCGGCACGGACATGCGGGGGTCGTCGGCCAGCGTCAGCCGGGCCGGCAGATCGTGCCGCAGCCAGTCCACGCAGTCGGCGATCCGCAGCCGGGGCCTGGTGAGCAGACGGGCGGCGGCGATCCGCAGGGCGAGCGGGAAGTGCCCGCACAGGGTGGCGAGTCGCCGTGCCGCCGACGGCTCGGCACCGATGCGCTCGCCGCCCAGCACGGCGGTCAGCAGCGCGTGCGACTCCTCAGGGTCGAGGGCTCCGAGCCGGAACACGGCGCCGCCGTGGGTGGCGACGAGCGCGGCCAGCCCCATCCTGCTGGTCACGATCGCGGCGCCGCCCGCGTTGGCGGTCAGCAGCGGGCGTACCTGGTCGGGGTGGACGACGTCGTCGAGGACGAGGAGGCGGCCGCGCCCCTCGCCGGGCCGGGCGGGCAGGGCACGGCGCAGTTCCGCGGCGGCCTCCCGTGCCGGGAGCGCGGTGCCGTCCGGGCGGGTCAGTGACAGCAGCAGGCAGCCCTCGGGATAGTGGTCGCCCACCAGGTGCGCCGCGTGCAGGGCCAGGGCCGTCTTGCCGATGCCGGGTGCCCCGGAGAGCACCACGATCGACGGGCCGGAGGTCCGCGCTCCCGTCAACAGGCTCACCAGCGCGCCGACTTCGCTGTCGCGCCCGGTGAAGCAGGGCACCACCGGCAGCGGGGCGGCGGCGGGCGGCGCGGCAGCCGGCTCCCGCGCCGCGCCCCCGGCCGGGTCCTCCGGGGAGGAGTCCCTGAGGGCCGGGAGAGCGGGCGGCGCGAGGGACACGGGGGCGCGTCCCTCGTCGAGGGCACCCAGGTCCTCACCGCGCAGGATCGACCGTTCCAGCCGCTGCAGATCCGCCCGGGGGTCGACGCCCAGCTCCTCCCGGAGGTGCCCTTTGATCCTGCGGTACTCCGCCAGGGCCTCGGTCTGCCGGCCCGTCCGGTACAGGGCCAGCATCAGCTGCTCGGCAAACCGCTCGTGGGCGGGGTATACGCGCGTAACCTCCCAAAGATCGACCAGCGTCTCGCGGCAGCGCCCGTGCTCCAGCTCGATGTCGCAGACCCTCTCCAGCACCCGCAGCCGCTCCTCCGCCAGCCGCGGCACCTCGTCGCGGTGCAGGAGGTCGGACGGGACGTTGGCGAGCAGCGGACCCTGCCACAGCGCGAGGGCGGCCCGCAGCGTGTACAGCTCGGACTCCTCCCCCGACGCGGCCGCACGGTCGACGAGCTGACGGAAGTGCAGCAGGTCGAGCGTCTCGGCGTCCGCCTGGACGCGGTAGCCGCCGGCGACCGCCGTGACGGCCTGGTCCTCGATGCCGTACTTGGCGAAGATCCGGCGCAGCCGCAGGACGCAGCTCTGGAGTGCCGCCTTCGCCGTGGCGGGCTGCTCCTCACCCCACACCACGCCACGCAGGTGGTCGGTGGAGACCACCGAGCCGGGACGGATGAGCAGCGCGGCGAGCAGGGCGGTCGGCTTGGAGGGCGGGAGCACGACCACGTCCCGCCCGTCGGTGATGCTCAGGGGCCCGAGCAGTTGGAATCGCACCGTCGTCCGCCCTTCCTCCCTGTGGTCCTTCACGGCCCGGTCGACTCGCACGGGTGCACGCCTACTGCCAGCCGAAGTCGTGGGGACCGTGGCCGGGCCGGGGCACGTCGGGGCGGGCCGGCGTCTGGGGCGGGCCGGGGACGGTGCGCGAGGCCGAGACGCGCACGTCCGCGGCCGGAGCGGGCACGACGACGAGGGCGACGAAGGCGGAGCCGGTCAGCATCAAGGCCCCGAGGGCCAGACAGGAGGCGCGGTGAGCACGGAGCATGTGAGGAGCCCTTCCAACCATCTGTGGGGATCGGTGGACAGCATGGCGAGTTTTGTACGGAAGTGACGACACGGTGAAGGTCAGACCGGTGGACCGATGAGGCCATGGCCCTTTCCGTCCAGAAAGCTGTCGGAATCCCGCCCGGATCCGCTCCGCCGCACATACAGCTCGCGTACGCCCGCCGTACGGAAATCCCCGCCGCGCCCCGGTTCCGGGCCTCTGCGGTCCCATGCCCGAAGCGGCCCGCCCGTGCCATGATCTTCACGACGCGTCACCGGGGGGCGACGGTCGTTGCCCGCGGCAGTGAGGGGGCCGGGACAGGCACCTCCGTCCTGACCGGGTCTCTCGTACGGATCAGACCGGATCCGGGAACCTGGTGCGTGCAGCCGAAGGCGGAGGACCAAGGCAGCGCAAGGGGGTCCCCCAGCTCAGAGGGCCCCCGTGCTCGAAGCCGGGAGCTCGGGGATGCTGGTGATTGACACGACGCGGCAGAGGTGCGTGCCGGGCCGCGAGCCCGGCATGATCCACACGAGAGGCCCCAGGGGGGACGATGCTCGACCGGTTGGGTCTGGACCCGGTGACGGAGAGGGTGTACCGGGCGATGCTCGGTCGCCCCCGGGCGAATCCGGAGGAGCACCGCGCACGGCTGGGCCTGACCACGGATCAGCTCGACGGGGCCCTCGGCCTGCTGCGCAGACTCTCACTGGTCCGCCCGGCGGCAGGCGGGGACCCGCAGCGGATGCACGTGGTCAATCCCCGTCTGGGCCTGGAGTTGCTGCTGGCCCGCCAGCGGGCCGAACTCGCCGCCCGGAAGCAGCGGGTGGAGGAGGGTGAGGCGGCGGTGGCCGAGCTGCTCAGCGAGTTCACCCCTGCCCACCCCGCGCCCGGCGAGTCACCGGTGGTCCATCTGGACGGCGTGGACCACGTCCGGGACTATCTGACCCGGCTGCACGACGAGGTGGAGGACGAGATCCTCACCTTCGCCACGGGCGGCGCGCAGACCGAGGAGAACATGCGCGCCTCCCGGCCTCTCAACCAACGGCTGCTGGCCCGTGGCGTCCGGATGCGCACGGTCTACCTCGACAGCATCCGCAACCACGCCCCCACGGTGACGCACGTCAAGTGGCTGACGTCGATCGGAGGCGAGATACGCACGGCGCCCTCCCTCAGCACGCGCATGATCATCACCGATCACCGGCTCGCCCTGGTGGCCCTGGACGACCAGGACTCCTCCCTCGGGGCACTCGTCGTCTCGGGGCGAGGGCTCATCGCCGCCCTGGAAGCCCTGTTCGAAAGCGTGTGGGGACATGCCCAGCCGCTCGGCCCGGCCGAGAAGCACGAGGCGCCAACGCTGACACGTCAGCAGGACGAGGCCCTGCGACTGCTGGCGCGGGGATACACGGACGAGGCCATAGCCAAACGTCTCGGCGTCTCCCCACGCACCGCCCGCCGGATCGCCACCGGCCTCATGGGCCATCTCGACGCCCGCAGCCGCTTCCAGGCGGGTGTCCACGCGGTGCAGCAGGGCTATCTGCCGGCCGGGGGCCCGACCCCCTGATCCGCGGACGGCGGGGGCCCGGGGCACAGCCGGCCGGTTCAGTCCGGCAGCGGGACGCGGATGACGGGGTCGAAGGGGTGCTTGTTGAAGCCGGTGCGCAGGTTGCGGCACTCCGGCGCCTTGCACATGAAGAACTCCTCGACGGCCTTGCGGCCCGTGCGGTTCCTGAGCCAGTCCTTCTCGGTGACGGTGAGGGGGCGGTGCTCCTCGTCGGAGCCGCAGGTGTAGCAGTACATCGCGCGAGATGGCATGAAACCTCCTGATACGGGCGTACAGGCCAGTCAGGAGCATACGGATATACGGGGCGGGTCGGACAGTACCTCACCAGCTCGCACACAAGAACGGACCCGTCCCCCACTCGGGGGAACGGGCCCGTGCGGCCGGTCAGTTCGTGTCCGCGCCTCCGAGGCTCTTCAGGAACTTCGCGGCGACAGGACCCGCATCGGCGCCGCCCGAACCGCCGTCCTCCAGCATCACGCACCACGCGAGGTCGCTGTCGCCCTGGTAGCCGATCATCCAGGCGTGGGTGCGCGGCGGCTTCTCCTCGCCGAATTCGGCCGTGCCCGTCTTGGCGTGCGGCTCTCCGGGCAGCGCCGTCAGGGCATGGCCTGCCCCGTACGTCACCGTCGCCCGCATCATCTCGCGCAGCGAGCCGACGACCGCGGGGTCCAGCCGCGCCGTCGCCTCGTGCTTCTTCTTGACCGACTCGGGGACCAGTACCGGCTGCTTGAAGGTCCCCTCCTTCACGGTCGCCGCGATCGAGGCCATCACCAGCGGGGAGGCCTGCACCCGGGCCTGGCCGATCGTGGACGCCGCGAGGTCGTTGTCCGAGGTGCTCACCGGGACCGAGCCGTCGTACGTCGTGTAGCCGACGTCCCAGACACCGCCGATACCGAACGCCTCCGCCGCGTCGTGCAGGGCGGACCCGCCGACCTTGGCCCGGTTCTCCACGAACATGGTGTTGCAGGACTTGGCGAAGGAGTCCCTGAAGGTCGAGCCGGCCGGCAGGGTGAACTGCTTCTGGTTCTCGAACCGCTGTCCGTCGACGTGGGCGAACTTGGGACACTCCACCACGTCGGTGGGCTTCATGCCCGCCTTCAGCATGGCGGCCGCCGTGACCACCTTGAACGTCGAGCCCGGCGGGTACTTCCCGGCCAGGGCACGGTTCAGGCCGCCCGCGGGGCGGTTGGACACGGCCAGGATGCTGCCGGTGGAGGGTGCGACGGCGACGAGCGCCGCGTTCACCTCCAGACCGTCCAAGGCCTCGGCGGCCGCGGTCTGCACCTCGGGGTCGATGGTGGTCTTCACGGGCTTGCCCGGCTTCGCCGTGCTCCTGGTGAGGGAAGCCGTCGCCTGGCCCGACTGCCGGTCGGCGACCACGATCTCGCTGGTGGCCCCCGAACCGCCGCGAAGCTGCTTGTCGTAGCGTGCCTCCAGGCCGAAGGCTCCCTTGCCCTGCTCGTCGACGGAACCGCGCAGCGAGGCGGCCTGCAGGTCGTCGCCGTTGGTGTCCAGTACGGCGGCCCGCTCGGCCACCGCCTTCAGCGCGAGCGTCTGACCGGGCTTCAGCCGGGGGTGGATCGTGGGCGAGTCGAACACGACGGTCCACGCGTCCGCCTTGCGGACCACCGTGGCCTCGGACTCGTAGCGGTAGAGGCCGACCGCCGGAATGCTGAGCTTCGCGGTGTAGGGGACGGTGACGTCGCCCTTGTCGTCCTTCTTGCCGTCCCCCGCCGCCAGCTCCGTCCTCGTCGGCTTGAGGTTGGTCATCACCGAGGTGAGAAGGGATTCCGCGTTCTCCGGCGAGTCGGACAGCGCACCGGCGTCCGCCGGCTTGCCGGCGGCCCAGGCGTCGAGGAACTTCTGCAGCTGAGCGGTGGCGGCCACGATCTCCGGATCCTCGTCCGGACCGCCACCGGACCACGCCTGGTAGCCCCACCAGCCGGCTCCGCCGGCCAGGACGACGGCCGCGGCCACGCCCAGCACGGGCCCCTTGCCCCGACGGCGGGAGTTGCGGTGGTCATGACGTGCCATGCGTTGCAGCGTGGGGTCGGACACTCTGGGTTGTCTCCTCGTCTGGCGCAGACGTCTCTTCTCCCGCGACCGGACCGTCTCCGGTCACCTTCCGACACGCTAACCGCTGCTCGCCGGGGCCGGGCCACCCCGGAGAGTGTGCGGAGAGCGAGTCGAGAGCGGACGGACATGGCGAGACGGCCCGTGGCGCGCCGCCGGAGCGGCGCGCCAGGGGCCGGCCTGGTGCGGCCCGCGCGGGGCGGGCCGCGCCGGTCAGACGCGCGGCGTGAAGGAGATCACGTCACCCGCACGCTCCCCGCCGGACAGCTGCCCGTAGCGGTCGGTGCGGATGTAGACGCGGTGCAGCCACCGGTCCTCCCCGTCCCAGCGCGGGGTGAACGGCGTACGGGCGTGTGTGGTGCGGAAGTTGTCGATGATCAGGACGTCTCCCGGGACCAGGTGCACCGCCTCGGTGCACTCGTCCAGCGCCTTGGAGAGCGCTGCCACGGCCTCCACGTCCCGGGGGTCCTCGGGGGCGAGGAGCTCGCGGTCGTATCCGAGGAGCGGGTCATCGGGACTGCCGTACAGCGGCTTGACCTGGGCTATCGCTCCCGGATCCTCGACGCCGCCGCGGAAGGCGACATCGACGCAGCAGGGCATCTTGCGCTCGAACAGGTGCTCGCGGAACGCGTCGGGCACCAACGGCAGCGCCTTCCGCACCGACCCGACGAGGGTGGCGGCCCGGCGCTCGTGGTCGGCGCGGGAACAGGCGAGCATGACGTAGTTGGGCTGGAGGCTGTGGTACGCCATCTCCGTGTGGAACTCCAGCAGGGTCTCGGAGGTCTCCGAGGAGAGGTGGTGAGCACCGGGCGACGGGTACACGTCGTGGTAGACGGTGCCGCTGCGCAGTTCCGCGTAGCCCGTGTGCAGACCGAGTCTGCGGCCGACGATGCCGAGCATCGCCTCCATGGTGAGCAGCGGGCGGTCCACCGGCGCCGGAGTGGACTCCGGGGTTCGCGGCAGCTGGTCGGCCGCTTCCACGGGCAGTCCGCGCAGCAGCAGGTAGCCGTCCTCGTTACCCCGTTCGTTGAAGGAGTCCAGGGCCTCGGCCACGGACGGCGGCAGGTCGCCGGCGGCGTCCAGGGCGGCGTCCAGGAAGCCACGCAGGTCCTGACGGGGAATCGTGGGCAGCCGGGTGACGAGGTCCAGAAGTTCGTCGCGGAGTGCAGTGCAGTCGATGACGGTCACGCGAGGTTCCTTCCTTTGATGTGAGCGCGGGCGTACTGGAACAGCAGCTCCGCGCCGATCTCGGTCGCCAGGACGGAGGTGATCCCGGCGTGGTCGTACGGGGGCGAGACCTCCATGACGTCGAAGGCGACCGGCCGCAGCTCGCCGACACAGCGCAGCAGGGCCAGGACTTCGCGGGAGGAGAGCCCGCCGGGCGCGGGGGTTCCCGTACCCGGGGCGAAAGCGGGGTCGGCGACGTCGATGTCGACCGAGACGTAGACGGGGCGGTCACCGATGAGCTCCTTGACGAGGGCGTGCATACCGGGGACTCCGGTCTCCACGAACTCGTCGGTGGTGACGATGCGTACGCCCTTTCCGCGGGCGAAGTCCAGCGAGTCGGGCTGGGGGTTGTGGCCCCGGATGCCGATCTGCACGGTGCGCTGCGGGTCGATGAGCCCTTCGTCGATGGCGTGCCGGAAGGGCGTCCCGTGGTGGAACTCCCCGCCGTAGAAGGCGGGGTTGGTGTCGGAGTGCGCGTCCAGGTGGACCACGGCGACGGGGCCGTGCTGCTCGGCCACGGACCGCAGGGCGGCCAGGGTGAGCGAGTGGTCGCCGCCGAGCATCAGGAACGCGGCGTTGTCCTTCAGGAGTTCGCGCAGGTGCCGGTGGGCGGTCTCCATCGCGATGTGCATGTTGAACGGGGTGAGGTCGATGTCCCCGCCGTCCACGCAGTCGATGAGGTCGAAGGTGCCGGGACCCCGGTCGATGCCCACCCCGTGGATCAGTCCGGACTCGCTGCGGATCGCCCGCGGGCCGAAGCGGGCACCCGGCCGGTAGCTGGTTCCCCCGTCGTAGGGGGCGCCGATGACGACGACGTCCCGTCCGCGGGGGTGCGGATCGTGGGGCAGACGCATGAAGGTGGGGATCTGCGCGTAGCGGGGCGAGACCGTGGTGTCGACGCGTTGTTCCACGGCGCTATCCCTCCTCTCGGCCGGTACGGGTGCGGGGGACGGTCTGCGTCACTCGGACTCCTTCAGCCGGTCGGCAACCTGCCGTACCGCGTCGGCGGTGGCCACCTCGGCGGGCGGCAGTCCGTCGACGACCACCCGGTCGAAGATCTCCTGGACGACCAGCCGCTTGGCCCGGTGGATGTCGTCGTCGGGAACGCCCGCGTCCATCAGCAGGAGACTGAAGGACGACGTGGTCCCCGAGCCCTCGTGCACGCCGAGCTTGGGCCGGGTGAGCGTCTCCTCGGGGAGGAGTCCGGTCATGGCCTCGCGAAGGACCCATTTGTCGCGGCCGTATCGCCGCTTGAGTCCGGCCTCCAGCCCGACGAGCAGGTCGAGCACGTCCCGGTCCCAGTAGGGGTGGGTCGACCAGTGGCCCCGGATTCCGGAGAGCACCGGGGTCATCTCGTTGAGCCCGTCGAAGGTGGCCATGTCGAGTGCGACCGCCGTGTCCAGCTGGGGCAGCCGGTCCTCCCGGTGCATGCCCGCCAGCGGGATGTCCGCCCCGTACCCGGTGAGGATGCGCCGGGCCGGGCCGTCGAGCGCCCGGTACAGGGCGGTCAGCGGCAGCAGGTACTCGATGATGTCCGGGTCGACGGACTCCGACGCCCACACGGCGTGCGGGAGCTGGCCGAGCAGGTCCGCCGTGGGAATGGTGATCTCCCGGTGGCGGGAGGCCAGATGGGTGGCCACCACGCCCGCTTCGGCGAACTCGTCCGAGGTGTCGGTGCCCATGGACAGGGTGTCCAGCGGACCCTCGGTGTGTGCCGCCGCCAGTGCGGCGACCCCCGAGGAATCGATTCCTCCGGAGAGCACCACCAGAGGGGTCGTGCCGGCGGTACGGGCCCGGACGGCCCGCTCCAGCGTCTCCCGTACGGCGGTGGTCGCGTCGGACTCGGCCAGGACGCGCCGGGAGACCGGCGGTGTCCAGGTGCGGGTGCACACGGCCGTGCCGGTACGGACGTCGAAGTCCAGCACCGCCCCGGCGGGCACCTGATGGACCCCGGGCACCCGCCGGACCCGGCGCGCCTCGGGGACGGGCCGGCCCGACGGAGGGGTCCGGGCCGCCTCCGCCACGAGCGACTTGATCTCCGTGGCGGCGAGGACCCGGCCGGGCGCCGGCAGGGTGTACAGCGGTACGGAACCGGCGTGGTCGGTGGCCAGGAGGACCCGGTCACCGGTGGCCACGGCCGCCGCGAAGCGGCCGTTGAGCAGCCGGAAGGCATGCAGGTCGTAGACCTTCAGGAGCGCGAGCAGCAGCTGCGCGTCGCCGCCGTCGCCGGCACCGGGCGGGAGGAGGGAGGCGAGCTCCTCCCTGTTGTAGAGCTCGCCGGCCAGGACGAGCACCATGTCCCCGGAGCGGGCCACGGCCCGCTCGGGCGCACCGGAGTGCACGAGTACGGCGTCGAGGGTCTGGGAGCGGAGGGCCTCCGCCACGGGGGCGTGGGACCCTTGGGTCGCGAAGACGGGCGCGAGGGCCTGCCCTCCGCCCGGATGGGCGGAGACCAGGAACCCCGTCGCCGCGGGGAATGTCTGATCCATGATCAGATGCTCAGGGCCCCGAAGCCGCCGGACGTGAAGTCGTAGTTCACCGGCACCTCGATCAGGAACGGACGGCCGAGGCCCGCACCCTTGCGCAGCGCCGCGAGAAGGTCCTCGCGGGTGGCCGCCTTGACCGCCTCGACGCCGTTGGCGCGGGCGAGCTCGGTGAAGTCGACCCCGGTGAACTTCACGGCCGGGTCGTGCGAACGCTGGTGGCCGAGGTTCTGGTAGAGCTCGATCAGACCGTTGGTGTCGTTGTTGACGACCACGGTGACGATCGGCAGGTTCAGCCGGGCGATGGTCTCCAGGTCGGCGCTGTTGGAGTGGAATCCGCCGTCGCCCGCGATGAGGAAGGTGGGCTGGCCGGGGCGGGCCATCTGGGCGCCGATCGCGGCGGGGATGCCGTAGCCGAAGCTGGAGCAGCCGGCCGAGGTGAGGAAGCCGAAGGGCTGGTCGGCCCGGGCGAAGAGCACCCCGTAGTGCCGGAAGAAACCGATGTCGGAGACGATGGTGCCCTCACCGGCCGCCGCGGTCTCCTCCATCACCGTGTTCATGGAGTCCATGACCTGGTGGACCCGCATGCCGTCCTCGTACTCCTCGGGGTCGGCGAGGAACTCGGTGATGCGCTCGCGGAGCGGGGTGATGTCGTGCGGGGTCTTCTTCGGGGTGCCGGCGGTCCCCTTGTCGAGGTGCTCGACGAAGGCGAGCACGTCGGTGACCACGTCGAGGTCGGGGCGGTAGACCCGGGGAATGGGGTTCACCGTCGGGGAGACCCGGACGGTCTTCTTCTCGTCGCCGCGGCTCCACATCGAGGGCCGCAGGTCCTCGGCGTAGTCGTAGCCGAGGGTGACGATGACGTCGGCCGGGCCGAACAGGGTCTCGAGCGCCGGGAAGGACAGGATGCCGTCCATGTACCCGGTCACCGCGCCGTAGTTGAGCGGGTGGCCGTGCGGCAGGACGCCCTTGGCGATGTACGTGGTGATGACGGGGATGTCCAGGCGCTCGGCCAGGGCGCGGATCGCCGGGACCGCTCCGGAGCGGATGGCGGCGGCGCCGACGACGAACACCGGGTGCTCGGCGCCCGCGACCAGGGCCGCGGCCTCGTCGGCCGTCTTCTCCCAGCCGTCCTGGACGGCGCCGACCGGCTTGGACGGGGTCCGTGCCGCCGGGTGGGTCACCGTCGAGTCGATGTCGGTGCCCAGCAGGTCGACGGGGATGGAGATGAAGCTCGGGCCGACCGGCTCGGTCATCGCCGCCGCGACCGCGGAGTCCACCAGGTCGGTGATCTCGTCGGGGCGCTGGAGCTCGACCGCGTACTTGGTCATGGGGCGCATGACCGCGACGGAGTCGAGGCACTGGTGCGTGTCGTTCGGGAAGATGTCGTGCGACTCGGACTGGGCGGCGAGGGCGATGACCGGCGAGCGGTCCAGGATCGACGTCGCCACTCCCGTGGCCAGGTTGGTCATGCCGGGGCCGAGCGTGGCCCAGCAGGCCTGCGGCCTGCCGGTGATGCGGGCCAGGACGTCGGCGGCCACACCGGCGGTGAACTCGTGCCGGGTGAGGACGAAGTCGATTCCCGGAGCCTCGTCGAAGAGGATGGAGGCGGCTTCGCGGCCGACGACACCGAACACCGTCTCCACACCGTGCTCGTGGAGGCGCTTGAGCAGTGCGTGCGCGGCCGTCGGGTTGTTGCTGGGCTTGGTCGATACGCGGGACATGCGGCGTCGTCTCCAGGATGTCGACGGGAAGCGGATTGCCGTCACCGTGCCGGTGCGTTCTCTCCACTGCCTCTCCACCGCCTATCCGACCGCGCTGTACAGGGGCTGAAGGCCGCGCCGAGGCCCGTTCGGCGCTTGCGGACCGCCCCTGTGTGGTGCCTGAATAGGCATACGAAGGAACGCATATGAAAGAAGGCGATCATGACTGAACCGACCACCCGGGACCCCGAGGGCTTCGTCGTGCACACCGCACCGGTCGGGCTGTCCGACGACGGGCGCGACGACTTCACCGTGCTGGCCTCGACCGTTCCCGCGCAGGTCAGTGCGGTGTTCACCAAGTCCCGGTTCTCCGGGCCCAGCGTGGTGCTCAGCCGGGCGGCCGCCGCCGACGGCCGGGCGCGCGGTGTCGTCGTCCTGGCGCGCAACGCGAACGTGGCCACCGGCCCCGAGGGCGACCGCAACGCACGCGAGGTGCGGGACTCGGTGGCCGCGGCGTCGGGGCTCGCCGAGGAGGAGCTGCTGATCGCCTCCACCGGGGTGATCGGTCTGCAGTACCCGATGGAGCAGATCCGCGATCACATCAAGACGCTTTCCTGGCCCTTCCCCGACGGGGGGTTCGACCGTGCGGCCCGGGCGATCATGACCACGGACACCCGGCCCAAGGAGGTCCGGGTGCGGTGCGGCGCGGCGACCCTGGTGGGCATCGCCAAGGGCGTGGGGATGCTGGAGCCCGACATGGCCACCCTGCTGACATTCTTCGCCACGGACGCCGGCCTGGAGCGGGCGGAACAGGACCGGATCTTCCGCAGCGTCATGGACCGCACGTTCAACGCGGTGTCCATCGACACGGACACGTCCACCAGCGACACCGCGGTGCTCTTCGCCAACGGGCTGGCCGGCGCGGTCGATCCGGCGGAGTTCGAGGAGGCGCTGTACGAGGTGGCGCTCGCCCTGGTGAAGAACATCGCCAGTGACGGTGAGGGAGCCAGCAAGCTCATCGAGGTGCAGGTCAGCGGGGCGCGTGACACCGCGCAGGCCAAGCGCGTCGGCAAGACCGTGGTCAACTCCCCGCTGGTCAAGACGGCCGTGCACGGCAGCGACCCCAACTGGGGACGGGTGACGATGGCGATCGGGAAGTGCACCGACGACACCGATATCCTCCAGGAGAACGTCACCGTCCGCTTCGGCGCGACCGAGGTCTATCCGCAGCGCGCCGGAGGCCCCGGGGACGCCGAGCTGCGTGCCTCGGTCGCCGAGCACATGCGCGGCCAGGAGGTCGTGATCGGTATCGGTCTGGGCATCGGCGACGGACAGTTCACCGTCTACGGATGCGACCTGACGGAAGGTTATGTCCGGCTGAACTCCGAGTACACGACCTGATCCCGCCCGCCGCCGCGCCCCGGCCCCGCCACTGACTCAAATGCGTCACCGCACCGCGATCACTCCGTAGGGTGACCGGTGATCAGCACAACGTGAACGAGGTGGCGCATGGGTCAGTTGCGAAGGTCGGTCCTGAGGGGGGCGCTCGGCGCCGGTGCGGCGGGGCTGCTGATCGGCGGGGCGGCCCCCCTGCCCACCGCGCGCCGCCGCGCCGTGCCGTCGAGGACCGCGCTCGGTCTGCGCTGGCTGGGCGTGTCCGGCTGGGAGCTGTCCTTCGCCGGGCGCAGCATCCTGTTCGACCCCTATCTAAGCCGGATGCCGTACGCGGACGGGGCCGGGGCACTCGACAGCACCCTGCCCCTGCGGCTGGACCCGGCCGCCGTCGAGCGGGTGGCCGAGGACGGGCTGAGCGGGGCTCCGGAGCTGATCCTGGTCAGCCACGGGCACTTCGACCACATCGCCGACGTGCCCCAGCTGCTGTCCCGGCCCGGGTGGGGGAACCGGCGCATCCGGACGCTCTGCGACACCACCTCGCGGCACCTGCTGGCCGCGATGGGAACCCCGGCGAAGCGGATGAAGGACGTCATCCCGGTGTACGGGGGCGACCATCTGCAGTTCGACGGGTACAGCGTGGAGGTGTTCCGGAGCCTGCACAGCCGGCAGGAGGACTACACGTCCTTCGCTCCGGGCCACCGGGACTCGGCTCCCGCGCGCCCCCGGACGCTGGGCGATCTGGTGGAGGGCCGGACCCTGGCCTTCCAGGTGGCCGTGGAGGGCGGCCCGACCGTGCTGCTGACCGGCACGAGCAACTTCGCGGAGCGCGAGCTGGTGGGCGCGCGGCCGGATGTGGCGGTGATCGGGATGAGCGGGCACGCGGCCGTCCACGGATATCCGGACCGGCTCCTGTCCGTCCTGGGCGCACCGCCACTGCTGGTACCCGGCCATCACGACGACATGGTGACCCCGCTGGGCGACTCCGGCGTCTCCCGGACGGCCTCGCCGGAGGCCGTGACGACGCTCGCGCGGGCAGCCGCCCGCCAGGAGGCGGCCGGCGGTTCCAGAGTCCTGACGCCCCGCCACCTGAAGGTGATCGACATCACCGGCGAAGCGGGCACATAAGGGCCCGGCGCACGCCCGTGGGACGTGGCTCAAGCAGGACATCGTTTTTCGGCCGCCGGATCGGGGACCGCGAATGCGCCGACCATCAGTCAGTTTCCGCCAACACCGGACTAGACCAACACCCCGGCCGGCCCGGCTGCCGGGCAGCGCGCTCCGTAATCATCCAGGTCCCCGCACCGCCCGCGCCCCGACTCCGTCGGAAGCAATGCCTCCGCACCCCGTGCAACGATCCAGGCCCCGTGCGGTATCGGCCATCCGGACAGCGGCCGGACGGACGGTCACTCCGCGCCAGCAGCGCCCGGTGACTCGTGTCGTTCTTTGCCCTCCGTATACCTGCACCAAAGGCCGTGTTCCCACCATTCCCCCCACTGTCGTGAGTCGGTTTCCGGCCGCACCGATCGAGGAGTCGTTGACGAGGGGGGACGCGCTGATTACTGTCCTGACTCGTCAAGACAGCACCCTGCTACGCGTGTAGCGCCGACAGTTGTCGATCACTGAGGTTCTTTCTGGTTCAGCGCATCCTCATACCACCGCAGCGGAGCTCCGGAATTTCGGAATTGGGGGAATACGTTCGTGGACAGGCAGTACGGGAGAACCCCTTTGGCCAACGTCCAGGTCCGCATACTCGGACCTGTCTCCATGGTATTCAACGGCCGGCAGGTTCCCCTGGCGGGCCAGCGACAGCTCAGGGTTCTGACAGCTCTCGCACTCGTTCCGGGACGCGCAGTCCCCACCTCTCAGCTCATCGGCCATCTCTGGGGGGACCGGCCACCGAGAACAGCACCCGGTCAGCTGCAGACCAGTGTCTGGATGATCCGCAGGGCACTGGCGTCGGTCGGCGCTCCGCAGGAAATCGTCCAGTCGACCGCTTCCGGATACCAACTGGACGCCGACTACTGCGAAATAGACAGCAACACCTTCCGCAGCTCCGTGGCAAACGCAAAGCGACTGCTCCGGAACAACTTGCTGGAGGATGCTCTGGAGCGGCTCAGGGAGGCGCTCGCACTCTGGCGGGGCCCGGCCCTCGCGACAATATCGAGCAGTGATTTGCAGTCCCGGGCGGCCCGTCTGGAAGAGGAACGGGTCGCGGCATTGCAACAGCGTATTTCGCTGGAAATATCGCTCGGCCAGTACGAGGAAGCGATCGGCGAACTGACCGACCTGATCGCGCTCCATCCGCTGCGGGAAGAGCTCTACGCACATCTGATGCTGGCGCTGTACCTCTCCGGCCGGCAGGGGGACGCCCTCGCGGTGTTCCGCAGGGCGCGCAATACCCTCACCGATGAGCTCGGGATCGATCCCGGCCCCAGGCTGACCATGCTGGAAAGGGCGATACTGCGCCAGGACGCCGAGATGCTCACGGCGTCACCGGCGATGTCCCGGTACTGAGGAAGAGTTACTGAGAAAGTTACTGAGGAAACGTTACCGGAGAAACACCACCGGTCGACGGCACAACCGCCGAGGGCACCCGCTCCCCATCCGAGCCGGGTGCGCTCGGCATTTCCGCGTTCGTGAGCGCCGCCTGTCCGCCTATCCGCCGCCTACTCCCGCGAATACGGCGGCGGCCGCTCCGAGCACCGCGGCCTGGACCCCCAGGGCGATCCAGGCCCGGACGGCGAGGACCACCGGCCCGGAGAGCAGCAGGGCACCCAGGCAGACCAGGGCGGCCCGGGACGCCTCGTGTGCCACCGCCGCCCTGTCCGGGGAACCGGTCAGGCCGCCGGAGACCGCCACCCCCAGGAGCAGGACCACGACGAGGACCGCGTCCAGCAGGAGCAGCACCGCGGCCGTGACCGCGTCGGCACGGCGGGAGACCCTCTTCATCGCACCCTTTCGAACAGAGGGCCCTCCCGGGCGGGGAGGGCCCTCGGCTTCGGACGTGACCTGCGGTGGCCCGTGAGGGCCGGGGTCAGAGACCCATGCCCTGCATCGTGCGCTGCAGCGAGTCCGCGTACAGTCGCGCTCCACCGATCTTGGGGTGGAAGGACTGCGCGGACGCGCCGAGTTGCAGGATCGGCCAGTCGATGGCCGGTTCGTCGCTCTCGACCAGGTCCGTCACGATGCCGTGGACCTGTTCCGGATCACCGCAGACGGCCTTGCCCGCGAAGTTCTGTGCGGGGTTGGAGAACCAGACGTTGACGCCCGCGCTCTTGGCATCGTTCGCCGCGCCCTGCATCTCGGTGGCCAGGGTGGCCGCCATGCCGTTCAGCCAGGGCGCCTCCTCGGTGCCGATACCCGGGATGCAGCTCCCCGACCGCTCCAGGAGCGGCGGGTACCCCATCAGGACGATCTTGGCGTTGGGGGCCTTCGCCTTGATCTTCTTCAGTGCGTCGACGATGGCGGGCCTGACCCGTTCCTTGGCGAGGCGTTCGGCCGCCACCCCGATGTCCAGGCCCTGGTAGGCCTCGTCGTCGACCCGGGAGTCGTTGTCCTCGAACGTCTGGTGCTGGCACAGCTCGGGCCAGCCGATGCCGCCGAAGATGCACTTCTGGATGATGTAGGCGAAGCGCGCGTCGTTGCCGCCGATGGACATCGTCACCAGAGTGGTGTTCTGGTCGAGGTATCCCTGGGAGAGCTGCGGGAGTTCGCCGTTCTGCGCGACACTCGCGATGTTGTAGGTACGGGCGCCCGAGCAGGCGACCATGTGGTAGTCCATGGCTGCCGACCGGCTGTCGTCCATGGACCCGATCGAGGCCGAGCGGCCGGGGATGGTGGCCTGCCGGGACCAGGTCTTGCCGGACCGGTGGCAGGAGTTGCGGGCCGAGGGGTTGCTGGGGTCCCGGTAGTTGGTCTCCCGGGAGTAGTCGACCCCGCCGGCCGCAGACGCGCCCTCACCCGAGGAGTACGAGTCGCCCAGCGCGACGACCATGTCCTTGGGCTTCGCCGACAGCGGCTGGAAGCCCACGGCGTCCCATGCCACGTCCTCGGAGCCGTTGCCGTCGGCCGCGTGCGTGGAGAGCGACACCCTCGGGGTGCTGGTGAACTGGAACACCCCCAGGGAGACCCACTTGTTCGACAGCACCCGCTGCGGATGGACCCGGACCGGACTGGTGCTGTTCGTCCCGCTGATGGTGTAGGAGGCCTGCCGGGTGTGCGCGCCGTGGTCGGGGATGTGCACCCAGACCCGGGACCATCCGGTCATGCCGTTGGTGAGGGTCCAGGTGCCGGTCGTGCGCATCCGGGCACCCTCGGTGGTCGCCTGGTTCCTGGTGTGCGAGAACCAGAAGTGGTTGCCGTAGCCGGCCCCGATCTGGTGCGTGTCGATCTTGCCCGGGTAGTTGGTCCCGTCTGCCGTGAAGGTGAATCCGAACGTGCCCGGGGAAGTGGTCGCTCCGCAGCTCCGTCCCGAGGAGCCCGCCGGGGTGACTCCGGAGGCCACGTCGTCGATCACATGGGTGCCCGTGGGCAGTCCGCTGGCGCACCGCGGCGGGTACGCGTTGCCGTCGGGCTGTTCCGGATAGGTGGCGTCGAAGCGGTGCAGCGGGTATCCGCAGGCACCGCCCGCGCAGCTCTTCCAGCTGGTCTTCTTGTTCCACCAGCAGTGCAGGAAGAACTCGTCGGCCGGGTTGTCGAGCTGGCACGCCCCGGTGGTGGAGGTGTCACCCTCCTTGATCTTGCTCGGGTCGCAGTTGTTGGAGGCGTCGCAGAACTGCCCGACGGGCGGCTTGGCGAGCGTCCGCTGGTCCACGGCGGTCCACCAGGCGGCGCGGTAGCCGGGCTGGAAGTCGCCGGGCGCGAACATCGCCGAGATCGGCCGGGCTGCCCAGCCGATCACCTTCTCCTGGTAGGGCCAGTCCTGGGGGTGCGCGGCGTGCGAGTAGTCGTCGGTGCCGGCCGCGCTCTCCAGGAACGGGGTGCGGTTGGCCTTCCACAGGGCGTTGGCCGGGTTGTTGGTGTAGCCGACGCCCCAGTGGCCGCCGTGCGATCCTGCGCTGGACTGCGGGTAGAAGCCGGAGTTGTACGCCCAGAGCGCGAAGAACCAGTTCTCGATGTACTTGGGGCCGCCGTCGTTGACGGTCATGCCGGCGCTGTACGTCTGGTTCCACTTGTCGATGAGGATGTTCACGCCGGCGGCGATGTTGGCCGTGTAGTCGAGGGCGACGGCTTCCTGCTTCTGCACCGACAGTGCCGTCTCCCCCGGCTTCTCATACCCTGCCCTGCGCATCCCGTCGGTCACCTGGACGATGCCGTAACCGCAGTCGGCGTCGGCCCAGTTGATCGCCCACGGATCCGCCGCCTCACCGTCGGAGCTGTGGCTGATGCCGTAGTAGTTCCCGATCAGGCTGTTCGCCGTGACACCCGGTACGGCGAACCTGGTGGCCTGCCACATGTTGGATTCCTGGGCGGTGATGCCCAGCATCACCTGCGCCGGGATGTGGTACCCGTCAGCGGCGTCGGGGCTCCCGTTGGGGTCGCCCGCCAGCGTCTTGAGCGGGAAGAGGGACTGCGGCTGGTAGGCCGACATCCCGGTGTTCTTCCAGTTGGCGGGGCGGGAGACGTGGCTGTTGAGCTTGCCGACGACCGCCTGGTCCACCGCCCACTCGACCTGCCGGGGAGTGGGCTGGAAGGCCTGCTTGCGCACGTCTCCCCGGGGTACGGAGCAGTAGCGCTCGGCCTCGACCGGGTTGGTCGGCGACGCGGTGGCACCCAGGGTGGAGGCGGTGCCGCCGGTGAGGGCCGGGGAGGTCGCGCTGCCCGCTTCCGCCTTGTCGGGCGAGCCGAGGGCGCTGCCGGGCCGGGCGTCCAGGACCACGGTCCTGCCGGTGCCCAGGATCCGGACCTCGGTCCGCGCGGTGCGGGCGGCCGCGGCCTCCTGCGGGGAGATGCGGGAGTCCTTGCCGTCGGCCCAGGTGCTGGTGACGGCGGCCTCGCCGCGGGTCGACAGGACCGCGTCCTTGGCGACGCCGGACGGCATCCGCACCGACGCCGGCAGTGTGCCGGCCCGCTCGGCCTCGCCGGTTACGTACACCGTGCCGGTGCGGGCGGAGCGGGCGAGGTCGAAGCCGGTGAGGGCGCCGGTCGCCAGGCGCTGGGTCGCCGCGGGCTTCCCCGTGCCGCGGAACAGCGCGGCGGGTGCCCGCCTGACCTCGGCCTTCGCGGAGGCGTCGGCCTCGCCGGCCCGCCCGGTGGCCGGCCGGTCGATGAAGACGACCGAGCCGTCCGTGGCGGCCGACAGCTGGAAGGGGACCGCGGAGGTACGGGCGGCGACGCGGACCGTACCCGCGGGGGCCACCTCGACCAGGCGGGAGCCCTGCGCGGCGGCGTATCCGCGGCCGACGGGAACGGCGGAGGTGACCTGACCGGGCAGCTTCAGCGGCTTGTCGGCCCGGCGGGTCGCGGCGTCGACGCCGATGAGGCGGGTCTCGTTGCGCGCGGACGCGTCGTCGGAGAACTGCGAGAAGACGGCCTTCTCGGTGGTGCCGCAGCCGGGCGAGAAGTAGCTGAGGCTCGACCGGACGGAGAGCTTGGTGACCGCACCCGTCGTCAGGTCGACGATCGCGGTGAAGGCGCCGCGGGTCATCAGCTCGGGCTTGTTGGTGAAGGTGCGCGGCGCGTACGTCACCGCGGCCCGCTTGCCGGACGCGGTCACACAGACGTTGCCGATCCAGGTGTCGGTGTCGAAGCCCGGCTCGGAGAGGGTCGCCGCCGTGCGCCACCGGTAGCCGTCCTGGGCCGCGGCGACCATGACGTGGAAGCCGGTGCCGTCGCCCGACGTGGTCCAGGCCAGGTCGTCGGACGTGCGGTAGGAGCTGCCCAGGAGTTCGGCGCGTTCGGCGGCGGGGACGGCCGCCGGACGCTCCACGGGACCGTCCGCCTTCGCGCCCGGCCCGCCTTCTGCCGACCACCCCTGTGCCGCGCCCGGTGGGGGTGTCGGGCTCTTGGCCATCGACACCGCCGGGTAGCCCGACAGCAGCGCCGTGGCTGCGACAATGATGACAGGTGCCTGCCATCTTTTTCTTCTGAGCACGTCTGTGCCTTTCGTCCGGACACGCATGCGCGCATGAGGGGAACGCGAGCCAAGCGGTCCCGCCTCTCTCCTCCCTCTCCGCCCGGTCTCCCGCCGCTATACCGACCCGCGGTCGGCTATGCGCCCCGTCGCCGGCCCTCACCACGGCGGCCGGCGCGACCGCAGAATGTCGCTGAAATCACCGCGAGAAGGGCTGCAGGTACATGGAGACCGAACAGTCGGACACCACGAACACCGGCTTCGACGCCGCCGTCGACGGCGTGGTCGCCCCGACCGACGCTCTGGGCGGCACCCTGCGCCTCGTGCGCACCGACGACTTCGACTCGCTCGACCCCGGCAACACGTACTACGCGTACACCTGGAACTTCCTGCGCCTGATCGGCCGGACCCTGGTCACCTTCGACACCGCCCCGGGCAAGGCCGGGCAGCGGCTGGTGCCGGACCTGGCCGAGTCACTCGGCGAGTCGTCCGACGGCGGACGGACCTGGACCTACCGGCTGCGTCCGGGCCTGCTGTTCGAGGACGGCACCCCGGTCACCTCGGCGGACGTCAAGTACGCGATAGCCAGGAGCAATTACGGGACGGACGTGCTGGGCGTCGGCCCGACGTACTTCCGCCACCTGCTGGGCACCGACTACGGCGGCCCGTGGCGCGAGCCCGAGGCCGACGGTCCCGTCACCCTGGAGACCCCGGACGAACGGACGCTGGTCTTCCGGCTGACCGAGCCGTTCGCCGGCATGGACCTGCTGGCCACGATGCCGAGCACCACGCCGGTCCCCCGGGCCCGGGACACCGGCATCGGCTACCGGCTGGGCCCGGTGGCCACCGGCCCGTACCGGGTGGCCTCCTACGAGCGCGGCAAGCTCGCCGTGCTGGAGCGCAATCCGCACTGGGACCCGGAGACCGACCCGGTACGCAAGCAGCGCGCCGAGCGCATCGAGGTGCACCTGGGTGTGGAGCCGCACGAGGTGGACCGGATGCTGATCTCCGGCGAGGCCCACATCGACCTCGCGGGCTTCGGTGTGCAGCCGGCCGCGCAGGAGCGGATCCTGGCCGACCCGGAGCTGCGGGCCAACGCCGACAACCCGCTGACGGGATTCACCTGGATCTACTGCCTGTCGAGCCGCATCACGCCGTTCGACAACGTGCACTGCCGCCGGGCGGTGCAGTTCGCCACGGACAAGGCCGCCATGCAGGCGGCGTACGGCGGCCCGGTCGGCGGCGACATCGCCACCACCATCCTGCCGCCGACCATCGACGGCTACGCGCCCTTCGACCGCTACCCGGTCGGCGACGCCGGCACCGGGGACCTCGAGGCGGCCCGCGCCGAGCTGGCACTGGCCGGGATGCCGGACGGCTTCGTCACGAAGATCGCGGCCCGCAAGGACCGGCTGAAGGAGTACCGGGCGGCCGAGGCCCTCGCGGCCGGGCTGGCCAGGGTCGGGATCGAGGCCGAGGTGCTGGACTTCCCGTCGGGCGACTACTTCGACCGGTACGGCGGCAGTCCGGAGTACCTGCGCGAGCACGGCATCGGGATCATCATGTTCGGGTGGGGCGCCGACTTCCCCGACGGATACGGCTTCTTCCAGCAGATCGTCGACGGCCGGGCGATCAAGGAGCGCGGCAACCAGAACATGGGCGAGCTGGACGATCCGGAGATCAACGCGCTGCTCGACCAGGGCGCCGTCAGCGGCGACCCGGCGGAACGGGCGGCCATCTGGCACCGCATCGACCGGCTGACCATGGACCACGCGGTGATCGTCCCGTACCTGTACCCGCGGTCCCTGCTGTACCGGCACCCCGACGCCCGCAACGTGCACGTCACCGGGTCGTTCGGGATGTACGACTACGTGGCGCTCGGCGCGCGCTGACGCCGGCCCCGGGGCGGCCGGGGCACAAGGCCCCGCCCGCCCCGGGCGTCGCTCAGCCCCGGCCGGCGGCGGCCGGGCGGGCGGCGCCGGGGCCCGGCTCCGCCCCCCGCCGGGTCCGCCCGGTTCCGGCCCGCAGTCCGCGGTACACGCGGTGCGGGCCGCTCTCGTCCGCCCCGGGACCCGCGTACGCCCCCATGTTCCAGCAGGCGAGGACCGCCTCGTACAGCTCGGCCTCGAAGCCGGCCAGCCGGGTCAGGAACTGCCGGGTGGGCCCGGTCAGGTCGGTCCCCCGGGAGCTGCGCAGCAACAGCCGCGCACCCAGGCGGAGTTCGAGCCGGTGGATGCGCCGGGTGAGGGCCGACTGGCTGATGGAGAGCACAGCCGCGGCCCGGTTGATGCTGCCGTGCTCGGCCACCGCGCGCAGCAGGTGGAGGTCCTCGACGTCGACCTCCGCCGACTCGGCGGGCAGCGCGGGCGGTGTCTCGCTGCTGCGCGCGGCCGCGTCGGCGCGCGCGTCCCGCTCGGCGGTCTGCCGGCGCAACCAGTCGGCCCACCACGGATCGCGCAGCATGTCGCCGTGATGCTCGGCGAACCTGCTCAGATAGCGGCCGGTGAGCAGGGCCGCCAGCTGCTGGGCGAGGGTGTGGGGTACGACGGCCGGGTCGACCAGCAGCCCGGCGGTGCGGCGCGGCCGCTCCACGACGGACCGGCGGACCAGCGAGGGCGCGAAGACGGCGGGGCAGGCCGGTGAGCCGAGCCCGACCGCGTCGCCGAGCCGCAGCATCCCGCGGGCCACGGACGCGCCGGTGACCTGGATCCGGGCGGGCGGGGTGAGACCCGCGCCCTGGTACACGCGGGTCACCAGGACCTCGGCGTTGGGGCCGATCTCGGAGACCCAGTTCTCGCCCTGCAGATCGGCGAGCGAGACCGCTTCCCGGGCGGCCAGCGGGTGGCCGACCGGCAGGGTCACCCAGAGCGGGTCGTCCAGCACGTCGTAGGAGCGGACGGTGCGCTCGACCGAATGGCGCAGGGTGTCCAGGCTCCAGGTGTGCGCGGCGTCGACGCGGTAGCCGGAGAGCTGCTGGAGCACCTGGTGCGGTGCGTCGTGGCTGACCGAGAGGAGGATGCCCAGGCTGTCCGCGGCATCCTCGACGAGGTCTTCCATGAGGGGTTCGGCGGAGGCGATGTTCAGTATCTTCGGGGCGTTCAGCGCCTCCGTGCCGCGCCCGTAGATGTCGGTCTGCACGGCCTGGTCGACCTGCCGGAAGAACCGGCGTCCGGCGACCAGCATCCGGGAGCCCGCCGAGGTAAGCCGCGCGGTGTGGCGGCCGCGCAGCGTCAGCCGCAGACCGGTCGCCCGGTCCAGCCGGTCGAGCTGCCGCTCGGCGGCGCCCGGTCTCAGCCCGGCACGGCGGGCGGCTTCGGCGAGGTCCCCGTACTGTCCGACCGCGTCCAGCAGCAGGAGATCCGGCCGCGCGAACGGCAACTGCGTCAACCGGTCGGGAACAGAGGTCAATTGCATCGCAGAAGGCACTGACAGTTTCCTTTTCGGTTAGAACCGAAGAATGACGCCTCTTCTTCACCTGACGGCCTGTTGCGGCCCAGGTTAGGCAGGCGTTCTCTTCTCTCTCTCCTCACGCGGTGGACGGCGGCCGCGCACAGCACGACGGCGGGTCCCGCGATCGCGGGACCCGCCGTGGGTGTGCGGTACGGAGGCTGTCAGGCCTGGTCGGTGGGGCGGATGAAGATCTCGTTGACCGTCGCGTGCGGGGGCGCCGTCACCGCGTAGAGGACCGCTGCGGCGATGTCCTCGCTCTGCAACTGACGTATCTTGGCGACCCGTTCGGTGATCGCGGCCTTCGACGGGGCGTGGGTGATGTGGTCGCGCAGTTCGGTCTCGACGGTGCCCGGCTCGATGACCACCACACGGACACCGCGCTCGGTGACCTCCTGGCGCAGCCCCTCGCTGAAGCCGTTCACGGCGAACTTGCTGGCGTTGTAGACGGCGCTGCCCCGGCCGACGACACGGGCGGCGATCGACGAGATCTGCACCACCGTGCCGGCGTTCTTCAGCAGCTGCGGGAGCGCCGCGTGCGTCATGTACATCAGACCCATGACGTTGGTGTCCATCATCCGGGTCCAGTCGGTGGTGTCGGCCCCCTCGACCGGTCCGAGCAGCATCAGCCCGGCGTTGTTCACCAGGATGTCGAGCCTGCCGAGCGTGTCGACGGTGGAGCGTACGGCGCCGGCGACGGCCTGCTCGTCGGTGACGTCCAGCGGCAGGACGTGGACGCGGGCGCCGCTCGCCTCCAGCTCGTCACGCAGTGCGTGCAGCCGCTCAGTGCGGCGCGCGGCGAGTGCGACAGCGGCTCCCTCGGCGGCCAGCGCCCGTGCGGTGGCCTCGCCGATTCCCGAGCTGGCTCCCGTGACGAGCGCGACTTTCCCCTGTAGCGACGATGTCATCGTGCCCCGTTCTCTGGCGGTTGGACGGATCACCGGGTGGATGGCCCGCAGCGATCGGTCGACGGTGCGGCGGGGCGACCGTACCAGCCGCGTCGGCACCGGGTGAATCGTTGCCGGGGCCCTGGGTTATGTGCGTCCCGGACCGGTTATGCGCGACGGCTCACCGGAACCGGACGGGCCCGGCCGGGCAAGGCAGATTGTGACCGCTACTTCACGTCGGCACGCCCGTGCAGTGATAGGTGGGACAGAATGACGTACGACGCAGCGTTCCGTGAAGGGGCGGCTCCGCCGTCCTATCCGATGGAGCGCGTCTCCCCGGTCGATCCGCCGCCGCAGCTCGCCAAGATGAGATCGGGCCGGGCCGCGAGCCGGGTGACGATGTGGGACGGCAGCCAGGTGTGGCTGGTGACCGCGCACCCGCATGTCCGCGCGGTGCTCGCCGACCGCAGGTTCACCGCGGTGACCAGCGCCCCCGGATTCCCGATGATGACGCGTACGTCCGTCCTGGTCCGGGACCAGCCGCACACCGCCTCCTTCATCCGCATGGACGACCCCGACCACTCCCGCCTGCGGTCCATGCTCACCCGGGAGTTCCTGCACGGCAGGGCCGAGGCGATGCGCCCCGTGCTGCGGGAGTCGCTGGACGGGATCCTGGCCGGTCTGGTGACCCGCGAACGTCCGGTGGACCTGGTCCGCGGCCTGACGATTCCCGTGCCGTCCCGGGTGATCGCCCTGCTGTTCGGGGTGTCGGCCGAGAGCCGCGAGCTGATCGAGAACCGGGCCGCCGTCCTCATCGACCGCGGCTACGCACCGGCCCAGGTGGCCGCGGCCCGCGACGAACTGGACGGTCTGCTGCGCGACGTGGTCGAGGAGCGGATGCGCGAACCGGGCGACGACCTGGTGAGCCGGCTGGTCGTGGACCAGGTGCGCCCCGGAAATCTGACCGTCGAGGAGCTGGTCCCGATGTGCCGGCTGCTTCTGGTCGCCGGGCACGGTACGACGACGAGCCAGGCCAGCCTGAGCCTGCTGAGCCTGGTGACCGACCGGGGTCTGGCCGACTCCCTGGCCGCCGACCCCGAGCTGCTGCCCAAGGCCGTCGAGGAGCTGCTGCGCTTCCACTCCATCGTGCAGAACGGGCTGGCCCGGGCGGCGCTGGAGGACGTGGAGCTGGACGACGTGACGATCCGGGCCGGCGAGGGCGTGGTGGTGTCCCTCTCCGCGGGCAACCGCGACGAGACGGTGTTCGCCTCCCCCGACACCCTCGACCCGCACCGGGACGCCCGCCGCCATCTGGCGTTCGGCCATGGCATCCACCAGTGCCTGGGGCAGTGGCTCGCCAAGGTCGAGATCGAGGAGATGCTCTCCGCGGTGCTGCGCTGGATGCCGGGGGCCCGGCTCGCGGTCCCGTTCGAGGAGCTGGACTTCCGCCACGAGGTGTCCAGTTACGGACTCGGCGCGCTGCCGGTGACCTGGTGAGCGGCCGGCTGACCGTGGCCGTCGACACCGACGCCTGCTGCGCGATGGGCCGCTGCGCGGCGACCGCCCCGGAGGTCTTCGACCAGGACCCGGACAGCGGCAAGGTGGTCCTCCTGCTCGCCGGGCCCCCGGCCGGGCTGCACGAGACCGTCCGGCTCTGTGCCGAGCTCTGTCCCTGCGCCGCCATCACTGTCACCGAAAACTGATCAGCGGTCGGGAACGGCCGACAAGGAGCGATGATGATCGATCTGCCCGGTTCCGCCGCGCCCGCCCACTCCCCCGGGCCGGGGGCCGAGGCGGCGCTCGCCGGGGACGACACCCCCCTCGGCATCCGGACCCGGTGGGCGGCGGGTCTGCTCACCGCCGCGGGCCTCCCGGACGAGGACCTGGCCGGGCACTTCGTGCCCGTGTTCCTCGCCCGCCACGCCCAGGGCTTCCGGGCCACCCTCGAACAGTGGCGCGAACAGGGCCCGTTCACCGTCGTCGACTACCAGCCGGTCGCCCACAAGGCGTGGGTGACGCTCGCCGGGCCCACCGGTGTCCGCTCCACCCTGTCCCTCACGCTGGACTCCACCGGACTCATCCGGGTCCTGCATCTCGGCCCGGAGGTCGTGACACCCGAGATCCACGACTGGGCCTCGCTGGCCGAGGCGCTGGAGCAGCCGGGGATCACCTGGTCCGCGCTGGCCGCCCGGGTGGAGCGGGGGACGGTGGAGACGCTCTACGCGAAGGACGCGGACCGGCCGATGCCCAACGGGTCCTCGTACAAGCTGTATCTCATGCGTGCCCTGGTGGCCGCCGTCGCGGCGGGCACCGTCCGCTGGGACGACGAGGTGACCGTCACGCCCGAGCTGCGCAGTCTGCCCACCGGCGACATGCAGGAACTGCCCGACGGCACCCGGGTCCCGGTCCGCGAGACCGCGTACAAGATGATCGCGATGAGCGACAACACGGCGGCCGACCTCGTCCAGGACCTGGTGGGCCGGGACGCGGTGGAGCACGCGGTGGTGGCGGCCGGGCACAGTGACCCCTCGTTGCTGCGGCCCTTCCTCACCAGCCACGAGGTCTTCGAACTCGGCTGGGGCGCACCGGAACTGCGGGAGGAGTGGTCCGCCGCGGACGAGGCGGGACGCCGGCGCCTCGTGGAGAGGATCGCGGGTCCGATGACCGTACGGGGTTCGGATCTCGGGCCCACCGTGCACCAGCTGGGACTGGACTGGCACATGAGCGCGTCCGACGTGATGCGGGTCCTCCTGGCCCTCGCAAAGGACGGGACCGAGGACACGAGCGGGGTGGTCGAATCGATCCTGACCGCCTACCCGGGTGTCCCCATCGACGCCGCGCGCTGGCCCAGGGCGGTGTTCAAGGGCGGTTCCTGCCCCGGGGTGATGATGTTCTGCTGGCTGCTGGAGGACCCCGAGGGCGTCCAGTACGTCCTGGTGCTCCAGCAGGCCGCCGACGACCAGAAGCTGATCGGTGACGGCCAGTTCCTGCGCGCTCTCGGCGGCCGGGTCATCGAGTCAGGTCTGCTCGCCGGTACGCGCCGGTGACCCCCCGCGACAAACTCCTGGCCGTGCTCGTGGCCGTGCTGTGGGGGCTGAACTTCCTCGCCGTACGGGTCGGGCTCGACCACTTCCCGCCGTTCTTCCTCGCGGCGCTGCGCTATCTCGTGCTCGCGGTGCCGGTGATCCTGTTCGTCCCGCGCCCCGGGGTGCCGCTGCGCTGGCTGCTGGGGTACGGACTGGGCTTCGGCACGGCGCAGTTCGGGCTGCTGTTCCTCGCGATCGACCGGGGCATGCCGTCGGGGCTGGCCTCCGTGGTGGTGCAGGCGGCGGCGCCGTTCACGGTGCTGCTGGGTGCGCTGCTGCTGAAGGAGCGGGTCTCCGGGCGGCAGCTGGCCGGGATCGGGCTCGCGGTGCTGGGCATGGCGGTGATCGCCGTGGACCGGGCCCGGACGGCCCCGCTCCTGCCGGTGGCGCTGACCGTACTGGCGGCGGTGGGCTGGGCGTTCGGCAATCTCTCCAGCCGGCAGGCCAAGCCGGAGTTCCCGCTGCGCTTCGCCCTCTGGATGGCGGTGATCCCGCCGGTGCCGCTGCTCGCCCTGTCCGCGGTGATGGAGGGGCCGGGCACCGGCTGGCGGGCGCTGGGGACGTCCTTCAGCGCGGAGGGCTGGCCGAGTCTCGCCGCGCTCGTCTACATCGCGGTGCTGGGCAGCGTCGTCGGCTCGGGGATCTGGACGGCGCTGCTGAAGCGCTATCCGGCCGGGGTGGTGGCGCCGTTCTCGATGCTGGTGCCGGTGGTGGGCATGGCGGGCGCCTGGCTGGCGCTGCACGAGCGGCCGACCGGCTGGGCGGTGGCCGGCGGCGTCGCGGTCGTCGGCGGCGTACTGATCGGGACGGGCTGGCTGCCGGGCTTCCTGCGTGACCGCTTCCCGGTCACGGCTGCGGCCCCCCGCCCCGCGACGGAGGGCGGAGGGCCGCAGCCGGCGGCCGGCTCCCGGGAGTCCGGCGGGTCTCAGGAGACGGGTGCCTCCCAGGAGACCCAGCGCTCCTGAGGCACGAAGCCCATGGCCTCGTTGAGGGCGATCATCGGGTGGTTGTCGGCGGCGTTGGCCGTCTCGATCAGCCGCACCGACGGCTCGTACTCGCGCACGTGGGCGAGGTTGGCGAGCTTCAGCAGCCGTCCCAGACGATGGCCCCGGTGGTCCCGGCCCACGACGGTCATGCCCTGGAGGGCGTACCGCGGGTTCCCCGTGGTCTTGGAGACGCTGGTGAATCCGGCAAGCTCGCCGGTCTTCTCGTGGACGACGCCCGCGTGGTAGGCCCGGCGTCCCCGGCCGACCCGCATGCGCTCGAACCGACGGACGTGGCTGGTGCGGATCGCCTCCGGGCTCGTGTCCCAGCTCTCCGGACCGCTGCTGCCCAGCGACTGTCCGAGCTCCGACACGGCGACGGCGAACCGGTCCGGGGTGATGGTGCCCCAGGTCACCAGCCGGTAGCCGGCGGGTACGTCGGGCACCCCGTCGGCCAGCGGGTCGTGCCGGTCCAGGTCGAGCCACTGGTGGATGCCCTCCGGACCGGCCGCGGGCGTGCCGCCCACGGCCGCGGCGAACGCCGCCGGCCCCCCGTCCCTGTCCGGGCCCCCGGGCAGTGCCTCCACCAGGTCCGCGACCAGGGTGGTGCGGCCGTGCCCGGCCGCGAGCTCCCGGGCCCGCCCGGCCAGGGCCCGGCCCACGCCCTGGCGCCGGACCGCCGGGTCGACCAGCAGCTGGTCGACGACGGCGACGGGAGCCCCGTCGGGCAGCACGAGGCGTATCGCGCCGATCAGCTGGCCGTCCCGGTACGCCGCCTCGTCCACCAGGACGGTGCCGGGCGGGGCGAAGCGCACCGAGCCGGTCAGGTCGGCCGCGCAGGGCGGGGCGGCGGACAGCGGGACGTCACCGGCGGACTCGGTGGTCAGCCGGAGCCAGGCGGCGAGCGTGGGCGCGTCGTCAGCGTCCAGCGGGACGAGGCGGAGCTCGTGGGCGATGTCGTTCATGCGGTGTCGTTCTCCCGGTCGGTACGTGTCTCGGCGATACCCATGGCCTGCACGTCGTACAGCCCGAAGGCAGGGTGGACGTAGACGTTGGTGACCTGGGGGTTGCGGTAGTGCAAAGTCTTGTCGTGGACCAGCGGCAGGATCACGGCGTGGTCCATCACCCGGCGCTCCACCTCGCGCCACAGCTCGGCGCGTGCGGTCGGGTCCTCGGTGTGCAGACTCGTGTCGATCAGGGCGTTGATCTCCGGGTCGTCGAGTTCGGCGATGTTCCAGTTGCCGCCGCCGGGCCGGATCAGCCGGCCGTCCACCAGCGGGGCCAGGAAGCCGTACTCGGTGGGGAAGTCGGCGCCCCAGTCGGTGACGATCAGGCCGAGTCCGTGCTTGCGGATGGTCTCGGGCGAGCCCGCTCCCTGGCTGAAGTAGGTGGCCACGTCGAGTTCCTTGACGGTGAGCCGGATGCCGACCCGGGCGACCGACTCGGCGACCGCGTCGGCGACCAGCCGGAACTTCCCGCGCTGGGTGCCGATGACCGCGTCGAAGCCGTCCGGCAGTCCGGCGGCCGCCAGTTCGGCGCGCGCCGCGTCGAGGTCGCCGCGCAGGTCGGGACCGGTCGGGTAGCGGTCCAGTGCCTGGTGGGCGGCGAGGCGCGGCGGAAAGAGCGCGGTGGTCAGGTCACCGCCGGTGACCGGGCCGCCGCGGGCCTCCTGGAGCAGGATCTTGTCGGCCGCGTAGTGCACCGCGCGCCGCACGTGGGGATTGTCGAACGGCGGGATGTGCGGCTGGAGCGAGACGAAGTGCAGGAAGCTCGTCTTGGGGTTGTCGGTACGGGAGCGGAGCACCGGGTCGCCGGCCAGGCGGTTCTGGGCCGCGTGCTGGAGGCCCCGCCCTTCGAGGTTGATGTCGAACTCACCGGCGGTCAGGCGTTCGTCCATCTCGTCCAGGCCCAGCCCGATGGTCAGTTCGACCCGGTCCGGCAGCGCGGGCCGCACGGGGTCGGTGGCGCGGTCCCAGTGCGGATTGCGCTCCAGGTGGAGGTGGGAGCCGGGCCGGTGGTCCGCCACCCGGTACGGGCCGGTGGAGCGGGGGTCCTCGCCGTAGCGCGCGCCGGTGTCGGCGTGGCGGGGCACGGGGGCCACGCACGGCTGGGCCATCAGGTGGTCGAAATCGGAGAAGGGCGTGCGCAGCCGGAAGACGATCGTGCGCGCGTCCGGGGTCCGCACGGCGGGCAGCGCCTCGGGGTCGCCGTCCCGGTAGGGCCCGGCGTACGGGCGTTCCGGGTCGTCGAGCAGCGGCACGAGGTAGGTCGGTCCGCCGGGGAGCACGTCCTGGGCGAAGACGCGCTGGACGGCGTACCGCACGTCGGCGGAGGTCACCGGGGTGCCGTCGTCGAAGCGGAGGCCCTCGCGGAGCCGGTAGGTCCAGGTGCGGTTGCCGTCGCTGGGCACCCCGGGACCCTCGGCCAGGTCGGGGACGGGAGTGAGGCCCGCCGGGCCCGGGTCGGTCGGATATGCCATCAGGGTGCGGTTGAGCAGCCTCTGGAGCAGCCACACCCAGACGTAGTAGGTGCGGGCGGGGTCCAGTGAGTCCACGTCGGCGGAGGAGACCAGGCGCAGGGTTCCGCCGCGTCGCTCCGAGGGGTTCACCATCGCCCCGACGGCCGCGTTCCAGCCCTCGGGCCCCGGGCCCTGTGTGTCGCGGGGGGTCGGGTCGTGCGCGCCGCGCGTCTCGGCGGGGTCGGTGCCGGCACTCATCGTGTGGGGGTCTCCCGTTCTCGTGCGCCGCGTGGGCCGGCGGGGGCGCCGGTACGGGGCAGCCGCAGCAGGTACGAGCGCTGTTCGCTGGACCGGCAGCCGCGGGCCAGTTTGGCCTTGATGCTGCCGATCCCGGCGTGCAGGACGGTGACGCCCTCCTTGGCCGCGGCGTCGAGCACCCGGTAGTAGAGGACGTCGTAGTAGAGCGGCAGCTTGCCCTGGGCCTCGTAGTCGAATCCGGCCCGGTGGCCGAACCACTGCTCGTCACCGCGCGCCCTGGACCGGAGCACCATCCCGAAGCCGATGATGCTGCCGTGCTGCCGTGCGACGGAGACCAGCACGTCCTCGCCCATGACGTCGGAGATCCGGCCGATCATTCCGGCGGAGCCCTCGGCACTGGCCGGATTGCCGTACTTGAGCAGCAGGTTGGCGTCGAGCTCGCCGAGCCGGGGTGCGAGTGCCCGGGTGAGCGGTTCGACGTGCACCTCGACGCCCGCCTCGTTCAGCGCCCGGCGCTCCAGGCGGACCCGGCGGCGCCGGTGGGCGCTCATCCGCTCGACGAACTCGTCGTATCCGCCGGGCGGGATGTCCAGCCAGGCGTAGTGGTCGGAGGTGTGGTGGCGGTAGCCGCGGCTCTCGAGCAGGGCCGCGAGTCCGGTGTCCCGGACGTCGACGTGCGGGAAGCAGACGGAGGCCGCCCCCCGCTCCGCCGCTAGCCCTTCCGCCCTTTCCAGCAGGGCCTCCACATCGGCGTCCGTGGCGTCGGGGGTGGCGAGCGTCCTGGTGCGGCCCAGGTGACGGCCGCCGCAGACCAGGGAGGGCAGCAGGGTGGCCGGATCACCGTCCGCGATGTCGTGCAGCAGCTCCCGCGCCTCGGGGACCTCCTGCTCCACGGCCCGCTCCAGCATGGCGTCGGGGCGGGCGAGCAGCCAGGCCACCGAGGTGTCGGCCCAGGCGGTCACCAGTCCGGCGACGGGGGCACCGCCGCGTTCCCGGACCAGGAAGTCCATCGTGGTGCCGGAGTTGCGCTCCTGGACGGTGAGCCAGCGGGGGGTCTGGAAGAAGTCCTCCACGCCGAGGAGCCCGTTCCAGCCCGCCGCCTCCAGACCGGCCGCGTCCGCCACCGGCCGGACGCCGGGCGGATCGACGGGTTCCGCGGCGGATGCCGGGCCGGGTGTGGTGCCGGATGCCGTGTCCTGGCTCACCGGACCTCTTCCTCGACCACGAAGTCGAGCAGGGCCGCGGCCTTGTCGGCGAGTGCCTGGGCGGTCAGCCGGTCGGGGCCGTTGCAGTACGTGAATCCGACACAGGAGGAGTTGTCCATCCGCTGGAGCAGCGCGTCACCCTTCTCGACGTGCAGCAGCACCTGCACGTTCTCCACCGCCGCCGCCGCTTCCAGCCCGTCGATCCGGGTGAGCACGCCGCGGCGGGTGGGATAGATCATGCGCACCGCGGCGCCTCCGGAGTGGACGACGGGCTCGATCTCCGGGGTCACCCCGATGGTGAGCAGCCAGGCGTCCAGGATGGGGCTGCGGCCCGTGACGTCGGTGACGAGCATGGTCATGCAGCTCGACGGGGTGCGCGGGTTGGCCTCGATGATCCGCCAGCCGGACTCGGTGCGGCGCACCTCGGTGTGGCAGGGGCCGTGCCGGTAGCCGATCATCTCCAGGGTGCTGCGGACCACGGAGTAGAGCTCGTCGCGCTCCTCGTCCTCCAGCGGCACGGGGAAGGTGTGTCCGCACTCGATGTAGGCGGGGTCGCCGAAGAGGTCCTTGGACGTGACGCCGAAGACATGGGTGTACCCGTCGACGGTCATCGTCTCGACGCTGACCTCGACACCCTCGACGTACTGCTCCAGGAGGACGTCCCCGCTCCTCGGCTGGCCGCGCAGGCTGTGCCGTACGGCGGAGAGCTCCTCCCACGCCTCGGTGAGCTGCTCCATGTCGTCGACCCGGCGGACCCCGTAACTGATCGCCTCCGCCGGGGGCTTGGCGATCATGGGGAAGCCGAGCCGGCGGGCAGCCTCGTCGAGCTGGGCCCGGTGGCTCACCAGCACGTGCGGGATGTTGAACGGCTCGTCGCCCAGCGCGATCCGCAGCTGGTCCTTGATGTTGGCGGTGCGTACGGCGGCCGGGTCGGGGCCGGGCAGCCCGAGGCGCCGGGCGGCGTGCGCGGCGAGCTCGGTGTGGTAGTCGGAGAACGAGGTCAGCCCGTCGACCAGGGAGTTCCCGTCCTCGCCGGTGACCACGGACAGCACCGCTTCGAGGTCGGTGGTGTCGACGTCGATCACCCGGTCCACCCGGGCGAGCGGATGACTGTCCCAGTCGTGGCCGTGGGTGTACCAGGACCGGTCGCCGGTCAGCAGCCACACTTCCAGGCCGTGTTCCTGTGCCTGCCGCAGGCCCAGGACGAACGGGTGATTCTGCATGTGCTCGACGATCGCGATCCGCTTCCCGGCGAACTGCGCGTAGTCGGCCAGAGGTGTTGTCATCGGACGCCTCCCGTGGGGTGATGTGGCAATCGACCGGTTCCGGGTTTTCGGGGACCAGTTGAACCGCCGTCCAGGGGGCAGGGCCATGCCTGGGAGGGTCATGCGCATAGGCCATCGGCGAGGCGCATAGGAGCATCGCGGTGGTGTGCGCGGCCCCCGGACACTCCGCGTACGCGCCCACCCAAAGCCATCAGATCCGAACAACTGTGCACAGACCCAGAGATCCACTGCTCAATGCTGCGGGATTCGGGCGATCCGGCCTGTCTGAACTTCACGGGAACTCCAGCGAAATGGCACGTGTGTGGATATCGTGCACCGAGCGAGGGCGCATCCGTCATCCCTGGGATCGGCGGATGCGCCCCGTTTGTGGGGATGCAACTGTGGCTGGGGGGTTCATGGGGCATGTCGAATTACCTGAATCGGATATATCCGGGCCCGCGGGGTTCGCGGGCGCACCACGGCCGCGTACCGCTGCGGCCCGGAACCGCGCGGCGGCTCCGCAGGAGCTGTGGAGGGCCCCGGCCGTGCCGCGTGACCGCGCGGACAGGCCGAGGACGAGGAGGAAGCCGGGACGACGTCTGCCGCTCCTGGTGCTGACGGATCTCCTGGGCCTGGGAGTTCCCGCCTGGCTGGTGCTGCGCGCCGACGATCAGCCGGGACCACTGATCGCCGGAGCGGTGGCCGCGGTGGCCTGGGCGGGGGTGCGCTCGGCGCGCGGCCAATACGCGGCGGCGCGGGACGCCGGCCGGGTCCGGGGGAACCCGTTCGGCGACTGGCTGGTGCTCGTGGGGGTGCTCGCCGTGCTCCTGGCCGTGACGGGCGGGTCCCTGGACCCGGCGACCGCCGTCGCGGCCCTGGTGCCCGGTCTGGCCGTGGCGGTTCTCGGCGGGGCGGCGGTCCGCCGGCTGTCCGCCCGGCGGGGAACGGCCCGGCGGGTGCTGGTGGTCGGCGAGGCGGCGGGCCTGGACCGTGCGGTGGGCCTGCTCAACTCCCGTACGGATCACCCGTACGCGGTGGTGGCGGCGGTTCCGGTGGGGCCGGCGCCGCCGAGCTGCGGGACGCCGGTGCCGGGGCGTCTCGCTCCCGAGCGGGCCGACGACGACGTGTCCACGGTGCTCGGCGGGGCCTTCACCCATGACGCGGATCTGGTGCTCGTCGCGCCCGGCCCGCAGCTCGACGACGACCGGCTGCGCCGGCTGTCGTGGGGCCTGCACGACAGCGGGCTCGCACTCTGTGTGCTCTCGGAGCTGTCGGGGATCGCCGCGGGCCGGGTACGGCCGGCCTCCGCCGCGGGGCTGACCCTGCTGCATGTCGCGCCGCCGCTGCGGCGTGGCGCGCAGGCGGCGCTCAAGACGCTCATGGACCGTGGCGGCGCGGCCCTCGGACTGCTGGTGCTCGCACCGGTGTTCTTCTGCGTCGCGCTGGCGGTGCGGCTCACCTCACCCGGCCCCGTCTTCCATCGGCAGACCCGCCAGGGGCGCCACAACAGGCCGTTCACGATGTGGAAGTTCCGCACGATGGTGGCCGACGCGGAGTCACGCAGGGAGCAGCTCCAGGCTGCGAACGAGAGCGAGGGTCCGATGTTCAAGATGCGTCGCGATCCGCGCGTCACCCGGATCGGCCATGCGCTGCGCCGGACGTCCGTCGACGAGCTCCCGCAGCTCCTCAACGTGCTGCGGGGTGACATGTCCCTGGTAGGTCCGCGCCCTCCGCTGCCGGAGGAGGTCTCGCGCTACGACGAGCGGGAGCTGCGGCGGCTGGTGGTCAGACCGGGGCTGACCGGCCTGTGGCAGGTCAGCGGGCGTTCGGACCTGTCCTGGCAGGAGGCGGTGTCGCTGGACCTCTGGTATGTCGACAACTGGTCGGTGGCCACGGACATGGACCTCCTCGCCCGTACGGTGCGCGCCGTCACCGACGGCCGCGGGGCGTACTGAGAGCGGCGGGGGAACGCGTGCGGGGAGTCCAGGGGCGCCGCGGCCACCGGGCCGGCCCGTCAGCCGCGCGGGGCGAGCTGACCGAGCCACCAGGCGTACGTGCGGGCGATGCCGTCCCGCAGGGGGATCTGCGGCGTGAAGCCGAGGGAGGAGAGGCGGGACACGTCGAGGAGCTTGCGCGGGGTGCCGTCGGGCTTCGAGGTGTCCCAGGTGATGCGACCCTGATATTCCGTCACCTCCCGTACGGTCTCCGCCAGTTCCCTGATCGTGAGGTCCTCTCCGCAGCCGATGTTGACCGGTTCGTCCCCGTCGTAGGACTCCAGCAGCCGTGCGCACGCGGTGGCGAGGTCGTCGACGTGCAGGAATTCGCGGCGGGGGCTGCCGGAGCCCCACAGGGTGACCTCGGGCACCCCGTCCCGCTTCGCCTCGTGGAAGCGGCGGATCAGGGCGGGCAGTACGTGCGAGGACTCCAGGTCGAAGTTGTCCCCGGGGCCGTAGAGATTGGTGGGCATGGCGCTGATGTACGAGGCGCCGTACTGCCGGCGGTACGACTGGACCTGCACGATCCCGGCGATCTTGGCCAGCGCGTAGGCCTCGTTGGTCGGCTCCAGCGGGCCGGTGAGCAGCGCGTCCTCGCGGATCGGCTGCGGGGCGAGCCTGGGGTAGATGCAGGACGAGCCGAGGAAGAGCAGCCGCGCGGTCCCGGCGGCGTGCGCACCCGCGATCAGGCTGAGCTGGATGCGCAGGTTGTCCTCCAGGAACCGCACCGGAAAGGTGCTGTTGGCCATGATCCCGCCCACCTTCGCGGCGGCCATGACCACGGCGTCCGGGCGGACGTCCCGCAGGAACGCCCCGGTCGCCGTCGCATCGCACAGATCGAGCTCCTCCCGGCCGCGGGTGATCACCTCGTGCCCGTCGGTGGTGAGGCGTCGCACCAGCGCCGAGCCGACGAGACCGCGGTGGCCCGCGACGAATATGCGGGCGCCGGAGCGCAGGAGCGGGCGGACGGATTCCTGGGGAGGGCCGGGGAGGTCAGTCGTCATGGCTCGGATTGTGCCAGCCGTACCGCGCCTTGGTGACCTTTTGCCGCAATGCTCTCAGATCAAGATATTTCGGTGAACCAATCGCCCATCGGGCGACCACAGGAGGGGGAGTCATGGCGAAAACCGCGTTCATCACGGGCGTGACCGGTCAGGACGGTTCGTACCTGGCGGAGCTGCTGCTGGAGAAGGGGTACTCGGTCCACGGCCTGATACGCCGTTCGTCCAGCTTCAACACGGAGCGCATCGATCACATCTACCAGGGGCCCGAGGAGGCGGACCGCTCCTTCGTGCTCCATCACGCCGACCTCTCCGACGGTGTCGCGCTCGTGAACCTGCTGCGGGAGATCCGCCCCGACGAGGTCTACAACCTGGGTGCGCAGTCCCATGTCCGGGTCTCGTTCGACGCACCGCTGTACACCGGGGACGTCACCGGGCTCGGCACCATCCGGCTCCTGGAGGCGGTCCGCGCCAGCGGCATCGAGACCCGGATCTACCAGGCGTCGTCCTCCGAGATGTTCGGTGCCAACCCGCCCCCGCAGAACGAGAGAACGCCGTTCCATCCGCGCAGTCCGTACAGCGTGGCCAAGGTCTACTCGTACTGGGCGACGGTCAACTACCGTGAGGCGTACGACATGTTCGCGGTCAACGGGATCCTGTTCAACCACGAGTCCCCTCGCCGCGGCGAGACGTTCGTGACCCGCAAGATCACCCGCGGGGTGGCCCGGATCAAGGCGGGACTCCAGGACCGGCTGCATCTGGGCAACCTCGACGCCGTCCGGGACTGGGGGTACGCCCCCGAGTACGTGGAGGCGATGTGGCGGATGCTCCAGTGCGACACCCCCGACGACTACGTGGTGGCCACCGGCGAGGGGGTCAGCGTCCGGCAGTTCCTCGAGTACGCCTTCGAGCACGCGGGCCTGGACTGGGCGGAGCACGTCCGCTACGACCCGAAGTACGAGCGTCCCAGCGAGGTCGACGCGCTCGTCGGTGACGCGTCCAAGGCCGAGGAACTGCTGGGCTGGAAGCCCGACGTGAAGTCGCGGGAGCTGGCCAGGATCATGGTCGACGCGGACATCCGGCTGCTGGCCGACCAGCTCACGGGAGCGGCCGTGCGGGTGGACCGGTGAGCGGATCCGGACGTCCCGGACGCGCGGGCGGCAGCTTCCGGCCGTTCTCCGGCGCGCTCACCCCCGCCGGTGCCCGGATCCGCGGCAACCGCGCCCGGCTCGCCCTCCGGACGTCGTCGGACCCGAAGCCGAGCCCGGCCGAGAGCCGCAGCACCGTGCCGGTCACCGGCACGTGGACCGTACCGGCGGTCACCCACACCACCCGGCCGGCGCGCGCCGCGTCCGTGCCGGGGACCATCACCGGCGCGTCCCGGGCCTCCACCGGCCATGAGGTGGACCTGGACGCGTCCGCACGGGAGGGGGCCCTGGGCTCCCTCTCATCGATCGCCCCGGCCAGGGGCGGGACGGACAGTCCCCGCGTCTGGCCGAGCGAGGTATCCGCGGCCTGCCGGCCGCAGCTCGTTCTCACCTTCGGAGCTGAATGATGAACGGAAGTACGGGGCGGGGACCCGGGGGACGTGGCCGTGTGCGGGCCGCCTCCGCCGCGCTCTGCCTGTTCGCCGGAGCCCTGACCGCGACCGCGGCCGGGGCCTCCCCGGCGGCGGCGCTGACACCTCCGGTGTCGATCACCGCGGACGATCTCACCACCTGGCAGACCAACGGCATCGTCTGGTCGATGGCCGCCGCGGACAACGGCGTCGTGTACGCCGGCGGCACCTTCTCCACCCTCCGGCCGCCGGACGCGCCGGCCGGCACCTCCGAGCAGCCGGCCGTGAACTTCGCCGCGTTCGACGCGGCGACCGGCGCGCCGACGGGGTGCAGCCTCTCGTTCACGATGACCTCGGGGACCGCCACCGTCAGAGCGCTGGCGCTGTCGCCCGACGGACAGACCCTGTACGCGGGCGGGCAGTTCGGGGCGGTGAACGGGGAGGGCGTCAGCAATGTCGCGGCCATCGACACGGCGACCTGCACCCCGCGCCGGGACTTCAAGATCTCCGTCTCCGCGACGGTACGGGCCCTGGACGCCACCGCGGACACCGTCTACCTGGGCGGTGACTTCAACAGTGTGGGCGGCCAGACCAGGAACAAGTTCGCCGCCGTCACCGCGTCGGGCGCCGGTCTGCTCCCCTGGACGGCCAACGCCGACGAGGTCGCCCGGGCCCTGCAGGTGACGCCCGACGGGCAGCACGTGGCGCTCGGCGGTGACTTCTTCACCGTGAACGGCACCGCCTCGCACGCGCTGGCCGTGGTCGACGCCACCACGGGGGCGCTGACCAAGAGCTACCCGGGATTCATCCCCAGCACCTCCACGGTGCAGGACCTCACGACGGACGCGACCGGCCTCTACACCGCCAACGAGGGCACCGGCGGCGGGGTTTTCGACGGCCGGATCGCCATCGACCTCGACGACTTCCAGCAGCGCTGGCGGGACACCTGCCTGGGAGCGACCCAGGCCGTCCTGGTCCACTCGGGCGTGCTCTACAGCGGAAGCCACGCCCATGACTGCGCCAGCATGGGCGGATTCCCGGACCAGCCGCGCAAGCACCTGCTGGCCCAGTCCGTCGACGATCCGGAGCTGCTGCCCTGGTTCCCGGACACGAACGACGGCATCGGTGAGCCCGTGGGACCCCGGGTGATGGCCCAGACCGACAAGGGGGGCCACCACTACCTCTGGGTCGGCGGGGAGTTCACCACCGTCAACGGCTCCGCGCAGCAGGGTCTGACCAGGTTCGCCGACGGCCCGGACACGGGGGCGCCGTGGGTGCCCAACGTCAGCCTCTCCACGGTCACCCCCGGCCGGATCGACGTCAACTGGCAGGCCAGCTTCGACACGGACGACGGGGAGCTGACCTATCGGATCTACAAGGACGGGGCGAGCACGCCCGTCCACACCACCACGGGGTACTCGCTCTTCTGGGACCGGCCCCAGCTGAGGTGGACCGACACCGATGTGGCGGTGGGCGAGTCCCACTCGTACCGCATCAGCGTGAGCGACGGCACCAACACCAGCGCCAAGTCCCCCGCCCAGGCGGCAACCGTCGCCGCGACGACGGACCGCTACCCGGCCCGGGTGCTGTCCGACGGCGCCTCGCTGTACTGGCGCTACGACGAGGGCGCGTCCACCTTCGCGTCCGACACCACGGGCGGGCTGAACAACGGCTTCCTGCGCAACGGGCCCGCCTACCGGCAGACCCCGGCCGCCGTCGCCGGGGACTCGACCGCGATCGGGTTCGACGGCGCCGGCGAGTACGCCTACAGCAACAGGCGACACCCGCAGCCCACGCGGTTCTCCGTGGAGACCTGGATCAAGACCACCACCGGCCGGGGCGGCAAGATCATCGGCTTCGGCAACCTGACCATGCAGAACAGCACCCGCTTCGACAAGCACGTGTACATGGCCAACGATGGCCGGCTGGTCTTCGGGGTCTACAGCGGCGGCCGCCGCACCATCACCACGACCGGCTCCTTCAACGACGGCACCTGGCACCATGTCGTCGCCACCCAGGGCGCCGGCGGCGTCGCGCTGTACGTCGACGGGCAGCTGCGCGCGTCCAACTTCCTCTACACCGGCAACGAGAACTACCCCGGCTACTGGCGGGTCGGCGGGGACAACCTGAACAACTGGGCCAACCGTCCGACCAGCAATTTCTTCGCCGGGCAGATCGACGAGACGGCCGTGTACCCGACCGCGCTGACCTCTTCCCAGGTCAGCGCGCACTACGCCCTGAGGACGGGTTGATGAGGCATCCGTTCCTGGCCGGCGCCGCCGTCGTCCTCGCGACGGCGGTGCTGGCCGCCTGCGGCTCGTCCGCCGAAGGGAGCGGGGAGGCCACCGCGGGCGGCACGCCGTCCGCGGCGGCAGCCCCCGCGCCCGCCGTCGCCGGGCCGACGGCCGGACCGTCCGGCCCGTCCGGCCCGGAGCCCCGGACGACGGGCGCACCGCCGGAGGAACCCTCCTCGGGGATCACTCCGGCCACGGGCTCCTTCACCAGGAAGCAGAAGGAGTATCTGGCCGGCCGCGTCCCGAAGGGGATGGACCCGGCCGCCGTGCTCCAGAGCGGCCAGGAGACCTGCGACCGGCTCCGCTATCTGGTCAAGGCCGACCGGGACATCGCCGTCGCCGCGGTCCTGACCGGCGAGGTGGCCGACGCGAAGCCGGCCGTGGCCCATCTCTGCCCCCGGTACCAGGACCTGGTGGACGAGGCGGCGCTGGGTTACGCCGACGGCACGCACACCGGCCGGAAGCTGCGCCCGGGCCGCTACCACGCCCCCTCCCCCACCGAGAACTGCGGCTGGCAGCTGACGGGGGCGAGCGGCAAGGCGCTGGGGTCCGGATCCGCCGGCACCGGAAAGCGGGGGGAGCTCACCGTCCCGGAGTCCGCCCGCACGTTCACCTCCACAGGCTGCTACGCCTGGCTGCCCGAAGGAGAGAGAAGTTGAGCAAGCTCCCCATCGCCGTGGCGATCCCCACGAAGAACGAGGGACTGAACATCGCCGAGGCGGTGAAGTCGGTGCTCGGCCACTTCGAGGCGGTCGTCGTCGTGGACTCCCACAGCACGGACGACACGGCGAAGATCGCCGAGGAGTGCGGGGCCGAGGTGGTCACGTACACCTGGGACGGAGGCCATCCGCGCAAGAAGCAGTGGTGCCTGGAGAACGTCCGCACGGACCTGGACTGGATCCTGCTGCTGGACGGCGACGAGCGGATCAGCCCGGGGCTCCTGGCCGAGCTGCGGCAGATCTTCGCCGATCCGGCCGGCCCCGGGCCGGCCGCGTACGACATCCCGCTGGGCTACTGGTTCTCGGGCAAGCGGCTGCGGCACGGCTACACGATCCGCAAGCGGTCCCTGACCGACCGCACCCGCTGCCACTACCCGGAGGTCGGCGACCTCGCCGCGCCCGGGATCGGGGAGGTCGAGGGGCACTACCAGCCGGTGGCGGCGACGGCGGGTTCGCTGAAGAACCCCATCGAGCACCAGGACCTGGACCCGGTCACCGCGTGGTTCGAGCGGCACAACCGGTACTCGGACTGGGAGGCCTGGCTGGAGCACCACCCCGAGGTCAAGGAACAGGTGCGGAAGGTGAAGTCCCGTCAGGGACAGCTCTTCCACAAGGCGCCTTTCAAGCCGCTGGTGTCCTTCGCCTACATGTACCTCTACCGGCGGGGTTTCCTGGACGGGCGGGCCGGCCTGGACTTCGCGCTGGCGATGAGCTTCTACCGCTGGCAGATCGCCCTCAAGTCCCGTGAGGGCAGAACCGGGTGAGGCGTCACCTCCTCCGGCGGACCACGTCCTCGTAGGTCTGCCGGAGGGTGCGGGTGACGGCCTCGATGGTGAAGTGCCCGTTCACCAGGTCCCACGCGGCCTTGCCCGCCTGCTCGCCGGCCTCCGGTTCCAGGAGTTCCAGGACCGCCTGTGCG
Organism: Streptomyces sp. NPDC025273; assembly: GCF_040638585.1. Taxonomy (NCBI): domain Bacteria; kingdom Bacillati; phylum Actinomycetota; class Actinomycetes; order Kitasatosporales; family Streptomycetaceae; genus Streptomyces; species Streptomyces sp. NPDC025273. The sequence continues at coordinate 112,913 of NZ_JBEZYP010000007.1, forward strand.
ACCTTCTCCGCGTTGGCGGCGTCCTCGCCGACCCGGCTGTCGATCACCCGGCCCGCACCGGCCTCCGCCACATCGGGGCCGAGACCGCAGGTGCGGGTGATGACGGCGGGGGTACCGACGGACATCGCCTCCAGGACCGAGACACCGAGCGGCTCCTCGATCGACGGGAGGACGTAGACATCGGCCTGCCGTCCGGCGGCCAGCACCTCCTCGTGGCCGAGGGGTCCCACATGGTCCAGCGAGTCCAGCACACCGAGACGGCGGGCCAGTGCGAGGGTGCCGGGCAGGGCTCCGGTGTCCGGGCCCGCCAGCACGAACCGGGCGTCGGGGTACTTCGCCAGGACGGTGGGCATCGCGCCGACGAAGTCCTCGGGGCGCTTGCGCTCCTGGATCCGGGCGAGGAAGAGGACGGTCGGCGGCCTGCCCGGCTCCCGGGCGGGCTTGCGCTCCTGCGGCCGTACGCCGTTGACCAGCCGTACGGTGTTGGTGAGCGCGACCGGGGCGGCGACGGCGTTCACGTCGACGCGTTCCGTCTCCGTCAGGTGCAGCACGGCATCGGCGCGGCGCAGCACCGTGCGGACGCCCAGCAGATCGGTGAGCTGGGCGACCCGCTTCTCGGTCGGGTCGACCATGCCGTGCGTCTGGACGACCAGCGGCGTACGGGTGGCCAGGGCGAGCAGCGCGGCGGGCAGGGTCACCAGGTCGCGCATCAGGTGGACGTGGACGAGGTCGGCACCCCGCATCATGCGGCGCGCGGTGCGCAGCAGGGCGCCCGAGGTGATGCCGCTGACCTCGAACATCGGGAGCAGGTGGCGGGCCTGGAAGAGGTGGACGGGCACGCCTTCGACCTCGTCGGGCAGTGAACCGTCGAAGCCGTCGCCGAGCGCCATGATGCGGGCGTCGTCGCCGTGTGACCGCTGGACCTTCGAAAGATTGAGCGCGACCCTCGTCGGGCCGCCGAACGCATGGTCCGGAGTGTGCAGGGTGACGATGTGCAGGACCTTCACCAGGGTTCCCCTCGACCTCGGACCGACTCTGCACAGACTAGTGCCGCGGGTGCCCGCCGGTTCGTCCTTCCGTGCTGTTCGCGCATGCCGGACGGCCGGTCCATCACCAGTGAATCAATGAATTGCATAATTTCGCAATTTGATACATGCTGTGGTGGTCACCTCCGCGGACAGCCGCGGGCACGACGCCGTACGAGACCCCGGGGCGTCGGGGTGAGGAAGGGAGTCCGCCACCATGCTGGTGCCGCTGTATCAGGCCAAGGCCGAGTTCTTCCGCATGCTGGGGCATCCGGTACGGATACGGGTGCTGGAGCTGCTGCAGAGCGGCCCGATGCCGGTGCGGGAACTGCTCACCGCGATCGAGGTGGAGCCCGCGGCGCTGTCGCAGCAACTGGCGGTGCTGCGCCGCTCGGGCATCGTGAACTCCAAGCGGGAGGGCTCGACCGTGGTGTACGAACTGGCGGGCGGGGACGTGGCGGAGCTGATGCGTGCCGCACGGCGGATTCTGACGGTGATGCTGAGCGGGCAGAACGAACTGCTGGAGGAGCTGAGGGAAGCCGAGGTCTCGCCCCGGTGAGTACGTTCCTCGCCCGGTCCTTGCGCAGGGTGCGCCCGCTGCTGCCGGCCTGGGCCGACTTCGCCGTCATGGCCCGCAGCCCGCGCCGCGACCTGCTGGCCGGGCTCACCGTCGCCATCGTCGCCCTGCCGCTCGCGCTCGGCTTCGGGGTCTCCTCCGGGCTCGGCGCCGAGGCCGGCCTGGCCACCGCCGTCGTCGCGGGTGCGCTGGCCGCGCTGTTCGGGGGCTCCAACCTCCAGGTCTCCGGGCCGACCGGGGCCATGACCGTGGTCCTGGTGCCGATCGTCGCCCAGTACGGGCCGGGCGGGGTGCTGACCGTCGGGCTGATGGCCGGTGTCCTGCTGATCACGCTGGCCGTGCTGAAGGCCGGCCGCTACATACGCTACATTCCGGCGCCGGTGGTGGAGGGTTTCACCCTCGGCATCGCCTGCGTCATCGGTCTGCAGCAGGTCCCGAACGCGCTGGGGGTCGCCCAGCCCGAGGGCGACAAGGTCCTGCTGGTGACCTGGCGGGCGGTCGGGGAGTTCGTGCGGAGCCCGAACTGGACCGCCGTCGCCCTCGCCGTCGGTGTCGCGGCCGTGATGCTGATCGGCGCGCGCCTGCGGCCCGCGATCCCGTTCTCCATCGTCGCCGTGATCGCCGCGACCGTCGTGGCCCAGCTCTTCCACCTGGACGCGGCCGCCCCGATCGGGGACCTGCCCTCCGGGCTGCCCGCCCCCTCGCTGGCGTTCCTGGACCTCTCGGCGCTGGGCTCGCTGCTCGCCCCGGCCGTCGCGGTGGCCGCACTGGCCGCGCTGGAGTCCCTGCTGTCGGCGACGGTCGCGGACGGGATGACGGTGGGCCAGCGGCACGACCCCGACAGGGAACTCTTCGGGCAGGGCATCGCGAATCTGGCCGCCCCGTTGTTCGGCGGTGTCCCCGCCACCGCGGCGATCGCCCGCACCGCGGTCAACGTCCGCACCGGAGCCGTCTCCAGGCTCGCCGCCCTCACCCACGCCGCCGTCCTCGCGGTCATCGTCTTCGCCGCCGCACCCCTCGTCTCCAAGATCCCCCTCGCCGCTCTGGCGGGAGTGCTCCTGGCCACCGCGGTCCGCATGGTGGAGGTCGGTGCCCTGCGCGCGATGGTCCGCGCGACCCGCTCCGACGCGATCGTGCTCGTCCTGACCGCGGTCGCCACACTCGCGCTCGACCTGGTCTACGCGGTCGTCATCGGCCTGGTCGTCGCGGGCGCGCTCGCGCTGCGGGCGGTCGCCGACCAGGCCCGCATGGACCAGATCGACTTCACGGCGGACCTGCCCGGCGAACACAGCGAGGAGGAACACGCCCTGCTGGCCGAGCACATCGTCGCCTACCGCATCGACGGGCCGGTGTTCTTCGCGGGTGCCCACCGCTTCCTCCTCGAACTCTCCGAGATCTCCGACGTCCGCGTCGTCATCCTGCGGATGGCGCGCATCACCACGATGGACGCCACCGGCGCGCTGGTGCTCAAGGACGCCGTGGAGAAGCTCAACCGGCGCGGCATCGCCGTCATGACCTCCGGGATACGCCCCGGCCAGCGGCGCGCCCTGGACTCCGTCGGCGCCCTGGACCTGCTGCGGAAGGAGGGGCGGGAGTACGCCACCACGCCGGAGGCCATCGCCGGGGCTCGCGCCCACCTGCATCACACCGGGATCCTGCCGCCCCTCCCCGGCCGGACCGCCACCCCGGTCAAGGAGGCGGCTTCCCGATGACCGTCAACCTCGAAGCCCTGCCCCTGCGGCATGTGCTGACCGTGCCCGCGATGGGCTCGGCGGTCCGGCTCGCCCGCGAGACCACCGAGCAGGTACTGGCCGAGTGGGGCATAAGGCGGCACCACCCCACGGTCGACCCGGCGCTGCTGATCCTGTCCGAGCTGGTCAGCAACAGCGTCCAGCACGCCGCCGTGCTCTCGCCGAACGTCACCGTGATCTACGCGGCCGGGGCGGACACCTTCGCCTTCGCCGTCCACGACCGCCATCCGTACCAGCCCGCCCTGTTCGCGGCGGTCGCCGGTGACCGCGGCAGCGGACTGACCACGGTCATGGAACTCACCCTCGGCCTGGGCGGCACCGCCGTCATCCGCGGCGACGCGGACGGCCAGGGGAAAAGTATCTGGATCACCCTCCCTCTGTGAAGGACCGAGGCAGCAGCAGATGACCATCGAATGGAGCTACACCACCCGCCCCGGCCTGGGCGTCCTCTCCCTGGCCGGATATCTGGGACCCGAGGCGGTCGGCCGTTTCACCGGCGCGATCGGCTGGGCCCTGGCACGCGGTACGGGGCCGGTCATCCTCGACCTGACCGGCCTGCGCGGCTGGTCCGCCGGGGGGCAGACGGCCGTGGCCCAGGCCGCCCGCCGGCTCGCGGACGAGGGACGGCGCCTGGAGCTCGCGGCCATCCCCCCGGACGGCTCCCTCGTCCCCGACGCCGCCCATCCGCCGATCCCGGTCCACTGCGACCTGACCGCCGCCCTCGCCGCCCACCAGGTGACCGCCGAGGAACAGAGACGGTGGTGCAGCGACGAGTGGCCCGGCGCGGTATCCAAGGCCTGACGCGAGAGACGCACAGGAACGAACGAGGCGAGGAAAGACCATGAGTGATGTGCACGAGACGCTGCCGCCGTGCCCCGCATGCTCCAGCGCGTACACCTACGAGATGGGCGCGCTCCTGATCTGCCCCGAATGCGGCCACGAGTGGTCGCCCGCGTCCGCGGAACCCGCGGGCGGCGGCACCGAGGACGGGGTGGTCAGGGACGCGGTCGGCAACGCGCTCACCGACGGCGACACGGTCACGGTGATCAGGACGCTGAAGGTCAAGGGGAGTCCGGGCGGGATCAAGGCGGGCACCAAGGTACGCAACATCCGCCTGGTGGACGGCGTGGACGGCCACGACATCGACTGCCGGATCGACGGGTTCGGCGCCATGCAGCTCAAGTCCGCCGTGGTCAAGAAGGCCTGACCGTCCCGTCCGCCCACGGCAGAACACACCCGCGAGGCCGTCACGGGGCGGTGGGGCGCGAGGATGTCCCCATGGCGAACAGTTCTGGGTGGATGCGATGCACGAGGCACGTACGACGACGGCCGTCCGGCAGCGGCCCGGCGGCCCGTACGGGCGCGGGGCGGACGTGGTGAGCGCGCCGCTCTACCAGCTGAAGGCGGAGTTCTTCAAGACCCTCGGGCACCCGGTACGGATCAGGGTGCTGGAACTCCTCAGCGAGCGGGAGCACGCCGTCTCCGAAATGCTGGCGGAGGTGGGCATCGAAGCGGCCCACCTGTCCCAGCAGTTGGCCGTACTGCGCCGGGCCAACCTGGTCGCCACCCGCCGGGAGGGCTCGGCCGTCCACTACTCGCTGGCCAACCCGCAGGTGGCGGAGCTGCTCCAGGTGGCCCGCACGATCCTGTCCGGGGTGCTGGCGGGCCAGGCCGAGCTGCTGGCCGACCTCAAGGCCGCCGAACCCGGCGCCGTGCCCCGCCGGCGCAGATCGCCCTGAGGGCCGGCCCCGCGAACCCCGGTGTCGTCGTGCGCCCACCGGAGGTCGCGGGACAGCCCCTGGACGGCCCCGCCCCGAAACGGGGCCGTCCCCCGGCGGCACCGGTCATCGGATCACCCCAAGTGGGTTGATTCGTTAGAGTGTTCACCGACCACGAGGTCGGTGAACGGGGGGCCATGACGTCCGTGCACGAGGCGCCTGCGGCCGTGCCCGCTCCGGGGCCGGGGACCGGCCGGCGCCCGCCGTTGCTCCCCCCGGCGAAGCCCATGTCGTGGACTATGCTGTCCCGGGCGCTGTCGGTGCCGCTCATCCTGGGGCTGGTCTGCTTCCTGCCCGCGGTGATCGCCGCCCAGCCCGGTTCGGGCGTCCGTGACAACGCGTACTGGCTGCAGCTGGTCCTGACCTGCTACGCGGGGGCCCGGCTCGCGACGATGATCCTGTCCACCCGGCGGCGGCTGCTGCAGGGCGTGTTCTGGATGTTCGTGTACATCGCGATGGGGGTCGCGCCGTTCGCGCAGGCCGTCATCGGGCAGACGCCGACCCCGATGGTGGGGCCACGGTCGGATCTGGTGACGGCGGTCTCGCTGATCCTGGTGGGCTGTGCCGCGTTCGACCTCGGGGCGCTGCTGGCGTCCCGGCGTCCGCTGACCCGCCGGCCGAGCACCCCGGACGGGCGGGGCCCGGCCACCGCGCACCGGGTCAGGCTGCGGCTGCTGGTGCTGCTGGCCTTCGCGGCGAGCGGCTACTACGTGATGAAGCTGGGCGGCCCCGCCATCTTCTTCTCCAGCCGGCAGGAGATCAGCGCCTCGGTCGCGGTCAGCGGAGTCGCGGCCACCGGGTCGAACGTGGGATCGGCCTTCCTGAAGGGCTTCGGCACCGTGCCCGCGCTGCTGGCGCTGCTCTTCTGCACCCGGCGTCTGGTGACCTCGCGCCGGGCCCGGCGCTCCCCCTCGGCCGTGCTGGTCTGGGCGGCGCTCGTGGCCCTCAACCTGGTCGTCAACAACCCCATCTCCAATGCCCGTTACTGGTTCCTGACGGTCCTGGTGTCACTCCTGTTCACCGCGTTCCCGAGCAGCTCGGCGATGTACCGCTCGGTGCTGGCCATGGGGGTGGTGGGGGCGCTGGTGCTGTTCCCGTACGCCGACCGCTTCCGGTACGACGACGAGGGGTACCGGCCCGTCCAGTCCGCGTCCGTCTTCGAACCACTGGCCACCAAGGACTACGACCAGACGGTGATGTTCGCCAACACCATCTCCTGGGTCGACACCCGGGGCCACACCTACGGCCGGCAGCTGGCGGGCACAGGGCTGTTCTTCGTGCCGCGTGCGGTGTGGAGCGGGAAACCGGAGGACACCGGTGTCCGGGTGGGCCAGTGGATGGGGATGAACATGACCAACCTCTCGGCGCCGCTGTGGACCGAGTTCTGGGTGGACTTCGGCCCGGCGGGCATGGCCGGCGGTCTCGCCCTGATCGGTTACGGAGCGGCCCGCACCGACCGGCGGTACGCGCTCGCGGTGCTGCGGGACGGCCCGGGCAGTGTCCTGGCCATCGCCGCGCCGCTCATCGCCGGGTACACCTTCATCCTGCTCCGCGGGCCGCTGCTGCAGTCGGCGGGCAAGCTCGCCATCGCCGCGCTGTGCCTCCTGCTGGTGACCAGCTTCAGGCGGAACCGGCCGCGTCCGCACTGACCGGGTCCGGTCGCGCGTCCTCCCGGCGGCGCAGCCGGGCCACCCGGGTCCAGGTGGCGACGGCCTTGCAGACGGAGCCGAGGCACAGCCCCCAGGCCGCCCCCGGCACACCGGCCAGCGCGTAGCCGCCGGCCAGGAGGGCGACGGCGAGGAGCGAGAAGACCACCTGGACGGACAGGGTCGTGCGGGGGTCCAGCATCCGCAGGGCCAGCAGCCCGCAGGTGCCGACGGCCATCGCCGCGTACTGGCTTCCGGTCGCGGGAAGCAGGGCAGCCGCCGTGGGCCAGGTGTCGCCCAGCAGTTGCCGGCCCGCCGCGTCGGGCAGCAGGGACAGGACGATCGTCCAGGCCACGGCGGTCGCGGCGAGCACGGCCGCGAGGGCGGCTGTGGCACGAACGCGACGGCGTTCGCCGTCGAGCCGGCCGAGGAGCGGGGGGCCGAAGCCCGTGGCGGAGGTGTAGAGCACGTTGAGCGGCCCGAAGAGCGTGGTCGCCCCCCGCAGCGCGCCGACCACCAGGGGGCTGCCGACGGCACCGAGCCCCAGGACGGACAGCTGGCCGGCGGCGTTGCCCACGCCGAACTCCACGACGAAGCGGCGGCCGAGGTGCCCGCGCCGCAGCAGGACCCGCATCCGCAGCGGTGTTCCGGCCGCCCGGCGGTGCAGCAGGACGGCGGACAGCAGCAGGGCGGGCAGTGCGGACAGTCCCCAGACGAGGACGAGCCGCGCCGCCCCCGCCCCGTACGGCTGCACGGCCAGCGCGCCCAGGACGCAGACCAGCCGCAGGGTGTCGCCCGCCAGTGCGGCGTGCGGCAGACGCAGCGTGGAGAAGGCGTAGCGCATGGTGTCCTGGCCGAGGACCACGGGCAGGACGAGTCCCAGCATCACCAGGGCGCGCGCCGTGTCCCCCGGGAGGAGCAGGCACACCGCGGCGAGCGGGACACCGGCGGCGGTGGCGGCCAGCAGGGTGAACACGACCGCCGACCTGCACGCCCCGGCCCTCTCCTCGTCCCCGCCGCGCCGCAGCACCAGTGGCTGCCCGGTGTAGGCGCCGAAGACGCCGAGCAGCACGGTGAAGACGAGGTACACCGCCGAGAAGCGGGCGAAACCGGCCACGGTGGAGAGCCGGGCCGCCGCCACCAGCACCAGGATGTTGGTCAGTGCGGCGACGCCTTGGTCGGCGACCGAGCAGGCGATCGCGGTGCGTGCCCTCACCGGCGCCCGGCGGGGGCGCCGAACGGGAAGCGCAGTCCGAGCGTATCGGTGGGGTCGCCGGTGCTCTCCGGCCCTTCCGCGCCGTCGGACGGGGAGGCGGGACCCGGGTCGGGGTCTCCGGCTCCGGGACCCGGGCCGCCGCGCCGCCTGCCGCCTCCGGACCTCTTGTGCGTCCGGCGGCCCTCCTTGAACGCGAGCCGGCTGCGGCCCGGCTGGAGGAGTGCCCCGAGCACCGAGCCGCCGGACGCCCCGATGACCTCACGGATGCGTTCCAGGTCGCTGCGGTGCACTTCGCGCGGGTCGCAGACGATCACCACGCCCTCCACCCGGTCGACCAGGGCCACGGCGTCCGCGTACGACAGGACGGGCGGGGCCAGCACGATGACGACGGTTCCCGGCCGGTCGCCCTCGGCGACGATCCGGCCGACGGGTGCCGAGGTCAGCGCACGGGGCACGTTGTCGACGGGCCGGCCCGCGATCAGGGTGAAGGCACCGGAACCCGGTACCTCGACCGTGGCGCGGCTGCCCGAGGGCCAACTGCCGTCCTCTTCCTCGCTGGTGGCCCAGCGGGGCCGGGCCTCGCGCGCCGCCGGGCCCAGCTCCGCGGCCAGCGAGGGCGTCCGCAGGTCGGCCTCGACCAGCAGGACCTCGCGGCCCATCTCGGCGAAGGCGGCGGCCAGGTTGGCCGCGGCGGCGGCCGCCGCCGCGTTGTCGCCGCGCGGTGCCGTGACGAGCAGCCGGCGGCTCCGGGCGAACGCCGGGTCGTAGGCGAGCCGGAAGGCGACCGCCCGGTACTCCTCGGCGAGCCTGCTGCCGCCCCGTCCGATGGCCAGCGGCTCCCGCGCGGATCCGCGCTCCCGGGGCAGTGTGCCGAGCAGCGGGGCGCCCAGCGAGCGGACGAGCTCGCGGGTCGAGCGTACGGCCGGGTCGAAGACGAGCCGCACCCAGGAGAGCAGCAGTCCCAGGGCGAGTCCCACCAGCCCGCCGAGTCCCAGCAGCAGCGGCAGGCCGGCGCCGGTGGGCACGGTGGGTTCGACGGGCTTCTTGTTCAGATAGCCGGGGGTGGTGTCGAGCGCCTTCAGCTCCACGATCTTCCGGTTGAGTTCGGAGATGGCGACGACGAGGTTGGCGCGGGCGCTGTCCGTGTCCTCGGCGCCGGTCCCGGCCGTCTGCTCCTCCAGCTGGTCGCGCTGCTCGACGAGCGGCTGCAGCTGGGCGCGGTAACCCTCGGCCATGTTCTCGATGCTGCCCTCGGTGCGCTGTCTGCGTATCTCCAGGTAGGCGTTGGCGAGCGCGTCGGCCCGGGTCTTCGCCAGGGCGGGGGTGCCGGCGGTGTAGGAGAAGCGCAGGGTCAGGGTGTTGGGCGGGTTGGTGACCTGGAGGCCGGCGAGCAGCTTGCCCGCGTCGACCGGGTCGCCGTTCCCGGCCAGGCTGCGGGCGGCCAGGGTGCCCACGGTGTCGCTGACGGCGGTCTGCCGCTCGGAGCCGATGTTGATGCCCTTGTCCGCCGACGCGCCGGTGGCGAAGGGGTCGGCGGTCGCCGAGCGGACCTGCACCTCGCCGGTGGCGGTGTAGGTGTCCTCGCCGCCCAGGGCGAGGAAGCCGCCGCCCAGCAGACCGGCCACCACGCCCCCGGCGAGCAGCGCGCGGTAGCGCAGGAGCTGGCGGAACTGGTCCCGCAGCAGGGCTGGTTCGTCCTGGTCCTCCAGGGTGCGGATCGGATGCGTCATCGGCGTGCTCTCCCTTGTGCGTCCCCGAGGACCTCGGTGAGCAGGGCGTCGAAGCGGGCGAGGCCCGCTTCCCGGCTCAGGTGGTGTGCGACGTACCGGGGCCCCTGCGCGCCCAGGGCGTCCGCCGCCTCCGGGTCCTCGGCGAACTTCCGTACGGCGGCGAGGAGCGCGGCCGGGTCCTCGGGAGCGACGAGGGTCCCGGCTCCGGAGCGGCGTACCTCCTCGGCGGTGCCGCCCCCGTCGGCCACCGAGGCGACGACGGGGCGGCCCGAGACGAAGTACGAGGTGAGCTTGGACGGCACGCTCATGTCGAGCACGGAGGCCCGCTGGGTCACCGCGAGCACATCGGCGGCGGCGAGCACATCGGTGAACTCGTCCGCGCCGGCGGGCGGCAGGAAGTCGATGTTGGGCAGTCCCCCGGCACGCTCACGCAGCCCGTCGCGCTGGTTGCCGTCGCCCATCAGCACGACGCGGATGTCCGGGGCCAGCCGGGCCAGCTCCACCAGCACGTCGAGCCCCTGTTTGAGGCCCATGTTCCCGGAGTGCAGCAGCACCGGGGTGCCCTCGCGCCAGCCGAGCCGGGCCCGGGTGGCCGCCCGGTCGCCCGAAGGGCGGTCCACATGGGTCCAGTTCGGGACGAGGCGGATGCGCCCGGGGTCCACGCCCAGGGCGGTGACCCCCGGCACGAAGCTCTCGTGGATGACCCCGACCACGGCGGCCCCGCGCAGCGCGTACCGCTCGGCCGCCGCGGCGAGCGCCGCGGCCCTGTCCCCGCCGCGGATGCCGCTCTGCGCGGCGGCGGCCCCCATCAGGTCCTGGACGACGGGTATGTGGGGGACGCGATGGCGGCGGGCGATCCGGGCGGCGACGACGCCGCCCGCGAGGCTCGGCATCTGGGAGATCACCGCGTCGGGCCGCCCCGGCGGCGGGGCGAGCATCCCGTGGGCGAGCACGGACGCCTCGAACGCGGCCCTGCGCAGGGCGCTCTGCCGGGGCGGCACGTAGTGGCGCCGCCGGTGCACGCTCACTCCCTCGCGGACCTCGTGCTTCCGCCACACCCCGCGGTACCGCTCGTCGACGCGCCAGGCCGGGTAGTGCGGCATACCGGTCAGGACCTGGGTCCTGGCACCCGATGCCGCCCAGTGCTCGGCGAGCTGGGTGGCGTACGGGCCGATGCCCGTCAGTTCGGGGGCGTAGTTGGTGGAGACCACGAGAATTCTGCGGTTCTCGAACGGTTGGTGACGCTCAGCAGCGGACATCGGACGATCGCCTTCCCCCCGGAACAGCCTCCCCTTGAGCTTATCCGTTCACGGCTTGCACAAGTGTTCTTCACAGTAAGGTCGTTGGACCAGTTCCACCGTGGGGGGAGAGAACGGATGGTGCAGCACAGGGTCGGTTACGCACCGGGGGTGTACGACCTGTTCCACGTCGGCCACCTGAACATCCTGCGGCATGCCCGCAGCCAGTGCGACTACCTGGTCGCCGGGGTCGTCTCCGACGAGATGGCCGCGCTCGCCAAGGGCCACAAGCCGGTGATTCCGCTGACCGAACGTCTGGAGATCGTGCGGAGCGTGCGTTTCGTGGACGCGGCGTTCGTGGAGACCGTTCCGGACAAGGTCGAGACATGGCAGCAGGTGCGCTTCGACGTCATCTTCAAGGGCGACGACTGGCGGGGCACCGAGAAGGGGCAGCGCCTGGAGCGCGACTTCGCCGAGGTGGGCGTGGAGGTCGTCTACTTCCCGTACACGGTGCACACGTCCAGCACCCAGCTGCGCCGGGCACTGGATGTGCTCGTCAGCCGGCCCGGAGCGCTCTCAGCTCCCTGAACCACTTGGCCAGGAAGGCCACGAGGAACAGGGCGTGCACGGCGGCGAGCAGGGCGTATCCGGCCCGGAACACCGCGGGTGCGCCGAGCAGCAGGAAGACCAGGCAGAACACCCCGTAGTCCGCGGGCAGCAGCGCCACGGCCCGTGTCCGGGACACCGGGGCCGTGGTGCCGCCGACGGACGCGGGTGCGGTACGGGCCGCCGCCTTGCCGAGCTGCTCCCGCAGGAGGCCGGCGCAGAAGGTGAGCACGGCGGTGAACAGGAATCCGAGCGGAAGCAACAGCCATGCCTCGGAGGGCAGTTCGGTGAAGCGGTAGAAGGAGATCAGTACGGCGGTGTGGACGAGGATCATCTTGGCGCAGTCCACGACATGGTCGAGCCACTCACCGTCCGGCCCGCCCCGCCCCGTCAGCCGGGCGAGCTGCCCGTCCGCCGAGTCGAAGGCGAAGCCGACGGCCAGACCGGCGTACACGCAGACGCCGAGCCACCAGGCGGGTTCGGCGAGCGCCACGGCCGCGAGGGCGGAGATGGTGAACGCGGCGCTGATCAGCGTGACGTGGTTGGGCGCCAGTCGGGCGCGGTAGGCACCCGCCGCCAGCAGGCGTCCGGCCGGCCGGTTCACGTACCGCGAGTACAGCGAGACACCCTTGGACGACTTCTGTGCGCCGCGCAATTCGCGCAGCACCGTACCCGTGCTTTCCATACGCCCCCCAGCGCCCGGCCGAACCGTCCGGTGCATCATGGCAGACATGCGGTGACGGGCAAGGGTGCGGCCGGTCCGACGGCCGCATGACCTGGCAGGTAATCGACGTACCGCCGGCCCCCGGGACAGGCTGTTCCTGTCGCCACGGACCACCGTGGCGGCGGACCCCGGAAGGAACCGACCATGACCGTTCACGAGGACGCCGTCCAGCGCTACTTCGCCGCCTGGAACGCGGACACCGCCGAGGAGCGTGCGAAGGCGGTGGCCGCCGCCTTCACCGAGGACGCCACGTACACCGACCCGCTGGCCGAGGTACGGGGCCACGAGGAGCTGGCCGCGGTGATCGGCGGCGCGCGGGAGCAGTTCCCGGGCTTCGACTTCGTGCCCACCGGGAAGCCGGACGCGCACCACGGCCTGGCCCGCTTCACCTGGGACCTGGTCTCGCGGGCCGACGGCTCGGCCCCGGTGGCCGGGTTCGATGTGATCACCCTGGCCGGGGACGGCCGGATCAGCTCGGTGAGCGGGTTCCTGGACCGGCTGCCGGGAGCCTGAGCAGCGTCAGACCTGCTCGGGGCCCGGCTCGGGCCCGGACTCCGTGAGCTGTTCGTCGAGGTCGTCGAAGAGCAGTTCGCCGTGCACGACCTGACCGGTCCGGTAGGCCGACCGTGCCACCAGATGGGACGCCACCGGGCTGGTCAGCAGCTGGAAGAACCCGACGAGGGCCAGCGTCGCCAGATCCATGCCGCCGCGCAGGCGCAGCGCGACCCCGGCCAGCACCAGCAGCAGGCCGAGGGTCTGCGGCTTGGTCGCGGCGTGGCTCCGCGACAGGACGTCGGGCAGCCGCAGCATGCCGATCGCGCCGAGCAGACAGATCACCGCGCCCGCGAACACCAGGGCGGCACCGGCCGTGTCGCTGATCTGCAGCAGGACGTTCATCGCGGCTTCTCCTTCCCGGCGGGCGGCCGGCGGGCCGGCGGCCGGTCGCGTACGGCGATGAAGCGGGCGATGCCCACCGATCCGGTGAATCCGAGGAAGGCCAGGACCAGCATGACCGGGAAGTAGAACGAATCCAGGGCGAGCGCCGACCTGGCGCCGAGACCCCCGATGATCAGGGCGGCGCAGACATCGAGTGCGATCGCCCGGTCCAGCATGGAGGGACCGCGCCAGATCCGGACGAGCAGCAGCGCACCCGCGACGACGAGGACCACCACGGCGGCGGTCAGCAGCACACGGTCGACGGTCTCGGGGCCGCTCATGCCCTGTCCCTCCCTTCGCCGGGCGGCTCGGTCCGGGGCGGCGGGGCGGACACCCGGTCGATCTCGTCCCTGGTCCCGAACGCCCGTACCGTCAGGGCCTCCAGCCGCCACACGGAACGCCGGGCGGCCTCCAGCGTCTCCGGCCGGTCCGCGTCGAGTACGTGCAGGAAGAGCGTGCCGGTGGCCCGGCGCACCTCGATGACGGATCCCCCGGGCACGTTGGACACGGCGACGGCGGTGGCGGCGAGCATCAGGTCGCTGCGGCAGCGCAGCGGTACGCCGATGACGGCGGGCCGGTGCGGACGTCCGGCGAAGATCTGCCGGGTGACCTTCACGCCCGAGGTGTACATGTCGTAGAGGAGGTACCCGGCGAAGACCAGGATGCCCCACGGGTGGAACCGCAGCCCGAGGTCGACCTTCGGCAGCGGGAACGCCAGGCAGACGACCACCGCGACGACCACGCCGGTGACGACGTTGGCCCAGGTCAGGGTGGACCACAGCAGCACCCAGACCAGGGTGAGCCAGGCGATCAGCGGCAGGTCCAGCACGCGGCCCCGGCGGCCGGGGAACACGTAGCTGAAGGGCGGCAGGTCGGGGTCGCGGAAGAACAGGGTGACGAAGCGCCTCACCGGCCGAGCACCTCCTCCACATAGGGGGTCCGCGCGATGAGTTCGGCGGCCGAACGGTCGGTGTACGCGGCCAGGGGTCCGGCCAGCACGGTGAAGGCGAGACCGAACGCGACGGCCCCCGCGGTGGCCGCGGTCATCGCCCCGGGCGGCCGGGTCGTGGTGGTGACGGCCTGTCCGTGGAGGGTTGCCGCGACGGCCCGCCCTGCCGGTCCGGGGGCGCCGGAGACCCGTTCGTCACCGGTCCCGGGGATCCGGTCGGGGCCGGTGTCGACGTCGTCCTCACTCTCGTCGGCGGACTCCAGGACCGTGCCGAAGGCGGCCTGGTCCGGGGGTTCGGCGCGCCAGAAGGCCAGGTTCCACACCTTGGCCATCACGTACAGCGTGAGCAGGCTGGTCACGGTCGCACCCGCGACGAGGATCCAGGCCCAGACCCCGCCGTCGGCGACACCGGCCCGCATGAGGCCGAGCTTCCCGATGAAGCCGGACAGCGGGGGGATCCCGGCGAGGTTCATCGCGGGGACGAAGAAGAGGACCGCGAGCAGCGGGGCGGCTTTGGCCAGTCCGCCGAGCCGGGTGAGCTCGTTGGTGCCGCCCCGGCGTTCCATGAGTCCCGCGACGAGGAACAGCGTGGTCTGGACGGTGATGTGGTGGGCGACGTAGAAGATCGCGCCGCCGTAGGCGTCCCGGGTGGCGAGGCCGATCCCGAAGACCATGTAGCCGATGTGGCTGATGAGGGTGAAGGACAGCAGTCGCTTCAGGTCGGTCTGCGCGACCGCGCCGAGGATGCCCACGACCATCGAGGCGAGCGCGGCGGCCATCAGCAGGTCACCGAGCCGGTTGCCGGGGAAGAGCAGGGTCTCCGTGCGCAGCATGCAGTAGATGCCGACCTTCGTCAGCAGGCCGGCGAAGACGGCGGTGACGGGGGCGGGGGCTGTCGGGTAGGAGTCGGGGAGCCAGGCGGCGAGGGGGAAGACGGCGGCCTTGATGGCGAAGACGGTGAGCAGCATCGCCTGGATCAGGGTCTGTACGCCGAGCGGGAGTTCGGGCAGCCGGACCGCCAGCTGGGCGAAGTTGACCGTACCGGTGGCGGCGTAGGTCATGGCGATGGCGGTCAGGAACAGCATCGAGGAGAACAGCGAGATGATCACGTACGTGGAGCCGGCCCGGATCCGGGGGCCGGTGCCGCCGAGGGTGAGCAGGACGAAGCTGGCGACCAGCATGATCTCGAAGCCGACGTAGAGGTTCACGAGGTCGCCGGCGAGGAAGGTGCACGACACCCCGGCCACCAGGATGAGGTAGGCGGGGTGGAACACCGCGACGGGTGTCTCCTTGTCCCGGTCGGCCATGCCCTGGCCGAGCGAGTAGACCAGGACGGCGAGGGTGACGGCCGAGGAGACGGTGAGCATCAGCCCCGACAGCCGGTCGGCGACCAGGGTGATGCCGAGCGGCGGGGCGAAGTCGCCCAGGTGCACGGACAGCGGGCCTTCTCGGTCGGACACGACCATGAGGACGACCGAGAGCCCGAGTACGGCGCTCAGCACGGCGACGCTGATGACGCGCTGGACGCGGGCGAGCCGGGTGCCGATGGCGAGGCTCAGCCCGGTGGCGCAGAGCGGCAGCAGCACCGGCAGCGGAACGAGCGCGTTCATCGGGCGGCTCCTCGGTCGGGGTCCTGGCCGTGGGTTCCGGGTCCGGCGTCGCCCGGGTAGTCCTCCGGGTCGGCTCCCAGCACGTCGTGCCACAGGTCGCCGCCGGCGTCCCGGCCCCGGGCCTGGAGTGCGCGGTCGGCGCGCAGCCGGGCGCGCAGCCGGTGGCGCTCCTGGCGGTAGCGGGCCCGTTCCTCGGGGGTGCGGCCGGACTCCGTCCGGTACTCCTCGCGCAGTTCCGCCCACTCCCCCAGCACCTCGGCCCGCAGCACGATGCGCCGGTCCTCCAGGTCGTCGTGGACCTCGTCCGTGCCGGTCAGCTGGTGGCTGCGGTAGGCCATGGCCAGCAGGAACGCGGTGGTGGCGAGGGTGATGACGAGGGCGGTCAGTGCGATGGCCTGCGGCAGCGGGTCGGTGACCCGGCGCAGCGGTACGCCGTAGAGGAGCGGTGCCGCTCCCGCGGAGCCGGTGGCGCAGAGCACCAGCAGGTTGATGCCGTTCCCGGCGATCACCGCGCCGAGCAGGATGCGGGTGAGCGGCCGGGTCAGCATGAGGATGCCGCCGACCGCGCAGAGGACCACGGCCGTGGCGAGGAGCGAGACGCTGACCGTCATCGGCCGGGGCCCTCCGCCCCGGTGCCGGGGGCGGGGGCGAGCGCGCCCGCCGCCCGTTCGATCTGCCGGTCGACCTTGGCTCCCAGTGCCCGGACGATGTCCAGGACCACGCCGAGGACCAGCAGGTAGATCCCGGAGTCGAAGAGGACCGGCGTCGCCAGGTGGTAGTCGCCGAACACGGGCAGGCGGCCCTGGTACGTCCACGCGTGGAGCACCGTGCCCTCCGCGAGGCCGAAGAGGGCGACCCCGGTGGACAGGAACAGGCCGAGCCCGGTGAAGAGGCCGGGCTGCAGCGGGGCGGCCTCCGCGAGTTCGAACCGGCCGCCCGCCAGGTAACGGGTGATGAAGGCGAGACCGGCGACGAGTCCGCCGACGAAGCCGCCGCCCGGCATGTTCTCCGCGCAGAACAGGAGATACAGGGAGAGGACGAGGATCGGGTGGAAGACGAGCCGGGCCACCACCTCGAAGACCACGGACCGGTGTTCGGGCGCGAGGGTCGAACCGGCGGCCAGCCAGTCGCGTTCGGGGGCGGTGTCGTCGCCCTGCGGGAGTCCGGTCAGCCCGCGGGTGGTCAGTGACCAGGCGGTGGCACCACGCAGTTCCTCCCGCGTCATGGGTCCTTCGCTGCGGCGGTGCAGGTAGATGAGGCTGGTCACGCCGACCGCGGCGGCGGCGAGCACGGCGGACTCCCCCATCGTGTCCCAGGCGCGCAGGTCGACGAGGATGGTGGCCACCACGTCCTTGAGCCCGTCGTGGGCGACCTCCTCGACCATCGCGGCGCCCGCCGGGGCCGCGACGCGCGCGGCGCCCGCCACCCACACGACCACGCCGAGTGTGGCCGCGGCGCCGAGCGCCACGGGTACGCGGATCGCGCGCCGCCAGGAGCTGACCGACTCCTGGAAGCGCACCGGCATACGGCGCAGCACCAGGACGAACACGATCATCGACACGGTCTCGACGCAGAACTGGGTGAGTGCCAGATCGGGCGCGCCCTGGACGACGAAGAGCAGCGCGGCGCCGTACCCGGTGAGTCCCGCCAGGACGACGGCCTTCATCCGGCGGCTGACGGTCAGGCAGAGCAGGGCCGCCGCGCAGGTCAGCACGGCCACGGCGCCCTGGAGCGGGGTGTCCCAAACCCGAGGGGCGACCGCTCCTTCCCAGGGACGGTCGGTGATCAGGACCGCCAGCTGTCCGACCAGCATCACCAGCAGGGTGGTGGCCAGGTACACGGACAGGGAGCCGCGCTGGACGAATCCGGTGATCTGGAGGGCGAGACGTTCCAGGCCGAGCAGGAGATGGCCGAAGACGCTGTCGGCGGTCGGCCAGGCGACCCGCCGGGAGATCCGGGTGACGGTGGTGCGCGCCGTGAAGAGCACGGCGCCGCCCGCCCAGGTGAGGGCGGACAGGAGCAGGACCGTTCCGAAGCCGTGCCAGAGTGCCAGGTGGTAGGGGTGGGCGGGCGCCGGGAAGGCGTCGGCGTACGCGGCGAACAGCCGGTCCGTCCACCCGGCCCCGGGGCCGAGGACCAGACCGGCCACGGCGAGCAGCGCGGGCGGGGCCGGGAAGAGGGCGCCGACACGGCGCACGGGGGTGTCCGCGACGCCGGGCTTGCGGAAGAACGCTCCCCACACGAAGCGGAGGGTGTACGCCACGGTGAGCACGGAGCCGACGACGGTCGCGGCCAGCACCCAGCGGTCCGAGGTGTCGCCGTGCTGCAGGGCGTGGAAGGCCGCCTCCTTGGCGGCGAAGCCGAGGAGCGGCGGCAGCGCGGCCATGGAGGCCGCCGCGAGCACGGCGACCGTGCAGACGTACGGCAGCGCGCGGCCGACGCCGGACAGCCTGCGCAGATCACGGGTGCCGGTCGCACGGTCGACGATCCCGGTGACGAGGAACAGCGCGGCCTTGAACAGTGCGTGGCCCAGGATCATCGCGGCGGCGGCGAGCGCGGCGTCCCGGGTGCCCGCCCCGGCGAGGACGACGAGGAAGCCGAGCTGGCTGACGGTGCCGTAGGCGAGGACGAGTTTCAGGTCGTTGAGGCGCAGCGCCCGCCAGCCGCCGAGCAGCATGGTCGCGGCGCCCAGCACGAGGACGACGGGCCGCCAGACGGGGACGTCGGCGAAGGCGGGGGCGAGCCGCGCCACCAGGTAGACGCCGGCCTTGACCATGGCCGCGGCGTGCAGATAGGCGCTGACGGGGGTGGGGGCGGCCATGGCGTTGGGCAGCCAGAGGCTGAACGGCCAGATCGCGGATTTCGCCAGCGCGCCGCACAGGACGAGGACGACGGCCACCGACACGGCGAGGGTCGCCTCCGGTGGGTCGGCGACGATCGCGGAGATCCGGTAGGTGCCGGCCGCCTGACCGAGGATCAGGAAGCCGACCAGCATGGCGAGGCCGCCGAGCGTGGTGACGGTGAGGGCCTGGAGGGCGGAGCGGCGGTTCTGTTTCCGTTCGCTGGCGTGACCGATCAGCAGGTAGGAGAAGACCGTGGTCAGTTCCCAGAACACGTAGAGGGAGATGAGGTCGTCCGCGAGGACCAGGGCGAGCATCGCACCGGCGAAGGCCAGCAGATTCCCGGCGAACGAGGCCAGTTGCGGGGAGTCGTCCGTGAAGTAGGAGGCGCAGTACAGCAGGACGAGCGTGCCCACGCCGGCCGCGAGCAGCACCATCAGTTCGGCGAGCGCGTCCAGCCGCAGGCCCACCCCCACGTCGTACGCCGGGATCCACTCCCAGGTCCAGGTGACCGCCCGTCCGGCCGCTGCGGTGCTCCACTGCGTCGCCGCCCAGACGGTGGCGGCCGCGGGAGGCAGCGCGAGCACGAGGAAGGCGTGCCGGCCGAGACGCCGCACCAGCGGACGCGCGCAGGCCGCCAGGGCGAAGTGGCAGACGATGAGCGCGATCACGCGGGGGCATCCGGAACGAAGGGCACCGAATACAGATATATCGCCCGGCCCCGTTCACCCGTCCGGCGCGCCGCGCGCCCCTCCGGCCGCTGTTTCCCGCCGGTTCGGACCCGACGGGGCCGGGTCGCCGATGAGCCGGTTCACACGTGGCGGGCGCAGGCTCCGCTGTGGTCGCAGAACGGCACGTTCCCGGTCCTGCCGCAACCGCAGACCATCACCCGGGTCTCCTGGCGAGGGCCTTCCGGCGTGGCCACCTCCAGGTCCCCGCGCACATGGACGACCCCGTCGGCGTGCAGGGAGACATGCGTCGGCAGGTCGGGGACCTCGTCGGCCATCCCGTCGGTGCGGTGGTAGCGGAGCGCCCCGCTCGGGCAGCGGTGGATGACGTCGGCCACGTCGTCGGCCGGGGCGTTCCGGGGCATGATCCACGGCCTGCGTCCCACCTGGAAGACGTCCGGCAGCCCGTGGACGCACTCCGCGGCATGGAGGCAGCGGTGCGCGTCGTAGCTCACGGTGATGCCGTCACCCTCGTACGACCTGGTCGCGGGGTGCGGGGGCGGTTCGCTGGTCACCGCGGTCCCTCCCTCTGCGGGCCGGTGCTGGATACCTGCCCCTCCAGGCTGACCCCGGAGCAGGCCGGCCGCTACTCGAGCGGATCGGCCTGCGCCGTTCCCCGGATCCATGTGTCCGACTTCTCATCGGTCTTGACCGGTCACCGGCCGGCATCCCCTGCGCTCGCGCGCGTCACGGGCGGACCGGCTCGACACCCATGTCGTGGCGGACAGCCCCGCTCCCCGGACGGACCGGCCGCCCCGGCCGCGTCACGCCGCACCGCGCCCCCGTCGAGCCGTTTCTCAGTCGAGCACCGCGATGCCGTCGAGCTCGACCATGGCCTGCTCGTCCCAGAGCCGGGCCGCTCCGATCACCGCCATCGCCGGGTACTCGCGCCCCGCGAGCCGGCGCCAGATCTCGCCCAGTTCGGGGGCGTGGGCGCGGTAGTCGGCCACATCGGTGGCGTACACGGTGACCCGGGCCAGGGCCGCCGGGGCGCCGCCCGCCGCGCGCAGGGCGGTGAGCAGATTACCGAGCGCCGTCTCGAACTGCTCGGGCAGGGTGGCGCCGACGACCTTCCCGTCCCCGTCCAGGGCCGTCTGGCCGGCCAGGAAGACCAGCCGGCCGCCGGTCGCGGTCACGGCGTGCGAGAAGCCGGCGGGCGGGGCGAGTTCGGTGGGGTTGATCCGGATGATGGGGTTCATGCGGTCGTCTCCTGGGTCGCGTACAGCTCCTTGGCGATGATGGTGCGCTGTACCTCGGTGGCGCCCTCGTAGATCCGGGGCGCGCGGACCTCGCGGTAGAGGTGCTCGAGCAGATGGCCGCGGCGCAGCGCGCGTGCGCCGTGCAGCTGGACGGCCGCGTCGACGACGTACTGGGCGGTCTCGGTGGCGTACAGCTTGGCCATGGCGGCGCGCCCGGGCACGCCGGGCTCGCCCGCGTCGTGGGCCGCGGCGGCGGCGTACACCAGGAGGCGGGCGGCCTCGGTGCGGGTGGCCATCTCGGCGACCTGGTGGGAGACGGCCTGCAGATCCTTGAGCGGGCCACCGAACGCGGTGCGGTGCGCCGTGTGCTCCAGGGTGGCGTCGAGGGCGGCGCGCGCCATGCCCACGGCGAACGCGCCGACGCTGGGCCGGAAGAGGTTCAGGGTGTCCATGGCGACCCGGAAGCCCCGGTCCGTCTCCCCGAGGACGTCCTGCGCGGTGACGGGTACGCCGTCGAAGTCCAGGGTGCCGATGGGGTGCGGGGAGAGCATGTCCAGGGCCGTGCCGCTGAGCCCCGGGCGGTCGGCGGGGACGAGGAAGGCGGTGACGCCGCGGGCTCCGGCGCCTTCGGTCGTGCGGGCGAAGACGGTGTAGAAGTCGGCCTCCGGGGCGTTGGAGATCCAGCACTTCTCGCCGGTCAGCCGCCAGCCGTCCGGGGTGCGGCGGGCGGCGAGGGTGAGGGCCGCCGCGTCCGACCCGGCGCCCGGCTCGCTGAGTGCGAACGCGGCGACGGCGCGGCCCGCGCGCACCTCGGGAAGCCAGCGTCCGCGCTGGGCCGGGGTGCCCGCCTGGACGACGGGGTACGTGCCCAGGCCCTGCAGGGCGAGTGCCGTCTCTGCCTCGGTGCAGCCGCGCGCCAGCGATTCGCGCAGCAGGCACAGGTCCAGCGCACCGGAGCGCAGCATCCGGTCCAGCAGGCCGTGCTCGCCGAGTGCGGCGAGCAGCGGGCGGTCGACCCGGCCGGGGGCACCCTTCTCCGCCAGCGGGCGCAGTTGCTCCCGGGCAAGTGCGTACAGCTCGTCACACCAGGCGGTCTGACCGGGTTCGAGCGAGAATGCCGTCATACCGGCGCCTCTCTTGTCGCGACGTATCGCTGACTCGTTGCGGACTTATCGCGGACCGTTGACTACCGTCACCCAAACGATACGCTCCAAGGGCGACAAGGGGGCGTTGCTTCATGAAGCCGTCAGATACCGCGAGTGCGCACACCGACACGTTCGCGCGCGACCATCTCCCACCCGCCGGCCAGTGGCCCGAGCTGGTCTTCGACCTGCCCGAGCTGCGGTATCCGGACCGTCTGAACTGCGGTTACGAGCTCCTCGACCGGACCGCCGACCGGCTCGGCGCCGACCGCCCCGCCTTCCGCACCGCCGACGGCGGCGTCTGGAGCTACGGGGAGCTGCGGGACCGGGTGGACCGGATCGCCCACGTGCTGACCACCGATCTGGGTGTCGTCCCCGGCAACCGGGTCCTGCTGCGCGGCCCCACCACCCCCTGGCTCGCCGCCTGTTGGCTCGCGGTGATGAAAGCGGGTGCGGTCGCCGTGACGGTGCTGGCCCAGCAGCGGCCGGCGGAGCTCGCCACGGTCTGCTCGCTCGCCCGGGTCGGCCACGCGCTGTGCGACCTCAGGTCCGTCGACGACCTGGAGAGGGCGCGGGTGCCCGGACTGCGGATCACCCCGTACGGCGGCGGCTCCCCCGACGACCTGACGACGCTCGCCGCGGCCCGGCCGGGGCCGTACCCGGCGGTGGACACCGCCGCCGACGACGTCGCGCTCATCGCCTTCACCTCGGGCACCACCGGACGGCCCAAGGGCTGCGCGCACGTCCACCGCGACGTACTGGCCGTCGCCGACACCTTCGCCCGCCACATCCTGCGGCCGGTCCCGGAGGACGTGTTCACGGGCAGTCCGCCGCTGGGCTTCACGTTCGGCCTCGGCGGTCTGCTGATCTTCCCGCTGCGGGCCGGCGCCTCGGCGCTGCTGCTGGAACAGGCCGGGCCCGGACAGCTGCTGTCCGCCCTCGCCGCCCACCGGGTCTCGGTGCTGTTCACCGCGCCGACCGCGTACCGCCTGATGCTCGACGCCCTCGACGGCCACGACCTCTCCGCCCTGCGGCGCTGCGTCTCGGCCGGGGAGAACCTGCCCGCCGCGACCTGGCACTCCTGGTACGAGCGGACGGGTCTGCGCATCATCAACGGCATCGGCGCCACCGAACTGCTGCACATCTTCATCTCGGCGGCCGACGACGCCATCCGCCCGGGCACGACCGGCATCCCCGTACCGGGCTGGCGGGCACGGGTGGTGGACGACGCCGGCGAGGAGCTGCCCGACGGTGAACCCGGCCTGCTGGCGGTGCGCGGCCCGGTCGGCTGCCGCTACCTCGCCGACGATCGCCAGCGCACCTACGTGCGCCACGGCTGGAACATCACCGGCGACACGTACGTCCGTGAGGCCGACGGATACTTCCGCTACGTCGCCCGCGCCGACGACATGATCATCTCGTCCGGTTACAACATCGCCGGCCCCGAGGTCGAGGAGGCGCTCCTGCGCCACCCCGACGTGGTGGAGGCGGCCGTGGTGGGCAGGGAGGACGAGCTGCGTGGCCAGATCGTGGCGGCGTACGTGGTGCTCCGCCCGGGCGCCGAGCGGTCCGCCGACGCCCTGCGCGGGTACATGAAGTCCGAGCTGGCTCCGCACAAGTGCCCGCGCCTCTTCGTATTCCTGCCCGCGCTCCCCCGGACGGCGACCGGGAAGCTCCAGCGCTTCCGGCTGCGCGGCACGGGCGCTCTAGAGTGATCGCGTGGCCGAGCACACCCCCCGTTCCCTGATCGTCACCCTCTACGGCGCGTACGGGCGTTCCCCGGGCAACGCGCCCCTGGCGGTGTCCGAGCTGATCCGGCTGCTGCAGGCCGTCGGCGTCGACGCCCCGTCCGTGCGCTCCTCCGTCTCCCGGCTCAAGCGCCGCGAGCTGCTGGTGCCCGCCCGGACGGCGGACGGCGCGGCCGGGTACGCGCTGTCGCCCGACGCCCGTCAGCTGCTGGACGACGGCGACCGGCGGATCTACCGGCATCCGGCACCCCGGCTCCAGGACGGCTGGGTGCTCGCCGTGTTCTCCGTGCCGGAGGCCGAGCGCCACAAGCGGCACCTGCTGCGGTCCCGGCTCGGCCGCCTCGGCTTCGGCACGGCGGCGCCCGGGGTGTGGATCGCCCCTGCCGGGCTCTACGAGGAGACCCGGCACACCCTGGAGCGGCTGGAACTCGCCCCGTACGTCGAGCTGTTCCGCGGGGAGCACCTCGGCTTCGCCGCGACGCGGGAGTCCGTGGCGCGCTGGTGGGACCTGGACGCGGTCGCCCGGCTCCATCTGGACTTCCTGGCGCAGCGGGAACCCGTGCTGCGGTCCTGGGAGGCACGGCCGGCCGGGACGGTGCCGGATCCGGAGGAGGCGTACCGGGACTACCTCCCGGCACTGGATTCCTGGCGGCGGCTGCCGTACGCGGATCCTGGGCTGCCCGAGGAACTGCTGCCGAAGGACTGGCCGGGGGCCCGTTCGGCGGAGGTGTTCGGCCTGCTGCACACCCGGCTGCGGGACGCCGGGGCGCTGTTCGTTCACCCGCGGGCCACCTGATGAAACCCGGATGCCCGCCGGCCGGTCGAACCGGCACGATGAGGCATGACCTGGACCTTCACCGATGACGTCGATGTTTTCCTGGACGCGGCCGGGGCCTCACTGGCCGCGCGGCCCGTCGAGAACACCCTGGTGCTGACCGTCACCGAGACGCTGCGGCGCGGCGGCCCGCACGCGTACGGCGAGGGCACCCCGGTGCTCGGCTGGTGGCGCGGGGACGGCGGCGAGGTCGCGGGGACGCTGGTGCGGACTCCGCCGTATCCGCCGCTGCTGGGCACGGTGGCCCCGGAGGCGGTCGCCCCGCTGATCGAGGTCCTCCCGATGAGCGGGGTCGACGCGGACCGCGCCACGGCCGTCGCCCTAGCCGCGCACTGGCCCGGCCATCGCGTCGAGCAGGAGCAACGGCTGTACCGTCTGGGCGAGTTGACCCCACCTTCGCCGGCCCCCACCGGTCGGCCCCGTGCCGCGACAGGCGCCGACCGGACCCTGTTGGTGGACTGGCATCGGGCGTTCGCCGGACAGGTCGGCCAGCCCGGCACGCATGCCGGGCGGCTCGTCGACGAGCGGACGACGGACGGCGGGCTGACGCTCTGGGAGGACGCGGGGGCGCCCGTGTCGATGGCCGGGGTCTCCCGCCGGATCGCGGGCACGGTCCGGGTGGCGACCGTCTACACACCGCCGGAGCACCGGGGGCGGGGGTACGCGGCGGCGGTGACCGCCGAGGTGAGCCGGGCGGCGCGGGCGGCGGGCGTGCGGGAGGTGCTGCTGTTCGCCGACCTCGCGAACCCGACGAGCAACGGCGTGTACCGGCGCATCGGTTACGAGCCGGTATCCGACCGGCTGTTCATCACCGCGGAGCCCCAAGTGACGGACGGGGACGGGGATGCGCCCCGGGGGCAGGTCTGGCTCGTGGCCGCGAACGTGGTGCGGTGGCGGCGGTACGGGGACGGCGGACAGGAGCTGCGGCCGGGCACCAAGTCCTATCGGGGCGGCTCGAAGGTGCATGTGATCGCGACGTATCCGGGAACGGCCCACGAGCAGCTGACCACGATCGGGCGAGGACGCCACACGGGCACGTACATCACGATCGACATGGCGACGCGCAACCTGCACACCTTCCGCGCCGTGCCGGTCCACAGCCCGACCGTGCTGCGGCTGTGCGACGAGGCCGGCGTGGGCGGCTGCCTGTCGGGCCGGGAGGACGCGGACGAACTGGCCGCCCTGCTCGGACGGCTGGCGGCCCAGTACCGCACCACCTCGTGGGGCGCGCCTCATCCGCTGCCCTGCCGCTGCCATGAGTGTCTGACGCTCAGCCCAGGGTGAGCCGGGGCCTGGGCGCGTCGGTGCGGCCCGTCGGCGGGGTGCGGCTGCCCGCGCGGTACGGGAGGGGCCAAGGGGCGCCCGGACCCTCGTAGCCCTGTTCGGCGGCGGCGTGCAGGGTCCAGTGCGGGTCGTACAGGTGGGGGCGGGCCAGGGCGCAGAGGTCGGCGCGGCCGGCGAGGAGCAGCGAATTGACGTCGTCCCAGGAGGAGATGGCGCCGACCGCGATGACGGGGATGCCCAGGGCGTTGCGGATCCGGTCGGCGTACGGGGTCTGGTAGGAGCGGCCGTACTCGGGGCGTTCGTCCGGGACGACCTGGCCGGTGGAGACGTCGATGGCGTCGGCGCCGTGTGCGGCGAAGGCGCGGGCGGTCCCGAGGGCGTCCTCGGGGCTCGTGCCGCCCTCGGCCCAGTCGGTCGCGGAGATCCGGACGGTCATGGGCCGGTCCTCGGGCCAGACCTCGCGGACCGCGTCGAAGACCTCCAGGGGGAAGCGGAGGCGGTTCTCCAGCGGTCCGCCGTAGGCGTCGGTGCGCCGGTTGGTGAGCGGGGAGAGGAAACCGGAGAGCAGATAGCCGTGCGCGCAGTGCAGTTCGAGGAGGTCGAATCCGCAGCGGGCCGCCCGGCGGGCGGCGTCGGTGAACTGCGCGCGGACGGCGTCGAGCCCGCCCCGGTCCAGGGCGTACGGGATCTGGCTGACCCCCGGCACGTACGGGACCGCGGAGGCGGCGCCCACGGGCCAGTTACCCTCGTCCAGCGGCTGGTCGATGCCGTCCCACATCAGTCTCGTGGAGCCCTTGCGGCCGGAGTGGCCGAGCTGGACGCCGATCGCCGCGCCGGGGGCGGAGTCGTGGACAAAGCGGGTGATCCTGGTCCAGGCCGCTTCCTGTCCGTCGGTCCACAGGCCGGCGCAGCCGGGGGTGATGCGGCCTTCGGGGCTCACGCACACCATCTCGGTCATGGTGAGACCGGCACCGCCCAGTGCGCGGGCGCCGAGGTGGACGAGGTGGAAGTCGCCCGGCATCCCGTCGGCTGCGGAGTACATGTCCATGGGCGAGACGACGACGCGGTTGCGCAGTTCGAGGCCGCGCAGCCTCAGCGGCGTGAACATCGGCGGAGTGCCCGGAGGGCAGCCGAAGTCCTGCTCGACGGCCCCGGTGAAGCCGGGGTCGCGCAGCCGGAGATTGCCGTGGGTGACACGGCGGCTGCGGGTGAGGAGGTTGAACGCGAACCTCCGGGGCGGCTGGTCCACGTACTGCGGAAGATCCTCGAACCAGCGCAGGCTCGCCGCCGCCGCACGCTGGGTGGACAGGACGACCGGGCGGCGCTCCTCCTCGTACGCGGCGAGGGCAGTGGGCAGGTCGGGCTGTTCCTCGATGCAGGCGGCCAGCGCGAGGGCGTCCTCGACGGCGAGCTTGGTGCCGGAGCCGATGGAGAAGTGGGCGGTGTGGGCGGCGTCGCCGATGAGGACCGTGTTGCCGTGCGACCAGCGGGAGTTGGTGACCGTGGCGAAGGTGAGCCAGCAGGAGTTGTTGGAGCGCAGCGGACGGCCGCCGAGGGCGCCCGCGAAGACCTCGGCGCAGCGTTCGATGGCCTCGGCGGTGTCGCAAGTGTCGAGTCCGGCCGCCCGCCAGACCTCTTCGCGCGCCTCGACGATGACGGTGGAGGCGCCGGGCGAGAAAGGGTAGGCGTGCAGCTGCATCACGCCGTGCTCGGTCTCGGCGGTCTCGAAGCGGAAGGCGTCGAACGCGAAATCAGCGGCGAGCCAGATGTAGCGGTTGCGGTGGGTGGTGATCCGGGGGCCGAATTCGGCGGCGTGGGCCTCGCGGGTGGCGCTGTGCACCCCGTCGGCGGCAATCACCAGGTCGTGGCGGGCGGCGAGCTCGGCGGCGGGCGGGGCCACGGTCCGAAAGCGCAGACGTACGCCGAGGGATTCACAGCGCGCGTGCAGGATCCGCAGCAGCCTTCGGCGGCCGAGGGCGGCGAAGCCGTGGCCGCCCGAGGTCTGGACGGCGCCCCGGTGGACGACGTCGATGGTGTCCCAGCGGACGAACTCGTCCCGCAGCGCCCGGTACACGACGGGGTCGGCGTGCTCGATGCCGCCGAGTGTCTCGTCGGACAGGACCACGCCGAAGCCGAACGTGTCGTCGGGTGCGTTGCGCTCCCAGACGGTGACCTCACGGCGAGGGTCGAGCCGCTTGAGGAGGGCCGCGGCGTAGAGCCCGCCGGGTCCGCCGCCGATGACCGCGATCCGCCTGGTGCCCGGCCCCGGGCCGAAGGAGGGCATCGCGCTACCGGCCTTGCCACTTCGGCGGCCGTTTCTCGGTGAAGGCGGCATGGAATTCGGCGTAGTCCTCGCCGGTCATCAGGAGGGCCTGGGTGGCGGCGTCCATCTCCACGGAGGCGGCCAGCGGCATGTCGAGCTCGGCGGTGAGCAGCGCCTTCGTCCGGGCGAGGGCGAGGGCGGGACCGTCGGCCAGCCGGCGGGCGAGCGCCGCGGCCTGCGCGTCGGCCCGTCCCTCCTCGGCGAGCTCGCTGATCAGCCCGATGCGTTCCGCCTCGGGGGCGCGGACGGGTTCGCCGAGCATCAGGAGCCGGGTGGCGTGGCCGAGGCCGACGACACGGGGCAGCAGGTAGGCGGCGCCCATGTCGCCGCCGGAGAGGCCGACCCGGGTGAAGAGGAAGGCGAAGCGGGCGGACGGGTCGGCGACGCGGAAGTCCGCGGCGAGGGCGAGCACGGCTCCGGCCCCCGCGGCGACCCCGTGCACGGCGGCGACGACGGGGAAGGGGCATTCCCGCAGCGCCCGGACGACCAGGCCGGTCATCCGGTTGAAGTCCAGGAGCTGCGCGGTGTCCATCGCGAGCGTGGCGCCGATGATCTCGTCGACGTCGCCGCCCGAGCAGAATCCGCGTCCCTCCCCGGCGAGCACGAGCGCGCGCACGGCGCCTTCCCGGGAGAGCTCGGCCAGGAGGTCACGCAGGTCGGCGTAGGCGCCGAACGTGAGCGCGTTGAGCTTCTCGGGGCGGGCGAGGGTGACGGTCGCCACACCGTCGTCCATCGTCAGGCGCAGGTGCTGCCAGCGCTCCGTGTGCGGGGCGGAGCCGGTGAACGGGCTCATGGAAGGGTCCCCTCCAGCCGTCGGGCTGCTGCTGATCCGCTTCGAAGTTATCACTCATGCGTGACTTCCGTCATGAGAGCGCGATAAGCGGTGCGCGGGGCCGATGTGGCGAAGGTCCCCTTTGCACCGGTCGGCCGACCCTATGTCTGAGGCGCTGCACTTCGTATGGTTGGGCGCAGGAAGTCCTGATACGGGACTCCTGGTGCAGCCGTCCCCCCGCTACCGCGGTCCCGGGACACCGGTCCTGGAACAACGGTCCGGGAACCGCGGACCCGGAACACGAGTCCCGTACAGGAAGTCCCGCTCCCGAACGGAAATCCCACCTTGCCGCCCGACGCCCCCGCTCCCCCGCCCGTACCCGCCTCCTGGCGCATCGCCCTGCCGCACTCCACGGCCGCGGTGCCGATCGCCCGCGCCATCGTCCGGACGGCACTGGCGGACATCGAGGCGCGGGCGGACAGCGATACCGCCGAGCTCCTCACCGCCGAACTGGTCGCGAACGCCGTGGAGCACACGGACGGCTCCGAGCCCATCGAGCTGGTGGTCGAGCTCATGGCGACCTTCTGCCAGGTGGAGGTCCACGATCGCGACCCGGACCCGCCCGGCGACCTGTCCCGCCCCGGCCCCGGGAGCGAGCCCGACCCCTGGCAGGAGCACGGCCGCGGTCTGCTCCTGATCCGCACCCTCAGCTCCGCGTGCGGACACCGCACCACGGAGCACGGCAAGGCGGTCTGGTTCACCCTGCCCTCGATCCCGGAGCAGCCGGGCCCGTCCCCGCAGAGCTGACCAGCCGCGACCTGCCGCGCCCGTAACCGGCGTAGACGAGCGCGCCGACGGCCAGGAAGACCACGAACTGCACCCAGGTCGTCCAGCCGGTCCCGTACATCAGATACACGCAGAACGCGATGCCCAGCACCGGGCTGAGCGGGTACAGCGGCACCCGGAAGGAACGCTTCAGTTCCGGGTCGCGGCGGCGCAGCGCGATCACCGCGATGTTCACGACCGCCATGATGGCGAGGGTCCCGATGGTCGTCAGGTTCACGACGACGTCGAGCGACGAGAAGGCGGCGGGAAGCGCGAAGAGGGCCGCCACGATCCAGGTGTTCGCCACAGGGGTACGGGTCCGCGGCGAGACGCGCTCGAAGACCCGCGGAATCAGCCCGTCGCGGGACATCGACATCAGGATCCGGGTCTGGCCGTACATCACCGCGAGCACCACGGAGGCGATCGCGACGACCGCGCCGAACGCGATGATTCCGCCGCCGACGGTCGAGTCGGTGACCTGGTTGACGACCAGCGAGAGCGCCGCCGGCTTGTCGGACACGGCGTCCGCGCCCAGGGCGCCGATGGCCCCGAGGGCGACCGCGCAGTAGAGCAGTGTGACGATACCGATGCAGATCATGATCGCGGCGGGGATGTTCCGCCGGGGGTTCCTGACCTCCTCGCCCGCGGTGGTGATGGCGTCGAAGCCGATGTACGAGAAGAACGCCACCGAGGCACCGGCGGTGACCCCGGCCACGCCCTGGGTGGCGAACGGCGAGAGGTTCTGGTCCTCGTACGCGGTGAAGGCGATCGCGCAGAACGCGACGAGGATGCCGATCTTCAGGACGGCCATCGCCGCCGTGGCACCCGCGCTCTCCCTGATCCCGCGTACCAGCAGCGTGGCGGCCATCATGATCACGACGATCGCCGGCAGGTTGATGAAGCCTCCGTCGGCGGGTCCGGACGAGACCGCCGCGGGCAGCTCCCAGCCGACGACGCTGTTCAGCAGCTCGTTGACGTACTGGCTCCAGCCGACCGCGACCGCGGAGACGGACACGCCGTACTCCAGCAACAGGCACCATCCCACGAGGAACGCGATGCGCTCGCCGAGCGTGGCGTAGGCGAAGGAGTACGAGCTGCCGGACACCGGAATGGCACCGCCGAGCTCCGCGAAGGAGAAGGCGGTGAAGATGCAGGTGATCGCGGCGAGGACGAAGGAGACCACCACGGCGGGTCCCGCCTCGGCGACGCTGTCGGACAGGCCCACGAAGATGCCGGTACCGACGATCGCACCCACGCCGAAACAGACGAGCTGGAACAGCCCCATGGTGCGCCGCAGGCCGTGCCCTTCCAGGTCGGCGCCGGATTCGGCGACCAGCAGGTCGGGGCTCTTGATGCGCGCCCGGTTCGCGCGTGACGGGCTCGCAGGGGCGTGGGGGGCCGGACTCATGGGGGGACGTTCTCTTCTCTGGTGGAGCGAGCGGGGGAGCCTGTGGGGGACTCGGGCCCGAGGGTGCGGTCCCGCCCGTGGGAAGGGCGCGGCCTGCGCCGGTGAGGGGGCGCGCATGAGAACGGGGTTCGGGCATGCGAGCCCGAACCCCACCAAGTGGCCTCATCATAGCCAGGAGCGCGCATGTACACCCCATAGGCGCAATCCGCTGCGATCTGCCCGCTACCCGGCCATGGTCGCCACAAGGACGGCCTTGATGGTGTGCATCCGGTTCTCCGCCTCGTCGAAGACCACCGAGTGCGCGGACTCGAAGACCTCGTCGGTGACCTCCAGCGCCGTCAGCCCGTGCCGCGCGTGGATGTCGCGGCCCACCTTCGTGCCGAGGTCGTGGAAGGCCGGGAGGCAGTGCAGGAACTTCACGTCGTCGTTGCCGGTGGCCCGCAGGACGTCCATGGTCACGGCGTAACCCGCGAGGGCGGTGATGCGCTCGTCCCACACCTCCTTGGGCTCCCCCATGGAGACCCAGACGTCGGTGGCGACGAAGTCGGCGCCCAGGACGCCCTCGGCGATGTCCTCGGTGAGCGTGATGCGCGCGCCGCTCGACTCCGCGAGCCGGTGGGCCCGGTCCACGACCTCCCGCGCCGGCCAGTAGGCCGTCGGCGCGACGATCCGGACGTCCATGCCGAGCAGCGCACCCGTGATCAGGTAGGAGTTGCCCATGTTGAACCGGGCGTCGCCGAGGTAGGCGAAGGTGACCTCCTCCAGCGGTTTCGCGCTGTGCTCGGTCATCGTGAGGACATCGGCGAGCATCTGGGTCGGGTGCCAGTCGTCCGTGAGTCCGTTGAAGACGGGGACCCCGCCGTAAGCCGCCAGCTCCTCGACGGCCCGCTGACTGTCGCCCCGGTACTCGATGCCGTCGAACATCCGGCCGAGCACCCGCGCGGTGTCCTTCACCGACTCCTTGTGTCCCATCTGGGAGCCGGAGGGATCGAGGTACGTCGTGGACGCCCCCTGGTCCGCGGCGGCCACCTCGAAGGCGCAGCGGGTGCGGGTCGAGGTCTTCTCGAAGATCAGGGCGATGTTCTTGCCGGTCAGCCGCCGCACCTCCTCGCCCGCCTTCTTCGCGGCCTTGAGCTCGGCGGCCAGAGCGATCAGGCCGCGGAACTCCTCGGCCGTGAAGTCCAGCTCCTTGAGGAAGTGGCGGCCTACGAGGTCTATGGCCATGGTGACTGCTCCTGGGTCGGGCTGCGGGCATGCGTGCAATGTCCCTGGAAGTCTATACGAGACCCTGCATCGCTATACAGACGGTCGGAGTCACCGAATGGTCACCGGGAGGTCACCGCGGGCGCTCACACCGGATCGCGCACCACCGGACAGCTCATGCAGCGCGGACCTCCCCGTCCCCGGCCCAGCTCGCTGCCGCGGATCTCTATGACCTCGATGCCCTGCTTGCGCAGATGGGTGTTGGTGGTGGCGTTGCGCTCGTACGCCACCACGACGCCGGGCTCCACGGCCAGCACGTTGCAGCCGTCGTCCCACTGCTCGCGTTCGGCGGCGTGGACGTCCTGGGTGGCGGTGAGGACCCGGATCGCGTCGAGGCCGAGCGCGGCGGCGATGGCCCGGTGCATGTGCTCGGGCGGATGGTCGGTGACCTTCAGCTCGCGGGGGCCGCTGCCGGGCTCGATCGTGTAGGACCGGAGCATTCCGAGACCGGCGTACTGGGTGAACGTGTCGCCGTCGATCATCGTCATCACCGTGTCGAGGTGCATGAAGGCACGGCGCTTGGGCATGTCGAGCGCCACGATCGTCCGGGCCGACCCGGCGTCGAAGAGGCCCCTGGCCAGCATCTCCACGGCCTGCGGGGTGGTGCGTTCGCTCATCCCGATCAGGACGGCACCCCGGCCGATGACGAGGACGTCACCGCCCTCGATGGTCGACGGGTAGTCGTGCTGCCCTTCCGACCAGTGGTGGAAGACGCCCGCCTCGGGGCCGGTGAACAGCGGGTGGTGCCGGTAGATCGCCTCGAAGTGCACGGTCTCGCGCTGCCTGGCCGGCCAGCGCATCGCGTTGATCGACACCCCGTCGTAGATCCAGGCCGAGGTGTCACGGGTGAAGAGGTGGTTGGGCAGCGGGTTGAGGAGGAAGTCGTCCAGGTCCATGACATGGAAGCGGACGGAGGTCGGCTCGGCGTGCCGCTCCAGGAACTCCCGCTTGGTCATCCCGCCGACCAGCGCCTCGGTCAGCTCGGCGATGGACAGTTCCTCGAAGGCGGCGCGCAGATGCTCGGTGGCGAGCGGGCCGTACTCCTTCTCCTCGAAGACCCGGTCGAGGACAAGCCGCCGCGCCACCGGGATGTCGAGGGACTCCCGGAGCAGATCGCCGAAGAGGTGGACCTCCACACCCCGGTCGCGCAGCACATCGGCGAAACCGTCGTGCTCCTCCCTGGCGCGCCGCACCCACAGCACGTCATCGAACAGGAGCGCGTCCTTGTTGCTGGGGGTGAGCCGCTTCAGCTCCAGATCGGGGCGGTGCAGGATGACGCGGCGCAGCCGCCCGGCCTCGGAATCGACATGGAATCCCATGCGTCCATCCTCACCGCGCGAAGCACCGTTCACCCTGCGAACCGCCAACCGATTCCGGAACGGGCCCCTAAAGCCGCGGGTCGACCGGCTCCGACTCCAGGGCGAGCACCGCGAAGACCGCCTCGTGGATCCGCCACAGCGGCTCCCCGTCGGCCAGCCGGTCCAGCGCCTCCAGGCCGAGGGCGTACTCGCGCAGGGCCAGCGACCGCTTGTGGCCGAGGAACCGCGAACGCAGCCGGTCCAGATTCTCCGGCCTGGTGTACTCGGGGCCGTAGATGATCCGCAGGTACTCCCGGCCACGCACCTTGATGCCCGGCTGGACGAGCCTGCCCTTCGCGTCCCGCACGAGGGCACCGAGCGGTTTGACGACCATGCCTTCGCCGCCCCGCCCGGTCATCTCCAGCCACCAGTCGACGCCGGCGCGCACCGAGGCGTCGTCGCCGGTGTCCACGACGAGGCGCCGGGTGACCTGGAGCAGCCCGGTCGGGTCGTGCTCGACGAGACGGTCCAGCCAGGCCAGCTGCTCGTCGTGCGGTACGCAGGCGAGCGAACGCCCCTGCACGGCGAGGACCTGGAACGGGGCGAGCCTGACCCCGTCGAGCCCCTCGGTACTCCAGCAGTAGCGGCGGTACGCCTCGGTGAACGCGCCGGCGTCCGCGGCACGCTCCCGCTGGCGGCCGGCGAGGGCGCCCACGTCCACACCGCGGGCCTCCGCCGCGGCCAGGGCGTCACCGGCCGCGGGCAGCACCGCACCCGACGCGGCGCCCACCGCCGCGTACTGCGAGCGCAGCAGCCCGGCCGCCTTCAGGGACCAGGGCATGAGCTCGGCGTCCAGCAGCACCCAGTCGGTGTCCCACTCCTCCCAGAGTCCGGCGGCGGTGACGGCCGTGCGCAGCCTGCCGAGGATCACCTCGGTGAGCGCCGCGTCGTCCAGGAACGGCCGTCCGGTGCGGGTGTGCAGTGCGCCGGTCGGGCCGTCGGCCCCGAAGCGCTCGCGGGCGGTGTCCGCGTCGCGGCAGACCAGGGCCACCGCCCGCGAGCCCATGTGCTTCTCCTCGCAGACGACCTGCGCGACGCCGTCCGCCCGGTACTGGGCGAAGGCCTCGGCCGGGTGCTCCAGGAAGCCTTCCTCGTGGGAGGTGGCGGTCGGGGCCATGGTCGGCGGGAGGTAGGCCAGCAGCCTCGGGTCGACGGCGAACCGGCTCATGACCTCGAGCGCCGCCGCCGCGTTCTCCTCGCGCACCGCGATGCGGCCCATCTGCCGGGTCTCCACGATCCGGCGGCCCTGCACGTCGGCGAGGTCCAGCGGCCGGCCCTCCCTGCCCCCGGGCGCCTCGGTCGTCAGCGGCTTCACCGGCTCGTACCAGACCTTCTCGGCCGGTACGTCGACGATCTCCCGCTCGGGCCAGCGCAGCGCGGTCATCCTGCCGCCGAAGACCGCTCCGGTGTCCAGGCAGAGAGTGTTGTTCACCCAGGAGGTGGTGGGCACCGGGGTGTGGCCGTAGACCACGGCCGCGCGGCCGCGGTAGTCCTCCGCCCACGGGTAGCGCACGGGCAGCCCGAACTCGTCGGTCTCGCCGGTCGTGTCCCCGTACAGCGCGTGCGAACGCACCCGGCCCGAGGTGCGCCCGTGGTACTTCTCGGGCAGGCCGGCGTGGCAGACGACCAGCTTGCCCCCGTCCAGGACGTAGTGGCTGACCAGCCCGTCGATGAACTCCTTGACCCGCTCCCGGAATTCCGGGTCCTCGGCGTCCACCCGCTCCAGCTGTTCGATGGTCTCGGCGAGGCCGTACGTGACCTGGACCCGCCTGCCCCCGAGGTAGCGGCCGAGCTTGTTCTCGTGGTTGCCCGGGACGCACAGGGCGTCTCCCGCGGCCACCATGGACATCACGCGGCGCAGAACTCCCGGGCTGTCGGGGCCCCGGTCGACGAGGTCGCCGACGAAGACCGCGGTGCGCCCCTCGGGGTGCGCGCCGTCGGCGTAACCGAGCTTGCCGAGCAGGGACTCCAGCTCGGCGCTGCAGCCGTGGATGTCGCCGATGATGTCGAAGGGGCCGGTGAGGTGCCGGAGGTCGTTGTAGCGGCGTTCCAGGACGACTTCGGCGCTGTCGGCCTCCTCCTCGGTGCGCAGGATGTGCACCTTGCGGAAGCCTTCGCGCTCCAGTCCGCGCAGCGAGCGGCGGAGCTCGCGGCGATGGCGCTGGACGACGTGACGGGGCATGTCCGCACGGTCGGGGCGTCCTGCGTTGCGCGCGAGGCAGACCTCCTCGGGCAGGTCCAGCACGATGGCGATGGGCAGTACATCGTACTCCCGGGCGAGCCGCACGAGCTGCTTGCGGCTCTCGGCCTGCACATTGGTGGCGTCGACGACGGTGAGCCGTCCGGCGGCGAGCCGCTTGCCCGCGATGTAGTGCAGGACGTCGAAGGCGTCACGACTGGCACTCTGGTCGTTCTCGTCGTCGGCTACGAGGCCGCGGCAGAAGTCCGAGGAGACGATCTCGGTGGGCCTGAAGTGCTTGCGGGCGAAGGTGGACTTGCCCGAACCGCTGGCGCCGACGAGAACCACGAGGGACAGGTCGGTCACCGGCAGGGTGCGAGAGGTACTGGTCATGCGGCCTTCGTCTCCTTCGTCGTGTCGTCGGTCCCGCCGGACGCCGCGTCCGCCGTGGTCATCGTGAAAACGGCCATCTGTGTGGGCGGCCCCACCTCGGGGTCGTCCGGTCCCACGGGCACGAACGTCACCGCGTAGCCGTGGCGCCCTGCGACCTGCCCCGCCCAGTGCCGGAATTCCTCCCTGGTCCACTCGAAGCGGTGGTCGCCGTGGCGCACGTGTCCGGCCGGGAGCGTCTCCCAGCGGACGTTGTACTCGACGTTCGGCGTGGTCACGAGCACGGTCCGCGGTCGTGCCGAGCCGAACACCGCGTATTCCAGGGCGGGGAGCCGCGGCAGGTCGAGGTGCTCGATCACCTCGCTGAGCACCGCGGCGTCGTACCCCTTCAGCTGCTTGTCCGTGTAGGTGAGCGCGCCCTGCCGGAGGGTGACCCGGCCGGCCTGCCGCTCCCCCATCCGGTCCAGCTTCAGCCGTCGCGAGGCGATGGTGAGGGCGCGCATCGACACGTCGAGACCGACGATCTCGGTGAAGCGGACGTCCTTGAGCAGCGCCTGCACCAACTGGCCCTGCCCGCAGCCCAGGTCGAGCACCCGGCTCGCACCGGCGGCGCGCAGTGCCTCCAGGATCGCCGCCCGGCGCTGCTCGGCGAGCGGGACCGGCCTCTCCTCCGTGTCGGTGGTCTCGTCCACCGCGTTGTCGACGCTCTCCACCTCCAGGTCGTCCGACTCGGCCAGCCGCACGAGCTCCAGCCGCTCCATCGCCTGCCTGGTCAGCCCCCAACGGCGGGACAGGTAGCGGCTGGTGATCAGCCTCTGCTCGGGGTGGTCGGCCAGCCAGCCCTCACCGGCACGGAGCAGCTTGTCCACCTCGTCGGGCGCCACCCAGTAGTGCTTGGCGTCGTCGAGCACCGGCAGCAGCACGTACAGCTGGCGCAGCGCGTCGGCGAGCCTCAGCTCCCCCGCCAGCACGAGCCGCACGTAGCGCGAGTCGCCCCACTCGGGGAACTGCTCGTCCAGTGGTACGGCCACGGCGTCCACCCGGGTCCAGCCGAGCGGCCCGAAGAGCTTGCGGACCAGCTCGGCGCCCCCGCGGGCCGGCAGGGCGGGCACCTCGATGCGCAGCGGCAGGGGCTCCTGGGCCCGCTCGGGCATGGCCCGGCAGGCCCCGTTCAGCGCGGACTTGAAGACCGTCGTCATCGCGACCGAGAGCAGGGACGATGCCGCGTAGGGCCGGTCGTTGACGTACTGGGCGAGCGCCGCGTCGGGGGCGCCGCCCCGGCCCTTGCCCTTTCCGCGCCGCACCAGAGCCACCGGATCCACCTCCAGCAGCAGCGCGGCGGTGCAGCGCTCCGCGGACGCCTCGGGGTAGAAGACGTGCGCGGTGCCGTGCGCGGTGGAGAACGCCTGTGCCTTCTCGGGATGCTTGTGCAGCAGAAAGCCGAGATCGGTGGCGGGACGCTCAGGGCTGCCGGTCGTACTGATAGTCAGGAACACCCGTCCGAGTATGGCTTCGCGCCCCTCCCCCCACCAGGCATTTTCACGACCCGGTCAGCCCTTGCAGCGCGGCCAGTTCGGCGATCTCGGACGGGCCGACACGGCAGCAGCCACCGACCAGCCGGGCACCTGACCGCTGCCAGTCCCGCACCCGCCCCGGGTCGAAGGCGCCGTGCCCCGTCCACGTCCGCCCCTTCGCATCCCACTCCTCGCCGCTGTTCGGGTAGACGACGACGGGCTTCCCCGTCACTGCCGCCGCCACCTCCACCGCACGGTCCGCGTCGGCCGGATCGCAGCAGTTGACCCCGACGGCCACGACCTGGTCGACCCCCGCTGCCACCTCGAACGCCTCCTCCAGCGGCTGGCCGGCCCTGGTCCGGTCCCCGGCCACGGTGTACGAGAGCCAGACGGGCACCCGGAATTCCTGGACCACCCGCAGCAGCGCCTCGGCCTCGTCGATGTCGGGCACCGTCTCCAGGGCGAGCACATCGGGCTCCGCCGCGGCCAGCGCTTCCACCCTGGGCCGGTGGAAGCGCTCCAGCTCCCGGCCGGTCAGACCGTAGCGGCCGCGGTACTCGCTGCCGTCCGCGAGCATCGCCCCGTACGGTCCGACCGACGCGGCGACCCACACCTCCCGCTCCGAGACCGCACCGGCCCGGCGGGCCAGCCCCACGCTGCCGGCGATCAGCTCGGCGGCCCGGTCCCGCTCGATGCCGCGCCGCTCGAATCCCTCGAACGTCGCCTGATAACTGGCGGTGATGAGCACCTGTGCCCCCGCCCGCACATAGGCCGTGTGGGCGGCCTCGATCTGCTCCGGCGCGTCGGCCAGGAGCCGGGCCGACCACAGTGCGTCGGACAGATCGCACCCCTGCGCCCTCAGCTGGTTGGAGAGACCGCCGTCCAGCACGACGGTCCCCTCGGCAAGCGCGTCGCCGAGCGTGCGACCGGGCGGGACGCCCGGGGTTCGGAGGGATGACACAGCTACTCCTGTCTTCACGACGGCCGGGCCAGGTCCGGCTCGGCTCGGCTCGATTCGGCGCACCTCGGCTCAGCTCAGCTCAGCTGCGACTGGACCTGCGACGAGATGAGTTCCAGATGCTCCAGGTCGTGCAGGTCCAGGACCTGCAGGTAGATCCGGGACGCGCCGATGGCCGCGTACCGGCCGATCTTGTCGACCACCTCGGCGGGTGAGCCGGCCAGCCCGTTGACCCTCAGGTCCTCGACGTCCCGGCCGATGGCGGACGCGCGCCGCGCGACCTCGGCGTCGGTCCGGCCGACGCAGACCACCAGGGCGTTGGAGTACACCAGGTCGTCCGGTGCCCGGCCGGCCGCCTTCGCCGCTTCTGTGACCCGGCCGAACTGCTTCTCGCTGTCCTCGATCGACGCGAAGGGCATGTTGAACTCGTCCGCGTACTGGGCGGCCAGCCTGGGGGTGCGGACCGCGCCGTGCCCGCCGATCAGGACCGGCACCTTGGCCTGGGCCGGCTTGGGCAGTGCGGGAGAGTCGGTGAGCTGGTAGTACGTGCCGTCGTAGCTGAATGTCTTGCCGGCCTCGGTCCCCCACAGGCCGGTGACGATCGCCAGCTGCTCCTCCAGCCGGCCGAACTTCTCCTTCGGGAACGGAATGCCGTACGCCTTGTGCTCCTCCTCGAACCAGCCCGCGCCCAGGCCCAGCTCGACCCGGCCTCCGGACATCTGGTCGACCTGTGCCACCTGGATGGCCAGCACACCGGGCAGGCGGAAGGTGCCCGCCGTCATGAGCGTGCCGAGCCGGATCCGCTTGGTCTCGCGGGCGAGGCCGGCCAGGGTGATCCAGGCGTCGGTCGGGCCGGGCAGCCCGTCCCCGGCGCCCATGCGCAGATAGTGGTCCGACCGGTAGAAGGCGTCGAAGCCGAGGTCCTCGGTGGCCTTGGCGACGGTGAGCAGCGTGTCGTAGCTCGCCCCTTGCTGGGGCTCGGTGAAGATTCGCAGATCCATGCCTCCATCCTGCACCCTCGGATCCACCGCACCCGTCCGCTCATGACGGGCCGGGCAGGAAGCCCGCCGGTCCGCGGATCACTCCGTAGGGGCCGTCACGCTCCTGGTCGGGCTCCCGCTCGCGCTCCTGTTCCGCAAGCCGTCTCAGCATGCCGTGCACCCGGTCCACCGACTCGTCCACGGCGTCTATCGCCTCGATGCACTGCCAGTAGAGCCCCTCCTCCTCCGTCTCGCAGGCAACGCCGACGAGGGCGATCCCCACGTCACCCAGCAGCCGGACGAGTGCCTCCAGCGACCGGGGCACCGCGGCCACTTCGGAGAGCTGGGCCGCCCGCACGCCCCCCGCCGGCACCAGCGGGTGGTCGAGCAGCGCGGCACCGGGCCCGCCGATCTCACCGAGGCCGCGCGCCTCGGTGCGCAACTCCGCCGGCCCGCACCGCACCAACTGCCCGCCGACCGCGCGGGCGAGAGCCTGCGCCTGCCAGACCTCCGCCATGATGGCCGGTGCACCCCGGCTCTCCGCCAGCGCCCGCCGGCCCGCCTCGATCAGTCGCTCCGCTTCCATGCGATTCCCCCGTCGCCCAGACCGTCCGTACGAAACCCGTTCACCTATGCCATTACCCACAGTGAGGGGAGCGGCACCGTAAAGCCAGAGGAAATCGGAAATCTGTGGACAGGAAGTCGACTGTGGATAAGTCGATCACTTCGAAGAGTGACCATCCGGCGAATCAGAGCGGTCGGGCACCGGAAAACGCGTCTCGTTCCGTTCGATCTTCGCGGCCAGCGCCGCCAGCGCGTCGACGCCCAACACCTCGCAGAACTGCAGCAGATAGGCCAGGACGTCCGCGACCTCGTCCGCGACGCGGGCCGCCGTTCCGGGGTCCTCCATCACCCGCGACGACTGTTCCGGCGTCATCCACTGGAAGATCTCGACGAGCTCCGATGCCTCGACGCTCAGCGCTGCCGCCAGGTTCTTGGGGGTGTGGTAGGGCTCCCAGTCCCGCGCCGCCGCGAATGCGGCCAGCCGCCGCTGCAGTCCCGCTACATCGAATTCCGTCACGGTGCCAGGTCTACCACTGTCACGCCCTCCGTCCCGCGGGCGGATGCCGCGGTCGCCTCCGTGACGGTCGCCAGCAGCCGCGTGTGTCCGGCCGCGCAGATCGACGTGGCCAGTGCGAGCAGCTCCCCCCGCTGCCGCGCGTCCAGACTCCGGTCGAACCCGTCGGCCAGCACGGTGAGTGACTGCATGGCCGAGGGCACCTCCGCCGCCGGGTCCACCACCAGGACATGAGGCCCGGTCAGCAGGACGAGGGCGAAGGCCAGATACCGGAGCTCACCGTCGCCGAGGCGTCCCAGAGGTGTGCTGTGCCCGGGTCCGCGCTCCGTCCGGGCCTGCACCCTGCCGTCCGCGAGCCGCTCGACGGTCAGTCCGGTCACCTGTCCCGCACACCCCGTGTGCGCGCTGGCGACCAGCCGGGCGTGCCGCTGCGCGCACTGGCCGTGGGTGCGGTACAGCACCTCGGCGAGGTTGTCGCAGCTGGACGTCAGCCGCCCTTCACCGACCGGCACCGCCGCCCGCATCCGCCGCGGCTGCGGATCGCAGAGGAAGGCCGACCGCAGGGCCACCACCGCCTGCTCGGCGGCGGCCAGCACCCGCAGCTCCCCCTCCGTCGTGCCCGCGACCCGCAACGGCAGCAGCGCGGTGCCGAGCCGGTCGTCGGGGAACGGGGCCCGCGTCACCGGGACCGCTCCCGCGGTGTGCCAGGCCGCCTGGACGGCCGACCGGCCCGGATCCCGCAACGCCGTGCTCAACAGGGTCGCGCCGCCGTCCGACAGGCGCTCACCGACGATGCGGAGGGTGGGCTCGGCCTGGACGGCCAGTTCCAGCCTCACCGGACCGGCCGGTCCCTCCACGGTGCATCCGAGCCGGAATCCCCGCCGGCCCTGCGCATCGGCCCCGGCCCGTTCGGGCACCCAGGCCACCGGGTCGGGGAAGACGTCCTCCAGCGGGTCGCCGGCGGCCAGCCGCGCCAGCGCCTCGTACCCGCACAGAGCAGTCGACTTACCGGCGCCGCTGCCCCCGGCGAGCAGGGTGAGCGGGCCGAGCGGGATGACGGCACGACGGTGCGAGGCGAAGGCGGCGAGCCGGAGCTCGCTGACGACGGGGCGGGCCGGTCGAGCGGGACGGACGGCGCCGGCGGGGCGGGCCGCACGACCGGACGACGACGTCGCAGTGGTGCTCCCCGTGGAGATCACAGTCATGAGCGGACCGTACGCACGCCCTCGACCGGCGAACCGTTCCGCCCGCACAACCTTCCTACGATTGAGGTACGCCCGCCGCCGTGACCCCCTCGACCTCCATGCCCACCGGAGCGAGCAGGAAGACGTTGCGGTCCACCCGGTGCATCCCGCTGCCGAGCCCGAAGACCACGCCGCTGCTGAAGTCCAGGATCCGCTTAGCCACGTCGCTCTCGGCTCCGGTCAGGTCCAGCAGCACCGGGATCTGGGCCACCAGGTACTCGGCCACCTCGCGGGCGTCCGCGAACACCTGGACCCGCAGGACGACCAGACGCCGCTGCTCGGCGGTCTCCTCCGCCGGGACCGCACGGTGGTCGACCCGTGAGGGCCATTCGTTACGCCCCCTCAGGGGTACGACCTGGGCGAGCCCTTCCCACTGCTCGTCGGTGGCGTCATACCTGTCGTACCTGTCGTACCTGTCGTACCTGCTCACAGAACCACCCCGTCCGTATGCCGGTTGGCTGTGCGCCGGCTGCGCTCGCTTTCCATGGGGCAATTCTCTCGCCCCTCACCCGTTCGGCGTACCACCGACACGGGCCGGAACGTGATCGGCACCCTCCGGTGCGCGACGGACGTCCTGTTCGGAGAGCGTGTCGAGCGGGGTGAAACGGACCGGAAGGTGGGCCGGAGCGCGGTGGAAGGGGCCGGGCCTCCAGACCAGTTCGCGGGCCTCGACGGCCAGTTCGAGGTCGCAGAGCTGGCTGGTGAGCTGCTCGATCGCGGTGATCGCCATCAGCAGGGCGGGCTGCTTCGCGGGGCACCGGTGCGGTCCTGTGGACCAGGCGAGATGGGCGCCGTCGCCGGAACGCGCGGCGGCATCCGAATCGGCCGGCGGCGACTGCGTGTTGGCGGCTGCGAAGGAGACCAGGAGCAGTTGCCCCGCCCGGAGCGGTACGCCGTGGAACTCCGTGTCGTGCCGAGGGTAGTGCGCCCCCATGTTGGCGATCGGCGGGTCCCGCCACAGCACGTCGGCGATGGCGTCCTGCGCGGTCGTCGCACCGCCGTGCAGGGAACCCCCGTAGCGGGTGTCACTGAGCATGCGCAGCAGTGCGTTGCCGATGAGATTCGTCGTGGGGTCGTGGCCCGCGCTCATGATGAGTGTGATCTGACGCACGGCCTCGTCGTCGTCGAGGCCCGCCGGATGCTGGAGCAGGTAGGTGGTGAGATCGCGGCCCGGCCGGGACCGCCGGTCCGCGACGAGGCCCGAGACGACTCCGACCAGGTCGGCGTACGCGGCTGCCGCGTCCCCGGCCGAGTCCATCATGCCCGCGATGCCCAGGATGATCCGCCGGCTGTCCTGCGGTGCCACGCCGAAGGCCGCGGTGAAGACGTGCAGGGGGAGCCTGCGGGCGTACTGGGCGATGAGATCGCCGGTGCCGGTGGCCGAGAACTCCCCGATGAGCCGCTGGGCGACCCGGGAGACCTCGGCCCTCAGCAGGTGCGGTTCGATCAGGCCCAGGGTGTCGTTGATGGCGTCGCGGTAGCGGGCGTGGACGGCACCGTCGCTGAACAGCGCGGTGGGCCGGTAGCCGAGCACCGGCAGGACCGGCGAGTCGGCGGGCACGCCCGCCTGCCAGGCACGCGGGTCCTTGGTGAACGTCTCGGTGTCGCGCAGCAGATCGACGGCCGCCTGGTAGTCCGTGACGAGCATGGCGTCG
Source organism: Streptomyces sp. NPDC025273 (assembly GCF_040638585.1). Classification (NCBI taxonomy): domain Bacteria; kingdom Bacillati; phylum Actinomycetota; class Actinomycetes; order Kitasatosporales; family Streptomycetaceae; genus Streptomyces; species Streptomyces sp. NPDC025273. The sequence goes on from NZ_JBEZYP010000007.1 coordinate 156,422, forward strand.
GTCCCGGGGGCGATGCGGACCCGGGCCAGCGGCCCCTGGTCCCGTAGCCGGCGGTAGTGGCCGTGCGGATCGGCGGCGAAGCCGGGGCCGTACAGGGCGAGCGGCTCGTAGGGCGAGGGCGCGGACAAGGTCATGACAGGTCCTGGGACGGGGGCAGGCGGGTCAGCGCGTGCTCGGCGAGGGCGATCAGGGCGTCGATGCTGCCGCGTCGCTCGCGGGCGTCGCACTGCACCAGCGGGGTCCGTGGGTCGAGGTCGAGGTGCTTGCGCAGCACCTCGTCCGTGTGGGCGGGGGCGTCGGGGAAGCGGTTCACGGCGACGGCGTACGGCAGTCCCTGCTCCTCGACCATGTCCATGACGGCGAAGGAGTCCCCGAGACGGCGCGTGTCGACGATGACGAGGGCGCCGAGCGCACCGCGCGCGATGTCCTCCCAGAGGGGGAAGAAGCGTTCCTGCCCGGGGGTGCCGAACATGTACAGCACCAGGTCGTCCTGGACGGTCAGCCGGCCGAAGTCGACGGCGACCGTGGTCGTGGTCTTCTCCGGAAGGCCGGCGGTGTCGTCGAGTCCCGTACTGGACTGCGTCATCGCCTCTTCCGTGTGCAGGGTCGGGATCTCCGACAGCGTACGGATCAGGGTCGTCTTGCCCACGCCGAAGGGACCCGTGACGACGAGTTTCATCAGGGTCTCGGCGGCACTCGGCAGGTAGCCGATGCCGCCCCGGTCAGTGGAGGGAACGGAGTCCAACGAGCAGCCTCTCGACGAGCGACCGGTCGATCTCACCGGCGCTGGGTATCGGTGGTCGAGCGTGCAGATGTCCGGCGGCCACGAGGTCCGTGGCCAGGAAGACCGTGGCGCTGACCGGCAGGTCCAGATGGGCGGCGCACTCGACGACGGTGAGGGCTCCCGGCTCCAGGAGTTCACACAGCCTGCGCTGCTCCGCACCGGTGTCCGGCAGCAGGGCCGCATCCGTACGGATGAGCACGGCGAGCCGGTCGAGCGTGGGGCCGGTGGGAGTGGAGCGGCCACCGGTGACGAGGTACGCGGGAATCAGGCGGCGCCCTGGGCCGGGGGTCATGGCCGGGCGGCACCGTCCGGTTGGCGGGTGGGGGCGTGCATCGCCCGGGTCAGCGCGGTGACCTGCACCTGCATCTGGTACGCGATGTTGCCCAGGTGCGCGTCGGGGGCCGCGAACAGGGCCAGGGTGGTGTTCCTGCCCGCGGGGACGACGATGGCGAAGCCCAGTTCGGACTCCACGACCGTCTGGGCCAGGCGGGGCGACTCCGCCTCGGTGAAGGCGGTGGTGAAGGCACGGGCCGACGCGTGCAGTGTGGCCGTCATCGCGGCGACACGCTCGGCGGAGGCGCGGTCCAGGCCGGGCGACGCGCCCTCGACGAGCCCGTCGCCGGTGGCGACCACGGCGTGCTGCACGCCGGGCAGCTCCAGCAGCGGGGTCAGCACCCAGGCGAGATCACCGGTGGTGGGGGTGGTGCTCACGTCTCGTCTCCTTGGTCGTCCGATGAGGATGCCGGGGGCGTGGGGACGCCTCCGCCGGGCGCGTCCCCGCCCGGTGCCTTCCTGCCGCTGAGGGTGCCTTCCTGGAGCGCCGCCCAGGAGGCTCCGGCCTGTTCGGGGGTACGGGCCACGGGCTCGTCGGCCTCCTCGCGGGAGGCGGCCGGAGCGGCGGCGGGTGCCCGGCGGGACCTGCGGCGCCGGCTCGGCAGCCCGGCCACCGGCCCGGCCGCGGCGGGGGCGACCGGCTCGTCGGGCGCGGGGACGCCGAAGCCGCCGCCCTCGGGGTCCTCCGGGCCGGCCGAGGCATCGGCGGGCACGGCGCCGTGCGCGTGCACGGGCTTCGGCGCGAGCACCGACAGCGTGCGGTCGTCGTCCATCACGGTCAGCAGATGGGACGGGATGCGCAGCATCGTGCGCATGCCCCCGTACGGGGACGACTCGATGTGGCAGCTGAAGCCGTACCGTGCGACGAGCCGTCCCACCACAGCGAATCCGGTCTGCGGCGGATCCCCGAGCTCGGTGAGCAGCACCTCGTCGGGTCCGGCCAGCAGGGCGCGGGCCCGCTTCAGCGCGTCGTCGTCCATGCCGATCCCGGCGTCGTCGACCAGGACCATGGCGCCTCGCCCCGCGGTCTGCTGGACGGTCACCGGCACCTCGGTGTCCGGGTGCGAGTACGCCGTCGCGTTGGCCAGCAGTTCGGCGAGCGCGATCGCGAAGGGCTCGGCCGCCCGGGCGACGAGTGCGAGCCGCTCCTGACGCAGATGGTTGGCGACCTTGATCCGCTCGTACCCCGCGACCCGGGACTGGGCGCCGAGCACGACCTCGACGAGCGAGGAGTTCTGCCGGGCGAGTCCGGGCCAGGCGTCACAGAGCACGGCGGTGGCCTGCGTGCGGCGCAGGGCCAGTTCGTTGCGGAAGTCGAGCTGCAGGATCCGCGGGTCGTCGTACTCGTGCTGGAGCTCCTGCAGCAGGTGCTGCGACTGGTTGAGCAGCGACTGGATCTTCGCGGAGGTGCCGCGCATGGCGGACCGGGCCGCCGCGTCGACCCGCCGGCGTTCCTCCAGGACCGCCGTGCCCGCGGCCTGTACGGCCTCGGTCAGCAGACGTGCGGCGTCGCCCTCGATGCCGCCCGCCTCCCGCAGTCCGGGCACGGGCGCGGCCCGGTGGGAGAGGGCGGTGGCCGCGGCGGGGATCCGCTTCTCGCCCAGCTGGCGTATCTCCTCGGTGAGGGCGAGCGTGCGGGCCTCCGCGGCCTTGAGCTGACGGTCGATCAGCTCGACCCGGGCCGCCGCCCCGTACGCGTCCCTCCGGGCCCGGTCCGTCTGCACGACGGCCGCTGTCGCCGCCACGGAGGCGATCAGTGCGACGATCCATCCCAGCACGGCGTCACCGCGTCTCTGTTGTCGGGCACGGCAGGCACGCCGCGGGGCGGCGGGTCGTCCGTCGGTGGCTCCGGCCCGGCGTCACGCCGGTCCACCGCCCGCGCGGGACGCCCCGGTCTCCTGCGCCACCGCCGCGACCTCGGACATGACCTGCAGGACGTCGGGCAGCTCCGCGCCGCCGTCCAGGTGCCGGTACTCGCTCCCGATGGTCACCACCAGCCGCTCCGGCAGCCCCAGGGCGGGGTGGCGCCGCTCCCGGATCACCCGGCGCGCGGCCTCGAGCGCGGGCACGCCTGCCGTGTGGAGGGCGTGGGCGCGTTCGCGCACGTACGAGAGGTAGCCGATGTGCTCCCGCACCCCGGCCGGACCGAGCACCGGCCCGTGGCCGGGCACGATCACCTCGGCGCCGGTGGCCAGTACCCGCTCGCAGGCGTCGATCACGTTGCTCAGCGGGCCGGCCCAATGCACGGGGTGGTCCCCGGGTCGCTCGGAGGTGGAGGAGAAGATGACGTCGCCGCTGAACACCGTGCGCTGCGTGGGCAGGTACACGATCAGGTCGCCCGCGGTGTGCGCGGGCGGCAGGGCGGACACCTGCACCGCGTAGTCCCCCAGAGTCAGTTCGAGCTCTCCGGTGAAGAAGGTCGTCGGACGCACCGGCTCGGTGGCCGACCAGTCGAACATCCCGAAGTGGCGGCCCAGGTACGCGCCGAGGGGTGTGGCCGGATCACCCCCCGCCACCAGGGCGTGCTGCTGCCGCGGGGTGGGCTCGTGACGGAGATGTTCCTTGGCCTCCCGGGTCGCGATGATCTCCGCGTCCGGAAGCACCCCGGCGCCCCAGAAGTGGTCCCCGTTGGCATGGGTGACGATGACCCGGTCGACGCTCACCCCGTCGGGCAGCAGCTTCTCGCTCTCCGCGAGGAACTGGCCGGCCAGCGCGCGGTCGTACGGGGCGTCGATCCAGAGCGCGCCGCGCGGCGACACGAGAAGCCCGCAGTTGGCCAGCCCCCAGCCCCGCCTGGCCGGAACCCATGCATGCAGGCCCGCGCCGAGGTCGACGATGTCTCCACCCGTGATCGACATGGGGCGATTATGCCGACCTCGGTCCGACCGCGCGTTCGAACTCAGCCAACCCATGCTCCCATTGACGCAAAATCGCCCCTCACCTCGGCCGTGCGTCACGCGCCGGTGACCGTGCGGGGTTGCCGGGCCCCGATCACCTCCAGAACCTTCCGGACAATTCCGGGATATCGCCCGTCGATATCGAGCCGCTCGACAGATACCCCCACCGAAGCAGCAGAACCTCATCGCGCCGACTACCCACCGAGCATGGCCGAAAATAGTCCCCGCCATGACTCCTGAAACGCAAGAAGAATGCTTGTTCTTGCTCGATCGAGACAAGTAACATGCAGAATTGAACAAACAGGTGCCGATTTCACCCAGACATCCCAGGTGCGAACAGCAGCGGAAGCGGAGTGCGGACATGTCCCATGTCGAAACCGAGACAGCCGGCCAGCCGGAGTGCTGGCGTCGCGCCGCCCGGGTCGCGGCCGACCGGGCCGACGTCCTGCCCGCCACCGGTGAGCGCATCGCCGTGGTCGGCTGCGGAACGTCGTACTACATGGCACAGGCATACGCCTCGCTCCGCGAGGACTCCGGTCAGGGCGAGTCCGACGCCTTCGCCGCGTCGGAGTTCCCCTTCGGCCGCTCGTACGACCGGGTCGTGGCCCTGACCCGCTCGGGCACCACGACCGAGGTGCTCGACCTGCTGACCCGGCTGCGCGGCACCGCCCGCACGGTGGCGGTGACGGCGGACCCGCGGACCGCGGTGATGACGGCCGCCGACGAGGCGATCGTGCTGGACTTCGCCGACGAACGGTCCGTGGTGCAGACGCGGTTCGCCACGACCGCACTCACCCTGTTCCGTGCCCATCTCGGGCTGCACACCGACGACGTCGTACGGGACGCGGAGGCGGCGCTGGCCGGGCCGCTGCCCGAAGGGCTGCTGGAATGCACCCAGTTCAGCTTCCTGGGCCAGGGCTGGACGGTCGGACTCGCCAACGAGGCGGCGCTCAAGATGAAGGAGGCGTCCCTGTCCTGGACGGAGTCGTATCCGGCGATGGAATACCGCCACGGTCCCATCAGCATCGCCGCGGCTGGGACGGCGACCTGGATGTTCGGCCCCGCGCCGGAGGGCCTGGCGGAGCAGGTGCGGGCGACCGGCGCCCGCTGGGTGGAAAGCGGCCTGGACCCGCTGGCCGACCTGGTCCGGGTCCAGCGGCTGGCGATCGCCCGCGCGGCGGCCCGCGGCCTCGACCCGGACCTTCCCCGTCACCTCACCCGATCGGTGGTGCTCGACGGAGCCACCGCGGGCTGAGTCACGGCACGGCCGGGCGGGTGCCGGGCGGTTCGCCCGCCCGGCACACCGCTCCACGGACCGTGTCGCGGTCAGTCCTCTTCGAAGTAGGCGTCCAGCGCGGCGTCGAGCTCCGCCGTCCACTCCTTGAGGCTGCTCCGGGCCTCCGCCTCGACCTCGGCGTTGAACCACCGGCGGCTCGACACGTGCACCGTGACGGTGAACCGACGCCCGAAGCGGGCGGTCTTGACCTCGACCGCGCCGATCTCGCTCCAGTCGAACTCCGCCTCCTGGTCGTCCAGCGTGAACCGGACGCCGTCCCGGTCCACCCGGATGGATCCGCGCCGGTCGCTGACCTCGAAGACGGGCCCGTCGGCCTCGTCACCGTCCTCGCGCGAGGCCGGGGCGGCGGGCTCCTGCCCGGCGTCCCGCGGCGCCTGCGCCGCCTCGGCACCGGCGGGCACACCGGACGTCTCGGGCTCTTCCGGCACCTCCGACGCCTTCTCCGCTCCACCCTCCGTCCGCGCGGGGGCAGGGGCCGTCAGGCCGGGGATGTACGCCGGGTCCGTGCCCGCGGCGAACTCGGGCTTCGTGTTGGAATCTATACGCTGCTCCACGGCGGGCAGTATGGTCGACGAACCTGTACGTGACCAGTCGCCCTACGGCCGGGCACCGCGGCACTGCGGCGGAATCCACCGGAACGCGGCGGCGTCGCGCCGGCCCCGGCCGACGGACATGCCCGGCGCACGGCAGGCACCCGCACGAGCGGCCGACCGGAGTTCCCCGTCGCTCACGCCACGACGATCACGAGCAACTCCCCCGCCCCCAGGCATGGTTGCCCCCGTCGGCACGGGCGGGGAAGCCGCGGTGCGGGGCCGCGGCCCGGGGAACACCGACACCCCCGCACCCGCGGCAGGCTCGTGCCGCATGCCGACCGATCGCCGCCGCCGCCGCGCCGGACACGAACGACGGGTGGTGCGGGTTCTTCCGAACCCGCACCACCCGTCGTCGGTGCTCCGCTGTCACACGGCGGAGCCTCAGTAGGCGCCGAACACGTTGTCGATCGAGCCGTACCGGTCGGCGGCGTAGTTGCACGCGGCCGTGATGTTGGCGACCGGGTCGTAGCTGTCCATCGACGTACCGGGCACGTGGTAGGCCTGGAAGGTCGGGTCGATCACCTGCAGCAGGCCCTTGGACGGGATGCCCGCGGCGGCGTTCGAGTCCCAGTTGTTGATGGCCATCGGGTTGCCCGAGGACTCACGCATGATGTTGCGGTGGATGCCGTCGTAGCTGCCCGGGATGCCGTGCTCGGCCATGACCGCCAGCGACTCCTTGATCCAGCCGTCGAGGTCGTTCGTGTACGCGGCGGGAGCGGCGGCCGGCGCCGCCGCGGGCGCGCCCTGCGCGGCGAGCGCGGTGCCGGTGCGGTCCGAGCGGTCGGCACGGTCGGCACTCCGCTCGGCGGAGGCGGACGCCTTGGATTCGGCCTTGTCCGCCGTTCCGGCCTTGTCCGCCGACTTGCTCTCGGCCTTCGCACCGATCGTCAGCTTCAGACCGGCGTGAATGAGGTCGGGGTTTCCGCCGACGGCCTTTCGGTTGTCGGCGTACAGCGCCTTCCAGCCGCCTTCGACGGAATGCTCACGCGCGATCTTGGAAAGGGAATCGCCAATGATCACGGAATAGGTGACGGGCGCGGACTTCTGCGCGGCAATCGCCTTGCCTGATACGGCAGTCGACGTGGTCACCTTTTCGACGGCGACCGGCTGCGCCGGTGCGGCGAAGGCTCCGGTCGCGCCGATCACGGGAAGGGCGAGAGCAGCTCCGCCCGTGCTCACGGCGATGATGCCGCGGGTCAGCGAACTGGTCCTGAAACGACGGTGCTTACCCTTTGCGGGCATGGTGAATTCCTCTCCGCCGCCTGCGAAGTGAGCTGTCGGGTTCGGGCTGGAGATGCCCGGCCGCGTGTGCATGCGACTTCACCCCGAGCCGCTCCGGGTACCGGATCGGCACTTACCTGGGTCCCCCGCTCCTGCCGTACGAGATGTGGTCGGGTTCCCGGACGGCGGCAGGATTCGGCGTTCCATCCGGAGTGAGGGTGACCGTAGGCGAGGAATAGCGAAAGGAACAAGCCCCGAATTCGTGATCACAATTCACTTGCAAGATCGATCCATCGGAATTCATGTAATCAACCCCACACCCACGATGCCAACCTTCTTGGCGCGCAAGGGAACCGGTCGACATGTCGATGCGTCCGGGACCCGCGGGAGTGACCCTGGTCACGGGGTCCGAAAAGGGCGATTTGCGACCACCTGAAACCACTCGGGTCGCACGAAATGGCCTTTTATGAATTACGGGATGAATTACTGATAACTCACTAAATCGGGCATACGGCTCATTGGTACGTTTCAGGGCATATCAGCGGCAGCCGCGTGGAATCGATCAGCGCATGACCGACAGCGCACGCCCTCACCCCACGAACCCGCGGATCACCGTCCTGCCCGTCCAGCCCGGCGATCCGCCGTTCCGCATCATGGAGATCGACGGAGAGATGGCCGGCCGGGCGACCTCGATGACGGACGTGCTGTTCATCGCGCGGGCTGCCGGCATCAGGGTCCATGACCTCGACGACCCGGCGGCGGTCCGGTGGGTGGGCGGCGGCAAGTTCACCTGGAGGCCGCACTGAGCCCGGCGCACACCGCACGGGGCGTCGCCCTGCCTGCGCGCCTCCCCGACCGTGCGTCCACGCCGCGCCACCACACGAGCATCGTGGCGCCGTCGCCTCAGCCGGCCGGAAGTTCGCCGGTCCAGGGGTCGAGGCCCGCCCTGCGTCGGGCCCGCTGGACGACCCGGCTCACGAACGCGTGCGACTGGCGCCCCCTCATCCCGTCCACGCTGAGGGGGACGGACTCGAAGCTGCCGGCCAGCAGCCTCCGGAGGAACTCGGCCATCCCGAAGCGGTACACCGCGAAGGTCGGCACGGTGTGCCGGCCGCAGACCACCACGGGCCAGCGGTCGGGGTCCTCGTCCGTCGTCAGCCAGCAGAGGATGTCCGCCTCGGTGGTCGTACCCCAGGCGAGCAGCGCACCGGGATCGAGCACCAGATCCGTCCCCGCAGGATCGGCCCAGACCTCGTCGGCCTCCACCCGCCACACCTCGCGGACGGCACCGGTCCCGTCGGCCATGGCATCGGCCGGGCGGCACCCGTCCGGCGCGTCCGCGGGCAGCGGCCGGTGCACGACGATCACGTCGTCGACCGACCCCTCCCCGTAGGCCCTCATGAAAGCCTTGTAGTCGGCGGGGAAACAGGCCCCCCACCGTGCTTCCGCGACGGCCCAGTCGACCTGCTCGTCGGTGCCGTACGTCGTCGGCAGCAAGCGCTCCAGTGCCTCGATGGGCCGGGGGATCACCGGCCGCCTCCCCGTACGCGCACACCTCGTAACGCGCATCCGTGCCCCGGATTCCGGCCGCTCACGCTCCGTCCCCACACCAGCGACTCCCCGCCTGTCCCGTGGAAGGACCTGTTCCTCCCTCAGGCCCAGCGACCGGCGGGCCGCGAACATCACACCGGCCGGCCCGGAACACCCCCGCGGGCGGGGTGGGGCCGTGCTGGTGTCCGGGAAGAGTCGCCGGCGCCGGGCCTGCTCGGTGGCGCCGGTGCGGGATTCCGGGCGCCGCGGCTGTGGTCAGTCCGCCGCGGAGGCTCCGACGACCAGGACGGATGGGGGCTGGTTCACGTGGCCTCGGCCTCGTCCAGGCCGATGGCGGCCGCGGGGCACACCTCGGCCGACTCGCGGACCGCGGTGTGCAGGCGGGCCGGTGGTGCGGCGTCGAGGAGGACGACGATTCCGTCGTCCTCCCGCTGGTCGAACACATCCGGTGCGACCAGCACGCACCGGCCCGCGCCGCAACAGACGTCCTGGTCGACGGTGACGTTCACGGATGCCTCTGGGCCGGTGCCGGTGGGCCTGAGCGCGCCTGCCGCGCTCGGGTCCGCTCGTTCTGCGTCCGCTTCCGGTGACGGCCCGCCGCGCTCACCATCTGACCGGCACCTCGGCCAGCCCGCCGACGATCAGCCCCTCCAGCCGGCGCAGGCCTTCTGCGGGAACCGCGAGTTCCAGGGAGGGGAGCCGGCGAAGGAGCACGTCCAGCACCGTCTGCAGCTCCGTGCGGGCCAGGGCCTGTCCGAGACAGGAGTGGGCACCGGCGCCGAACGCCAGGTGAGCGTTGGGCGTGCGGTCGAGCATCATGTCCTCGGCACCGTCGAACACGGTCCCGTCGCGGTTGGCCGCGGCCATGCTGCACAGCACGGTCGTTCCGCGTGGCAGTACCGCCCCGCCCACCGCGGTGTCCTCACCGATGTACCGCGGCATACCGATTCCGGGGTTGGCGTCGAAACGCAGCGCCTCCTCCACCGTCGAGCGCACCAGCGACCGGTCGGCCAGCAGCCGCTCCCAGCGGCTCCGGTCGACGAGCAGCATGGCCACCATCTTGGCAATCATGTTGGCGGTCGTCTCATGGCCGGCGACCAGCAGCGCCTGCCCGGTGGCAACCAGCTCCCGGTCCGGCATCCCGCCGCCCCCGGCCTGCCCGGATCCGATCAGGGAGCTGAGCAGGTCGTCGGCGGGCCTGGCCCGCTTGGCGTCGATGTGACCGCTCATGTAGTCGTCGAACTCGGCCTGCGACGCGGCGACTTCTCTTTGGGTGTAGCGATTGAGGTTGAGAACGCTGTCGGACCAGTGGGCGAATCTCTCCCGGTCCGAGTCCGGCACACCCAGCAGGTCGCAGATGACCCACACCGGCAGCGGGAACGCCAGCGACGACTTGAGGTCCGCGGGGTGCCCGTGTTCCAGCATGTCGTCGATCAGCCGCTCGGTCATCGCCTCGATGCCGGGCCGCAGCGCGGCCATGCGCTTGGCGGTGAACCACTTGACCACCGACCGACGCCACCGCTGATGCTCCTCCCCTTCCTGGGGAAGCGCGGTGACCATGCCCTCGTTGAACACGCCGCCGGATTCGCTGTCGGAGATCCGGGCCGCGTCGTCGGCGTTCAGCAGCCGGGAGAACCGGGGGTCGGACAGGACCTGTTTGACGTCCTCGTACCGGGTCAGCAGTGACGCCTCGTCACCGCTGGGCAGCTTCACCCTGGCCACTGGACACTGCTGCCGGAGACTCGTCCATTCCGCCGGGGGCCCCAGGGCCGTGGGGCCGGAGATCGGGTAGCTCAACACCTCTGATACGTCAGCCGGTTCCATGAGCCCTCTCCCTCGTCCGAAGCCGTCCTGAGGGCGTTCAGGCAATCCGTCCGGCCGGTCCCGGTCAAGCAACCGACGCGGCGATGGCCGAGATGGCCCCACTCCCGCCGCCGGGGGTTCCGCCCCGCTCCGCCCGTCCGCGACCCGCTCCAGGTGGACGTGGTGGTGGTGATTCCGCTTCCGGTGGCGGCCGGTCCGGCAGGGGCCGGAGGGATCCAGGAGGGCGACTACGGCTCCGACGGACGATCGGACTTGGCGGAATCCCGCCGGGCCGTCCCGTCCTGCGGAGCGCAGCCCGGGACGCCTTCGGGATCGTCGGAGCGACGAGTCGAAGGCCATCGCCGTCGCGGACCGCCCCACCGTACGGTTGCCGGGCAGCCCCTCTGCGGGGCAGAACTCCCTGCGCCTAAGGTGTGGCACATGCAGTCCTACACGATCGGGCAGGCGGCGCGTCTCCTCGGCGTCAGCCCCGACACCGCCCGCCGCTGGGCGGACGCCGGCCGGGTCGCGACCCATCGCGACGAGAGCGGGCGCCGGCTCGTCGACGGCCGTGATCTGGCCGCGTTCTCCGTCGAGGTCGCCCAGGCGGGCACCGGCGAGGAGGAGGTCTCGTACACCTCCGCGCGCAACGCCTTCCCGGGCATCGTCACCGCGGTGAGGCTCGGTGACGTCGCGGCCCAGGTCGAGATCCAGGCGGGCCCTCACCGGCTCGTCTCGCTCCTCACCCGGGAGGCCGTGGAGGAGCTCGGCCTCGAGGTCGGCATGCAGGCCACCGCCCGTGTGAAGTCGACCAGCGTGCACATCGACCGCACCTGAACCGCCCGGCACAAACGCCCCCGCCGGGCCGCCACCGAGGCCCCCCGGCCCCGCGGAACGGCGGGGATCCGTCAGTGCCTCGTTCCGCGCCCGGTGCGTGAGCGTCTCCCCGGTGCGCCCGGGCGGCCCCGACGTCCGGTGGGACGAGAGCGGGGGCACGTCCTGCCGGGTATGCGCGAGGCGGGCCGGACGGCCGAGCTCGGCAGCCTGTGACGGGCGGGCCCGGTCAGTCCATCAGCCCGGCGGCGATCGTCGCGCCCAGTTCCCAGCACGCCTCGATGTCGGCCTTGCCGGGCTCCCCCGTCACCGTCACGGCGTCCGCCGCACGGCGCCAGCCCAGGCCGGTCGTGATCGACTCCATGCCCCGCACGGCTCCGGTGACGTCGTTGCCTCCGTGCACGTAGTAGCCGAAGGGCCGGCCCTGCGTGGAGTCCAGGCAGGGGTAGTACACCTGATCGAAGAAGTGCTTCAGTGCACCGGAAAGGTAGCCCAGGTTGGCCGGGGTGCCGAGGAGATAGCCGTCGGCGGCGAGCACGTCGGACGCCGTGGCGGCGAGCGCCGCGCGCCGGACGACCTGGACGCCCTCGATCCCGTCCGTCGTGGCGCCGGAGACGACGGCCTCGAACAGCGCCTGGCAGTTCGGCGACGGAGTGTGATGAACGATCAGCAGAGTGGCCACGCCTACGAACCCTGCCGTCCCCCGCCCTCGGCCGCAAGCCGGATCCCGGCGGGCCCGAGGCATGGGGCGCGACGCGACGTCGGCACCGCCCGCCCTCGCACCCGGACGGGCGACGGCACGACGCGGTGGGGCGACGGCCGCCGCTTCACCGGACCGGGACCGGATCAGCCCCGCCGGTGCCGCGCGTCCGCCTGGTCGCTGCGGCGACGGAGGCCAGGAGCTCGGCGTCCAGCAACGAGGGATCGCCCAGCCGGGTGGGCGCCGCATAGGAGTTGAGCACGGCCTTGGTGACCCGCAGGGCGGCCTCGGGGCGGCGGACCATGGGCCTGGTCCACGCACGTACCGCCTCGTCGAGCTCGTCCTCGGGCACGACGCGCTGCAGGACGGACAGGCTGAACGCCTCCGTCGCGTCGAAGGCCCGGCCCGTGAGTATGAGTTCGCGGGCGCGAGCCGCACCCACCTCGTGGATCAGCCGGGGAAGGACGCCGCCCCAGGCGGTGGGCAGCCCGAGGGCCAGCTCCGGCAGTCTGAAGCTCGCGGTGTCGGCACCCACCCGCAGGTCGCAGGAGAGCGCGAGGGCGAGACCGGCTCCGATGACCTTGCCGTGCACGGCGGCGACGGTCACGGCCTGGCTCGTGGAAAGGGCCTCGCAGACCCGGCGGGCCTTGTCGCCCGCGATGCGGATGCCGCGCCCGGTGGGGTCGTCCTCCAGCCAGTCGGCGAACTCGGCGCGGTCGCCGCCGAGGCAGAAGTCCTCCCCGGCTGCGCTCAGCACGAGCACGCGTACCTCGGGGTCCGGCACCGCGAGGACGTCCAGCAGACCGTCCAGCATCGCGCCGCTGACAACGTTTCCGTTCTCGGGGTCGTTCAGTTCCACGCGCAGGACGGGTCCCTCGCGCAGGGTGCGCACCGGCCCGGCGGCCGGTTGCTGCGACTGGAGGAAGCCGGGCATCGAGAGCTTCATATCGCCACGCTCAGCGAGGTGACCCGTCGGAAGACCATGCGGGAGGCGAACACGGGGGGCGACACGGCCCGCAGCGTGGGGAAGCGGCGCAGGAGCTGGGTGAGCATGGAGCGGGTCTCCAGTCGGGCGAGGGCGGCGCCCAGACAGTAGTGCGCACCGCCCCCGAAGGTGAGGTGGGTTCCGGCACGCAGGATGTCGAAGGTGTACGGATCCGGGTTGCGCCGTGGGTCATGGTTGGCGGCACCGTACATCACGTGCACCATGGAGTCCTTCGCCACCGGGACCCCTGCCAGCACCGTGTCGTCGGCGGCGACGCGGGTGTTGATGTGTATGGGCGGGTCGTACCGGAGGGCCTCGTCGATGGCCGCATCGATGTGCTCGGGGTTCTCCCGCAGCCAGGTCCAGCGGCTCGGTTCTTCGAGCAGGTGCCACACCACGGACGAGAGCAGCGTGGCGGTGGTCTCCAGCGAGGCGATGGTGATGAACATGGTCAGCCGGTAGAGGACCTCGTCCGCCGCCTCACGGTCGGGTTCGAGCTCGTCCCAGGTGCGTATCCAGCCGCTGAGCACGTCGTCCCCGGGAGTGGCGCGCCGTTGCCGGATCAGCTCGGTGAAGTACGCCCTCAGTCGTATCGTCGCCTCCGCGGAGACGGCGAGCTGGCTCCTGCTGGGCAGCAGCTCCTGTGCGTAGACCTGGTCGTGCGTGATCTCCAGAAGGTGCGGGTAGTCCTCGGGGGGAAGGGACAGCCACGACCCGACGGTGCTGATCGGCAGCTGTTCACTGACCGTCTCCGCGAAATCGGCCGGACCGGCACGCAGTCGCTCCGCCAGGTCGTCGAGGAGGCGGGTGACGTCCCGGTCGACGTCCGGGGTCATCCGCTCGATGGTCGATCGGTCGAAGAGGTTCCCCAGGCTGCGCCGCTGGCACGTGTGCTCGGGGGCGTTGAGGCGCGAGAGGGTCTTCGTCATCTCCTGGGTGGCGGGGGCCTCCCAGCGCTCGGTGTGCGCCTGCCGCTCCTGCCACGCGAAGTCCGGTGCCAGCCACTCGCGGCCGCGAAGGACCTGGTTGCACGCGTCGAATCCGGTGACGAAGTAGGCGCCTCCCCAGGGGGCGGGCACGACGTCGCCCTTGGATCTGAGCTCACCCAGGAGGGGGTAGGGGTCGGCCTGTCCGTCCGGGGAGTTCAGGCGCCTGAGGAGTGAGACAAGGGTGCGGCGATCGACGGGGGGTCTGGCGGTGTCGCTGATGGTGCTCACGCAGAGATCCTTGCCTTGACGCCTGGTTACCGCCAAGAACCTCCCCTCCGCTTATCGGTACCATGCATGAATCGGTGTTGTCCATGTCACAGTTGGGGCGTCTGTTGCCACCGCGACACGTGATGATTGCGTGAAGCACGCGACGCGGTGGCAACAGGGAGGCTCACACCCGGAAGACGTCCAGGAAGGAACTCCACCAGCCCTTGGTCTTCCTCTGCGGCTCCGTGGCCTCGCGGTACGTCGGCGACGGACCGACCCGATCGACCATGAGCGAAGCGGACGCGGACTGTCCACTTGTGGAGGTATGGCGCATCGCGCTGGGCGTGAACCGGACCGGCAGCGATACCAGGGCCCGGTGGAACGGCCCTGGACGCCATTCCGCTTCCGAGGCGGGGCGGGCCAGCGTCAGGTCCGGCAGGACATTGAGGATCTTCTCGATCGCGGTGAGGGCGATGAGCTGGGCGGGAGACTTCGCCGGGCAGACGTGAGGACCCGCTCCCCAGGCGAGGTGGGCGCCCTTGCTCAGGGTCCGCCGCGCGGCGGTGAGCGCGGGATCACTGTTCGCCGCCGCGAAACTGATCAGTACGGGAGTGCCCGCCCTGAGTATCGTGTCGCCGAGCTCGATGTCCCGGACCGGGAAGTGCGTCGCGTAGTTGGCGATGGGCGCGTTGTCCCAGAGCACCTCGTTGAGCGCGTCCTCGACGAGCATCCCCGAGCCTGCCCGGTCCGACCCGGGGACGTCCCCGGCCAGCATCAGGAGCAGCGCGTTGCCGATGAGGTTGCGCTCCGGCTCGACGCCCGCGCCCATCAGCATGACGAGCTGGTCCTTGAGCTCCTCGTCCCGCAGGCCCGCCGGGTGCTGGATGAGCCAGGACGTGATGTCCTCGCCGGGCACCCGCCGCTTCAGTGCGACGAGTTCCATCAGACAGGACGTCAGCTCGGCGTTGGCCCGCAGCACGTCCTCGCCGTCGAAGATCGCCGACATGTAGCGGGTCAGACGGTCACCGATGTCGCTGGGGCACCCGAAGAGCTGGTTGAAGAGCAGCAGCGGCAGGAGCTTGGCGTAGTCGCTGAGCAGGTCGGCGCTGCCTCGTTCGATGAACTGGTCGATGAGGTAGTCGGCGATGCGCTCGACATCGCGGCTCAGCCGGCTCGCGTTGAGACGGGCGAGGCTCTCGGTGACCGCTTTGCGCAGGCGAAGATGCTCGGTGCCGTCCGTGAACAGACAGTTGGGACGGTAGGCCATCATCGGCAGCACCGGGCTGTCGAGCGGGATCCTGCCCTCCTGCAGCGCGGTCCAGCGCCGGGAGTCGCGGGCGAAGAGCGCCGGGTTCTGCAGCACGCGCAGGGCCGCTTCGTGTTCCACGACCAGGGTCGCCTCGACGCCGGGTGCCAGCTCGATCGGCGCGACGGGGCCGTGTGCCCTGAACGCGTCGTAGACGCGATGGGGATCCGCCGCGAACTCCGCCCCGTACAGGGAGGTCTGCCGTCCCTGGTGCATGGGGCACTCGGGGGGCGGGGTGTCGTCAGTGGCTCTCGGACGAGAGTCCATGTGTGCTTCCTCTGCAAGATTCGCGGGGCCGTGGCGGGCACCGCGGTGGACGGCGGAAGAGAACGATGTCAGGCGGCCCGGGCGAGGAGATGCCGGACCAGCGTGATCAGTGTCCTCGCGGACGAGTCCCGGTCCCGGGCGTCGCAGTACACGACCGGGGTGTCCGGCAGCAGGTCGAGGGCCTCACGCAGCTCCTCCTCCTCGTGCCGGGTGTGGGGGTCGAAGCTGTTGACCGCGACGGCGTACTCCAGTCCGTACTTCTCGACCAGGTCGATGACCGGAAACGTGTCGGCGAGCCGGGCGGGGTCGACGAGGAGCAGGGCGCCGAGCGAGCCGCGCGCCATGTCCTCCCACAACTCCACGAAGCGCTGCTGGCCGGGTGTACCGAAGAGGTACAGCACCAGCTCGTCGCTGAGTGTCAGACGCCCGAAGTCCAGCGCGACCGTGGTGGTCTGCTTGCCCGGAGCGCCTCTGAGGTCGTCGATGTCCGCGGCGGCCTGCGTCATCCGCTCCTCGGTGCGCAGCGGCTTGATCTCGGAGAGAGTACCGATGAGCGTCGTCTTGCCCACGGCGAAGTGCCCGATGACCAGGATCTTCACCGCGCGCTGTACCGCGTCCGGCACATAGATGTTCTCAGCCGAAACGGGCCTGGAGTCCATGCAACACCTCCTCGAGGATCTTCTTGTCAACGAGCTGAGCGGGGGGCGGGACCTTTCGTCGCAGTAAGTGCCCCTGGTCTGTCAGGTCCTTCAGCAGGAGGCGCACCACGCCGACCGGGAGTTCCAGACGGCCGGCCACCTCGGCCACCGACAGGTAGCCGCCGGAGCACAGCTCCCAGATCGCCCGGATCTCGGGGCTCGGATTCCGGTACGGCTCACGGTCGGGAGCGATGGTGACGAGCGTGACGAGGGTCAGCTCGTCCGGCTCCGGCAGTCCGCGTCCGCCGGTGATGACGTAGGACCGGACGAAACCGCTGCTGACCTGCTGTTCCTCGCCCGGCGACGTCACGTGCCGCTTCCCGCACTCTGGCGCGGAGGTGTGGACATCGCCTTCCCCAGAGCGCTGACCAGCTGCTGCATGCGGAAGGACATGGCCTCCATGTCCACGTCGGCCACGGCGGCGGCGGCGAGGTAGGCCCCGCTGCCCGCCGCGATGAGGAAGATCCAGCCGCCCTCGTACTCGAGGAGTGTCTGCCGCCATCTGCCGGGCGACTGCCGTCCGACGAAGGGGGCGACGGCCCGGCTCAGTGACTGCATCGAGCTCATCGCGGCGGCGACGGTCTCCGCGTCGTCCCTGCCGATCTCGTCGGAACTGGCGAGCAGCAGGCCGTCGGCGGAGACGAGGATCGCGTGCTGAGCGCCGGGTACCTGGAGTACGTCGTTGAGCACCCAGGACAGATCGGGGTTCACTGGATCTCAGGTCCTTCCATGGTCGTCATGTCACGCCCGGACCGGGTTCCGCGCTGGAATGCGCCCAGTCGGGATGCCGTGGCCTCGTTGCCGGGCGCCGGCTCAGGCTCGGAGCCGGCCGGAGGCACCACGGAGACGGGGCTCTGCCGGCGGCGCTTGGGCAGGCCGCCGGCGGTGGTGTCCTTGACCGTGGGGCGCGCGGCGGCGGGCTGTACGGCGGAGGGGAAGAGGGGGGTGGGGGCCGGTGCGGGGGCCTCCTGCAGCGAGTGCGCCGGCGCCTCCTCCCACACGTCTCGGGCGGCGGGCGGCGGAGGCACGTCGCCGCTCAGCAGCTCATCGGGCAGGAGAACCACTGCGCGCACGCCTCCATAGGGGGATACCGAGTCGACCGAGACCTTGAATCCGTAACGGGCGGCCAGCAGGCCGGAGACGGCGAACCCGAACTGCGGGGGGATGCCCAGGCTGGAGACGCTGATCGCGGCCTGGGGGGCGAGAAGTGCCGCCGCGCGGTCCTTCTCCTCCTGGGCCATGCCGAGGCCCGCGTCGTCGACGATGATGCAGACGCCCCTCGGGACCGCCTGGATGTTGATCTCGACCGGGGTGCCGGGCGCGGAGTAGTTGGTCGCGTTGGCCAGCAGCTCGGCCAGAACCACCGCCACCGGCTCCACGGCGCGGCTGACCACCGAGAAGTTCACCTGCCCGTTGATCCGCACCCGGTCGAACTGCCGGATACGGCCCTGGGCGCTGCGGGCCACGTCGTACGCCGAGGCGACGGTCTCCCGCCGTCCGAGCCAGCCGCCGCACAGCACCGCGATGCCCTGCGCCCGTCGGCCGAACTGGCTGTTGGTGTGGTCGACGGCCATCAGATCCTCGAGGATCCGGGGGTCGTCGCCGTACTTCGTCTGGGCCTTCTCGATGACCAGCTGCTGTTCGTCCGCGAGACCCTGCAGGGTGCGTACCGCGGCTTTGAGGACTGTCTTCGTCTCCTCCTCGGCGTCCTTGCGGACCTCGGACAGCTCGGTGTCGTGACGACGGGACAGGTCGGCGTTCGCCGCCTGGAGCTGTTCCCGGTGCTGCAGCAGCGTCTCGCGCTCCCGCAACAGTTGTGCGTTCTGTCTGCGCAGCCCGATATTGGTCATGCGAGCCCGCAGGACGGCGCCCACAGCGACCAGGGCGACCAGCGCTACGACAGCCAGTGCCCAAGTGGTGGGGCCGTTGGGAAATGTCATGAGACTCACTTCAAGTGCCATGGCTATGGATACGTCTTGGTACCCGCTCGGCATGCCGCACTGACCGGGGCTGGAAGTACCACGGCGCGGGCATGGCCGGGAAGGCCACTCCAAAAGTGGAACTACGGAATGCACCCCTCGGGGTGCCCCCCACACCGTCAGCCCAACTGGAAGTTAGATGATCTTATCATCGTGCGTTTGGGTAATTCCCTATACCTACCGTGCACTTACTGCCGTAATGGGACCCCGTGGCGTCATGGAGACCGTGTGAAGGTTTCGCGGGGGTGCGCACGGCTGCCTTGCCGGGACGAGGCGTCCGTGGCTGAAAGTGAACGCGAACCGCCCCTCGCACGGATTGCGCACGCCACCCGGGAAGGGGCGCGAGGGCGGAAGCGAGGCAGGTCGGGACGGCCTCCCCCGCGATGCCGTCGATCACCGCGTGGGGCGGGCCGGAGAACCATGCACAGGGCATGAAGAGCGTGTTCCGGCCGGAGGGCGACATCCGTGCCGCGACCTCGGGGACGGCTCGGGCCCGGACGAACTCGGCTTCCTTGAGAACTCAGTTGCCTATTCTGGGTGCGAGCGGATCAACCACATCTTCTTCACGCACCTGGAGTTCGCCATGTCCCGTCCGGGCAACGACGCCACCGCGCCGCACATCGACACCAGCAAGCCCCATCCCGCGCGGATGTACGACTGGTTCCTCGGCGGCAAGGACAACTACCCGGTGGACGAGGCGATGGGCCGGCAGATGCTCGCCGTCGAACCCGGTGTCCCGGTGATGGCGAAGGTGAACCGTGCCTTCATGCACCGCGCCACCCGCTGGCTGACCGGCCAGGGCATACGGCAGTTCCTCGACATCGGGACGGGGATTCCCACCGAGCCCAACCTCCACCAGGTGGCGCAGCAGGCGGCACCCACCACCCGGGTCGTCTACTGCGACAACGACCCGATCGTGCTGGCCCACGCGGAAGCGCTGCTGAGCGGCACCCCGGAGGGTGCCATCGACTACGTGCAGGCCGATGCCCGTGACGTGGACGTCATCCTCGAACACGCCGGCAGGACGCTGGACTTCGGCAAGCCCGTCGCGCTGTCGCTGATCTCGCTGCTGCACTTCGTGAGCGACGAGGACGGCGCCTACGAGCTGGTGGACCGGCTCACGGGCATGCTGGCGCCGGGCAGCCATGTGGTGATCTCCCACCTCACCGCCGACTTCCATCCGGAGGAGGCCCGCCAGGTGGATGAGATGTACAGGAGGAACACGCTCACGCTGGCGCCGCGCGACCGCGCCCAGTTCGCCGCGTTCTTCGAGGGACTCGACCTGGTCGAGCCCGGCATCGTGGCGGCCGAGGCATGGCACCCCGAGCTCGGTGACCCGATCCCCGGCCACGAGAACGTCGTCAGCGCGGGCTACGTGGCGGTGGGGCGCAAGCCGTAGCCGGCTGTACGGCGACAGTCCCGGGCGGGTGCCCGGGACCCACGCGGGAAGCGCCCCGGACCCCGCCCTACTCGAAGAACTTGAGGCTCCAGCCGGTGTCGGTGGTCGGGCCGGGGACGTCGGCGCGGCTGTAGGTGGTGTCGCCCCACCAGGCGAACGTGCCGGTGTACCAGTACCGGTTCTCCCACGCGTACGGCGTTCCCTTCGCGACCGCGTGGAACATCAGGGGAAACCTCGGGCCGGCGGGCGGGCTGGTGCCGATGTCGCCGTTGAGCAGGACGAAGCTGTGGTGGCCGGGGCCGTTGACGTACAGCGTCGGGTCCCAGCCCGACATCATCGTCGCGCGGTCGGAGCCGAACAGGCAACCGTTCGACTTGTACCAGTCCCAGACGTACGTCGGGTCGCCGCCGGCCCGCAGTCGCAGGTCGGCCAGGCAGTACTGGTCACTCCAGCTGCCGTTGGCGGAGTACACGATGTGCAACTGTCCGTCGGGGTCCCTGACGGCCTCGGGGCTCTCGTTGATGAACGGGTTGCCGACCACCCGCTCCCAGCCCTCGCGCGGCTGCGAGATGACGTACCGCGCGCCGGTCGGCGTGGTGGGACTGCTCATCCGGGCGATGTAGAGGTTCTGCTCCACGTCGGTGTCACCGGCCCAGCCGGACCAGACGAACCAACGCTGCCCGTTGAAGGTGAACAGCGTCCCGTCGATGGCCCACTTGTCGTCGGGCAGGGCCAGTCGCGTCTCCCTGGTGTATCCGCTGTCCGGGCCGGCCGAACTGATGACGTACATCCGGTGGGCCGATCCACGGCCGGCCGAGAAGTAGATGTAGTACCGGCCGCCGTCCGTCACGATCTCCGGCGCCCAGACCTCACCACGGCCGGCGGTGTCCGACCACACCTGCCGGGCGGGCGCCGAGGCCAGAGCGGCCGTGGACGACGCCTGCCGCACGGCGATGCCCCCACCGGTCGACTGCACCGATACGTAGGTGCTGCCGACCCGGATCACACTCGGGTCCGCGGCCCGGATGGTCTGTTCCGCCTGCGCCGGTTCGGCGGACGACAGGGACATCACGGCAGCGAGGACACCGCAGAGCACGACGACGGCGGCGCCGGAGAGAAGGCGAGAGAGCTTCATGGTCCCCGTTCCATGGTCGGCCTCCGCCGCGACCCGGAGCCGACGGGGGGATTTACATCGATGGAAGAGCACTCCCCCCAGCATCTCCACCGGTCCTGGACATGTCAACGCCCTGAGCGCCCGCGCGCCGACGGGTCGCGCCGCGCGTACACCCCTTGAGGGCGCCCCCTTCACGGCGTCGTCAAAGCTTCAAGTAAGGTGACCCTAACATCAGAGAATCAGCCACAGACCCTGGCACGAACCGGACCCGGCCGGAACCCGATGCGGGCACGCCCGGCCCGGGCCGGGCCCCGCCCTCCGGCCCTTCGCCCTCCCCCGACCTCGGAGTTCGCATGTCGCACGGCCCCTCGCCCACCCTCGCCACGGCTCCCGTCACCCGCGAGGGGTACGTAGAAATCGGCTCGGGCGCGGCACTCCGTGAACTGCTCGGCACTCCGCACCCGATCGTCATCGAGAAGGTCAGGCAACAGCTCGACGCCGAGGATCTGGCCGTGCTGGCCGACTCCTCGTTCTGCGTGCTGTCCACCTCGAACGCCGCGGGCGACTGCGACGCGTCGCCGCGCGGCGACGTCCCCGGATTCGTCCACGTCGTGGACGGCTCGACGATCGCCCTGCCCGAGCGCCAGGGAAATCGCAGGGGCGACAGCCTGCGGAACATCCTGGAGAACCCGCGTGCCGGCCTCCTCCACCTCGTCCCCGGCAGCAAGGAAGTCCTCCGGCTCAACGGCCGGGCACGCATCCTCACGGACGCGCCGTTCTTCGACCTGATGACGGTGAAGGGCCGCCGCCCGGACCTCGCGATCCTGGTCGAGATCGACGAGGTCTTCAAGCACTGCCCGCAGTCCCTCCAGCGCTCCGCGATCTGGCATCCGGAGACCTGGTCCACGGCATCGGCATCAGCGCCGGCGGCGTAGGCCGGTCGGCCCGGATCATGCTCGACGTGCGGTGGCGAGGGTGCCCGACCCGGCCCTTCGCCGCCGACGGACGGGGCGGGGCCACGGGGTACGGCCTGCCGGGTCCGGCCCGTCGGCGGTCGGGGGCCGTCGCACACGACGGCCCCCGTGCCGGACGTCGGGGCGGGTGGAGGTCGCGGCGTGGTCGCCGGCCTGCCCTGCTTCGGGTCCGGGCGCTTCGCGTGG
The DNA here is from genome assembly GCF_040638585.1 of Streptomyces sp. NPDC025273. Classification (NCBI taxonomy): domain Bacteria; kingdom Bacillati; phylum Actinomycetota; class Actinomycetes; order Kitasatosporales; family Streptomycetaceae; genus Streptomyces; species Streptomyces sp. NPDC025273. The sequence continues at coordinate 178,539 of NZ_JBEZYP010000007.1, forward strand.
TGCCGGTCCCGGACGGACGCCGGGACCGCACCACTAGCCGGCGTACGTCTCGTACTCGGCGATCTTCGGTGTGCCGGTCGAGCTGGTGATCTCGAAGGTGATCTTGCTCAGCGAGGTCCGGGGGACGGCGATGACGCCCGCACCGCTGCCGGAGGTCAGAACGGCGCCGGTGTCGCCGTTGAGGACCCTCCAGGAACCGATGCTGCCCGCCGAGCCCGATGCCTCACGGATGTTGATGCGGGACACGGTGGTGGCCGAGGACCACTTGACCGAGACGGAACCGGTCGATCCGGCCGGCGACCAGTAGGTGCTCAGGCTGCCGTCCCGCACATTGCCGAAGCTCGTGCCGCTCGCCTTGCTGGAACCGTCGGCGCCGGCACCGATGCTGAGGTTGGTCCCGCCGGGCTGGGTCGGGTCAGGTGTGGGGGTCGGGTCAGGCGTGGGCACGGTGGGGTCCGGGGTGGGAGTGGTAGGCGTCGGAGTCGGCGTCTGCGGCGAGCAGTTGCCGTTCGAGACCTTCAGTCCCTTGTCGGCACCCGCCGTCTGCGTCACGATGTCCGGCACGCAGCCGGCCGCATCGAGGCTGAAGGAGTACGGGATGCTGACCGTGGTGTTGGACCGGGGGTCGGGCCCGGCAGGGTTGTTCTCGCTGCTGCGGCTGGACCAGGTCACGTTGTCGAACGTGTTGCCGCCGACCTGCCAGTAGCCGGCCGCGTCGGTGTAGAAGGTACCCAGGACGTCCTTGGAGTCCTTGAAGTAGTTGTTGTCCACCTTGGCGCGGGCCCCTGCCCGGGAGTTGATCCCGGACTCGTTGAGCTTCACGTAGTAGTTGTTGTACATGTGGGCTATGCCGCCACGCAGCAGGGGCGCACGGGAGTCGATGTTCTCGTACAGGTTGTGGTGGTACGTGATGAAGCCGTTCGAGAGCTCGGTCTCGCTGGACCCCACGAGGCCACCGCGACCGGAGTTGCGCAGGGTGCTGTAGGACAGGGTCACGTACTGGGTGTTGTCCTTCATGTCGAAGAGGCCGTCGAAGCCCTCCGACTCGCCACCCGACGCTTCGAGGGTGGTGTGATCGACCCAGACGTTGCGGACGTCGCTCTCCATGCCGATGGCGTCACCACCGTTGGACGTGGGCGAGCCCGACTTCTTGACGTTCCGGACGGTCACGTTCTGGATGATGATGTTGCTGGACTCGCGGATGTGGATGCCCAGCTGGTCGAACACGGCTCCGCTGCCGACCCCGACGATCGTGACGTTGCTGATCTGCTTGAGCTCGATCACGCCCGCGGCGGTGTTGCAGCTGTCGCCCGACACCTTGGTGGTGTTGCCGTGGTTGATGGTCCCCTCGACCTCGATGGTGATCGGCGTGCTGCTGCCGGCCCGGCCGCACAGGGCCTGGTGGATCGCGGTCCCCGTGGTGGCCCGCACCGTCTGCCCGCCCGCACCGCCGGTGGTGCCACCGTTCTGGGTGGCGTAGCCGGTGGCACTGCCCGTCACCGCCGCCGAAGCCGAGGGCATCGACACGACCACACCGGTCGCGGCCGCCAGGGCCGTTGTGGCCAGTGCCGCGTAGAGTCGCAGCGCGACTGGTCTCCTCATGCTCATTTCTCCCTGTTCGTTCGGATGTCGAGACAGTTAAGTGTCATGCGCATGTCATTACAGGCCGACGAAAAGCCGCCGGACCGTGCCGAGCGGGGCCTGACCGGCCCGGCCACGGTGTCGTTCCTCGCCGCGATCGAGCCGCCGTTCCGTTGCGACCCCGCCCGCCCTCCCAGGCGCGCCGCCCCATGGTCGCGCTCCCACTCCCCGCCGGCGGGCCGCCGGATCGCGACGCCCTGACCAGCACGACCGGGCCCGCACGGACCGGTGTCAGCCCATGCGGAAGTCGCGGCGGGCGCCGTGACGCCACACCCACCGGAACGAGGCCCAAGAACGGGGAAAGCGCTTTCTGTCCGTGACAATAGAGCTGCTCCTGCGGACCTGACAAGGCTCTTGCCGTATGCGGAATGAACACCTCCGCCAACCGCTCTCCGCGTGATCCCGGTCGGCCGGGGAGCGAAAGGCGTCGAGCGGGCAGCGGTGTGTCCGCGTGCACGTCCCCGGACACTGCACGGCGAAGTCTGCTTACTCCGGAATCAGGTTGGAAAAGGCTCACTCGCCGTCACTGGTGGGCTGTGCCGGTCACAGTGCCCGCTGTTCGGGGGATCTGCGGGACTATCCGGCGGCTTTCAACCCCGCGCGGGCATCTGTGAGGGGAACGAAGGAGAGACTGATGCCGCTCTATCTGTCGAGGTTCAGCTACACGCCGGAGACCTGGGCGAGGCTGATCGAGCACCCCGAGGACCGCGCCGAGGCCGCTCGGTCGTACATCGAGTCCGTCGGTGGGAAGCTCCACGGCTTCTGGTACGCCTTCGGTACCCATGACGGCTATAACCTGTGGGAAGCTCCGGACAACGTGTCCATGGCTGCGGTTGCGCTGGCGATCAGTGGGGGCGGCGCGCTCAGCTCTTTCGAGACGACCGTTCTCCTGACCGTCGATGAAACATTGGATGCTCTGGGCAGAGCCGGGCAAGTCCGGTATCGGGCTCCCGGCGCGGAGCGGTGAGTTGCAATGGTCTCCGTTGGGGTCCTCTGCGCGTCCGAGCACCACTCCACGCAGGAGATCGCCGACCGGATCGGTGAGCGATTGCGCCTGAACGGACACCATGTGGAGATCCAGGCGCTGCCCGCGTCCTCCGAGGGGCGAGGGCCCTCGCCGGGCGATGCGCTTGTGCTGGGCAGCGCGGTCCATGACGGCGCCTGGCTGCCAGCGGCGGAGGGCTTCGTCAGGAGCAACGCTGATCGCATGGGCGACCAGCCGACGTGGATGTTCAGCGTCGGCATGGCCGCGGCTTTGCCCGGGCTGTTGCGCCGGCTTGCCGAACGCAAGGTGCAGCCGCGTATTCCTGCTCTCGTCGAGGTCGTCCGTCCTCGGGACCATCGGCGTTTCTCGGGCGTGATCCGGCGCGAGCACCTCGACCGGAAGGGTGTCTTGTTGTTCCGGTTGCTCGGCTGTCGCTACGGGGACCACCGGGATTGGGCGGCGATCGACGCCTGGGCGGACGACATCGCCCGAGAGCTCGACGCATGACGAGGCGGCGGTGCGCCGGGAAGTGGATTTCGTGCCGGCGGCGCCTCACCGGGTTGGCCAGATGAGCTGGGTTGCCCGTCATTCGGTGACACGGACCGCGAGGGCCGGGCGGATGGCGGCCGCGCGCCGCGCCGGCCCGATCGTGGCCAGCAGCGAGGCGGCGAAGGTTGCTGCCGCCAGGCCGCCAACGCTGGCCCATTCGACGGGGAACCCTCCTTCGAGGCCCTCGAACGCGGCGCTGTTCTGGTACATCAGCCAGGTCGTCAGCACGCCCAACAGGGAACCGAGCACGATTCCCTCCACCGCGACGAAGGCGCTCTCCCACAAGAAGGACCGCTGCACGGTTCGCGCCCGGAAGCCGAGGGCCCGGAGGATTCCGATGGTGCGGCGGCGTTCGCGTACGGCTCGGACCATGACCACACCGAGGCCGGTGATGCCCACGCCGAGGCCGAGGACGAGGAAGCCCTGCATGAGGCGGAAGAAGGCGGTGCTGGAGTCGAACTGGCGGCGGATGTCCGACTCGATGGGTGTGGCGACCAGGCTGGACGAGAGCTGCTCGCCCTGCAGCCTGGTCGCCAAAGCGTCGGGGGTGGTGCCGGGGCTGGTTCGCACCAGCGCGGAGGCGTTCTGTGCCTGGGCGCCGTAGAGCTCGCGGGTTGCCTGCTCGCTCATCACCACGGGGTATGTGGTGGAACTGGCGCCAGTGCCCGGGTAGAAGAGCAACCCGTTGCTGAGCACGCCGGCGATGACCTTCTGCTCGCTGCGGCCCGTTCGGGGATCCGTCAGGGTGAGGGTGTCTCCGGGGTCGTAGTAGTCGCCTGCCGGGCCGCCGGTGCTGCCGAAGAAACCGTCGAGCACGACGAGGCGGGGGTCGGAGGCGAGAGCCCGCCATACCGCGGGGTCGTTGGCCAGGCCGGGCAGCCGCTCTCGGAACGTGATGCCGGTGATCGCCCCGTCGGGTACGCCGACGACCGCGGTGTCCAGCGGTCGAGGGCTGCGGCCACCCGGATCCGTGGCCCGCCCGGTGGCATTGAGCAGTGGCGTCACGGCGGAGATCCCGGCGGCCGAGGGGCCGGCCCGCAGATCGGGGACGAGTCGTTCGTCGGCGACCTGCGGGTTGTAGTCCAGTCGCAGGGAGTATCCGGCGGTGGCATCGGCGACGACTCCGTCGACGCCGGCGCGGAGAATGCCCGAGATCTCCGTCAGGAGCACGAGGACGAACACGATCAGGGTGTACATCACGAGCGTCGCGCCGGTCCTGAATCGTTTCGCCAAGGGATACGCGACGGCGAGCCGCGCCGCCAGGCCGCCTTCCGTCGGGCGCTGGAGGAGTCGCCGCACGGGGCGGAGGAGCGTCTTCTGGTTGTCGCTGACGAGCACCACGGCGGAGAAGGCGGCGAGGGCGCCCTGGATGACGTACACGGACATCGACGGCGTGTCGAAGATGCGGGGGCGTACGACGGGTGCCAGGAGCGTTCAGGCGAGTACGGTCCCGGCGACCAGGGTAGTGACCGTGTGACGGGGGAGGACGCGCAGCAGCGCCGGGGTGGCGAAGACCAGGGCGAGCGCCGGCATGAGGTACGTCGCGTCGGGCTGGCTGCGCGCCACGGCCGGGGCCGCCACGAATGCGCACAGGACGGCCAGGGCGGTGGAGACCACGAGCGAACGGCGGCGTGGACCCTGCCCGGGCGTGGCGGGGAGGTCGCGGATGGCGGCGATGATGTTGAACCTGCTGATGCGCACGCTGGTCGCGAGGATCGCGGCGAAGGCGACGAGCAGGCCCATGGCGAGTCCGTTGAGGACGCTGGTGGGCGTGATGGCGAACGCGATGCGGATGCTGCTTCCGCCGACCGACCAGCCCTGGAAGATCTGCGCGGCCACCACGGCGACGCCCCAGCCGACGGCGACCCCGATGGCCGCTCCCGGCACGGCGGACAGCAGCGCGTACGTCGCCCCTTCGAGAGTGAAGGCCCCGACCAGCCGCGAGCGCTTCATCCCGACGGCCCGCACCATGCCCATCTGGGATTTCCGCTCCTCGCCGAGCATCACGAAGATGTTCACGAGAAGTAGTGCGCCCGCGATGATGCTGAAGCTGCCGATCATGAGGAACAGGGCTCCGAGGGAGTCTCCGGCTTGCTTGGCGTCCCGCAGGACGGTGTGCTTCGGGGTGTCGATCGCCGTCTGGCCGGCGAGCGGGCCCAGAGTCTGCCGGATGTCGGTGGTCACGCGGTCGGTCAGGGCCTCGCCACTTTCGACGCCGCCTCGGTTGGACACGAAGGTGACAGAGCGCGGCTCCGCTCCGGCGCTCCGGGCGGCGGAGTCCAAGGCCTTCGGTGGCAGGAACACGTCGCGGTTCAGTCTGCCGCCCAGTCCCACGCCGGCAAGGCCCTGCTCCGGCACCACACGCTCGACCCGGTACGTCTGCGGTGCGCCGAACAGGTACACCGTGATCGGATCCCCGGCTCCCACGCTCAGGGACCGGGCCAGCGGTTCGTTGACCACGACCTGGCCGGGCTTCGGGTTCGGTCCGCCGAGACCGGAGTCGCCACCTGCCGCGCCGAAGCGCGACGCCTGGTCGAAGTCCATCTGCCAGGCAAGGACGCGCGGCTCGGCGACCGTTCGGTCACCGGCACCGCTGACGGCCGATGCCTGGGCGGCCTGGGCGTTCAGGACTCCGTCGACGTCCGGATCGCCGGCCAGGTCGGCCAGACGTCCGGTGACGGCGCGCCCGGTCGGTCCGGGGGGCGCGACGACGCGTTCGTCCACGGGTCCCAGGGTGCGGTACGCCTCCTGTCGTACGGAGAAGTTCAAGGTGTCGCCGACGACCAGAGCCCCGATGACGATGGCCGTTCCGAGTATCGATCCGCCGATCACCAGCGCGGCCTCGGTGCGCCGGCGGGCGACCTGTCGGAACGCCAGCCGTCGTGACACTGGCTGCCGGACGGCCACCAGTACCAGGGCCGCGAGAGCCAGCGCCAGGACGGTGAGCAGCGGGACGAGGAGGTTCGGGTACATGGTCAGCCCATGGGGATGTCACTGATCGCGGCCGGGGTGGTGACGGCTTGGTGGACGTCGTCGACCAGTTGCCCGTCGCGCATCCGGATCAGTCGGGGGACGCGGGCGCCGATGGCGTTGTCGTGGGTGACCAGGACGATCGTCTGGCCCTCGTCCTGGTTGAGTTCGCACAGCAGGTCCATGACCTGGTCGGCCATCGTGCTGTCGAGGTTGCCGGTCGGTTCGTCCGCCCAGACGATGGCGGGCCGTCCCGCGAGGGCGCGGGCGATGGTAACCCGCTGCTGTTCACCGCCGGACATCTCGCTGGGCCGGTGCTCGACCCGGTGGCCGAGACCGACCCGGTCGAGTATGTCCAGGGCCCTGCGACGCGCCTTGCACGGCCGGGTGCCCACGAGCAGCAGGGGCAGTTCGACGTTCTCCACGGCGGAGAAGACCGGTATGAGGTTGAACGCCTGGAAGACGAAGCCCATGGTATGGGCCCGGTGTTCCGTGCGCGCCGCGTCCGACATGGCGAACAGGTCGTGGCCGTCGACCTCCACCCGGCCGCCGTCGATGTCGTCGAGGCCGGACAGGCAGTTCAACAGGGTGGTCTTCCCAGAACCAGACGGTCCCATGACCCCCACCATCTCCCCGTGGCGCACGAGGAGGTCCAGGTCGAGCAGGGCCGTTACCTCGACGGAGCCCGTCCGGTAGATCTTGCTGACGCCGGTGGCGACGAGGAGCGCCTGGTCGGTGTTCATGGTCTCCATCCCAACCTTCGGAGGGAGCGCTGCGCTACGGCCGCCCAGGCCCGAGAAGGGGCCGAAGGACCCAATCGCCGGAGTGCCTCGGGAAGGCCGTTCCGAGCTGTCCGCCGACGCTGTCCATCGGCGCGGGCAGGCGTCCGCCGTCAGACGTCTGTGGCGGCTCGGGCGCGTCTGCGGACAGCGGTGGCGGCCAGGCTGCCCCGGCCGTCGCTGTGACGGCGAGGAGGACGAACCCCCACGTGTAGTCGTGGGCGAGGAGGCGCCGTCAGCGCGCGGCACCCACGGTCGGCTCGTGACCGCCCTGGTCGAGCCGGAAGGGCGGGTAGGCGTCCGTCATGAGGCTCGCGTAGGCGGCGACGCGCAGGACCCAGCGGTTCAGGCCGACGACCAGGGCGAACAGGTCACGCGGATACCGGTCGGTGAAGGCCACGGCGAAGCCCGCGATGAGGGTGAGGAGCGTGATCAGGCCACCGCTCCACCAGTGCACCTCCATCCCGCCGGTGAAGAAGGCGATCACCAGGTAGTGCGGGATGGCGAGCAGCCACCACTTGACCAGCACCTGCGAGCGGGAGAGCCGCTCCGGGTAGGCGATGTCGAGCCGGGCGGGGTAGTCGGGTTCGGGGCCCAGGCTGAAGGCCGGGTAGCGGTCGGTGCCGAGTGCTGCGTACGAGTAGTACGACACGCGCCATGACCAGCGGAGTACGCCGAGGTTGAAGTCGAACAGGCCCCGGGGGAAGCGTTCGGTGAACAGGATGGCGAAGAACGCGATCACCGTCACGACGAAGAAGGCGATCCAGAGGAAGAACAGCACGATCCAGTGCGGGATCACGAGGATCCATTTGACCAGCCACAGCCAGCGGGACAGGCGGCTGTCGAGTTCGGCCGTCACCGTCACGGGAGCGTGAGGTGCACTCAGGTTGTCCATGATCGTCACTCCCTCGACAGGTCGTCTTCCTCGTACGTGAGCCGGTCGACGACCCCCACGACACCGTCGACGCTGTTGCAGAGCCGGAGCAGCACCTGAGCGAGGCTGCGGCGGCGGACCGTGCCGCTGAGCGTGACCCTGCCGTTCTTGGTCATCACGTCAGCGACGGTGAACGGCTGGGTGGCCATGACTCTGTCACCTCATCGCGCGTAGGGTCAGGGTTCCGCGCCGTGTCGTCCTCGTGGAAGGAGAGCCGGTCCACGACGGCGACGACGCCGTCCACGCGCTCGGCGAGTCCGACCAGCGTCAGGGCCTGACTCCGGCGCCGGACTCGGCCCCCCAGCGACACCACGCCGTCGAGGACGTGCATGTCCACCGCGTCCGCGGGCAGCTCCATGACATCTGAGAGGACGTCCTCACGGATGCGGCGCCGTATCTCCGAGTCCGGGCGGAGGTAGACACAGAGCAGATCGCGGCGGGTCACGATGCCTACCAGTCGCTCCTCCTCGTCGACCACGGGAAGGCGCTCGACTCCGCGGCGCACCATGAGCCGTGCCGCGTCCGCAACTGTCTCCTCGGCGTGAACGGTGACGGCCGGCGTGGTCATCAGGTCCCGCACAGCCAGCTTGTGGCGGGCAAGGAGGTCGCTCTCGGAGACGACTCCGACGACATGGTCGTCGTCGTCCACGACCGGAACCCCGCTGATGTCGTGCTCGGCGAGCATCTTGGCCACTTCCTTGAACGACGTCGCAGGGACGGCGGAGAGCACGTTGTCGGTCATCAGACCGCCGACGTTCATATGCTTCATCACCGCGCCTCCCGTTCGAGGGTCCGAAGGGTGCTTCCTACGTCACCACCCTCCGACGCGCGGGCGGGGCCTGCGAGGGCCGAACGGCCCACCCTCAGGACTGAACGGGCTCGTCATTGCAGGGGTCGCGTCCCGCCCGGCCGAGGGCGGGGACCGTTGGTCCCGTCATTGCCCCAGCGGCCCTCCGGCCTGTCGAGGCCAGCTGCCAGAGTGGAAGAAGGTCTCTCGGCCCTTGGGAGGAGAAGCCATGAACGGAACCACAGCCCGCTCCGGCCTGAGCAGGGTGGTCGTCGGTGTGGACGGATCACCGTCCGCAGACGTGGCGGTGATGTGGGCGGCGGCTGAGGCGGCGCTGCGGGGCAGCACTCTCTCAAGGGGAAGGCGAGTTCACCGGCCGAGGGTAGAACTCGGTTCGCTCACCGGCACGGTGAGCAGATGACGTGGGTGCTGTTCAGCGGCAGGGCGCCGTGGTGCGGTGCGTCCAGCTCCGCCGTGAGGGCGGCCACGACGGCCGGGAACCCGTCCGGCCGCGCGGACGGCCGCGGCCGGAGCGCCCGCCGGTCCGCACAGCTGACGCCGGACGCGATCGAGCCCTTCACCACGCCGTCCGCGCCGCCTGGCAGGGAGCTCAGCGGCCACCTCGGCGCGGACCCATGGACTCGCGGCGCACCACCGACGTCGACGGCGCCGCCGGCGCCGTGACCGTCACCTGGTCGTGGCGGTCACGTGCCAGGGGCCGCCGTCTCCCGGCGGGCTCCCGGCTCCCCCGACGGAGCCGCCGTCTCCTCCGCCGCCTCGTGCAGCACCTCCGCGAGCCCGTCCGTGGGCAGCACCATGCTGACCGGGGCCGAGCTGTTGAGGCACAGGCTGTAACCCGGAGGGATCCGGCCGAGCAGGTCTGCGACAGGAAGCTGTTCGAACCCCAGCTGCCCGGCGGCCCGGAGGTAGCGAGGGGAGGTGTAGACGGGCACCACGGCGGTGCCGTCGGGCGCCGACGCGCTCACCGGATCGCCGTCAGCCGTGACCAGCACGGCGACCTCGGCCCCGGCCAGGGCGGCGGTGACGTCCTCCGCCGGGCCGTACCCGGTGGTGGCGAGCTGGATGGCGCGGTCCACGTCATCGGCGGGCTCGGGCCATCCCATCGCCTCGGGTGACGGCCTGTATTCCTCGTTGTCCTCCCACTCGACGATCTCGCCCTCGGAGTCGGAGCGCCACTGACCCACCACGGCCCATGCGGGTGGCGGGCCCTCGCCCTGCCAGGCGGGATCGCTCAGGTAGAGCCAGTGGTCGGGTGCCAGCCTGGCGGCCTGGACGAACTCCTCGGGAGGTGCCGGGTCCACGGGGGCGGCGGGGGATTCCGCGCCGGACTCACTCATCTTGTCCTCGCTTGCTGGGGGTATCCGAGTCGGTGCTGGGGCGCCTGGCGGTCCGGGGCGGGGAGCCGGGTGCGGATGCGCGCGTCGTCTGCCGGCACCGTGCGCGCAGATCGTCCGCCGGGACGAGCAGGGCGGCCGGGGCGGACGAGCTGAGGAACATCACGTCCCGGCCGGGCGGCAGCCGGTCGAGGAGGTCCGGGAGCGTCATCATCACATGCGCGGGCAGGCGCGCCGCCGGTGCCCGTGGCGGCACCGGGAAGACGGGCACCGCCAGCGCGCCGCCGGGTGCCCGCGTCCACGCCGGCTCCCCGTCCTCGGCCGTGCACACGGCCACCGCGCCGGCTTCCGCGAGGGCCTCGGCGACGTCCGCGTCAGGACCGTAACCGGTGGCGGCCAGGTGCACGGCGGCGTCGGCGTCGTCCACCGGTGCGGCCCAGCCGAGCGCGGCGGGCGAGGGACGGTAGTCCGCGTTGGCCTCCCACTCGACGATCTCGCCGTGGGCGTCGCTGCGCCAGCGGCCGAGTACGGCCCACGGGGGCGCGGGCTCGCCCTCCGTCTCGCCGAGCCAGTGCCGGTCGGTCACCGACAGCCAGTGGTCGGGGGCGGTTCGGGCCGCGGCGACGATGTCCTCGGGCGGCACGGGGAAGTCCGGCCCGCCTCGCGCGACGGTCAGGTGCGCACGCGCCGGCCCTGATGCGGGGATCGGCCCGCGGGCGCCGTCCGGCTGTCCGTCAGAGGTCGGCATGGGGTCGCTCCAGACAGTCATGCCGCGCGGATGCCCGGCTCGCGGAGGAAGACACGAAGACATCTCATCACCCGTGCGCACCCCCGTCGTTCCCCGCCCCCGTGCCGGCGGCCTTCCCGGCCTCTCCACCCCTGCCGGCCTCCAACTCGGCCAGCAGTGCCCGTGCGTGCTCATCCGGGAACAGCCCTTCACGGGCGACGAAGGCCCGCAGCTCCTCCTCGCTCAACGGATGGACGTCCCAGTACCGGCCCCAGTTGTCGGCGTAGACCGACGCCGCCGTGCGGTCGATCTCGTCCAGGGCGTGCTGGGCACCGGTCATCACCTCGTGGAAGCTGTGGTGGCCCACGCCCACCAGCACGCTCAGCAGTCCGGTTCTGATCAGGCCGAGGTCCACGGGCACACCGGCGAGCCGGGGCAGCCGGGCCACGTGCGTGAGGATCCGGTAGGCGCTGCCCGAGGTGCCGGTCAGCACCAGACCGGCGGAATCCTCCGAACGCGCCTGGAAGTCGGCGGACATCGGCAGCGTGTGCACCAGGCCGGCGGGTGACCAGAGCAGGGCCCCCTCCCGGACCGCGAGGCGCCGTTCGGCCGGGCTCAGCACCGGGCTGACCTCGTGGGGCAGCAGCGGCGTCCGCAGCATCGCGTCCAGCTCCTCCATCTCCTGCGCCTCGTCCTCGGGGTCGAGCTCGGCCGCGAGGAGTTCGGCACGCTCCTGCTCGTATCGCTTGAGCCGCTCGCTCGTGTGCCGGTCACGGCGCTCCAGCGAGATCACCGGATGCGGGGGCTCGACGCCTCCCAGGAGGTAGGGGACGAGTTGCCTGGCGACGCCGTTGAACAGGAACGTCACCCGCTCGCGCAGATTGCCGGACTCCACCACCCGCGCGAGGTTCTCGTACGAGGTCCCGACGGCGCCGCCGTCCTCCCCGCTGTCGCTGCCGAACATCCGGTAGTCCGTGCGACGGTGCAGGGCGATCAGCCAGAGCGACCGCACGACCTTGCCGAACTCCGCGTTGACCTGCTCGTTCTCGCCCAGGTACGCGGCCAGCCGCTGCTCGAAGTACAGGGCCTCCTGCGCGTAGCGGACGCGTGCCAGAACCCAGTCGGGCGCGGCCGGATCGCCGGTCTCCTCCGCCGGCTCCGGGGAGTCGTCCGGGTCCGAGTCGTCATACCTGGACAACAGCGGACGCGGGTCGTCGTCCGGGTCCGAGTCCGAGTCCAGGGACAGTGCCGGGAACGATTCGAGCACCGGGCCGGCGGCCGGCTCCGCCGGGCCCGCGAAGTCCGCGTCGACGACGGACGTCCCGCCGCTCCCGGTGGGCGACGCGAGCGGTGTGAAATGCGGGTTGGCGACGTACGGTCCGAGCGGGATGCCGTACGCCATGGGCTGCGCGCCACGGATGTACCGGCGGTCGACGCCACCGGGGAAGAGCACTTCCTCCTGGTCGGGGAAGGGCGAGGCCAGGCCCAGGGTGGCGTTCACGTCGATGCCGCCGGGGACCTGGACGTCGTAGCGCCAGCGGTAGCGGCGGTACAGGGCGGGGGCGCCCATCGGGTTCGCGCGGGCGCTGTCGCGCACGTAGTCGCGGTTCGCGGTCGCGCTCGCGAAGACGGTGTGCGGGACCAGTGCGCTGCCGCCGTAGACGTGGTCGACGATGTGCACCATGTCGGAGCCGTACGGCTTGAGCCCCTCGGCGAAGACCTGCTCGGGCCCGTCGGGGCTGAAGCGGTACAGCGGGCCGTCGTGATCGCGCCACAGTGCCTCGGGGAGCGTGCCGCCCGCCAGCGCGGCCGGGTCCGCGGCGGTGGTGGCCGGGTCGACGGCCGGGGTCGGGCGCACCGGTCCGGTGGCGGGCCAGCCGACGGGTACGGGCTCGTCGCCGGTCGGCGGGTCCGTCAGCATGCGGGAGGAGGCGACGAGTCCGCGGCCGGGCAGGTACCAGTCCCAGGCCGGACCGCTGGAGTGCACCTGCCCGGTCATGTCGGTGACACCGCCGGCGGACGGGCCGTCGGGGTTGTATTCGCCACGCAGTCCGAGCGCCGGTATCTCGGCCACGAAGACGTGGAAGTCCGGATCGGCCTGGCCGTAGCCCCATACCGTGTGCCGGTCGGTGGAGGCCGCTACCGGGAAGGCCTCCAGCGTCGCCGCGAACCGCTCGTCGAACTGTCCGTCCGCCGAGTAGGGCAGGGTCCCTCCCGCCGGCGTCACCCCGTCGGCGTCGGTGCTCGCGCTCCACTCGGCGGTCGTCGCCGGGTTCACCCGCGCGTCGCCGCTCGCCGCGTTCACCGTGTCCGTCTCGGCGGCGGAGGGGATCCGCGGCACGGTCCGGCGCCAGACGCCGGGCCGCCGCGCGTCCGAGGCCTGCGCCGTCGCCGTGGTCCGGGTGTCCGGTGCCCGCGAATCCGTCCCCGGGCCGGTCCCGGGATCCGGCTGCGGCCGCCCGTCCTGCTGCGGAAGGGCCGTGACGTGGCCCGGTCGCGCCGCGCTGCCCCCGGACACCGTGAACGCGCCGTCGTAGCTCCACACGGTCCGGTCGTTCCTGCGGGAGAAGCGCTGCAGTGCGCGCCGCTGTCCCGTGCCGATCCCCGGCACCAGCAGGGCCACGGGGCGGTGCCGGCTGATCAGCGACAGCTCCGGGTCGGACTCCAGCAGCGCGAAGAACTCCCGCACACCGACCTGCACGGTCCCGCCCGGCAGCCGCAGGAGCACCGCGCCGGCTGTGTTCGTCTCCGCGTGCACGAAGTACGGAGCGGCGGCGCCCTCCTGGGTCCAGGGTGCGAACTCCAGGGTGGTGGTGTCTGCGTCGGCACCGGTCCTGGCGACGTACAGGCGCGAGGGCTCCAGCCCGCCGGGGGTGGGCGTGGGGCCCCAGTTGCGGCCCTGGAGTGCCCCGCCGGGCGTACGGATCCGCCCCTGGTCGGCGAACGCCCCCAGAGTCTCCAGGTGGAAGACGGCCAGTTCGCCGGCGTGGCCGGAGTCCCGTCCGGCGGCGACGGCCTGTTCGGTCAGTTCCCGCAGCCGGGCCTCCGCGGACGCGTCCCACGGGGCGCCGGCGGGCAGGTGAAGTGCCGTGCGCCCCCACTCCTCCCGTTCCGGAGCGGGCTTGGCGTCCAGGAGCCGGGAGGCGCCGGTCATCGCCCACAGCGCGCGGGCGTACGCGCGGGGCGTGAGCGGACCGGTGGGCATCCGCAGCACCGCGAGCACCGCTGCGTCCCCGCCCGTGGCGAGCCGGTCCAGCGCGGCCCGCAGGGCGGGCGCGTCCCATACGGCGGTGAGCGCGGAGTCCGGGTCCGCGGCCAGGGCGCGGTCGAGCACGGCCTCGTAGTCGGCCGGCCGCGGGTCCGGCCCGTCGGGCGTCTGAGCGAGCACCTGCCACAGTTCCATGCGCAGCGGGGTCAGCGCGCTCAGGGCCGGGTCGTTCGCCCGCAGCGTCTCCAGCGCGCCGATCCCGCGCAGCAGCCGCTCGTAGCGGCCGCCCGGCACACCGCGGTCGGCCTCCACCTCGTTGCCGAAGACCTGCCGCAGCGCGCGCACCAGCCGCAGGGCGCGCGGCCCTTCGTCGTCCCAGGCGGGCAGGCCGGTGGGGCGCGGGAGCGGGCGCAGCCCGGCCGCCTCGGTCAACTCCGCCGTGCCGTCCACCGGTTCGGGCAGGAAGGTCTCGATGCTCGCCAGGGTGCCGTCGGGCGTCGCCGCGAGCAGCCGCACGGTGTCGTTGTAGCCGGTCCTGCCGGTGGCGGCGGTGGTGGTACGGCCGCTGTGGTTGGCGGTGTGCTGCGCGAGCGCGACCTCCTCCAGGGGGTCCTCGACGAGCGGTGCGGGCCTGATGAGGGACTGCTCGCGCACCGGATCGCCCGCTACGGCGCCGTAGCAGCTCGCGACGTGCAGCTCCTCCCCGGCCGCCCGCGCGACCACCTCGGGCAGCCCGCCGATGTAGCGCCCGCCGTCCTCGGCGCCGAGCAGCAGCACCCGGCCGTCCTTGTGGACGAGCTTCAGCCCGCCCGGCACGCCGTGGGCGTGGAAGGTGTAGACCGAAGCCTCCGTGTCCGGGGCGGTCTCCTCGGCGTCGACCGTGTGGTAGGTGTCGCCGAGGCGGAGCACGTGCGCGCGCTCCCGCATGCCTCGATACAGCCGCAGCCGTCGCTCCCGCAGCCGCCTGCGGCCGTCGTCCGGCATCGACTCGCGGCCCTCGAAGCGGTGGTCCGCCCCGACCAGCGGGCGGGTGTCCACGTCGCTGTCCCGGAACCGGACACCGTCCACCGTGACCCACTCGCGGTCCACGGACCTCCCGCTCCCGTCCGGTGGCGGATCGAACGGAACCCAGTCGCCGTACGCGTCCTCGGGGTCGGAGTCGACGAGCGACGGCACGTGCGTGAGCGCACCGGCGGGGACTTCTGCCGTGGCCTCGTCGGCGGGGCTCAGAAGGCGTCCGTCGCCGCTGGGCGCCCAGACCCTGCGGCCCAGCCGTTCCGCCACGGCTCGCGCCAACTGCCCGTCCTGGGCTCCCGCGTAGGGGCTCACCAGCACCACCGGGACGTCGCGCGGCAGTGACACCAGTGCGGGGTCGGCTGCCAGCAGGTCCGCCACCGCTCGCGGACCGAGCTCCCGGCCCGCGGCGAACAGGGACTCGTAGCCGCCGTCGGCCGCCACCACGTAGGCCCCGGCCCCCCAGGGCGCCGCCTCCTGCGAGACCCTCCGCAGCTCGCCGTCCCGCTGCTCGTGGAGCAGCATCCGCGAGGCGTCGACGCTCCTGATGCCAAAACCGGTCCAGTCGCGCCCGCGCGGGGTGCCCCGGCCGTCGGTCATCAGCGTGGCGCCGGACAGCAGCGGGTCCGAGCCCGTACCGACGTGGCCTGCGGACGGAGGTGAGGCGGTGGACCAGGTCTCGGAGGTGGCCGGGGAGGAGACGGGCGAGGCCGGTGCGAAGGACGCGTCGGTCGCCGTGGTGAAGGCCCAATCGGCGTCCAGGGCGGCGGCCGGCGGGGTGACCGGGACGGTGGGCACCGGTGCCGGGGTCGTCCCCGTGCCCCGCGCCGCGTCCCCGGCCGTGCCCACCGTGCCAGGCCGCGGCCCGGCGGGGAGCGGCGGCTCGACGGGGCGCGGGCCCTCCTGGGTCCCGGGCGGGTCGACGGGCCGTGCCTCGTACCAGTCGGCGGCCGTCGGGCTGCTCATGCTGACCAGCGAGTCGACGAGGGTCGGCACCGCGGTGCCCGAGTCGTCCGTCCCGGACAGGTTCGCCGGGAACGGGCTCCACCACACGCTGCGGCCCAGCCGCTGGGCGATCACGTCCGCGAGGCCGGGCGCCGGCCCACCGAGCCCGGTCGCCAGGAGGAGGACGGGGGTCGTCACACTCTTGCGGCTCAGTTGGGCATCGGCTGCCAGCAGTTCGGCGAACTCCTCGGCGGACACGGCGTAGGAGGCGCCGCCGAAGCCCACGTGGAGACGGTCGCTGTTCTGGAAGTCCACGTACGTGAGCACCGGATACGGGACGGGCCTGTCCTTGCCGTTCGCGTCCTGTCCGGCCCAGGGGGCGTCGGCGAGCCCGTCCGGCGTCCGGAATCTGCTCAGTTCCGACGGGAGGACCGAACCGTCCTTCCAGTCCCGGCCGCCGCCCGTGGCCGGCCCCATGGTCGTGGGCGCCGCGGACCGGTCGAAGGCGCCGCGCGCCTCCAGGTCGTACGCCGCCGCGACGTCCGGGTCGGTCATGTTCCGGCCGGCGGCGAACCCGCGGGTGAGCAGCGTCAGCGCCTCACCGCGCAGCGCGTCGTCCACCTCGGTGCCGGGGTCGAGGTGCCGCAGCCTCGCCATGAGGGCGTCCGCGTCCGGACCGGCCGCGTCCCGCGTCTCCTCGGCCTTGACCCGCGCCCGGAACAGCCGCGCCCGCTCGGCAGTGCCCACGTCGCCGGGGCCGGACAGGGCCAGTGCGGCGACGGCCGCCTCGTCCACCGCCGCCGTGTCCTGGAGCCACCGGGCCGCCGAGTGCAGCACCGGCAGGCCGACGAACCGGCTCACCGGCAGGGAGGGTTCCGACTGCCATGCCTGGGCCGCCGCGGCCAGCACGCGGCGGGTGACCTGGCGGTCCACCCCGGACACGGCCTCCGGGTGCGCCGCGACCACCCGGCGCAGCAGGTCGGGCGAGAACGGGCCGGTCGGGCCGAGGTCCGGGTCGGTGTGCCACATGTTGACGAGCGCGGCGGTGCCCCGGACCAGGGCCGCGTAGTCGGCGGCGTCCTCCACGTCGGGCCCGAAGACCGCCTTCAGGGCCCGCACCACACGCAGCAGCTCGGCGCGGGTCCGCGGCGACGGCGCGGTGTCGAACCCGGCTCGCTGCGCCAGCCGGTCCAGCTCGGCGTCACCGGGCTCCGGACGGCTGGTCTCCCACCACCACCGGCGTCCGCGCGCGTCGGTGAAGAGCACCCGCACGGGGTCGTCCTGATAGCTGAACGCCCCCTGCTGGTCGTAGGACAGACGCACCGTGCGACCGGTGGCGTTCGCCAGGTGCTGTCCCATGGAGAGGGCGTCGTCGGCGAGCGGATCGGCTGCGAACGGTACGCGGAAGGAGTCGCCGGCCTGCGAGAGGTCCTGCACGGCGGTGTCCTGCGGGGTCGAGGAGTAACAGACCACCATGTCGATCCAGTGGTCCTCGGGCAGACTCGACAGGCTCTTGCGCCGTCGCAGCCAGTCCCCCGCCTCGTGCCCGTCGGCCGCCCTCGATCCGCCGCCGGCCAGGGGCAGCACCAGGCGGCCCGGCAGACCATGGCCCGCCAGGTGGTACGCCTTGTCCTTCGGACCGGGGTCCACCAGCGGGAGCTTGGCGGAGTACGTGCCGGTGGAGCGGTTGAAGTGGACGAACAGCGTCATCCGGTCGAGCAGGCTGAAGTTGTCCTCGCGCGTCCCGGTGAGTTCACCGGGCTCGTGCAGGCTGCGTCCGATCTGCTGTCCGGTCAGGGTGCTGACGATGGGCTGGGTCAGCACGTCGCGGTGCCAGTCCGGGGCGCCGTCCTCGGCGTCGGGCGCCAGGCCCGGCCGCACCGCGACCCAGGACCCGTGCGGCAGTCCGTCCTGCCGGATCACGGCGATCGTGCTCTGCCCGGCCGGATCGGGGTGGCGCCGCGCGAGACCGCTGTGGACCCATACGGTGTGGCCGGTGCGCTCCGCGAGCTTGCGCGGCAGTTCCAGGTACCGGTCGCCGGCGAACGGGACGGCCAGGACGATCGGAGTGCCGTCCGGCAGGCCCTGCCGTGCCGGGTCGGCCGCGACCAGCTCCACGAACGTGTCGACGTCGAGTTCCCTCGTCGTCCCGTCGGGCAGCCGCGTCACGACCCTGTCGTGGTGCCCGTCGGCCAGAACGGCGTACGGGGTCACGTCCCACGGCCACGGGGAGAAGTCCGAGTGCCCCGTGGGGATGAAGCCGCCCGCCTGGTCGGGCTTGAGGTGTTCCACGAAGATGCCGTCGAATTCGACGACTTCGGGTCCGGCCCAGTTCAGACCCGGAGCCCTGGATCCGCCCACGGAGACGTACTGGGCGCGGTCCGCGGCGAGGACGCCCGCCTCCTCGAGGGCGAACGCGGAGAGGGCCGCCAGGCTTGCCGCCCGCCCGGCCGCGAGCGCCCGTTCGACCATGGTGTACAGGTCCCTGCGCGTCTCCGGGCCGACGGGGACCACGGGGTCGAGATGGAGGACCCGCCGGGCGACCGCGTCCACGTCGAACGCCCCGGCACGCAGTGCGCGGTCCTCGCGGCGCAGCGCGTCCAGGGCCTCGACCGCCGCCGCGTGCCCCGGCGAGGTGAGGGCGACGGTGGCCTGCCTGCCCAGGTCCGCGCGGCTCACCGGAACGGGCAGGCCCGCGGTGTAGCCCTGGCCGGGCATGCGCGCACGGCCGCGCGAGGTGATCTTGAAGTCCCTCGCGGACAGTCGGGTGCGATCCGCCGGCAGGTTCTCCTGGAGGGTGTCCAGCGCGTGGCCGAGCTTCTGGACGAACAGTTCGTGCGCGGTCCGCGCACGCTGGTCGCCCCTCTGCCGGGCGGCCCGTTCCCGCTCCTGCGCGGTGCCGGCCTGGCGGGCGTCGGCGCCGTATCCGGCGATGTCGGTCTTCGGCAGCGGCACCCGCGTGCGCCGGTTGCGCAGTCCGGCCCTCGCGACCTGGAACGCCAGTCGCTCAAGGCTCTCCTGCGCGTCGGCGGAGGGGCGCGTCTCCCCCTGGCCGTACGTCACGAGACTCAGCCGGGGCAGGGGGGCGAGCGGCCGGGCCGGTGCGGAGGCGGTGGGCGCGGCGAACACCGGCTGCCCGCCCGCGTCCAGAACCGTCATGTCAGGGCCGGTCGTGTCCGCGTCGGCCATGTCCAGGTCGGGTGCGTCCGGACCGGTCAGATACAGGTCGGCGAGGCCCGTTCCGGGCAGCTCGAAGTCGAAGCCGCCGGCGTCGATGCCGTCCCAGGCCGAGGTGTCGATCTCGCCGAAGCCGTCAGCGTGCGGGCCGAGAACGTCCAGGACCGACATGTCGATGTCGCCCAAGCCGTCACCGTCCGGGTCGAGGACATCCAGGACCGACATGTCGATGTCGCCCAAGCCGTCACCGTCCGGGGCGGGGACGTCCACGGCCGACATGTCGATGTCGCCGAAGGTGTCACTGTCCGGGTCGAGAACGTCCAGGACCGACATGTCGAAGTCGGGCATGTCGGCGCCGGTCCCCGACTGCGCCACCGGCACCGTGTCCGTGGCGGGCGCGGTCCAGCGCTGCCGCAGGCCCAGGCCGGAGCGGAGGGTGTCGGCCAGCTGCGCTGCCGACGCCGGTGCGGTCCCTGGGCCGGTCCCCGCGCCCAGCAGGTGATCGGCGACCCTGCGCACCGCGTCGCGGTAACCGTCACCGGCGTACCGGGAGTCGGCGAGGGCCGCGTGCGGCTCCGCCGGCAGCACCAGGGAGACGGCGGTGTCCCAGGCGCGGGTGGTGCCGGTCTCGTCCGTACCCTCGGCCGCCGCGCCCGCGAAGTCGGCGTACGCCCGCGCCCACAGGCGCCGCGAAGCGTTCGCGGCCGCCGTGTGCATCGTGTCCGACCAGGCGCCTCGCCCCGCCATTCCTGCCCGGACCGCGTCCAGGGGTGAGAGCGCGCTCGCGGGCAGCCGGCCGTCGCCGCGCAGCGCCATCTCGGTCCGCTGGCCGACGGAGAGCGTGATGCCCGCGGCCTCCAGCTCCTGCGAGCCGACGGTCTCGTCCCCGGCGGGCCGCGGCGGGGCGGGCGGCAGGTCGCCATCGAGCAACTGCCCGGCGATCCAAAGGCGTTCGTGGGCATGCCTCAGGACGACCGGGGCCGCTTCCCCCGTGTCGGAGCCGTCACCCCGGCCGCCGGCGGCGCTCTCGCCGGTGATCCGCGCCGCGCCCAGCGTGTCCGGGGCGACGCCCAGGGCCCACAGCCGCGCCTCGGCGTCCTCCAGTGCGCGGCGCGCCTCGTCGACCCCGGCCCGGGCGTCCGCCGCCGTCCCGTCACCGTCGGCCCGCTCCGTCGCCGCGGCGTCGGCGGTGGCCTCGCCGAGCGCGGTCAGCGCCCGTGCGTGCGCGGCCCAGGCCGCGTCCAGGCCGGCGGTGGCGGCCTCGGCGGGCGGCGCGGTGCCGGACGCCACGGCAGTGCGGCGCGCCGGCGCGTTGGTCGCCGCCGCCGGGCCCGGGGTGGAAGAGCGGTCGCCCTCGGGGGGTGTGGTCCGCCCCCAGGTGCCCGCCGTGGCCGGCCGGCCGTCCGGGCCCGGCAGCATGGCGACGGTGTACGTCCCGGTCGCCGGGTCGTGGTGGAGCGTGGTGGCTCCGTGGGTGGCCCACCAGTTCCGGGCCGAGTTCCGGGCGCCCTCACCCGGGATGCTGCCCTCGACCGGCCGTGCACCGGACGGCCTGCCGTGCGGCACCACGGCGATGACCTCGGCGTACCCGTTCTCGCCGAGCAGCTCCGGGTCACGGAAGACGAGTTCGCCGAACTCCTGCGGCGGCACCGGTCCCTGCATGTAGAGCCCGTCGGCGTCACCGTCGGCGACGTACACGAACGGTGTCGGACGGTGCGGGTCGGCCGCCCAGGGCGCGGGCTCGGTGCCGACGGGTACGAGCGAACCGTCGGGCGCGTACCCCAGCAGGGTGACGACGCTCGGGTCGAACTCGCCCTCCGGCCGGGGTGTGCCGTCCAGGGCCCGGCCCCAGGCCGTGCCTTCGTCGTCCGTCAGGAGCCGGTCGGACTCCAGCGCGCCCTGCTGCTCCAGGTGGTGGGCGGCCACCTCGTGGAGCAGCCGCGGATCACGGCCGGCCGCCGCCGCCCGTCGTGCCACGAGGACCGCTTCGCCGAACCGTGCCGGGTCGGGGGCGGGCAGGTGCAGCACCGCGGCGGCGAACGTGCCCGGATCCGCCTGGGCGGTCACCGTGGCGACCTTGAACGACGCCCACAGCAGCCGCGACCACTCGGCCTCGCCCACCGGTGCCATGGCGTCGAGCCCCAGGACCTGCCGGGCGATGCCCTCGCGGTGGGGTGCCGAGGCGAGGTCCGTCAGCATGTGGACCAGGTGCGGCAGCCCGATCCAGCCGGTCAGCGGGCCCCGATGCCCGGAGTCCCACAGACGGGCCGCGTCCGTCAGCAGGCTCCGGTGACCGTCCGGGGTGAACTGCGGGGTCTGCCCCGGCGGGAGCCCGTGGTACCGGGTCAGGAGCTGCTCGTACAGGTCCAGGGTGAACTCGCGGGCGCCGTCGCGGTCCAGCTGCGGATCGGCCTCCCGCATCAGGTCGAGGGCGCCCATGCCGCGCAGCAGGACGGGGTACTCCGGGCTCTCGTCGGCCGTGGGGCCGAAGATCTGGCGCAGCGCCCGGACCAGCCGCAGGGTCCGTTCCCGTACCGCCTCGGTGGCGGGTCCCGGACCGTGGTGCAGCCCGGCGTCCCGGGCCCGCCCGTCCAGCGCGTGCCCGGCCGGCTCCGGACGGAACTCGACCCAGTGGTAGGCGCGCCCCCGCGCGTCGGTGTAGAGGCTGATGTAGGGCTCCTGGTCGCCGTGCCGTGGCTGCACGGTGGCGTTCATCAGGACGGTGGCGAACACCGTGCGGCCCGTCTCGTTGGCCGTGTCCTGGCCGACCGCGACGGCCGCGAGCGGGTCGGGCACGAAGGGCAGCGGACCGTCGATGTGCAGTCCGTGCATCTCGCCGATGCCGGCGGGCGTCGCCGCGTAGCAGACGAGCAGCACCACAGGGTGCTCGGGGGCGAGCGAGGCCAGGCTGCGGCGGCGGGCGAGACTGCGGGCGAACCGCGGCCCGTCGTCCCGCCGCTCCCCCTCCGGGGTGTGCCACATGACGGTGCCCGGCAGACCGTGGTTGTTGGGGAAGTACGGGGCCGGCAGGCCGCGTTCGACCCACGGCACGAGGGAGGTGGCCCCCTTGGCCTCGTAGGCGGTGCGCTGGAACACGTAGGACGTGACGGCCCCCAGCCGGCTGTGCGCCAGCGTCCGCGACCAGCCGCCGTCGTCCGAACCGGCGAGGTCCATCGAGATGTAGCCCGTGGACCGGTGGCCGTGGTGGGCGATGGACAGCGCGCTGACCCGGTCGCCCTCCGCGCCGGCGGGCGGGGTGGGCGCCGTGGCCGGCGTGTTGGCGAACCACTGGCCCCGGGGCGCGAGCTTCTCCTCGTCCAGCAGGAGGACCACCGAGCGGTCCGGGGTGTTCGGCAGCCGCCCGATGACCGACCGGCCGGTGGTGGCCCACACCTCCCGGCCGAGCCGGTCGGAGAGGCCGCGCGGCAGGTCCAGGGACGCGGCGGCGGGCCGGTCGACGTGGAGCAGCAGCGGCCCCGGCCGGCCCGCCAGGTTCCGGTCGAGGGCCATCAGCTCGTGGAGGACCTCGGGCGGTACGGGGCGCGCGAACCCGCCGAGCCCGCGCACCACGACCCCTTCGGACCGGCCGGCGAGCAGCACGAGGTACGGCTCGGGGTGGCCGGGCGTGGGGCGCCACGGCGCGGCCTCGGGACCGCTGTGACCGGTCGTGCCGTCGGGGGCGCGCGAGATCCGGCCGGTGCTGCCCGGATCGAAGTCGGCCGGCAGGGGCCGGCCGAGCCAGTTCCAGCCACGCGGGCGGCCCTGGGCGTCGGTGAGCCGGAAGTCCTGGTGGAACGCCCCGCGTTGGGCCAGGTAGTGGGCGGACAGCGCTGCCGGGCTGCCGGCGCCGGCCGTGAACGGGGCCGTCACCAGCCGTACGAGGGCGCCGCGCGCCGAGGGCGTCACCGTGTCGGAGGGGTCGAGCAGCAGTACCCGGCGGACCAGCGCGTCCAGGTCCAGGAAGCCGCCGCTCAGCTCGGGGTCCCCGGCCCGGAGCCGGTCGAGCCGCTCCAGCGCCCCGGCGGCGCGCTCCCGGTCGACGCCGTTCAGGGCACCCAGGCCGTACAGCGCGTCGAGGACCGCTTCGCGGTGGGCCTCCGCCTCGTGGGGCGGTACCTCCCGGGGGGTGGCGGCGGTGCCCCGGTGCGCGGCGGGAGGGCCGGGCATCTGGGCGACCGGGTGGTTCGGCTCGGAGGCGACGGGCCGGGTGTGGATCGGGCGGTGGGTGAGCGTGGCGCGGGTGCCGGTCCCTCCCGTGCCGGTGTCCGTGGAGGACTTCGGCTGCAGCTCGTCCAGCAGTGCCTGGGCGTGCTCGTCGGGGAAGAGCCCGTCCCGCGCGACGTTCTCCCGCAGCTCCTGCTCGTCGAGCGGATGGATGTTCCAGTACCGGCCCCAGTTGTCCGTGTAGTCCAGAGCCGGGTCATGGCCGGGCACGTCGTTCAGTGCCAGCTGGGCGCCGCGCATCACCTCGTGGACGGTGTGGTGGCCCACCGTCAGCGAGATGGCCATCATCCCGGCCCTGATCAGACCGAGGTCCAGGTCGACACCCCACTGCTCCCGCATCCGGGCGGCGTGCAGCATGAAGCGGTACGTGGACCCGGCGGTGCCGGTCGCCACCAGTCCGCCGGAGTCCTCCGAACGCCCCTGGAAACCGGCGCTCATCGCGATGTCGTACACCGACGTCGCCGGCATCCAGGTCAGCCCGGCCTCGTCGACCGCGAACCGGCGCTCCGCCTCGCTCAGCGGCGGACGCGCCTCGTCGGGCTGCGCCGGGTCCGCGACGGGCTGCGGCAGCTCCTTGAGTGCGGCCTGCTTCTGCGCGGGCGACATGTCCGACGCCTGGATCTCCGTGGCGCGCCGCATGTACGCGGTGTAGGCCTCCCGCTGCCGCCGGCTCGGCCGTTCCTCGGCGATCTCCGGATGCTGTTCCTCGGCGCCGCCGAGCATCTCCGGCACGAGGTCCCTGGAGATCCCCTCGTACAGGAACGCCACGAGCTCCCGCAGGTTCCCGCTCCTCACCACCCGCTGGAGTGCCTCGCGGGACGTGCCGACGACACCCGCCTTGAACTTGCTGGTGTCGCCGAACGTCGCCAGAGCGCGCGGATACCGTTGGCGGGCCTGTGCCCAGGCGGCACTCGCCATCTTGCGGAACTCTGCGGTCACCGCCTCGTGCTCGGCCAGGTACTCGCCCAGCCGCTTGTCGAAGGCGGCGGACTCCTCCGCGTAGCGGATGCGTGCCAGGACCCACGGGGGTGCTTCGCCGTTCCTGCGCTCCGGGCTCGCCTCTGCGGAACGGCCCGGCGGCCGCGACCTGGCGCGCCCGGTGGCGGGTACGGATTCGGTGGTCGCGGACGGTGGGACCACCGGCTCGGTGGTGCTCGGCCGCGTGGGTGCGGGCTCCTCGCGGCGGGACGGTTCCTCGACGGGCGTGGCGCGGCCCGACTGCCCCGGCGGGACCAGGCGGTGATCGTCGATCCCGATCGTCACCACACGCCCCTGGGCCGGGTCGGTGGCGCTGCGCACCCGCTTGGCGGACTTGGTGAGGCCGAAGTCCCGTACGCCGACGCGCGACCCGCTCAGGCCGGTCTGAAAGGTGTCCAGGACCTGGGTCAGCCTGGCCGCGAGCGCCTTGGCGACGGCGTCCGCCCGCTCCTGGCCGCTGGCCTGCGAGCGGTTGCCGTGCCCGGTGAGGGTGACCGACGGCATCGGCAGGCCGTGGGCCCGGTTCCACAGGCCGGCGCGTGCCAGCGACAGGGCCAGGCCGTCGATCGTGCCGTCCGCGTCGGCGGGGATGCCGCGCTCCCCCTCCTCGAAGCGGATGGTCTGCTGGTACCGGCGCGGCGCGTGGCCGTGCAGCACCACCGTCGTCAGCGGGTTGGCCACCGCGGGCGAGGACTCCGACAGCAGCGCCGCGTTGACCTCGTGCGCCGACTCACCCGGCCGCTTGCTGTACGCGCGGAAGGACCACAGGTCCTTGCTCTCCATCACCGGCGCGGCGGCCCGGATCAGCTCCTTGGCGCGCGAGCGCGCCCGTGCCGCCTCGCGCAGCGCCAGCGCGTGCTCGGTCCGGTCCTCGTCGAAGTACCACGGCAGCTGTTCCGCCTGGTGGACCTCGGCCAGGGCCCTGGCCACCCGTGCGAAGCCCTGCAGGCGGTCGGTCTCCCCCTCGTCCGCGGCTCTGTGCCGTGCCTCGGCGACGCGCTGCTCGGCCTCCCCGGCCAGCCGGGTGAGTTCGTCCTCGCCGTAGCGGTCGAGGTTCTCGTCGATCACGCCGTCGAGGAGCTCGGCCGGGATCTCGCTCCGGGAGTGGGTCTCGTTCTCCAGCGTGATCTGGTGGGTGCCGTCCTCGCTCGCCAGCACCACCTGCGCGAAGTGGTAGGGGGCGTGCGGGCCCACCGGGTCGCCGGGCTTGGCGTGGTTGTGCGTGAACAACTGCGCGCCGCTGTCGTTGGTGGTGCTGACCGACTGGATCAGGTAGCCCTCGCCGACGCCCGCCCACGCGTACTCGTTGACGCCGATGCGCCGCGCGGCCGAGGCCAGCGGGGTGCGCAGCGGATTGTCCGGCGGCTCGAAGCTCAGGGCGCGGCCGTAGCGCTCGCCCGGTGTGGGGGCGCCCACCACGCCGCCGGTGTAGCGGTTGTCCCGTCCGGTCTGGCGGGCGGCCCAGCGGGGGGTGACATCGGTGGCCGAGCGCGTGCCCTCGGCGACCTCCGCCAGTGCCTGGGCCAGGTGGTGGGTGCCGGTGACCTCCCGGCCGTGCTGTCCGTTCACCGGGGCCGTCGAGACGACGCCGCCCCTAGGGCCCCGGAAGGCGATGTGGGACAGGGGCGCGGTCGCCGCACCGGCCACCATCTGGGCGAAGTCCCGCGTGAAGGCGTGCTCCGAACCTCCCGAAGCCGTCAGGAACTCCGGCTCCACCCGGAACAGCGGCTCACCGTACGCCCCGTCCTCCTTCGGCAGCATCACACCGGTCGACTCGTCGGCCTTCAGCCGGATCCCCGCCCCTGCCGCGGCCAGTCGCGCGGACGAGCGCTCGATCGCCGCACGGGTGGCGTACACCTGTCGGCTGCGGCCGGCCGCGCCGTCGTCGGCCGCGAGCATCGCCAGCGTCCGGTCCTCGGAGATGTGCAGCGGCGGCCGGTCCGCCATGGGGATGTTCCCGTGGTCCTGGCGCGGCAGGACCAGCGCGTCGGGTCCGGTGCCGGCCCGGACCTCCCCGACGGACCGCGGCAGCGGCCGGGTGAACAGGATCCCGGTGCCGCGCTTGTCGATGACGCCGTAGTCGCGCGTCGTCAGCGGCCGGGGGCGGCGCGCCTCGATCTGCCGTTCGAGGACGGCCTGGTCGGCCAGACGGTCGAACTCGGCGTCCCCGTCGCTGCTGGACCGGTCGTCGTCGCTGTCCGTGTCGCTCTCGCTGCTGAGGTCGCGGGCTCCGGGCAGTCCGGCGTCCGCGGTCGGGTCGGTCGAGGCCCAGCCCGCACCGGTGTCACCCTCGCCCAGGTCGAGCATGAGGTGGCGGGTCCCGGTCGTCGGATGCGTGGCCACGCCGACCGGTGCCTCGGGATACCAGACGCGGCGGCCCGTCGTCCCGGCGACGAGGGACGCGACGGTCGCGGCGTACCGCGGGGGCAGCGCCAGGACGATGTCCGCGCCGCGGGGCCTGCGGGAGTCGTACGAGATGAGCATGGCCAGCTCGTCGGCACTGTCCACCCGGAAGGTCCGGCCCTGGATGGCGATCTCGACGGCCCGGCCGGCCGCTTCGGCCACGACCAGGTACGGGTTCTGCCACGGAGCGGGCCGCGGGACGACCCGGCCCCGACCGCGCACGGCGTAGGACTCCAGCTCGGGGGTGGGCTGTCCCGGTCCGGTGAAGTCGCGCCCGGTGGCGTTCCCCTCGTCGTCGCGCAGCAGCGTGCCCTCGTCCAGGGCGCCCCGTCCTGTCTCGATCTGCCGCTCGACGAAGTACAGGGCGAGGTCGTCGGCGCTCGCCACGTCGTCCGAGGAGGCGTCGAGCGCCAGGGAACCGAGCAGCAGGAAGTCCGCCGGGCCCGGCCGGGCCCCGCCACCCATGTGCAGGACCTGACGGGTGACGCGGATCAGGCCGTTGCGCAGCGCCTGTGACGTCCGGTGCGAGCCCGCCTCCGCGCGGACGAGGTCGTACAGCGCCTCGGAGGTCTCCCGGAGCCGGGTGCGCGGAACGGTGGCCCGGTGGGGACCGAAGAGCATGTCCAGCCAGCCCGGTTCGGCCCACAGGGGGCTCTCGTCCTCGTCGTCGGAGTCGGACTCCTCCGCCGGCGGGGACAGGTCACGTCCGGGCGGCAGCGGGGGCGGCACCGCGCCGTCCGGACCGGTCCGGGGGGAGGCCGCGGGGAGCGACACCGGGTCGACCCATGCCGGTTCCCGGAGCTCCGCCGTCGCGTTCTTCCGCGCGTCGGCCCAGCTCGTCCCCTCCGGCGGGGTGTGCGGCTCGATGTCCCCGGCCACCGCCGCCCACAGCTGGAGGTGACGCGGGCGCAGACCGCTCTGCGCGAGGCCGTCGGGGGCCTGTTCGCGGAACGGGCCGAGCAGGCTGCCCGGCGCGTCGAGCCGGTCGGGGTTGCTCTCGTCGCGCGTCTCGTCCCGCAGGAACAGCTGGTGCGCCAGCTCGTGCGCGAACTCCACGGGGTCGGCGTCGGCCCACCACGCCCGCTGGTTCATCCGCTGGTCCCGGCCGACGAGATCGACCGTCAGGTGGGGGTTCTCGTCCGGGCCGACCGACTCGACGGTGACGTGCAGCCGGTCGCCGTTGGGCAATTGGTGTCCCGGCCGGTTGTAGAACGCCTCCACGCCCTGGAGCACCCGCGTCATGACGGCGTCGGTATCGGTCTGCCCCTCGCCCCGGCGCAGGGTGAGCCGCACGGTCAGGTCGGTGACGGTCTCGCCGCCGTGGGTGAAGCGCCGCACGTCGAAGGCCGACCGCACGACGATGCGCGGCCGGTCGTCGAGGCGGGCGCGGGGGGCGCGGGGCTGCGGCCCGGACTCCGCCTCCGTGGCGGCGCCGGTGGTCTCCCGCAGCGGGATGCGCAGCGCCGTGTCGCCGTCGCCCTCCGGCACGAGATACAGGGCCGAGGGGTCCGCCACGATCCGGTGGGGCGCGGACTCCTGGTCCAGGTCCGCCATCACGAGCGCGAGCGTGTCCATGTTGGCCACGCGGCCGATCCAGCCGCTGTCGCCCCGCAGGAGCGCACCCGTCCCCGCGTGCACGAAGTCATGGCCGAACCGCGTCCACCCGGTCGGCGGGATCTCCTGCCCTCCGGGGAGCCTGATGTGCCCGGTGTCGGCGACCTCGTAGCGGAAGGGCTCCGAGCGGGACTCGGCGGAGCGCGTGTAGTCGAACCACCGGTTCGGCTGCGGGCCCGTGGTGGCCGGTGCCTCGTCGGCGGTCCCGAAGGCCGCGGCCTTGCCCTTCCCGGTGTCCGCGGGCACGTCGGTCACGGGCACGTCGGTCACGGGCACGGTGGTCACGGGCACGGTGGAGCGCGGGTCGACGCCGTAGCGGGGCCGCATGACGGTGACCGGGCGGCCGATCGGCCATTGCTCCGCCACCGGGTCGAGACCGTCGTCGGGCGAGCCGCCCCGCAGCCCTCCGGGCAGGGATCCGCCGCGCGGCCCTCGGGTGGCGATCTGCCGGGGGCCGCCGCGGTGATCGTCGACCGTGATGTCCACGGTGGCGGTGCCCCCGTCGCCGGTGGAGGGCCGGCGGCCGCGCACCGAGACCGGTTCCACGGTGAACAGGTCGGCGGTGAGGTGCGGTTGCGGGGTTCCCTCCTGGAATTCCGCGAGTGCCCCGGCGAGCTCCTGCCGGAAGGAGGCCGCGACCGCCTCGGTACGCGTCCTGGTGAGGTCACGGCCGAGCAGGCGGGTGCTGCGCAGCCCGCTGATCCTGACATCCGGCAGCGGCAGCCCGTTGGCGACGTTCCACAGCGCGGTCCTGGCCACCACCTTGGCCAGGTGCCGGACGGGGTGCTTCGCGGTCTCGGGCGTCTGCTGGGCGTCCTTGGCGAAGGAGACGGACACCGGCAGGGCCAGCTGGCCGCGGAGTACGACGGCGGTGAGCGGATTGGCCACGGCGGCGGGCCTGTCGCCCAGCAGTTCGACGTTGGTGTCATGGGGCGACTCGCCCGGACGCTGCGCGTACATCCGCATGTACCACTGGTGCTTGCTCGGGATGACCGCTTCGAGCTGGCCGACGCGGAGCGCGGCCGCGCGGGTGGCGCCCTCCAGCGTGCGCTCGGCCGCGGCACGCTCCGGAGAGCCGGCCGGCGCTGCCAGCATCTCCGTCCGGGCCTGGTGAGCCCTGATGAGGGCCAGGGTCAGGTCGCGGTGGCCACGCAGCTCCGCGAGGTGCTCGTCGTCCCCGGCCTCCTCTCGCCGCTCGATCTCCTGGCGCAGTCGTGCCGCGTTCTCCCGCAGCTCGTCCAGCTGGAGGGTGTCCAGGTTCGCCCGGACCGCTCTGCGGTGCCGGTGGGTGGTCACCGAGGCACGCGCGTGGTTCTCCAGGGAGATCTGGTGGCTGCCGTCCTCGCTGGCCAGGACCACGGTGACGAAGTGGTAGCCGAAGTGCGCGCCGCCGGCGGCACTCTGCGGCTTGGCGTAGTTCTGCTCCAGGCTCGGCTGGCCCTGGTCCCCGGCCGCCGCGACGGACTGGACGACGTAGCCCTCGCCGATGTCGGCCCACGCGTGCTCGTTGATCCCGATCCGGCGTGCGGCCTCCGAGACGGCGTCGCGGCGTGGGTCGTCCTGCTGGTCGAGGCTCAGCGCGCTGCCGTACGCCCTGCCGGGCAGCAGGCCGCCGTGGCCGCCGGCGGGCCGGTCGTCCTGGCGGACGAGGGAGGCCGCCCACCCCGGATCCGCCGATTCCGGGCGTATGTCGCCGTCCGCGACGCGGCTCAGGGTGTCGGCGAGGTGGTGGGTACCGGTGACCTCGGCCCCGTCGGAGGCGTTGACCGGTGCCGTGACCACCGGGCCGCCCCCCGGGGCCCGGAAGACCATGTGCGACGTGCGGGAGTTGTCGGCCAGCATGTCGGCGAAGTCCCGGCAGATGTCCTCCGTGGAGCGGCCGGACCGGGTCAGGAAGACGGGGGCGACGCGGAACAGCCGCTTGCTGCCCCCGTCGGGCGTGGGCAGGATGATGCTCAGGTCCTCGTCGGTCCGCAGCCGCACCGCGAGGCCCGCCCGCGACAGCTTGACGGAGGCGCTCGCGACGGCCTCCGGCGTGGCGAAGACCTGCTGCCCGTACGCGCCGTCCTCGACCGCGAGCGTACGGTCGGGGGAGATCCGCAGGGCCGGCCGCTCGTCGACGAGCGTCTGGTTGTACTCCTGCGCGGACATGGCGATTTCGGGGGCGCCCTCCGTCCCCGTCAGAGCCCGCGGAGTCTGCCAGGCGCCCCGGTGCCCGCCGGGCTTGCGGAACAGCACGCCCTCGCCGCTGTCGTCCACGACGCCGTAGTCCGTCGTCGTCAACGGGTCGGGCGTGCGTGCCGCCAGCGCGTCGCCGTTGTGGGAGCCGGCGTCGGAGTCATCCTCGTACAGGCCGATGATGTCGTCGAACTCGCCTGCGACGGGGGCGTCCTGGCCCGGTTCGATGGAGGTCCACACCCTGCCGACGCCGTCCCCGACGGGGCCCGACGTGATGCGGTCGGTGCCGGTCCGCCAGTCCGTGGACGGACGGGGGGCGTGCTCCGAGTACCAGACCCTGACGCCGGTCAGGTCGGCGACGTGCTGGGCCAGGTCCGCGATGTCCTGGTGGGGGAAGGCCAGGACGAGGTCGGCGTTCGCGGGCCGCGCGGGGTCCCGTGCGACGAGCCGGGCGAACTCCCCGAGGTCGTCCAGGGCCAACGTTCCACGGGGTGTGTTCAGCAGGACCGAGTCCCCGCTCTCCTGGGCGAAGACCACGTACGGGTCCGACCACGGCGCGGGCCAGGTGCTCACCCGGCCGTCCTCCCCCTCCACCGCGTACGAGTCCAGGGGCGGCACCTGGTCCCCGGTTCCGGTCCAGTTCCGCACGGTGCCGTTCTCCGACACCAGCGCGGTCCTCCTGTCCAGGGCGGCGTCGTGCCGCCTCAGGTACGAGGCGAGGGCGTCCTCGTCGGCCAGGTCGGCCGGGGACGCGCCGAGAGCCAGCGACCCGAGGAGCAGAAGGTGCCGCTCACTCACCGCGGCGCCGGGACCGAGGTTCAGCACCCGCCTGGTCAGGTCGTGGAGTGCGACGCGGGCGCCGGTGGCCGCGGACGACGGCTCCGGGTCCCCCTGGGCGAGTTCCCGCACCGACGCCGCCGTACCGACGAGCATCTCGGGCGAGTAGTCGTGCCGGGCCGCCGGCCCGAAGAGCAGGTCGAGCCAGGCCTCGTGCGCGGTGCCAGGGGTGCCGTCGTCACTGTCGCTGTCGGAGTCGCTGGTGTCGTCGGTGAACCGGAACTGCGCCAGTGCCTCGGCCTCGGACCGCGAGGGATGCGGCCGGCCGGAGAGCGTGCTCAGCTCGTACGCCTCCTCCTCGCCCAAAAGGCCTGGCAGGTCGTCGGCGGTCGGGGACGGCGGCAACGGCACGGACGCCGCGTCCTGCACCGACAACAACGGCGCACCCTCCACAACCGGCGGAACCACATCCGCCGACGACGAGACCCGCCCCGTGGAGACGTCCTGCCCGGTGCCGTCCTCCTCGACCACGACACCCGGCAGGTCGTCGGCGGTCGGAGACGGCGGCAACGGCACCGACGCCGCGTCCTGCACCGACAACAACGACGCATCCTCCACCACCGACGGAACCACATCCGCCGACGACGAGACCCGCCCCGTGGAGACGTCCTGCCCGGTGCCGTCCTCCTCGACCACGACACCCGGCAGGTCGTCGGCGG
>NZ_JBEZYP010000007.1:210601-219251 GCF_040638585.1 Streptomyces sp. NPDC025273
GTCGGAGACGGCGGCAACGGCACCGACGCCGCGTCCTGCACCGACAACAACGACGCATCCTCCACAACCACATCCGCCGACGACGAGAGACCCAGCCCGGTGCCGTCGGTCTGCGCCCTCTCCTCCGGCGCGGTCTGCGTCGTTGCCGGACCGGTTGCCGGCGTGCGCGGGACCAGCGGGACGAAGTCGCCGCCGCGGCGGCGGAGCCGGATGTGCGGGCCGCTCTCACCGGCGGGGCCGGGGTAGGTGTGGGCGGTGCCGTTCTCCTCGATCAGGGTGACGGTGGTGCCGGTCGCGGCCGCGGCCCACTCGGCGACCGCCCGGTCGGCCCCGGGGCCCCAGGGGGCCTCGGCGAGGTGGCTGCGCAGATGCTCTTCCAGGGCGTCCGCGCTCGGCGCGGGAGACCCGCCGGACGCTGCGAGGGGCGGGGGCGCGAACAGCGAGTTCCGCTCTGCCGGGTCGCCCGGGAGGCCGTTCAGCTCCATCAGCCGGGCGGGCGACGCCTGGGCGTAGTTGCGCAGCCGTGCCACCTCGGAGCCCAACGGCCCGGGCTGCTCGGCGGCTTGGGTCAGGGCGGTGGAGAGCGCGCCGAAGAAGCCGTTGCCGCGTCCGGTGGGGGTGTCCTGGGTGTAGGTGGCGCCGTCGGGTGCGGTGAGGACACCGTCGCGGTCGAGGCGGTAGCGCGGGCCGCTGCTTTCGGCGGGCGGCAGCCAGGGCGCGGTGGTGTGGCTGCGGTGCGCGGGAGGTTTCGCCGGCTGCTCGTTCGTGGTGTGCCCGGTGTCCGTGCCGGAGGTCCCGGCGGTCGGCGGAGCCGGCAGCGCGGCCGTGACCGGGGCGGGGGCGCCCGGCGGGAGGGCGGCGTGGAAGAAGCCGTCGGCGGAGAACAGCACCGGGTCGGCGGCCGGGTCGACGGCGGCCGGGTCGACGCCGTGCGGGAGGAACAGTTGGTCGCGGCCCTCACCGGTCACCACGGTCAGCGGGGTGCCGAGGACCCGAGCGGCGAGTGCGGGCAGTAGGTCGGCGCCGCCGTGGTCGCCGGCGCGGCGCTCGGGCGGGGCCGGTTCGCCGTCCGGGTGGTCCGTGCCCTCCTGCCGCGGCTCGCTCGCGAACGGGCGGGACAGGGCCGCGGTGGCCAGCGCCACCCGTTCTGCGGAATTCGGCCAGAAGGTTTGCGGGAGACGGCCGAAGGCGTCGAATTCGGCCTGCTGCGCGGGAGTCAGCTTCACCTGGGCGGAGTCGAGTTCGTCCTGGGTGAAGGTGTCCGCGACATCCAGGGCGAGGGAGTCGAGCAGGTCCTCGTTGCCGTCCTCGCCCAGCGCCCAGGCGAGGCGGTCGCGAGCGGCGCCGATGGCCTCGGCGGTGACCTCCGGGTCGCCGGGGGCTCCCTCGAACCGGCCGGCGAGGTCGGTACCGAGCAGGTGGGGCAGGCGACCGCGGTCCTGGGCCGCGGCGAGCAGCGCGTGGAAGAACGAGGCTCCGTCGTGCGGCATCTCGTGCACCTCACGCACCGTGGTGCCGTCCGGCGAGGTGAGGGTGCGGGGGGCGGAGTCGGTTCCGTCGGTGATCCCGTACGGCTCCGGCGCCTCGGAGCGCCATGCCGGCTCGGTGTACTCCTGCGGCCGGTCCGGTACGGGGACCGAGGCCGAACCCTGGTGGTGGGCGGTGAGGCGGGAGGCGGCGAGGTTCAGCCGGTGATGGTCCGCGGCGGCGGCGTCGAGGCGCTCCTGCCAGCGGCGGACCTCATCGCGGGCGGCCTGCCAGGCGTCGACGGCCTGTGACTGGCCCACGCCGTCGAGCGCGGCCTGTTCCTCGGCGCTCAGGTCGAGCCACGTCTCCCGGGCCCGTGCCCGGGCGTCGTAGTAGCCCTTCTCGGCGGTGGCGAGGTCGCCCGCCGCCTTGGCCAGGTCGTCCCAGGCGGCGCGGACCTCCTCGGGGAACGTGGTGTCGTCCAGGAGGCCGTAGTCGCGGGCGATGTCCTCACGCAGCCAGACCAGGGCGGTGGTCTCGGCCTCGGCGGCGCGCGGGCCGCGCTTGGCCTTGCCGAGCGCGTGCAGCACGCGGTTGTCGGTCATCCGGTGGTCCACCTCGGCCACCGACAGCCAGCTCACCGGCAGTGCGAAGAGCATGCTGCGGTCGGTGAGGACCTTGAGGTGGGTGCCGAGAGTGGTGTCCGCGGTGCCCTTGAGCGCGGTGCCGTCGGTCGCTCCGCCGATCGGGACCGCGGCACCAGGGTTGACGACGCCGAACTTGGTGGTGTCGAACAGCGGGGCGGTGCCCACCGCGCCCTCCATGCTGTCGGTGGTACCGGCCTCCAGCGCGTCGGAGGTCTTCTGCCGCTGCATCGCCTCCATGCGCGGCTTGTTCTCCACGGCGAGCAGCTGGGCGCCGCGGCGGTGCATCTTCGCGTAGAGGCGGGAGTCGGCGGTGTGGGACTGGCCGAAGAGGCGGGCGGAGGCCTGGGCGGGCAGCGGCGAGCCGCCGGCGCCGAGCGCCTCGCGGAAGCCGGAGGTCAGGCCCGTCTGCGCGGTGGCCTCCTGCTGGGCCTGGGCCGCGACGGTGCCAAGGCCGGTGAGCGGGGTGAGACGGGCCTTGCGCACCCGTTCGTCGAGGATGTCGCCGGTGTGCCGCTTGCCGAGGTCGCCGTCCCCGACGCCGTCGGCACGCGCGGTGGCGAGGGTCAGGGCGTCCTGCACGTTGGCCGCACCGCGGATGTCCACCGCGAGGATGCCGGATCCGATCCGGTCGTCGAAGGGCAGGACGTCCGGGTCGGCGCCGCCGTCGGCGGCGGAGGTGCGCCAGGCAGAGATGCCCTCCGGGCGTGCCTGGGCGGCGGTCAGCAACCGCACGGCGCGCTCCGGTTCCGGCATGTCCCGCTCGGTGAGCGCACCGTCGGCACCGTCGCCGGCCGGGGTGAGCAGGCCGGCCGGAAGGATCTCGTTGAGGGTGCCGACCGGGGCGACGGCCCGCGGGGAGAGCCGCTCGCCGGTCGCGTCCGTCATGGTGACGGTCAGGGTGTAGCTGGTGACGATCTCGGCGTGCGCCTGGGTGGTGGCGATGTTCGGCATCGAGGTGCTGCCGGCGGCCACGGTCCGGACGCTCGACCGCTGCTGGCCCGCGGTGCCCTGGACGGAAGGGTTGGCGAGGAGGGGGCCACTGCTTGTCGCACGCTCGGCGGCGCTGAGGGTCACGTCTCCGCCGCGGTCCTGCGAGGTGCCGTCGGCCTCGTCGCGTGCGATGTTGCGGTAGTCCTCCAGTTCGTAGCCGGTGCGCAGCCTGGCCACCGTGGTGGTGACCGGGGTCAGCTTGAACCGGATCTGTCCGGAGCTGCCGCCCACCGGCAGGTGGTGCGGGCTGGT
This sequence comes from Streptomyces sp. NPDC025273, assembly GCF_040638585.1. NCBI lineage: Bacteria > Bacillati > Actinomycetota > Actinomycetes > Kitasatosporales > Streptomycetaceae > Streptomyces > Streptomyces sp. NPDC025273. Next base: position 213,958 of record NZ_JBEZYP010000007.1, read on the forward strand.
CCAGGCGCGGTAGCGGACCGGCAGGGTCATCCCGTCGGTCGTCAGCTCGTGCAGGTTGGCGCGGAGGAAGTCCGGGGAGAGGCGCTGGAGGACCTGCTCCCGGTCGTGCGAGGGCACGCCGATCTTCTCCAGCTTCCCCATCAGCTCCCGCGCCGCGTGACTGGCGTCGAGCTGACCACTGGGGTGTGTGGGGAAGCGGCGTCGGCGCAGGAAGGCGGGCACCTGGTAGCCGCCGCCGAGGTTGCGCGGCGTGGTGGTGCCCAGGCCGTCCGGGGCGAGCCCGGCCTCGATGGCGTCCTGCATCGGCAGGTGGAACATCACCGCGTCCTGGATGCGCTGGAGTGCGGCGGCGGCCCCTCGGGGAGCGAGGCCGCGAGCGAGGCGCGCGGACATCCGCCCGGCCGCCGAGCTGATGCCGGCTCCGGCGCGGGTGCCCACCGCACCCATCATGGCCGTCCAGCGGTCCCGGACCGCGATGGTCTCGGCGGCGTCGGCGACCACCAGGTACATCCGCCCGGCGAAGGTGAGGGTGGTGGTGCGTCCCGGGGTGAGGGTGTTCGAGACGCCGCTGCCCTTGCCCCAGGCGTACTGGAGGGCGGTCGCGTAGGTGCCGACGACCGGCTGGTGGCCCTCGATCTGCTGGAGCGGCATGTAGCCGCCCTGGACGCCGAGGGTGACGCGTGAGGCCTTGGTCGTGTTGCCCATGATGCGGTGCTCGTTGCCGATGGTGGCCTCGAAGCTGGCCGGCTTGGGGTCGCTCTTGACCCGTAGGTTGTGCAGCTCGCCGCGGACCGCGGCCCTCAGGTAGTGGGTGCGGAACGGGCCGGCGCCGTTCAGCCCGGTGACGCGGGAGCCGAACGGGCCGAGGTACTGGCCGAGTTGCCCGGCCACGCTCAGGTTCGCCATCGCCCGGCGCAAGGCGGTGCGCACCGGGGCACCGGGCGCGCTGACGTGCCAGGAGGTGCCGGAGGCGCGGTCGGCGGTGTCCTGCATCAGCTGTTGGCGCTGCGGCCCGCCCTCGGCGCTGAGCACCACGTGCGGGGCGCTCAGCAGCCGCCGGACGAGCTGCTGGTCGTCCGAGACCGCCGTGGGCAGCGGGCGGGTGCCGTCGAGGAGCTGGTCCGCCTCGAGGGCGGAGAGGCGCTGCGGCGCGGGCGTGGGAGCGGGCGCGGGTGCCGTGCCGTCGGCGGGGGCGTAGCGGTCGGAGCCGTGCGCGGACGGCACGGCCAGCTCCACCCGCCCCACGGTCTCGCTGCCCCGGCTGAACAGCGGACGCTCGTGGACCTTGCTGACGAAGAAGCCCGTGCCCAGCACGCCCACCGAGAGGAGCCGGGCCCAGCCACGCGGGCGGTGGTGACCCTCGAAGGAAGCGCCCAGTTCCACCTGGTAGCTGTAGAGGTCTGCGCCGTTCTGGAACGTCAGCTGGTCGTGGGCGACAGCGACCGTGCTCCGGGTGGCCTTCTGCGTCGTCCTCGCATAGCGGGCGCCGAGAGCCACGTTGCCGGTCCGGCGCGGCAGCTTGGCCTCGGTCACCTTCTCGGCGTCACGCGGTGAGACCCCCACCTCCAGCCCGCCGGAAAGGGTCGTGGCCGCCTGCTGCCCCTGGCCGGAGACCTCGGTGCCGATCACCGCGTTGCGCAGCGAGCGTTCGCTCAGGGTGGTCTCGAACCGCCGGTCGGTGAGCCGCGCCCGGAGGGTCAGGATGTGGTGGCCGCGAGTCACCCTGCCGTCCTCGGTGAGGGCGACCGGGACACCGGTGGTGGTCAGGTCGTCCAGGCTCTGGGCCAGAGTGGGCCGGTTCAGCGCCTCGCGCACCTGACGGTCGTTGTGCAGCGCGGTCCGAAGCCGCCCGTCGCCGTACCAGAACCTGGCGAGCCGCGGGTGCCGCACCATGAGCGGCGGGACGAACAGCGACGGGTACGAACGGTGCAGGGTGTCCAGGACGCTGTCGGCGAAGGCCCGCATGGGGTCCTGGGGGGCGGGCTGCCCGTCCGCGGGCTGCCCGTCCTGGTTCTGCTCGGCAGGAGGCTGCTGGTCCGTGTCCTGAGCCGCGGTCGGAGCCTGGGTGTCCGGCTGCGTCGTGCTCTGCGGCGACGACTCCTGGCTCCCGGACAGGCTCTGCGGGTCCTGGTCCTGCACGGGGTCCTGGACCTGGACCTGCTCCAGCACCGGGTCCTGGACCTGCTCCTGTTGCTGGTCCTGGTCCTGCACCTGGACCTGCTGCTGGTCCAGGTCCAGGTCGGATACCGGTCCCAACGGGCGGTCCGGGCGGAAACCCTCGGCGCGGACCTGGCCGCTCAGGTGCACCGGGTCCTCCTGGGTGAGGTACCACGGCACCGGCGGCTGGGCGTCGGGGTTCGGGCCGCCCGTCTGGCCGGGCATACGGCTGTCCCAGCCCGCGAGCCGCCGCGCGTCATGGGTGGAGATCCAGTCCAGGCTCACGACGCGGACCGGGTGGGCCGCGGACGACGGCTCGCCGGCCTTGCGCACCATCAGGGTGCGTTCCACCCGGTAGAGCGCGAGCGGATGGTTGCGGACACGACCGGTGGTCTTGCGGGCCGCATCGCTCCCGAGGTAATGGCCCCGCCCCGCGCTGAAGTCCGCGCGGACCATCGGGCCGCCCTGAAGGCGTACGTTCGTCTCCCCGCCCTCGAACATGTGGTTCGGCCCGGCGGTGACCTGAATGCCGAAACGGGTGTCGCGGACGTGGCCGCGCTGGTTCTGGTACGAGGTCTGGGTGAGGTCGCGCAGCTCCGCCTTGACCGACTCGGTGACCAGGGTGGCCCGGTGCGGAACCGACCGCTCCACGACCAGGTGGCCCAGCGGGTGCTGACCGCTGCCACGGGTCAGCTCAGGTCCGCTCACCGGCCCGGCGAACCGCCCGAACAGGCCGAGCAGCCGCCCGGGCCGGACATAGGAGACCAGCGTGCGGTGCGCCGAACTGCCGGGCCGCGCACCGGAGATGGCAAGCGCCACGTCCTCCGGCGGGTCCACCAGGTGCAGGCCGGTGGTGTCGGCGACCCGTGGTTCGATCCCGTCCGGGAAGGTGAGGGTCTCCGGCGCCCGCCGTGGCCCCTTGAACGGCACGGTGAGGTCGTCGGGCAGCCGCCAGGCCAGCCCGTCCCGCATCGCGAACTCCGCGGTGTGCACCGGGCTGCGCTGCCAGCGCGGGCCCTGCGCGGGCGGGTCGGGCAGGCCGGTCGTCTTCTGGTCGCTCCGGCTGGGCGTCTCGGTGACGCGCTCCACCCGCACCCGGTAGTGGACGTCGTCCAGGTGCAGGTGCGAACCGTCCACGGCCCGGTATTCGGACTGGTTGTACGCCTGGGTGCCCAGGGTGTAGTCGGTCCTGCGGGTCCAGCCCAGTGAGACGCCGACCTTCAGCATCCAGCTGAGCGGCGGGCCCATGCTCACCGCACCGGCGATCCGGCGCCCGAAACCGACGCTGCGTCCGCCGCCCGTGCCGGCCTGGCCGCGCCGCATGGTGTCCAGCCGGACGGTACCGCCGTTCACATCGGCGAAACGCTCCCAGCGGTGGTACGGGACGGCCTCGACCGTCATCTCGTGGCCGACCCCGGACTTCTCCCGGCCCACGAAACGGGCGCCGCGCGGGGCGGTGAAGGCGCCGGGCTGCTCGGTCAGCAGGCGCAGCAGCTCCGCCTCGTCGAACTGGGCGCGAAGCTTCTTCGGCAGCTTGCCGAGGATCTCCTGGGCCACCTGCTCGGGCGAGCGCAGAGTGATGGTCCCGAGGCCGGTGAGGAGCCCGGTCGGCGGGGACTGCGGGGTCCCTTCCGGGCGAGCGCCCGGGCTCCCGTCGTGCGGATCGGCGTCCGGACTGATCAGGACGGTGGGCAGCCGGCTGCCGTCCTCGAAGGTCACAGTGCGCGGTGCCGGGCCCGGCGGCGGCGCGTCCTCGCCGGTCAGCAGCCGCGTCGGGCGGTACCGGTCGAGCTGGGTCTCCAGCGGTACGGGGTCGCCGGGGTCAGGGGTCTCGGAGCCGGGACTGCCGAGGTCGGTGATCCCGCCCATGCTGCGCAGCCACTCCCCGAAGGGGTCGGAGCCGTCCGGGTCCTGGGTGGCCGGATCCGAAGTGGAAGCGGGGTCCGAGGTGGAGGCCAGGTCCGACGTAGACGCGGGGTCCGAAGTGGAGGCCGGATCCGAGATGGAGGCCAGGTCCGACGTGGAAGCGGGGTCCGACGTGGAAGCGGGGTCCGAGGTGGAGGCCGGATCCCGCGTACCGGCCGGGGCTGGACGAGAGGTGAGCGGGGCCGAGGCCGGGACCAGGGCGTCGTAGTGGTCGGTGCCGTTGTAGGCGAGGTGCACGGTGCCGCCGTGGCCGCCCTCGTGGAGCACGGTGACGAGGGCGTTCCCCGGTGAGTCCGGACGGGTCTGGACGAGCCGCAGGTCGAGGTCGAGGGCCATCGCCAGCGCCTGCGGGAGCGGGTCGGCGAAGGGGGAGGCCCACAGCTCGGGGAACTCGGCGGCCGCGGCGATCAGTTCTGCCGTGCCGAGTTGCCGCGCGACCGCGGGGGTGGCCGCCACGTCGGCGAGGTGCGGGTAGCCGCTGTCCCGCAGGATCCGCCGCCACTGCGCGGGGTCGCCCTCGGTGACGACCGCCTGTTCGATCCCGTCCCAGCGCTGGGCGATCAGGTCCAGAGCGTCCGGATCCTGCACCCCGGCGACGGCGCGCCTCCGCAGGTCGTCGACCACGGCGGAAACGGGGTCGGGGATCAGAGCGGCCGCATTGGCGGCCAGGACGGAGCCGGGGATGTGGTCGCGCAGCAGGCTGCGCACCCCCGCGATGTTCCGCGCGGCCCACGCAGGCGGAATCTCCTGGCTGCGCGCGCTGTCGAGCAGCGCTCGGAAGAGGCAGTTCCCGCCGCCCGGGGTGATCAGCCGGCGGAAGGCCATGCCGTCCGCGTGCACGGTGTTCCCCGGGCCGCCCTCCCGCGAGGCCGGCGTGTCGGGAGACAGGCCGGGCGGCGGCGTGAGCGGGTTGGTCCAGGTGAGTTCGGCGTGGTCGGCGCCGGGACGGAACCGCAGCAACGGCTCCCCGGCAGGACCCTGATGCGACCCGACGATCTTGTCGAAGATGGACTTGTCGAAAGCCGTCGGCGGATTCCAGAACATGTGCGCGCCGTGCATCACGGCGATGTCCTTCGCCCGCATCTCCTCGATCAGCGCGTCATGCGCCGGATGCTCGATCCGCGTACCACCCGGCGTCGAGACGTCGAACAGATCATGATCACCGGTGATCGGACGCTGCCCACCGTCCTCACCCACCCCGAAGACCACAC
>NZ_JBEZYP010000007.1:219348-332555 GCF_040638585.1 Streptomyces sp. NPDC025273
CCGACCAGCCCGATGTTCCCCTCATCCGCCCCCAGACGGACATCGACCTCGTTGACCGTCTTGGCCTTGATCTCCTGCGGCTTCGCCAACGCCCCGGACTCGAGCCACTTCGGAGCAAGAGGATTGGTCGGACGCACATCGATGACCAGGTTCTTGTCCCGCGCCAGATCACGGAACCCCTTGAAGTTCTTCTCCGGAATCCCATACGTATGACGCGCCGTGTACGAATTGACCTCGGTCGTGTTCAGCGGGAGGGGCGTCTGCTGTTCCTCGTGGACGTCGGCCGCGGGCGCCGGGTCGTGCAGACGACGTGCCAACTCGGCTGTGTCCTCGGGACCGAGGCCCAGCGCGGACAGCGGCAGCGGCTCGCCCGACAGCGACCAGGCGACCCGCGCCGACTCCGTGTAGGAGAGCCCGCGCACATCCTCCTGCGAGATGAGCGTGGTGGGTGACAGCTCGGGCGGCGGCGGGGGCAGCAGCTCGTCGAGCGTGGTGTCCGGCCCTGCAACGGCCCGCAACGCGGCCGCCGCGCCCAGGAACGCGGTGTACTGCTCGGGTGTGGGGCCGGCGGACAGGCCGGTGGCGGGACCGGCCGCCGGGCCGCGGGGCGTGGCGCCGGTCACGGTGTGCCAGTCGGTGACCATCCGGCGCAGCAGGTCCGGGGTCATGCGGCCGTCGCCGTAGCGGGCCGCGCTGTCCGCGTCGCGCCAGCGCAGACCGTCCACGTAGGCGAGCCCTGCGAGCAACTCCCGGTTCTCCGACCGCTGTTCGGCGTCCGGGCCGAGAGCGTCACGCAGCGTACGGATCTGCTGGAGGGTGCGGGCGCGGGCGAACGCGTCAGCCGGGCCGGGGCCGGTGTGCAGACCGGCGTCCCGTGCCGCCCGGTCCAGGTCCCCGCCGCGGGGTTCCGGCGTGAACAGCCGCCACCGCCCCGGTCCGTCCGCGCCCTCGGCGAGCACGGGGCGGAGGTCGCCGTTCTGGTCGCGGGCCGTGCCGACGTCGGTGGTCGGCGCGTACACCGGCCGCCCGGTCCGGTTCGCCACGTGCTGCGCCACCGGCAGGCCCGCGATCTCCGGCTGCCGTCCGGTCTCGCAGGAGTACAGCACCAGCGGCCGGTCCTGATCGCCGTCCGTCGCCCATGCCTTGAGCACCTCACCGAGCTGCACACCGCTGACCTTCACGCTGGGCCGCGCCAAGTCGTCGGTGCCGAGCGTGACGGTACGGGGGGTGCCGTGTCCCACGAAGTAGTCGGCGCCCTGTTCGGTGCCCGCCCCGGGCAGCGGGGCCGATGGACCGGTGAACACGGTACGGCGGGTGGGCGGGGCCGCTTCGATCCCCGTGACGGAGTCCGTCCGCAGTCGCGGGGACGAGGCGGGGGACTCGGAGGGGGACGCAGGGGTGGTCACGGTGCGTACGCCGCGGAAGGTGTCCTGGCCGAGCAGCGCCCGGCGCCCCTTGTCGTGTGGCGTACCGTCCTCGGCCACGCTCTGCGAGATGGTCAGCGTCCGGACGGCACGGCCCGGTTGCGGCTGCTCCGTCGCGTCCGGTATCAGGCGCCGCACCTGGCTGAGGGGCACCGTGAGGCCGTCCAGGGTGACGACGGCCGGCTCGCTCGTGGGCCGCCGGGACCCGTTTCCGCCGCCGCTGACAGCACCGTCCACGGGGCGTACGACGATCCGGGCCGGTGGCGGGGGAAGTGCCACGGGCGGCGTCGCGGGGGAGCTTTCCGGCGTGGCCGGCGTGGGCGAGGGCGGGGTGGCTCCGTTCCCGGTGCCGGGCCCCGTGCCGGGCCCGGGGGCCTGACCGCCGGTCCCGTCGCTGCCTCGTTCGCCTTCGCCCGACTCCAGGTGCAGGTCGGTGGCCGTCTCGCTCCAGGGGCGCGACAGGGTGCCCAGCTCGGCCGGTGCGGTGGCGGCCGTGGGGTCCGGGGCGGTTCCGTCGCCGTGTACGGGGGCTGCCTTCTCCGGCACCGTCGGCGGGGGTGTGGCCGTGGAGGTGACGACCGGGGCGCTGTCGGTCGTCACGGTGCTCTGGGTGGCCGGGCGGGGCATCGGGCCGAGGGCATCGGCGAGCGGCAGCAGCACGTCCGCGCCGGGGAACGCGGTCTCCTCGGTTCCGTCGGCCGTCGTGCCGGTCAGCGTGCGGGCCTGGACCGGGGCGCCCGGCCCGTCGCGGGTCAGCTCCACCGCGGCGCGTACGGGACGTCCCGCGCCCTCCGGTGCGAGGGCCGGCCCGAGCACCACGGCCCGGTCGGTCCCGGCCCCGTCCAGCAACTCGGCCGCCTCCGGCGACCCCTCCCCCGGCGGCGGCACCTGCGACACCACGATCGTCAGCGGCGGTGCCTGGGTGGCCCCGGAGTTCCCGGGGCGAGTGGCGTCGGAGTGCACGTCTCCTGTGCCGCTGACCTCACGTGCGTCACCGGTGTCGGCGAACGAGCCGATGGTGCTCACCTTCGGCGGTGCGGTGGTGGTGTCGAGGTCCGGAGCCTTCGCCGTGTCGACGGCCGGACCGGCGGCGGCGTCGACAGCCGGTGCGGAGACGCTCTCCCCGGATTCCGGCGTGAGGTCGCTCCCGCGCGGGTCGACGGCCTCCGGTGCCGCGGTGGTCCGCGCGGAGTCGTCCGCCGCGGTCGGAGAGCCGTCCGCCAGGGGCGCGCCGTCCGAGGTGCGGGTGCCCTGGGGTGAGGTACCGGCGGGAGCCGTGGCGCCTCCGGCGGCGGGGACGCCACCCGGCCGCGCGCCACCGCCCGCGCCGGGTGTGGCGGAGGTCCCGGGCCCGCCGGTGGCGACGGGGGCGACGTTCCCCTGGCCCGGCACCGCAGCCGTACGGTCGTTCTGCTCGGCCGCTCCCTCCGGGGACCCTTGGAGGTCGCTCTCCCGGGATCCCTGGACGTCGCTCTCCGGAGAGTCCTGGATGTCGTTCTGCAAAGACCCCTGGACGTTGCTCCCCTGAGAGGTCACCGTCGAGTTCGCCGGTGCTTCCACGGCGAGGCTCCCCGGGGACACCGGCGCGGCCCCCTGCCCGTCGGCGGCGTCCTCCGACCGCGCGTCCGGCCCGTGGTCCACCAACGGGTCGGCGTCACCCTCAGCGGGGCGTGCGGCGGGGTCGCCCGTGGTCGTGACGGGGCTGTCGACGGACGTGCCCGAAGTGCCGGCCGTGGCCGGACCGTTCGCCGTGCCCGAAGTCCCCGCCGTGCCCGCGCCACTCGCCGTGCCCGAAGTCCCCGCCGTGCCCGCGCCACTCGCCGTGCCCGAAGTCCCCGCCGTGCCCGGGGTGGCGCCCACCGTGATCGGGGCGTCCACCGTGACCGGGGTACCGAAGCCGTCGAGGGCGCGGCGGACCTCGTCCGTGTCCACCTGTGCGGCAGGGCTGCCTCCGGTGGGCACCACCCGGACCTCGGGCAGCTGCGACAGGTTGCCGTGCAGACTGTCCCGGACACCGATCTCGGCGCTGCCGGGCGGCTGGGCGCCGCGCAGGGCGGCGAGGTCACGCAGCGCCTGCTCGCGGACCTCGGCCGGGCCCTGGTGGACCTGCTGCCACAGATCGTTCTCGACGGCGGTCACGGGCAGCGCGCCCGGGGAGTACGGCGTCGGGTTCTGGCCCGTGTACGGCGGCGGGTTCCCCGCGACGTGGGGCGAGGACGACGGGGTGCCGACGACGTCCCCCTGTCCGGTGGTCTGCGTGGTGACCGGCGGGAGCGAGGTGAGGGCGGGGCCGTCGCCGCCCGTGGTGTCCGTGCGCGAGGGACCGTCGGTGCGATCCGGGCCGTCGCCGGTACGCGAGGCACTGTCGGCGTCGCTGTGGCCGCCGGACACGGTGGGCGGCTGGTGGCGCAGCTTGTCGATGGCGTGACGCAGTTCGGCGGCGCTGTTCACGGCGGTGTCGCTGAGCGTGGCCTCGACCTGGCTGCTGATACCCGCGCCGACGAAGGTGGACCAGTTGGTGGACCAGTCGCCGTCGTAGGCGCCCTTGATCAGGATCTCCGCGAGCGCCTCGCCGGAGCCGGCGGCGAGGAAGTCGGCCGTCCCCTTGAGCCCGTAGTGCCCGGCCAGCGCACCGGGCCGGTCGGCGTTGTTGCGCAGGATCTGGCTGTTCCGCCACAGCTCGGTGTTGTTGCGGAAGGAGAGCGGGTTGTTCCTGAAGGTGACCGGCAGGTTGTTCGAGACGTTGGGCCCGTTCCCGTTCCCGTACGGGGTGGGGTCGGGGCGGTTGCCGAGGGGGCCGTCCCGGTCGGGGTTCGGGGTGGGGTTCGGCTTGGGGTTCGGGCCGTTGGTGAGGTCGAGGCTCGGATTGTTCTTCAGGTTGGGGTTGTTCTTGAAGTCGAGGTCCGGGGCGTTCTTGAGGAAGTTGTTGTCGAAGCTCCTGACGATGCTCCGCGCGAAGCTGTCGAAGACGCTGGTGAGGAAGCCCGCGGCAGCACCGAACGCGGCGGACTTGAGGACGTCGTTCCAGTCGATGCCGTCCGGGCGGCGGCCGTCCGGGGCGAAGTTCATCATCGCCAGCCGCACCGCGAAGGTGGTGAACGCCTCGGCGAACGCCTCGGTCAGCGAGGGCGCCAGGTGCAGCCGCTGGAGCAGGTGGCTGAGCGTGGTGAGGATGAAGAACCGGCTGCGCATCTTGGCCATCATGATCTGGCTGGCCGTGGCGCCACCGGTGAAGAAGGACATCGCGAGGTAGATGGCGATCTCGATGAGCAGCCGGATGATCTCCGCGATGACCTGCCACTTGGACTCCATGATGTCCATGGAGGTCTTGCGCCGGCCTTCGGCGATCTTGTCGAGTTGCTCGGCGAAGTCGCGCAGGTAGTTCTTGCCGCCGTCGTCGACGAGCATGCCCATCGCCCTGCCGTAGGACTTGGCGAGGTCGTCCGGCATGGATTCGCCGATGTCGTGGATCGACTTGTCGATCAGCGAGGACAGTCTGTCCAGTTTGCGCCCCAGGCCGGAGTAGGGCCGACGGCTCTCGTAGGCGAGGTCCTCGTCGGCGTCCATGAGCCTCTCCCCGGTGAGGATGAAGATCATCGCGTTGACCTCGGGCGATACCTGGATGCTCACCGGGGGCCGTCCAAAAGCCCGCGCGGGCAGGACGGAGCGGCCGCTCCCGGCGTGGTGCGGGAGCGGCCTGCGGCGCGGAGGTCAGCGGCGGCCATGCCCGCCCGGGCCGCTGTCGAGTCCGTCGGTGTTGATGCGGCTGGTTCCCTGCTCGACGTTCTCGATGTTGCGGTCGCGGGTGTCCTTCATCATCCGGACCTGGCTGACGGTGGCGTCGGTGATGCCCACCAGTGCGTCGCGGATGGACATCATGGTGTCTTTGGTGGTCTGGCGTTCCTTCTGCTCCTGCGGCTTGGCCTTCTCCGCGAACTCGCCCTGCGTTCCCGGCCACGTCACCGTGGGTGCCAGCTCGTCGAGGAACTCCTCGGTCATGCTCCTGGTCAGGGTGCCGATCTCCTCCAGCTGCTTCGCCAGGGCCTCGATGCGATGCGGGTCTACGTAGTACCGCTGTCCCATCGTCAGTCCTCCCCCTCGTCGCCGAGCGCGTCCCGCCAGGCGGGGGCGGCCTGGGTACCACGTGCCGTGTCCCCGTCGTCCTCGCGCAGCACCTCGGGGCCGAAGATGCGCTCCCAGTCCATCTCGAAGCCCTTCAGCTCCGGGACGTTGCTACTGGGTTCGGTGAAGGGTGCCAGCGCCTTCATCACATGCCGGTTCATCTTCAGGCGCGCCGCGCTCGCCGCCTCCAGGACGCTGGCGGCCAACTCCTGCGGGGACATGTCGCGGTACTTGTTCTCCAGGAAGTCGATCCCGGTCAGCTCACCCTGCGGGCCCGCCGTGGCACGCACCGCGCGGTCGGACGAGAGCGCCGCGAACGACGCCGCCCGCAGCTCACGCTCGGTGCGAGCGACCGCCTCCTGGGCCGCCTCGAGTTCGGCCATGGCCTTCTCCAGGCGCTTCTCCAGCGGTTCCGTCATGCTCGCTCCCTCCCCCTCAGTCGGTCATCGGGTACGTCCGGACGGGCGTACGTCCGATCGGTGCGTCCCGGTCCTGGCACCCGGTCCGTCCACTGCTCTGTTGATCTTGCCTGGTGAAGGCCCCGCCAGGGAAGCCGGGGCCGGGTCTGATTCGTCTCCGCCCGCCGGCGCGCACGGACCCGGACGGTGCTCACCGGCCGATGACGGCCGGAGTGCCGCCCTCCTCGGTGCCCCATACGTCCGCGTCCTCCTCCAGGTAGTCGGCGGAGGTGGTGGACCTGCGTCCCGGCTCCGTCTCCTCCTCCGGGGAATCGCCGCCGGTCGTCGTCACGCGGGAGGCCGGAGACAGGAAGGTGTCGCTGTCCTCCTGCCGGTTCCACGGGCTGCGCCGGCGCCGGTTGCGGCGCTCGCTCTCCTCCGCCGCGTCGACCAGGACGGCGCGCACCCGCTCGCCGTTGCCCTTCTCGGCGCCCCCGCCCATGCCGCCCATGCCCCCGCCCATCGGCATGCCGGGGCTGCCGGGCATGCCCGGGGTCCCGGGTGCGCCTCCGGCGGCGGCCGACGGGGTGCCCGCGCCGGCGGTGGCACTGTCGGAGAGAGGGGCGACCCCGGCCCCGCCGAGACCGTCCAGGGAGACGGAGCCCGCCCCCGGGAGGCCGCCGCCGGAGGCACCGCCGCTCACCTGGCCACCGCCGAGACCCAGCTCGGAGAACGGCACGTCCCGGCTGGTGGTGCCGCCGCCACCGTTCCCGTTGCCGCCGAGATCGTTGAGGCCGCCGATGTCGTTGAGACTGCCCAGACCGTCGAGTATGCCCGAACTGTCGAGGTCCACGGACGAATTGAGGTCCTTCAGGTCCACCGTTTCGGTCTTGCCCTGAGGGTCGGTGACCGTGGCGACACCGGTCTCCGGGTCGATGATCTGGGTGGTGCCGTCCGGGAAGGTGGTGTTCAGCAGACCGTTGTCCAGGAAGGTGGTGGAGCCGTCCGGGTTGGTCACCTTCGCCCCGTGGGTGAGGTCGGTGTTCACGGTGGAGCCGTCCGGGTCGGTGCTGGTGAACATCCCGCTGTCCGGGTCGAAGACGGCCTTGCTGCCATCGGCGAACATGGTGGCGAAGTCACCGTTCACGAGGCCCGTGTGCCCGCCGGTCGGGGTCTCCAGGCCGTTGATGGTGCCGAGACCGTCCGGGCCGTTCAGGTTGCCGAGGCTGCCGAGGTTCTCGGTCGTGGTCGTACCGTCCGGATCGGTGGTGACGGCCTGGCCGGTCGCCGGGTCCACGACCTGCGTGGTGCCGTCCGGGAAGGTGGTGGTCAGCTTTCCGTCGTCACCGAGCGAGGTGACCGAACCGTCCGGATTGGTCACCCGGATGCCGTCACCGAGGTCCTGCGTGGTGACACTGCCGTCCGGATGCGTCGTGGTCATCAGCCCGCTGTCCGGGTCGAAGGACGTCCTGCTGCCATCCGGGAACTCGGTGGTCAGGGCCCCGTCGTCGAGCTGGGTACTGCCCCCGGTCGGAGTCTCCAGGGAGCCGCCGGCGCCGCTGTTCAGGTCACCGAGATTGCCGAGGTCATCGACCGAGGTGGTGGGCAGGTCGGCGTTGATGCCGCCGAGATCGCCCAGGTCCCCGAGACCGTTCGGGCCGTTCAGGTTGCCGAGGCTGCCGAGGTTCTCGGTCGTGGTCGTACCGTCCGGATCGGTGGTGACGGCCTGGCCGGTCGCCGGGTCCACGACCTGCGTGGTGCCGTCCGGGAAGGTGGTGGTCAGCTTTCCGTCGTCACCGAGCGAGGTGACCGAACCGTCCGGATTGGTCACCCGGATGCCGTCACCGAGGTCCTGCGTGGTGACACTGCCGTCCGGATGCGTCGTGGTCATCAGCCCGCTGTCCGGGTCGAAGGACGTCCTGCTGCCATCCGGGAACTCGGTGGTCAGGGCCCCGTCGTCGAGCTGGGTACTGCCCCCGGTCGGAGTCTCCAGGGAGCCGCCGGCGCCGCTGTTCAGGTCACCGAGATTGCCGAGGTTCTGGGTGATCGCGTCGTTCGCCGCGTCGGTGGCGTTCTTCGTCCCGCCGAGGCCGTTGTTGAGGTTGCCGAGGCTGCCGAGGTTCTGGGCGACAGGGGGCACGACTGCCGTGGGCTGCTCGCCGTTGGGGCTGTTCACGCCTCCGAGGTTGCCGAGCTCCTCGGTGATCGTGTTGTTCAGGTCCTCGGCGCCGCCCTGGCTGTTGAGGTTGCCGAGGTCACCGATGCTCTCGGTGACCGGGATGTTCCGGTTCAGCAGCTCGTCGAGGTTCTGCTCGTTGACCGCGTCGGGGTCGTTGAGGCCGCCGAGACTCTCCTCCATGGCCTTCTGCTGCTCCTCGGCCTCCCGCTTGGCCTCTTCCTGCTCGCGCCGCTGTTCCTCGCGCAGCTCGTCCTGGTATTTCTTGTCCTCTTCGCGCTGCTGGTTCTGCTCGTTCCGCAGCTCGTCCTGGAGGCCCTTGGCCTCCTCCTGCTCGCGCCGCTGTTCCTCGCGCAGCTCGTCCTGGTACTTCTTGTCCTCTTCCCGCTGCCGCTCCTGCTCCGCGCGCAGCTCGTCCTGGTACTTCTTGTCCTCCTCGCGCTGCCGCTCCTGCTCCGCGCGCAGCTCGTCCTGGTACTTCTTGTTCTCCTCGTTCTGCCGCTTGATCTCCTCCTTCTCCTCCTCGAGCTTCTTCTCCTCGTACTCCTCCGAGGCCGTGCTGGTCGACTTCGGTTTGGGTACGTGGTCGGCGAAGTCCTCCCCCAGCTCCAGAAAGTGGTTGTTCAGGGCGGACTGCACCTGCGCTGCGGGCTTGCCCAGGTACTCCTCGACGCCCTGGGTCCAGATCTTGACCGCCTTGTCGCCGACCTTCGCCCAGTTCGCGCTGTCGGTGAGGTCCCCGTACTCCGGGTGCACCTGGGAGAAGCCGGCCTGTGGGCTGTGGCTGACGCTACTGGTGTAACGGCTGGTGTACGACTTGATGTCCGTCTTGGCGACGTTGTTCGCGTCCACCCACTGGGCGAGGTCGTCCAGCACGTAGCGCAGCACCTGGTGCGGGTCGTAGTACGAGGACTTGGCCCAGGTCAGCCACGCGTCGAGCAGCTTGTCGGCCGATTCCACCAGGTAGCCGCGGCCCAGCGACAGGGCACGCGAGTACACCGTCCCGCCGGTTCCCGCCGCGTTCCCGGTGCCGATCGTCGAGTCGAAGGTCTCGACGTAACTGTCGTAGTTCTCGCGGATCTTCTTCAGCAGGCTGCGGAAGACCTCCGCCGCCTCTCCCTTCCAGCTGGCGTCGTCCCGGCCGAACCGGTCCTCCCAGTCCTTCAGCACCACCGCGTGGTCCCTGAAGAACTTCGCCGCGTAGTCGAAGGACTGACCGGTGGTCGTGAAGGATTTCAGGTCCACCGCGTCAGCCGCGGGCACGCCCAGGTTACTGAACCGGGCGTCCTGGGTGCTGCCGCCCAGCAGCTCGAGGAGCGCCGCCCGCGGCCCGTTCATGTACCGGGCCAGCGGGATGGTGCTGAACTTGTCCTTGTGGTAGTCCGTGAACTCGTTGCCCTCACGGACCTGCGCATCGTGGACGTTGTCGGAGCCGGGACTCGCGAAGATGACCTCGTCCCCGACCTTCACGCGGCCCTCGAAGACGATCCGGGCCTGCATGATCGACCGCTTCTTGCCGCTGTCGAAGAACCAGATGTCGTAGTCCTCGCCCTTGTTCGTCAGGAAGCCGGAGTCCTTGACGAGCAGGCTGAGGCTGCGCTCCTTGATGCCCATCCGGAAGAGCTTGCCGCCGTGGTCGGACCGAAGGGTGTCGAAGACGGTGCTCCGGTCCGGCACCGGATAGCCGGTGATGTGGGTGACCAGAGTGGCCCAGGTATCGGTCGACGGGTCGCCGGCGTTGTCGAACTTGTCGAGGTTGGCGACGGAGTTGGGATCGTACCGATCGGCCACCGGGCGCCCTTTCTGGTCGGTTGTCGTCCGTGTCGGCACACGGCCTCGTCGTGCGGGTGTGCAGCCGGATGTCTTCTACGCGAGCGCGCCGGGCGGCCGAGGTACGGGCCGGCACGCGCGGCGCGGGATCAGGTGTCGCCTGTCTCCGGCGATCCGCTGGTGAGCGTATCGACCTCGCCGAAGGTCTGCAGCAGCGTCTGGGCGTCGATCGCGTTCAGGTTCTTGTCCTTGGTGTCGTTGGCGTCCTCGATGGTGTCGGTGAGCGCCTCCTTCAACTCCTTGAACAAGTCCATCTGGTCGCCCAGCAGCTTGTCGATCGCCTCGGCCGCGGTACGGACGCCCTCGATCAGCTTCGGCCCCGAGACCAGCGTCCCGGTGGCCATCTTGCCGATGCGCAGGAGCTGCTGCCCCTGTTCGAGGTTGTCCGGGGTGGTGTGCCCGTCGACGAGGTGACCGAGCGGCCGGATGTGGGTCCCGTCGCCGTCCTCACGGTGCTTCTTCGCGGCGGTGTACACCGGCTGCACCTCGTTGTCCCGGAAGCTCTCCATCTGCTTGAGGTCGAAATGCTTGACGTCGGCCTTCTCACCGGCCATGGGACGTCCTCCTGCCGTTCGGTACCGGACGGGATGCGGGCCGGCCGGACGAAGAGGAATCCGGCCGGCCCCAGGGGCCTGACGTCCGGATCATGCCGGGGCGGGCACGGGTGCCCCGGCGTGATCCGGACGGAAGACCTCAGCGAGCACGCACATTGCCCCAGTTGTCGGCGCTCCTGCGCTCGTCGCGTGAGTGGTTGTCGTGGATGCTCTGGACCAGCTCACCGCTGTCGCCGAGGAGCAGGGCCATGTTCTTGGTGGCCTGGTCCCACTCCGCCTGGACTCCGCGGTACATGGCCTGGTCGTCACCCTCCCAGGACATCACGAGCGGCTTCAGCTCGTCCTCCAGGTTGTTGAGGGTCGTGATGATCTGCTGGGTCTGACCCTTCAGCTCCTCAATCGCGTTCCGGACCGTGGAGTACTGCACATCGATGATGCCGTCGGCCATGACGTCTCCTCTCGGGGGGCCGGGCGTCGAGGCCCGGGAAGCTCACGGTGCCGGCCTGCCCGAAGGGGGCCGGGTGCCGCTGGGGGTGGGTCAGCGCAGCGCTTCGAAGACGCCCTGGCTGGTCTTGCTGTTGAGCACCTCGGTCAGGTCCTGGTTCTCCTTCGCCAGGCGGTCGGCCGAGGTCACGTTCTCCTGGAGCGCGTCGATCATCTTGCTGACCTGGACGACGACCTTCTGCGCCTCGGCGTTCCAGCTGCGGAAGAGCTTCAGCAGAGCCTGGCCCTCGTCACCGCCGACACCCGAACGCGCCGCGATCTCGGCCACGTTGTTCTGGATCTTCTCGACCGCGGTCCGGGCCGACTCCAGGGAGGAGACACCTCCCAAGCCCTTGGCATAGTCCGCTTTCCTGCCGGAACCGTCCGCCATGTCACGCTCCCTTCGTTCAGGCGAGTCTCCTCGCACCGTTGCCCGTTGAGGCTAAAGAGAATCCACCGTCCGGCGCAACGTATGCAGGGAAGATTTGAGCATAGGTCAGCTCGGCAGAATCCTTACATGGCAATGGAGTTGTCCAAAGGTTTCCGCGAAATGAACGCGGCCCGCGCGACCGGCCGACGGGGCAGCAGCAGAGGAGCGGCGGGGCGCCAACTCCCCGCCTCGCGACACGATGCGGTCGGGAAGCGGACAGGGCGAATAGCGGAAACGGTCACCGGGTGCGTCCGTTTCCGGCAAAGCGGGCACGTGGACAGTACTCCCCGGGTGCGGTCGCACGAAAAAGATTTGAGCTAATTCTGAGGTTTCTCGTCGCGCTCGATCCGCACGGAATCGGTACCCGGCAACGGGAGTTCGGCCAAAGGCCGGACCGCCCCTCCCCCTTTACTTTCTTCGACGCCGTATGGGGTGTTTGCCGGAATTCAGGAGGTGGAGGCGGCTGCGCCCTGCGTGCCTTCCGTGGCCGTCTCGGCCGCCTGGTCCTCCGCGCCCTTCCCCCCGCCCTGCTCCGCCCGCGCGTCGGCGCCGCACTGCGGAGCCGTGACCTTGGTCTCCGCCGCGCCGGAGGCGGCGGCCGGGTCCAGGTCGGCACCGGTCGGAAGGGCCGCGAGCAGCGGTGCGGGGACCGAGCTGATGTCTCCGTCCGCGTAGCCGAGCGCAGCCAGGGAGTCCTTGGCCGAAACGCGGTACTTCACGCCGTTCTCCGCTACCAGGTAGGTGGTCCCCGCGTGCGCGGCGCCGCTCGCGTGCAGGGCCCTCACCAGGGCTCCGCGCCCGGGCCGTACCACCGTGGCGTCCGTCCGGACACAGGCCGCCTTCAGCGGCTGAGCGGTTCCCTCCGACACCGCGACGGGGGCGAGCTCGGCCAGCGGGACCAGCACCGACTTGATCCGGGCGCCACCGTTGTCGCCGTCCACCTGCGCACAGAGCGCGCTGCCGCGCGGCACCGGCTGCGGGACCGGCGGCGTCTCCGGCAGGTCCGCGGACCCGGCGGTGCCCGAGTCCTTCGCCCTGTGCTCGCGCAGCGCGTCCGCCCCGACCGCGCGCACCTCGGGCGACTGCCCCTGGTAGGCGTCCTCCTGGGTGGCCGGGTCGCCCAGCACCAGTGCCGCGCCCAGCCGGGTCATCGGCACCAGGCCGTCCTCCCGCAGCAGGTGGTACGTACTGCCGCCGCCGGGCACGCTGACCTTGAACAGCTGGCCGATCCGGCTGGCTTCACCGCCGAGCACCGGGCCCTCCTCGCCGCGCCCCGGAACCGCGGGCGGTTTCAGGGCGGGGCCGGGGGCCAGGGCGTCGAGGAAGGCCGCCGAGACCTGCATGGGCTGCTCGGAGCCGTACCCGAGAGCGTTACGGGCGTCGGCGGCGCGGTCCAGCGCCAGCCTGCTGCCCCGCCACACCAGGTACTCGGTGCGGTCGGGGCCGCGCACGAGCACCCCGCGGTCAGCGCCGACGCCGCGGGAGTCCAGGGGTGATCCGGCGACCACGGTGGTGGCCCCCGGCTTCTCCACCCCGGCGCCCGTCACCGCACCGGAGGTGCTGGGCACCGCCCCGTCCGGCCCGGTGACACACATGTGCCAGGCGCCTTTGTCGAGCTGACCGGGTGCCGGCAGGGCGTCCGGTGCGCCGGGGATGCCGGCCGGGGACCCCACGGGGACGTCCCGCAGCGAGGCGGTGGCCACGTCCACGGTCGCCAGGTCCGAACCCCCGATCAGCCGCGCCGAGGCGTAGTTGCGTACCGGGTGCAGTACGCCGTCGGTACCGGTCCACAGATACCGGGCACCGGTGTCGCGATTGACCACCAGATGCCTCGCGTCACGCCAGGCGTCGTTGCCGCCCGGCCTCAGCAACCCGTACACGGTGGCACCCGCGCCGATCAGGACGGTCACCAGTACGCCGAAGACCACGCCCCGGGTGGTGCGTCCCAGCGGGCTCTCCGGAGCGTCCGGGTCGGCCGTCAGCAGGCCCGAGCTGAGCCTGCCCATCATGAATCCGTGGGCCTGTACCTGGTCGCGCTTGGACTGCACAGCCTCTCCTCAACTCGTTCTCCATGTAGCGGCGTTCGGCTGCGCTCAGCCGAACAGGCCGCGCAGCCAGCCGAAGAGGCCGGCCACCCACAGGCTGAGCGGCAGCAGCGCGACGGCGAGGCCGGTGTGCGCCAGCTCCGCCGCACGGCCCCAGTACGGCAGCACCCGGCGGCCGGGCACCGTCCAGGACGCGGTCACCAGTCCGGCCGCCGCGGCGAGCAGTACCC
Source organism: Streptomyces sp. NPDC025273 (assembly GCF_040638585.1). Lineage (NCBI taxonomy): Bacteria > Bacillati > Actinomycetota > Actinomycetes > Kitasatosporales > Streptomycetaceae > Streptomyces > Streptomyces sp. NPDC025273. The sequence continues at coordinate 233,041 of NZ_JBEZYP010000007.1, forward strand.
CGAAGACCACGACGCGACCGTCCGCGTCACTGTCCACCGCCCAGGCCCGGGCCATCAGCAGCAGCCCCCAGATCCCGGGCAGCGCCAGGGTCAGCCGCTGTCCGATGTGCACCAGGCCGCGGCAGTGCAGGAGCAGCAGGAGGCTCAGCGAGAGCCCGGTCAGCACCTCGGGCAGGTCGGGGTTCTCGGCGAGGACCACCAGGGCGGCCGCAGCGATGGTGCCGGTGGCGGCGAAGAGCGCGGTGACCCAGCGTCCGGCCAGTTCGGTACGTTCGGCGACCTCGTCGCCCGCGTAGGGGTCGATGCCCTCCTGGAGCTGGCCGGCGGTCGACGGCAGCGCCGGCATCCGCATCCCGGCCAGTTTGAAGGCGAAGGGTGCCACCGCCCCGGCGGCGAGCGTGACCACCGTGGCCACCAGCGCCACGGCGGCGGGCACGCCCAGGCCCGTGTACCCCATCAGGGCCCCGGCTATCGCGGTGGCCACCGAGACCATCGCGGTGGCCAGCAGGGCCGGGGCGCCGACCGCGGTGGCGGCGAGCGCGAGGACGGCGCCGCCCGCGCCCGCGGCGCCCGCCGCCAGGAGCCGGGCGCCCGCGACCTGTTCCGCGTCGGGGCCGGCCAGGTCGCCGCCGGGCAGCACCCAGCCGACCAGCGCCAGGCAGGGTGCGACCAGCAGGCCGAGCGCGGTCGCGGAGACGCGGTCGCCGACAGCGCGGCTGGCGGAGCCCGCGCCGGCGAGCATGAGCAGCCCGACGAGGGCCGCACAGGCCGCCCGGGAGGCGCCCGAGCCGGTCGTCACCCCCGGCCGGAACACCAACAGGAGGGCGACCGCCACGGTCGCCACCGCGGTGCCCACCAGCAGACCGCGGGCCGCCCCGGCGTGCCAGGTGTGCAGCCGTCGGCCCACGGTCTCGGCTATCCCGTCCACCAGGTCGTCCAGGCGTGCCTCGGGCAGCGCCTCGGTGTGCGGGCGCAGGTAGAGCACGGCGCCGTCGGCCAGGCCGGCGCGGGCCAGGGTGGTCTCCTCGTCGAGCGGGGCGTCGCCCAGGCGCTGCAGTACCCAGCCCGCGTGGTCGAGTCCGGCCTCCTCGGCCTCCTCGCCGACGTAACGCAGCAGTGTGGGCAGCAGATCGGCGACCGGCACGTCGGCGGGCACCGCCAGATCGATGCTGACGCTCGGTGCACGTACGGTCAGGCGGCACGATTCGGCCACCGCGCTGTCGGTCATCAGCTGAACTCTCGTCTTCCGGAAGGCTTTGACAGGAGGACTTCCCCCGCGAGAGGGGATGTGCGAACAGTACGGAAGGTCCGTCCGACCGCGAACCGGGGGGCCGGGCACGGAATGTGCGTCCGCGGGCCGGCGACGACCACTCCCGCGTGGACAGGTCGCGTTCCGTGAATGCACACTACTGCCTACGACCACCGGGTCGTGCTGCGGACCGGACTCCATTTATCCGGTATGTGGTTGGCCATCACGGAAGTTGACCGCCCCCCGCCATCCGCTCGAGACATTCATCCGGCGTTCACCGTGTGTCACGCGGGACCCGGAGAATCAGCGCGGTGCGGCCTTTTCCACCACCGGGTGCGCCGGAATTTCGGTGCGGGCCGGAAAGTCAGTGAACCGGAGGTTCTGTTCCCTTGAGTGTCGTGCTGTTTCGCCGCCCGGCCCGCAGGCGCGGGCCGGAGATGCCCGAAGGGCAATTGACCCTCCAGGAGCCGCCGGTCCTCGCCGAGACGGTGCCCGACACCTCGGCGATCTGGACCTATCTGCCGATGGCGCTGATGTCGGTGTCGATGATGCTGATGTTCCTGCGTCCCGGCGGAGGGAACGGCGTCTTCATGTATCTGGCGATGGGCGTCATGGCCCTCTCCGCCGGTGCCATGCTGCTCGGTCAGCTGATGCGCCGCTCCAGCGAGCGCAAGCAGCGCCTGAAGGGCGAACGCCGCGACTATCTGCGCTACCTGGCGCAGATCCGCAAGCGGGTCCGCACCACCATCGCGGAACAGCAGCGGGCGCTCGCCTGGCGCCACCCGGAGCCCGCGTCGCTCCGCTCGCTGGCCCGCACCTCACGGCTGTGGGAACGCCGCCCTGCCGACGAGGACTTCGGCGAGGTCCGGCTCGCGGTCGGCGAGCAGCAGCTCGCCCTGACCCTGAACCCGGTCTCCACCCGTCCGGTGGAGGACCTCGAACCCCTCTGCGCGCATGCCCTGCGCCGCTTCGTCCGCGCCTACTCCACCATCCCCGGACAGCCCCTCGGCCTCTACCTGCGTTCCTCGGCCCGGATCCTGCTGCGCCCCGAGGACACACCGGACCCCGCCGAGCCGGGCACCTCGCCGTCGGGGGAGGACGGCGAGGGCCGGGGTGAGGGCCCCGGCACCGAAGCGGTACGCGCCCTGGTGCGCGCCGTGCTCGGGCAGCTCGCGGTGTTCCACGCGCCCGAGGAGCTGTGGATCGCTCTCTGCGTCAGCGACGAGCGGCGGCCCGACTGGGAATGGGTCAAGTGGCTCCCGCACACGCTGGACCCGTTCGAGGAGGACGGCGCCGGCCAGGCGCGCCGGATCACCGCCGACCTCACCGAGCTCGACGACCTGCTCGGCGTGGAGTTCGCCGAGCGCCCCGGCTTCGACCCGGAGGCCCGTCCCGGCCGCGACGAGCCCTACACGATCGTCGTCCTGGACGGCGTCACCGTCCCCGAGGGCCACCGCTGGGAGGGACACGGCTACCGCAACGCCCTGGCTCTCGACATATCCGGGGCGCTGCGCTGGCGCCCCGGCCGCAACACTCTGCGGCTGACCGTCGGCCCCGACCAGGTGAGCCTGGTGCGCACCGACCGCAGCCGCAAGGAGCGCTCCGTGCCGCTCGGCCTGCCCGACCGGCTCGGCCTCCTCGGCGCGGAGTCACTGGCCCGGCTGCTCACCCCCCGCCGGATGAGCCTGGCCACCGACATCGCACAGCCGATGGACACCGACGTCGAGCTGACCACGCTGCTCGGCATCCCCGACCTGCACCGGCACGACCCGCACACCCTCTTCAACCGGCACACCGGCTCCACCCGGCTGCGGGTACCGATCGCGGTCGGCGTCGACGGCCGGCCGGTGGATCTCGACATCAAGGAGTCCGCACAGGGCGGGATGGGCCCGCACGGCATGCTCATCGGTGCCACCGGCTCCGGCAAGAGCGAGCTCCTGCGCACCCTCGTCCTCGGCCTCGCCCTGACCAACTCCTCCGAGACGCTCAACTTCATCCTGGTCGACTTCAAGGGCGGCGCCACCTTCCTCGGCCTGGAGGAACTCCCGCACACCTCGGCCGTCATCACCAACCTCGCCGACGAAGTCGCCCTGGTCGAGCGTATGCAGGACGCCCTGCACGGTGAACTCATCCGCCGGCAGGAGCTGCTGCGCTCCGCCGGCAACTACACCTCCGCCCTGGAGTACGAGCGTGCCCGCGCCGGGGGAACGGACCTCACCCCGCTGCCCAGCCTGTTCGTGGTGGTCGACGAGTTCAGCGAGCTGCTGTCCGCGCACCGGGAGTTCATGGACCTGTTCGTGATGATCGGCCGCCTCGGCCGTTCCCTCGGGGTGCATCTGCTGCTCGCCTCGCAGCGCCTGGACGAGGGCCGTATGCACCAGCTCGAGAGCCACCTGTCGTACCGCATCGGCCTGCGTACCTTCTCCGCCATGGAGAGCCGCGGCGTGCTCGGTGTTCCGGACGCCTACGAGCTGCCGGCCCAGCCCGGCAGCGGCTATCTGAAGTCCGGTGTGGAGGCCCTGACCCGGTTCCGCGCCGCCTACTCCTCCGGCACGTACCGGCGCCGCACCGGCGCGGTGGTCCAGGCCCGGGTGGCCAGCCAGGTGGTGCCGTGGACCAGCACGTGGGTGGTGCCGCGCACCCTGGACCCCGCCACCGAGCCGGAGCCGGAGACGGAGGAGGCGGGCGACGAGGAGGCCCTGCTCGACGTGGCCCTCGACCGGCTGCGCGGCTCCGGCCCCGCCGCCCACCAGGTGTGGCTGCCGCCGCTGGACGAACCCTCTCCGCTGGACGTCCTGCTGCCCGGCATCGCTCCCGATCCGGAGCGCGGCCTGACCGCCGCCGGCTGGTCCGGCACCGGCAGGCTCCGGGTCCCGGTCGGCCTCGTGGACAAGCCCTTCGAGCAGCGCCGCGACCCGCTGGTCGTGGACCTCTCGGGGGCCGGCGGCCACATCGCCGTCGCGGGCGGTTCGCAGAGCGGCAAGTCCACGCTCGCCCGCACGCTGATCGCCGCCCTCGCCCTCACGCACACCCCGGCCGAGATCCAGTTCTACTGCCTCGACTTCGGCGGCGGCGGCCTCTCGCAGCTCGCCGCCCTACCGCACGTCGGCGGCGTCGCGGCGCGGCTCAACCCGGAGCGGGTGCACCGGGCCGTCGCCGAGGTGATGACGCTGCTCGCCCGCCGCGAGCAGTTCTTCGTGGACCACACCCTGGACTCCATGCAGTCCTACCGCCGCCGCCGGGCCGCCGGGGAGTTCCCCGACGAGCCGTTCGGTGACGTGTTCATGGTGGTCGACGGCTGGTCCACGGTCCGTCAGGACTACGACGACCTGATCCCGAAGTTCAACGAACTCGCCGCCCGCGGACTCAACTACGGCATCCACCTGATCATCACCACCACCCGCTGGGTGGAGCTGTCCGCCCAGGTCCGTGACCAGGCCGCCACCCGCCTCGAACTGCGGATGGGTGACCCCATGGACTCCGAGATCGACACCCGCAAGGCCCGTTCCGTGCCGCGCAGCGGGGGCCGCGGCATCACCGCCGACAGCAAGATGCACTTCCTGGCGGGCCTGCCCCGTCTCGACGGCAGCGGCTCCCTCGACGACCTGGGCGAGGGCGTCGCCCACCTGGTCGCCGAGATCGCCCGGCACTGGTCCGGCGCGGCCGCACCGCAGGTCCGGATGCTGCCGCACCGGCTCCCGCTCGCCGATCTCCCCGCGCCCGAGTCCACCGAGGGAGGCGGCATGCGGCTCGCGCTCGGCATCGACCAGGACGCCCTGGAACCGGTCTGGCACGACTTCAGCCGTACTCCGCACCTGATCGTGGTCGGCGACACCGAGAGCGGCAAGACCAACCTGCTGCGCCGGATGGCCAGGGGCATCACCGACCGCTACACCCCGGAGGAGGCGAAGATCATCGCGGTGGACTACCGCCGCACTCTGGTGGACGCCGTCCCCGAGGAGTACCGCATCGGGCACGTGATCTCCCTGGACAACCTCAAGGAGACCATCGAGGGCGCGGCCCGCGCGATGAAGGCCCGCGTCCCCGGCGCGGACATCGCCCCCGCCCGTATGCGCCGGTGCGACTGGTGGACCGGACCGCGTCTGTTCATCCTGGTCGACGACTACGACATGGTCTCCGGCAACTCCTTCCAGAGCCCGTTCGAACCACTCTTCGAGAATCTGACCCTCGGCTTCGAGATGGGGCTGCACGTGGTCGTCGCCCGCAGCGCCATGGGCGCCGGCCGCGGTCTCAGCGACGGGCTCATCCGCCGGCTCGACGAGGCCAACAACCCCGCCGTCCTGCTGTCCTGCCCGCCCACCGAAGGCCGTCTCTTCGGCGACGCGAAACCCCTCAACCTCCCCCCGGGCCGGGCCCTTCACATCGCCCGCCGCCGGCCGCGACTGATGCAGACGGCGCTGGTGGAGGAGAGCCAGGGCCGGCAGGACTGAGAGAACGCGAGAACGACACCCTCCTGAGGAACGCTCAGGAGGGTGTCGTCGTCATCACGTCAGCTCATTCGGTCGCTGCTCCGGCCGCTCCCGCCGGACGCCACCCCCGGGCGCGGGCCCGGGTGAGGGCGAAACCGGCCCAGAGGACGGCGAGGACGCCGGCGGAGCCGAACAGGACGAAGAGGGTGGCCCTGCCGGTGGCCCGGTCGGCGGCGGCGGTGTCGCGGACGGTCACGGGATCAGCGGCGCGCTCCGCGCCGGCGGCCGGGGCGGGGTCTCCGAGGACCGTGGTGACGGCGGCGTAGGCGTCCAGCTGGGGGATGTCGGCGGGGTAGGCGGTGGCGGTCAGACGGCGGATGACCTCGTCGGGCGTCTCGTCGGGGTGGGCGGCGCGGACGGCCGCGGCGGCACCCGCGGCGTAGGCGGTGGCCACCGGGACGCCGCCGCCGAGGTAGTGGCCCTCGCCGCGCGGGCCGCCGGAGACGACTCCGGCGCCCGGGGCGGCGAGGTCGATGCCGCCGGTGGGCAGGGAGCCGTCCGGGCGGGCGCCGCCGGGAAGCATGTCGGCGACCGAGAGGACGCCGGATTCACCGGCCGGCCAGTAGGTGCGGGACGGGATCTCGTCCCTGTCGCCCCGGGCCGGCGGGTCCGGGGTGGCCGCGGCGACCACCACCGCGCCCGTGCGGCGGGCCTCTGCGACCGCGCCGCTCAGCGCCGGGTCCTGGCGTGGCAGGGCCACCGCGACCGCGATCACTGCGGCCCGGGCCTCGGTCGCCGCACGCAGCGCCTCCACGACGAGGGCGGAGCTCGGCTGCCCGCGCCGGTCGGTGCCGCGCAGGGCCAGGATCTTCGCGCCCGGGGCGACCCCGGCGAGACGGGGACTGTCCCCTCCGGTCCCGGCGATCAGCCCGGCCAGGAACGTACCGTGCCCGACGCAGTCGTCTCCGGCCGTACCCGGAGCGGTGACCCGGCCACGGAGGCCGGCCGCGTCGGGATCGACACCGGTGCCGATCAGCGCGACGGTCACGCCCGCCCCGGTGCTGTGCTGGTGCAGCCGGTCCAGGTCGAGGCGCTGACGCGACCAGTCCTGCTTCTTCGCCTTCTCGCGGGAGGCGGGGGTACAGGCCACCTCGTCGGCCTCGGGGTCGAGGGCGGAGGGCATGCCGGGCAGCTCCTGGCCCTTCTTCCCGTCGGCCGCGGGGATGCGCGAGGGGGGCGCCGCCTGTGCCGGCACGGCCGTGGGCAGCAGCAGTGCGGCAGCGAGGCCGGCACCGGACAGCAGGCGGGCGGCCCCGCGGGCGGGAGGCCTCATCGGGGTGCCACCTTCGGTGCGGCGGCCGTGACATCGGCGGGGAGGAGGACGCGCAGGTCGTCCAGGGTGGGCGCGGCCACCGAGCTGAGCCGTCCCGCTTGGCGGGTGACCATCGATTCGACCACCTGACGGGCCAGCCTGGCGTTGCCGAAGGAGCGGTCCCGGGGCAGCGCGTCGAAGTACTCCTTGAGCAGCGGGCCGGTGCCGGGTCCGCACTCGTAGCCCATGTTCGCGGCCTGGGTGCGCACGATGGTGACCAGTTCCTCCGAGGAGTAGTCGGCGAAGGCGATCCGTCGCGGGAAGCGTGAGGAGAGGCCCGGGTTGGAGGCGAGGAAGCGCTCCATCTCGTCGGTGTAGCCGGCGACGATGACGACCACCTCGTCGCGATGGTCCTCCATCAGCTTCAGCAGGGTGTCCACCGCCTCCTGGCCGAAGTCGGCGCCACCGCCGCGCGGGGTGAGGGTGTACGCCTCGTCGATGAACAGCACGCCGCCGCGGGCTCGCTCGAAGACCTCGCGGGTCAGCTGTGCGGTGTGGCCGATATAGCGGCCGACCAGGTCGGCGCGGGCCGCCTCGACCAGCTGGCCCCGGTCGAGGACGCCCAGCTGGGTCAGGACCTCCCCGTAGAGGCGGGCGACGGTGGTCTTGCCGGTACCGGGCGGGCCCGTGAAGACCAGATGGTTGCTGAGCGAGGGGACCGGCAGCCCGGCAGCGGCACGGTGCCGGGCCGTGGTGATGAGGTTGACCAGATCCGCGACTTCGCGCTTCACCTCGGACAGACCGATCATGTCGCCGAGGCGGGTCAGCGGGTCGTCGTCCGGCCCGGCGGGACCGGCGGCGGTGGCGGCCGCGGTGGCGGATACGTCCTCGGGCAGCAGCAGGCGCAGATCGCGCTCACCGACCTGCGCCTGCTCGGAGAGCCGGACCGCCTGTCTGTCCACCATCTCCTCGAACACCCCGCGCGCGGCACGGCCGTTACCGAAGCCGGCGTCCCGCGGCATGGCCTCGAAGTGCGCGGCCAGAGCCGCCGCGGTGCCCTCGCCCAGCTCGTACTGGTGCTGGGCGCACATGCTCTCCATGATCGCGACCAGGTCGGGCACCGAGTAGTTCTCGAACTCGACGGTCCGCGAGAAGCGGGAGGCCAGGCCCGGGTTGGAGCCGAGGAAGGAGTCCATCTCGCGTGAGTAACCGGCCGCGACCACCACCACGTCGTCGCGGTGGTCCTCCATCAGTTTCAGCAGCGTGTCCACCGACTCCCGGCCGAAGTCGGCACCGCCGTTGCCGCTGTCGGAGGTGAGCGTGTACGCCTCGTCGATGAACAGGACGCCGCCGAGCGCCCGCTGGAAGGTCTCGGTGGTCTTGATGGCGGTGCCACCGACGATCTGCGCGACCAGGTCGGCGCGTGAGACCTCGACCAGGTGCCCGCTGCGCAGCGAGCCCAGTTCGGCCAGGATCGCGCCGTAGAGGCGGGCGACCGTGGTCTTGCCGGTGCCGGGCGGGCCGGCGAAGACGAGGTGTCTGCTCATCGGCGGGGCGGACATGCCGAGTTGCTCGCGGCGCTGGGCGAGCTGGGTCAGGTTGACCAGGGTGCGCACCTGCTGCTTGACGTTCTCCAGACCGATCAGCGCGTTGAGGGCGCCGAGCGGTCCGTCCGCGCGGTCCGGCGAAGGCCCGTCCGCGGCGCCGGACCCGGCCGGGTCGGTGTTCTCGGCGCTGCCCGTGCCCCAGGCGTCCCGCTTGCCGTTGCCTGTGCTGTTCAGGCCCTCCACGGCGAGCCGTTCGCCGGGCGCGGTCTGCACCAGGCCACCACCCTCGTTCTCCCGGGCGAGGCAGTTGACGAGCGAGACCGGCGCGGTGGACTCCACCCGGAAGCCGTCCTGGGTGCCGCCGGTGGCCTCGCAGCCGCTGAGCGAGGCGAGCGCGCCTTCCTGGAGCAGGTAGCCGTGGCCCTTGGCGGCGTGCACCGTGGTGCGGTTGGCGGTCAGCTCACCGCCCGCGGCGACCACCACGCCCTCCTCGCCGGAGATCTCGACGCGGAAGTCGCGGACGGTGACGTTGCCGCCGTCCTCCACGACCAGGCCGCTGGTGACGGTGTCGGAGACCCCTCCGCCGGCCAGGTAGAGGGTGCTGCCGGAGGCCACGCGTACACCCGCGCCCTTCGGCCGGACGATCTCGCAGTCCTCGACGCGGCCCCGGGCGTCCCTGGTGACCGCGATGCCGTCGCCGGAGGGCTCCACCAGCCGGGCCCGGCGCAGCAGCGGGTTGGCCCCGCCCAGCACCGCGATCGCGGGCGAGCCGCCGATCACCTCCAGGCGGTCCAGTTCCGGCGCCGAGTCCTCCTCCAGGAGCAGCCCGGCCCCGTCGCAGTCGCGGACCGTGAGGCCGGTCAGCGCCGGGGAGGCGGCCCCGGCGACCCGCAGCGCCGCGCCCTGCGCGCCGTCCACCCAGCAGTCCTCGAAGGTGCCGCGCGACCGGTCGGTGACCAGTACGCCGTTGCCGCGGGCGCGCGAGACGCGGCAGCGGCGCAGCACCGGGTCGGTGCCCCCGGCCAGCGCGATCCCGTTCCCGGACGCGCCGGTGACACGGACGTCCTCCAGCGTCGTGCGGCCCGTGCTGCTCAGGTGCACGCCGGTGCTGGTGTCGTGCACCACGGTGCGGGTCACCGAGACGGCGCAGTTCTGTTCCAGGGCGATGGAGGGCTTGTCGGTGGAGGAGATGTCGCAGTCCTCGACACTGCCGCGGCTCTCGCCGTTGGCGAGCAGACCGTTGCCGCGGGCATCGCGCACCGTGCAGTCACGGATGCGTGCCTCGCCCTGCTCGGCGAGGACCAGACCGCTGGTGCCCAGGTGTTCGAGCGTGCAGGACTCCACGGTGGTGGGTGTGGTGGAGGTCACCACGATGCCGGCGCCCTGCGGGTTGCTCACCCTGCAGTTCCGCAGCGCGAGGGAGCCCGTCCCTCCGGCCAGCATCGCGGTCCAGGCCGCGCCGACGATCTCGCAGCCGTCGAACGCGGCCTGCCCGCGCCGCACGTCCACGGCCGGCAGCTCGGCGTCGCCGCCGCGCAGGGTCAGTTCGGAGAGCATCACGGCGTCGGCGCGCAGCGCGACCACGCTGCCCGACCGCGGCCGGATCTCCACCGTGCCCCGCCCCTCGGCGGCGGTGAGGGTGACCCTGGTGTGGATCACCAGGTTCTCGGCGTAGGTCCCGGGCCGGACGCTGATGAGCGCCCCCGTACGGGCTGCGGCGAGTGCCTCACCGATCGTCGAGAAGCGGTCAGCGGGGCCGACCGACAGTACCTGGCGCGACACGCACCAACCTCCTTGCTACGGCGGCGTCTTCTGCGGACTCCCCCAATCGCCGGGGGCGCGTGTCGGCGAGCCGACGATGCCATCATGCCTCGTCCCCGGTGCGTGCGGGATCCGGGAGCGGTGTTCCCTGCGTCGAGGCGCTGCGGTCAGGTGCTCCACTTCTGGGCGGCGTTGCCCGAACAGTGCAACAGCTGCAGCTGTGCCCCGCTGTTCCGGTTGGCGCCCGCGATGTCGACGCACATGCCGACGACGGTGTTGACCAGATCGTGGGCGCCGTTCAGGGCGAACTTCTGGGCGGCGTTGCCGTTGCACCAGGCGATCTGGATGGGGGTGCCGTCGCTGAAGTTCGCGTTCGCCACGTCCAGGCACTTGCCCTGGATGCGGATGGTGCCGTCGGAGGCGAACTGCCACTTCTGCGCGGGGGCGTTGTTGCAGTCCCACACGTGCAGCGCCTTGCCGTCGCTGAAATCGTGGTTGGGTACGTCGATGCAGCGGCCCGAGAGATGACTGCGGAAGGAGACGGGGGAACTGAGGGTGACGCCAGGAGCGGCCTTCACGGCCTGCCTCTCCGGGCTGCCGGCCGCCTCCTCCTTCTTCTCCTCACTCTGCTGCTTCGGCCGGGCCTCCGGACCGGCGGCCGCCTTCTTCGGCTCGTCCTTGGCCGTGTCGGGCGCCGGGACCTTCTGCACCGGCTTCTCGGGCGCCGGCTGGACGGTGGCCTTCTTCTTGCCGTCGGCCGGGGAACCGGACTCGGGCGCGGTCACCGCGAAGTCGCCCGGCGCCTCCTGCCCGCTCCCGTCGAGCACGGTCCCCGCCGCCGCCACCGACGGCTGCTCGGGGCCCTTGTCGTCGTTCCCGGCGAGTACCAGGAACGGCACCGACACGAGGAGAGCCCCCGCGACCGCCGCCCCGGCCAGTACCGCCTTGCCCGGCCTGCCCACCGGCCCGTCCTGCTGCTGCGGCCGGCCGATCGCGGTCGCGGTCATGGTCCGCACGAGCGCGGGCAGCCGGCTCTGCGCGGCGGCTGCGGCACCGGGGTCGGCCTCGGACCGGGCGCCGGAATCGGGCTCGGTGGTCCGGCCCTCTACGGGTTCGCCCCCGTCCTCTCCGGGCTTCTTCTCGGCCGTTCCGGATTCCTTCTCGGCCTCCGGGGCCTGCGTGCCGGCCGTTGCCGCCGCTGCCCCGCCCTTCGCCTCTGCGGGCTCGGCAGCGGCGGCGGGCGCGGCGGCGGTGCCGGTCACGGCGCTCGCGGCCGCCTCCTCGCCCCCGGAAGAGGACTCCGCGCGAGCCTCCGGGGAGGCGGGGGATTGCTGGGACGAACGCGTCATGGGGTCCTCCCTGTGGTGTGGGGCCGGGGTTCAGATGTGCTGTCGGTCCGGTCCGAAGGGGCCGCTGCCGCGGTGCCCGTACGGACCGGCGTGGCGGCTGGGGCGGCGGAACCGTCCTGCCCCGCGGTGCGTACCGGGCCGGGAAGGCTGTCCGCCGGGACGAGCAGCGGAGCCGCGGCCCCGGCGTTGACCATCAGCATGGTGCCGGGACCTCTCAGTGAGTGGGCCAGTTCCCGTACCGACAACGTGTCATGGTGAAGTGCCGCGGACATGAACTCATGGGTGGGCGAGGTGAACAGCAGGACCACCGGCGCCCCGTCCCGCCCGGCGGCCGTGAGCGGCCCGCCGTCCGGCCCGCGCACCACGGTGACGTCCGCCTCCGCGAGCGCCGCGAGCGCCTCCTCCACCGAGCCGTATCCGGTGGCGGCACGCTGCGCCGCGGCGTCCACCGGGTCGGTGGGCTCCGGCCAGCCGAGCACGCGCGCCGAGGGCCGGTACACCGGATTGGCCCGGTACTCCCCCACGCTCCCGCTCTCGTCCGACTGCCACTCCCCCAGCACCGCCCACTCGGGCGGCGTACGCTCCTCGGTCCACTCCGGGTCCACCACTCCGACCCAGTGCCCCGGCGCCCTGCGGGCAGCGGCCTTCACGGCCTCCGGTACGCCGGGGTCGGGTGACCCGGGGCCGGCGGTGTCAGGGATGGCGAACGGGACTTCGTTCAAGCCCTCTTGCCGTTCTCCGGGCCGCATCTCCACCTGAACTCTTGGGTCTGTAAGCACTCTCAGGTGCCGAACGGCGTGCGCTCGCACGCCGATGCCGATCAGATCGGGGAGCCAACAGGATGTCATACGACTGCTGTCCGTGGGACTTCGCGGAAGAGCCGTTTCGGGCGCCCGCGCGCCCGTTTCGCTGCCCGAACCGAGGACTTTCCGGGAGCAGTGAGGCGTGGGAGGACAAAGCGACGGAGGCGTTCGGGACGCGGGAACGGCCGTCGTCCGCACGACGGGCTACGTTGGGTACGCCATCGGCCCCTTCGACGTGCGGCGCCTTCGGTCCGGGCGAGGCCGTCGGAAGACGCCTCGCAGCTCGGAAGGCGTCGGATCGGCCACAGGCCGCCACCGTGCCGGGTCACGCGGGGAGTTCGACGGCGAGGACCGGGCCGGGCCGGCCCACCCCCGACGCGGTACGCGCCGGCACCCGCAGCTTCACAGGCTTTCATCCGGCCAGGCCTCTGCCCATCGACAGCTCCGCCACGAAGGAGTAACCGACATGTCCCCCCAGCACCCCAGCCCCGGCGCGAACGCGGCGGCTGCCGCAGCCCCCGGCGCGCAGGAGACCGGGTCTCCGGCCCCGGCCTCCGCGCCGGCCGAGGAGACGCCGAGCCAGGCCGCCGCTTCGGCCCCCGCTCCCGAGGCGGAGTCCGTCACCGCCCCGGCCGGGGAGACCGCCGCCGCGCCCGCGGCCGCAGCCAGGACCTCCGAGGCGACCGAGGAGGGCGCAGGCGTGGCGACGGCCGCCGGGACGGCGCCGAGCACCAGGACCACCACCGGCGTCGACGGCGGACGCCCCCGCACGCCCGTCCTGGCGGGGGCCGCTTTCGTCGGCGCCGCCCTGGTCGCCATACCCCTGCTGCTGGTCGGCAGCGCCAACGACAAGGGGCAGGACAGCACTCCCATGCGACCTGTGGCGGGGGGTGCCGACACCGTCCTCAACCCGAACTCCGCCCCCGCGGCCCTCGAGGACTACGTGGCCGGGAAGCCCAGCCCCTCCCCGAGCACGAAGAAGCCGAAAGCGGTCGGCATACCGAAGGCCACGGTCCCCGAGCCCGCCGCACCCGCGCCGGAGCCCAGGACGAGCAGCCCGGCCGAGAAGAAGCCCACAGCCACGTCCAAGCCGAAGCCCAAGGCGGCCCCGAAGCCGGTCTGGAGCACGGTGACCGTCTCCGCGCCCAGCGTCCTGGAGGTCAACCAGGCCTGGACCACGAACCGCATCCGTATGGTCATGCAGGCCGACGGCAACCTGGTCGTGCTCAACGAGCTGGGCAAGCCCATCTGGGCGGCCATGACCTTCGGCGCCAACCACCGGGCGATCTTCCAGCCCGACGGCAACCTCGTCATCCACAACGGCGACGACCGCCCGATCTGGGCTTCCCGGACCCACGACTACGGCGGCGCCCAGCTGGTCTTCCGGGCCGACGCCAAGGTGGTCATCGTGCACAATGGCAGGGTTGTCTGGTCGACCTGACGCAGGGATGCGCGGTCCGTCACGGGCGACAGCACGGGACCACGCGGATGCGCACCGTCACGACCTCGACAGGTCGTCGGAGATCTCGATGCGCGGCCGCCACGAACCGCGCCCGCCCGGCTTCCAGCCTGCCCGCGGTCTTCGAGCCGCTCGACGGCCCTTCTCTCATCGCCTCAGCGTTCGAGTCGATTACCTCGCCGTCACACACATAAAAATCTGTGGTGGCGGGAGTAGACATCGAGCGGTGGCGTGGCTATGGTTTCTCTCGTAGCCGAGATCGACGGGGCCTGGCAGAGACGTACTGTCGGCCAGCAGTACCCGTAGGTGTAGTTCGCAGGGCGGTTCGGTGGTGGAGTTCCGAAGCCAGGGTTGTTGTGGGACGGCGACGGGGCTGGCGACCGGACCGGGTGGCCCGCGGTGATCAGGGGCCGCCGTGAGCAGTACCGCAGTTCGGAATGTGCAGTTCGCGGTACCCAGCAGTGGAGTCAGTGAGCAGCACCTCGGTGAAGGCGTCGGCTGCGGGCGCGCGCACCGGGAGGTTCGGCAGTGGGGTTCCAAGCCGGAGCAGATGCAGGACGGGCGACGGGGCTGACTGCCGAAGAGTGGCGCTGTGACAGGCCACGAGCAGTACAGGGTGAGAGCAAGAGATTGATCCAGAGGAAAGAACGGAGGAGCGAGGCGCCATCAGGATCGCCCGGGCGGAAGTCGTGAGCCCGGGTACCGCAGAACATCGACAGTGAGGTGGTCTCCGGTCAAGCAACCGCGATCCCCGCATGCCCCCTCCTCTCCCGGGTGGGCCTGCGGAACGAGTAGTCCGGCGCAGTATCAGGGCCGGCGGATGGTGTAGCAGTTCCTTCGGGGCCCTGGTGCCATTGGCACCAGGGCCCCTCCACGCGTGCAATGAGAGAGGTTCAATGACAGCAGACGACTCGTTCGGCCGTCTCGACGACGACGACTACCCCGCCTACACCATGGGCCGGGCCGCCGAGATGCTCGGCACCACCCAAGGCTTCCTCCGTGCCATCGGGGAGGCCCGCCTCATCACCCCGCTCCGCTCCGCGGGCGGCCACCGCCGCTACTCCCGCTACCAGCTGCGCATCGCCGCGCGCGCCCGCGAACTCGTCGACCAGGGCACCCCCATCGAGGCCGCCTGCCGCATCGTCATCCTCGAGGACCAGCTCGAAGAAGCCCAGCGCATCAACGCCGAGTACCGCCGCACCGCCGAATCGGCAAACCCCACGACCGCGGCCGGAGACGGCTGAGACGCGCGACTCCCCAGGAGCTTGCGGCTGCCGCCCACGCAGGCTGCCCGGGACGCGAAGCGTTCCGGGCAACTACGTCTCCCACGGTCCAGGGGGCCGGGAGTGCCCACGCACGGAAGGTCACTCCCGGCGCGAGTCCGCAGACATGCGGGTGCTGTCCGTGGGGCTTCAGATCCCTGCCGCCACCGGGGCCGCATCCCGACGACTTCCGCTGTCAGCGCTTCCTGTCGGGCCTCGTCTCGAGGGCGGCCACCGGCGGATCCCGCCGGTCCTCGACAGCCGGCCGGGCGAAACGGGTCATCTGCGCGAGATCACCCCGGGAGCAGGTCAGGACGTCCTCGACCACATCCTCGCCCGGCGTGACGTCGCCGTAGCAGTCGTGCCATGCGTACTCGACCAGCTCCAGCAGGTCGAGTGCCGCAGCAGCCGCGTCCTTCCCGAACTCCGCCTCGACCCTCGCCGTGCGTTCCGCCCACAAGCCGCTCTTCCCACTGCCACAAGCCCTCCAGCTGAGGCAGACGTGTCATCGACAGGACACGGGCTCGCACTCGCAGCGGAACGCCGTCCTGCCGAGAAGCGGGCGCGGAACGCGTGGAGGGGCCCTGGTGCCATTGGCACCAGGGCCCCGAAGGAACTGCTACACCATCCGCCGGCCCTGATACTGCGCCGGCCTACGTGTTCCGCATGCCCCGGCCGTGAAGCTGTCGGGGTGCGGGGATCGCGGTTGCTCGACCGGAGACCACCTCACTATCGATGTCCTGCGGTACCCGGGCTCACCACTCCCGCCCGGGCGATCCTGATGGCGCCTCGCTCCTCCGTTCTTCCCTCGGGGAACACTCACTCATCTCACGCGGTACCGCGAACTGCACATTCCGAACTGCGGTACTGCTCACGGCGGCCCCTGATCACCGCGGGCCACCCGGTCCGGTCGCCAGCCCCGTCGCCGTCCCACAACAACCCTGGCTTCGGAACTCCACCACCGAACCGCCCTGCGAACTACACCTGCACATACTGCTCGCGGCCTGTCACAGCGCCACTCTTCGGCGGCCAGCCCCGTCGCCCGTCCTGCATCTGCTCCGGCTTGGAACCCCACTGCCGAACCTCCCGGTGCGCGCGCCCGCAGCCGACGCCTTCACCGAGGTGCTGCTCACTGACTCCACTGCTGGGTACCGCGAACTGCACATTCCGAACTGCGGTACTGCTCACGGCGGCCCCTGATCACCGCGGGCCACCCGGTCCGGTCGCCAGCCCCGTCGCCGTCCCACAACAACCCTGGCTTCGGAACTCCACCACCGAACCGCCCTGCGAACTGCACCTGCGCGTACTGCTCCCGGCAGTTCAACTCTCTGCCGAGCCCTGCTGTCTCTCTGGGCTACGAGAGAAACCATAACCACACCACAAGCCAATGTCTACTCCGTCCGACATAGATTTTCACTCGCTCCGTGGTGAGGTAATCGCCCTCGGGCAACGACGCGGGCAGGGTTCGGGCCGACCGTCGCCGGGTTGACGGTCCGCAGGCCGGGGCACAAGCACTGGGCAGACACGGCCGAGTACCGACGAGAGAGACCAGGGGGACCTGATGATCACCATGAGCGTCGGCGTCGCGACCGCTCGCTCCGCGACGTCCGTCGCCGGTGCGCGCGAGAGGGCCAGAGAATTCCTCGGGGGTCTCGTACCGGCGATCGCGACCGAGGCTGCCGACACTGTGGTCCTCGTCGTCTCGGAGCTCGTCACCAACGCCCTGCGCCACGGCCTCGGCGCGTGCACCCTGGACCTGACCGCGCGCCCGGACAGCATCGAGGTGGCCGTGCACGACCGCAGCGCGCAGGCTCCCCGGATGCGCACCCCCGACCTGAACGGTGGCACCGGAGGCTTCGGGTGGCCCATGGTCAACCACCTCGCCCACGCGACCTCCGTCACCCACCACGCGACCGGCGGCAAGGCCGTACGCGCGCTGTTCCTCCGTTAGCACCCGAGCGCCGGGGCCACCGGCGGCCTTCGCCGACTCGACCCGCGGCGGGGGCGGCCGGGGGGCGGGCCACGGCTCAGTCCTGGAGCCGGTGCCCAGGAGTGGCACCCGTTCGTGACGGTGCGGAGGCGTCGGCGAGGTCGGCGCCGGTGTCGGCGTCCCGCCGGGAGCGGCCGGTGCCGTGCCAGTCCAGGCACATGACGGTCGCGTCGTCCTGCAGATGGCCGTCGCTGGCGTCGACGATCGCCGCGACGAGGCTGCGGGCGGCCTCGCGCGGATGCAGTGCACGGGTGCGCACGATCAGGTCGGACAGATCGAGGCTGGTGGCATTGCGTTCCAGCATGCCGTCGGTCAGCATCACCAGCCGGTCGCCCGGCCGCAGGTCCAGCGACTGGACCCGGTAGGTGTGAGGGGCATGGACGCCGAACGGCAGATCGACCTCCGGAGTCACCTCCCGCACCTGTCCGTGCCGCATCCGCAGCGGCCAGGGGTGTCCGGCGTTGATGAACTCGGTCGTGCCGTCGATCAGGCTGATGCGCAGGAGCTGGCCGGTGACGTACCCCTGGCGGCCGTGGTCGCGCATGGCCTGATCGGCCTGGCGGGCCTGTTCGGCGAGGTCGGAACCGGCCCGCCGTGCCCGGCGCAGGGCGCCCACCAGGAGGGTGGCCAGCAGCGCGGCGCCGACGTCATGCCCCATGGCATCGGTGACGGAGAGCTGGACCGTGTCCCGGTCGATCACGTAGTCGAAGGTGTCACCCCCGACGTGGTCGGCCGGCTCCAGCGCCCCGGCGACCGAGAACTGCGCCGCTTCGCACGCCAGTGAAGCCGGGAGCAACCGGTGCTGGATCTCCGCGGCCAGGCTCAGCGGGATGGTCCGGCGGCCCCACTGGTACACGTCGGTGAAGGACCGGTTGGCGATGACGATGTACGCCAGCGCGTGCGCGGTCTCGCCGATCTCCCGCATCACCTCCGCGTCCGGTGCCGCCGGCAGGAACAGTTCGAGGAGCCCGATGGCGTCCCCGCGGTTGGTCACCGGGGCGATGATCCGCACCAGCGCGCCCTCACCGTTGTCCTCCACGCTCGGCCGCTGGGTGCGGATCACATCGTCGTACAGGGTGCCCGGCAACGTGATGCGCCGGGCGGGTTCATCGGTGTCGACGCTGCCCGCCGCCCCCAGCCGGACGACCGAGCCGCCGGTGAAGTCGGTGATCAGGAACGACACCGACGCCGCCCCGAGGTGCTCCTTGAGCATGCGAGCCACCACGTCGAGCGACTCCACGGGCGCCGCGGTCTCCGCCGCCGCGAGCGTCTTCGCCAAGGTCATCGCCCTGCCCCGGCCATCCTCGTCCTCGGGAGTGCGAGTGGTCGGCTCACCCTCCCCGTCAGGCCCGCATACGGTCACGGTGACTCCTCACTCCTCGGTGGTGCACGGGCTCCGTCCCGGGTACGCGAGAGGCCGGGGCCGAGCCCTTCGCCGGGCAGACGTCATTGCACCACAGAGCCCCTGGACGGATGCGCAGTCGGCCGGACGCGCGTCGAACGGACCGGTGCGTGCGGGCGCGCGGACCCGCGGGGAGCAGGGGTGGCGCAGCCTTCCGGACCGGCTGCGCGTGGGGCGCCCGTCAGACCTTCGTACGTTCGGTGATCCAGCGGCCGGCGAGGAGTCCGGAGGCGGCTGTGAGGATCGCTGCGGCGATGACGGTGGCGTCGAGGCCGAGCGTGTCGGCGAGGACGCCGGCGACCAGGGCTCCCGCGGCGTAGCCGATGTCGCGCCAGAAGCGGTACGTGCCCAGGGCGTTGGCGCGCCAGGCGGGGTGGGCGTGGTCGGAGACCGAGGCGATGAGGGCGGGGTAGACCATCGCGGTGCCCAGGCCGAGGAAGACCGCGGAGAGGACGCCCGCGAGCAGCGGACGGTCCAGGAGTGCGAGGGCGAGGACGAAGCCTGCGGCTTGGACGAGCATCCCGGTGACGATGAGGGGTTTGCGGCCGACGCGGTCGGCGAGGTGTCCGGTGGGAATCTGGCCGATGCCCCAGAGGATGGGGTACAGGCCCTTGATGAGGCCGACGGCGGCCAGGCCCAGGCCGTGGTCGGTGAAGAGCAGAGGGAACACGCCCCAGGTCAGGCCGTCGTTGAGGTTGTTGACCAGGCCGGCCTGGCTGGCGCCGCGCAGGGAGCGGTCGTGCCAGGAGGTGCGCGCGAAGGTGGCTTTCAGGCCGGTGTCCTCACCGGTGGGCAGCGGCCGCGCGTGGTGGGCGAGTTCGAGGGCGACGTGGGCGGCGGTGTCGCGTACGGCCAGGGCCAGGGCGAGGCCGGCGACGACGAAGACGATGCCGATGAGTTCGGGGACGGGGCGCAGTCCGTAGCTGGTGGCGAGGTAGCCGGTCAGGAGGGCGGTGACGCCGACAGCGGTGTATCCGGCGGCTTCGTTCAGGCCGGTGGCCAGGCCACGCCGGGAGGGGCCGACGAGGTCGATCTTCATGTTCACCGTCATCGACCAGGTCAGGCCCTGGTTGAGTCCGAGCAGCACGTTGGCGGCGACGATCCAGCCCCAGGACGGTGCCCAGGCCAGGGCGAAGGGTACGGGGACGCCGATCAGCCAGCCCGCGATGAGGAGGTGCCTGCGCCGGAACCTGGCTGTCAGGGCGCCGGCGGCCAGGTTCGTCATCGCCTTGGCGAGGCCGAAGGCGATGATGAAGGAGAAGACGGCCAGGTCGCTGGTCAGGCCGAAGACGTCGGTGCCGATGAGCGGCACGGTGGTCCGTTCCAGACCCACCAGGCCGCCCACGGCGATGTTGACGACGACGAGCAGGGAGAACTGGGGCCAGTTCTCCCGCAGGCCGAGTCTGACCGGGCGCCCCGTGCCGTCGGTCGGCCCGATGGCCGCAGGTGTGGCGTTCACGAGGCGATGTCCTCCTTGCCTTGGCGGGGTGGCAGGGACGTGGGCTCCGGGCGGAGGACCTGATCACGCCGATCGGCGTGCGCGGGGGACCTGCTGCCCACCTTGTCCGGCAGGCCGCTCGCGGCCCACGGCGTCCCAGACGGTGCTGACCTTCCGAAGCTGTGCGTACCTGCAGTTCAGAATACCCCCGAGGGTATCTTTCGATGAGTGATGCGCAGGTGCATGACCTTGTGATCCTGGATACCCCCCAGGGTATTTGACATCCTCGGGAGGGTCGTCCTACTGTCGAGAGTGTAAATACCCAGGGGGGTATCGAGAGAAGGGATGCCTCGATGCGTGAAACAGCTCTGGACGCCTTCGCGGCCGAACTGGCCCACGGTGCGTTCGTCCTCGACGTCCGGGAGTCCGACGAGTACGCGGCGGGCCACGTCCCGGGGGCGCTCAGCACTCCGCTCTCCGCGCTCGGTGCCGTCATCGGTGATCTGCCCGGCGACCGGCCGGTGTACGTGATCTGCGCCGGCGGCAACCGGAGCGCCCGGGCCGCCGGACAGCTCGCGGTCCTCGGGGTGGACGCCGTCTCCGTCGCGGGCGGCACGGCGGGCTGGGCCCGTACCGGTCGTCCACTCGTGCGCGGTACGGACGCGCACTCCGCCTGAACACCCGCCCAGGACCTCGACCTGGTGGGCCCGTCACGCCGGGCGTGCACCGGCCCGCGACCCCACACCCTCGCACCCGCCTCGGGTGCGCGTTCCTCATGAAGGGATTGCCGTGTTCTTCACCCAGTACTACCTCGACTGCCTCTCCCAGGCGTCGTACATGATCGCCGACGAGCGCACGGGCCAGGCGGTCGTCGTCGACCCGCGCAGGGACATCTCCGAGTACCTGGCCGACGCCGCCGCGCACGGCTTCTCGGTGGTCGGCGTGATCAATACGCACTTCCACGCGGACTTCGTCGCCGGCCACCTGGAGATGGCGGACGAGACCGGAGCCTGGATCGCCTACGGCCGGCGCGCCGAGACCGAGTACCTGATCCGCAAGCTCGCCGAGGGGGAGCGTGTGTCCCTCGGTGACGTCACCCTGGAGATCATGGAGACGCCGGGGCACACCCCCGAGTCCATCAGCGTCGTCGTGTACGAACACGCCGACGACTCCGTCCCGTACGGCGTCCTCACCGGCGACGCGCTGTTCATCGGCGACGTCGGACGCCCCGACCTGCTCGCCTCGTTCGGCGTCACCGCCGAGGAGCTCGGCGCGATGCTCCACGACAGCGTCCAGAACAAGCTCATGGGCCTCGCCGACGAGGTGCGGGTCTTCCCCGCGCACGGTGCCGGCTCCGCCTGCGGCAAGAACCTCTCGACGGAGAAGCAGTCGACCATCGGTGAGCAGCGCGCCACCAACTACGCGTGCGCGCCGATGGGGCGCGAGGAGTTCGTCGCCCTCGTCACCGCCGGTCAGTCCGCGGCACCCGGCTACTTCGCCTACGACGCCGAGCTCAACCGCAAGGACCGCGTCCGGTACGACACCTCGGCGGCCCCCCGGCCGCTGTCGCTCGCCGAGTTCACCGGGATGCGGGCCGCCGACGCGATCGTGGTCGACGCACGCGATCCGCAGGAGTTCGCAGCCGGACACCTGCGCGGCGCGGTGAACGTGCCCGCGGACGGGCGGTTCGCCGAACAGGCGGGCACCGTTCTGCGCCCGGCCGACGAGCTGCTCGTGATAGCGCCGCAGAACCGGGAGGAGGAAGTCGTCACCCGCCTCGCCCGGATCGGTTTCGACCGCGTCGTGGGCTACCTGCGCAACCCCGAGGACGCGCTGGAGGCGCTGGCCGACGAGGTCACCCCCGCCAGCCGCCTGACCGCCGCGCACCTGCGCGCCGCCCTCGCCGGTGACAACCCTCCCCTCGTCGTGGACGTCCGCACCTGCGGCGAACGCGAGGCGAACGGCTTCCTCGACGAGGCCCTCCACATTCCGCTCAGCGAACTCCCCCGGCGTGCGGACGAGCTGCCCGCCGACCGGCCCCTGGTCCTGCACTGCGCCGGTGGCCACCGCTCCTCGATCGCGGCAAGCCTGCTGCGCCACCGCGGCTTCCAGGACGTCTCCGACATCCTCGGCGGATACGCGGCCTGGGCCCTGTCGATGGAGTCGGCCCAAGCCGCCGAGCCCGTCGGCGCCTGACCGTCCCGGCCCCACCCCGCTCGCTCCCGGGGCCCTGACGGCCGTCGGGGCCCCCACACCCCGCATGTATACCCCTAGGGGTATATATGCAGATTCGAATGGAACCTCATGAGCGCCACCCCCGCACCCCCCTCATCCCTCACCCCCGCCGTGCTGCACCGGCTCGTCCAGGAGGGACGGGCGCCGCGTCTGCTCGACGTGCGCACCCCCGGCGAGTTCCGGACGGCACACATCCCCGGCTCGTACAACGTGCCCCTGGACACCCTGCGTGAACACCGGGCCGAGCTCCTGGCCCACCTCGACGAGGACGTCGTGCTCGTCTGCCGCTCCGGGGCCCGCGCCACCCAGGCCGAGAAGGCCCTGGCCGAGGCCGGCCTGCCGAACCTCCGAGTCCTGGAGGGCGGCATCGTCGCCTGGGAAACGGTCGGCGCGCCCGTCAACCGGGGCCCCGAGCGGTGGGACATGGAGCGTCAGGTCCGGCTGGTGGCCGGCTCGATCGTCCTGGCCACGGGCCTGGTGGGGGTGTTCGTGCCCGGCGCGCACCTGATCGGCACCGCGATCGGCGCCGGCCTGACCTACGCGGCCCTCAGCAACTCCTGCACCATGGGCGTCCTGCTGTCCAAGCTGCCGTACAACCGCGGGCCGCGCCCCGACGTCCGCGCGGTGATCGCGGGGCTGCGGAGCACGTCGTGACCGCCCTGATCGTCGCGGCGTCGCTGCTCATCGGCGTCAGCCTGGGTGTACTCGGTGGCGGCGGCTCGATCCTGACGGTGCCGATCCTGGTCTACCTCGCCGGGCAGGACACCAAGGAAGCCATCGCCACCTCACTGTTCGTGGTCGGTGTCACCAGTCTGGCCGCGCTGGTCCCGCACGCGCGGGCCCGGCGGATCCGCTGGCGGACCGGGCTGCTCTTCGGCGCGTTCAGCATGGTCGGCGCGTACGGCGGCGGACGGCTCGCCGAGTACATCCCTGGCACGGCCCTGCTCGTCGCCTTCGCCCTGATGATGCTGGCCACCGCGGTCGCGATGCTCCGCAAGCCCCGGCGTGGCCGGGAGAAGGTGCGGCCCGCCCACGGCGATCTCCCCGTGAAGCACATCGCGGCAGAGGGTCTCGTCGTCGGCGCCGTGACGGGCCTGGTCGGCTCCGGTGGAGGCTTCCTTGTCGTCCCGGCCCTCGCCCTGCTCGGCGGCCTGCCGATGGGCGTCGCGGTCGGCACCTCGCTCCTCGTCATCGCGATGAAGTCCTTCGCCGGACTCGCCGGGCACCTCTCGGGCGTCGAGATCGACTGGCGCCTCGCCCTGATCGTGACGGCCGCCGCGGTGATCGGCAGCCTCGTGGGCGGCCGCCTCGCGGGCCGCATCCCTCAGGACGCGCTGCGCAAGGCGTTCGGATGGTTCGTCGTCACCATGGGCGTCTTCGTCCTCGCGCAGCAGCTCGACACCGCTGTCTGGACCCACCCGGCCACATGGGCGGTGCTCGGGGCCGTTCTGGCCACCGCGGTCGCCGTCCGGCTACGGAGGGCGGGGCGGCCCCGCTCCCCGCTGCCGCCGCAGGGGCCTTCCGTGCCGCCGGAGCAACACGAGCGGCACACCGTAAAGTCCTGATATATACCCCCTGAGGTATTCTTGTCAGGGGGTACAAGGAGGACATCGTGCACGTGGACGAAGAATCGGTACGGCCAGTCCTGAACCGTCTGCGACGGGCTCAGGGCCAGTTGGCCGCCGTGATCGCGATGGTCGAGTCGGGCCGCGACTGCGAGGACGTGGTCACCCAGCTCGCCGCCGTCTCCCGGGCTCTTGACCGGGCCGGATTCAAGATCGTGGCAAGCGGGATGCGCCAGTGCCTCAGCGACGAATCCGGCACCCCGCCCATGACACAGGAGCAGTTGGAGAAACTGTTCCTCGCCCTGGCCTGACCGCTCGCTCCTCCGTCCGGCCGGCGCACCCCCGTCCCGGCCGGGCGGACCGCCCCCTCACTCCGCCCGGACGGGGAGTGTGAGGCGGAAGACGGTGCGTCCGGGCCTGCTGGTGACGGTGGCCGTCCCGCCGTAGGCGGTGATGACGGCGTGGACGATGGCCAGGCCGAGTCCGGTGCTGCCGGTGCTGCGCGAGCGGGCGTGGTCGGCCCGGACGAAGCGGACGAAGACCTCGGGTTGCAGTGCTTCGGGAATGCCCGGCCCGTTGTCACTCACGTCCACGCGGACGTCGGTCCGACCGGTGGTGAGGCTGACGGTCACGTCGGTGCCGGGCGGGGTGTGGGTCCGGGCGTTGGCGAGGAGGTTGCCGATGGCCTGCTGGAGGCGGTGGGCGTCTCCGACCACGGTGACGGGTTCTTCGGGGAGGTCGAGGAACCAGTGGTGTCCGGGGCCGGCGGCCCGTGCGTCGTCAGTCGCGTTCAGGATGAGCAGGGTCAGGTCGACCGGCTGGTGTTCGAGCGGGCGTCCGGCGTCCAGCCGGGCGAGGAGGAGCAGGTCGTCGACGAGCCGGGTCATACGCTGCGACTCGACGCCGATGCGTTCCAGCGCGTGGCGGACCCCGGCGGGGACGGGGCCGTGGTGGCGCAGGGCGAGTTCCGCGTGACCTCGGATGTTGGCTACGGGAGTGCGGAGTTCGTGGCTGGCGTCGGCGGCGAAGTGCCGCAGGCGTTCCTCGCTGGCCTGGCGGCGCACGAGGGCGTCTTCGACGTGACCGAGCATGTGGTTGAGGGCGTTGCCGACCTGGCCCACCTCCGTGCGCGGGTCGGTGTCGGGAAGCGGCCCGGGCATGGCGACCTCGCCGCTGGCGAGCGGCAGGCCGGCCACCTCCGCCGCCCGGGCGGTGACTCTCCGGAGCGGGCGCAGGGAGATCCGTACCCACATGGCCCCGGCGATGCCGGTGGCCACGAGCGCGGCGCCGAACAGCACCGCTTCCACGGCTTCGATGCGGTGCACGGTCTCTTCCACCGGGTGAAGGGGCATGCCGGTGATCAGGATGTCCTGGTCGTCGCCCGGGACGGCCATGACGCGGTACCTGCCCTTGGAAGCGGAAAGGCGGATGCTGTGCCCGTTTCCGTCCACGGGGATTCCCGCCAGGGTGCGGCGATCTCCGGGGGTGAGCTGGAGGGGCCGGTCGGTGGCGTCGTCGACGACGGCGGCCTGGGTGACGACGTTGTTCAGCAGACGGGCGCCGATGGTGGATTCCGCCTGCCCGCGGGTGTCAGGACGGTTGTCTGCGTCGGGCTCGGCTTCGTGTTCCAGGCTGGCGGCGAACCTGCCGCCGGACGCGGTCAGCTGTTCGTCCAGGCGCCCGATGAGGAAATCGCGCAGAGCGAGGGCCGTGGTGATCCCGACGGCGAAGCAGGCGAGGGCGAGCAGGATCACGAGTCCGGCGGTGAGCTGGCCGCGCAGAGTGCGCGGCGGCAGGCGCCTCACGGGGATTCCGGCTTCAGGACGTAGCCGACGCCGCGCACGGTGTGGATCATCGGGGTGCGTCCGGCGTCGATCTTCTTGCGCAGGTAGCTGATGTAGAGCTCGACGACGTGGGCGCGGCCGCCGAAGTCGTAGGCCCAGACCCGGTCGAGAATCAGGTCCTTGGACAGCACCCGGCGCGGATTGCGCATCAGGAACCGCAGAAGCTCGAATTCGGTCCGGGACAGATCGATCGTGACCCCGCCCCGCCTGACCTCCCTGGCCTCCTCGTCCATGGCGAGGTCCCCGACGGTGAGCCAGTCCGTGCCCGGCCCCGCGGTGATCCCGGCCCGCCGGAGCAGCCCGCGCAGCCGGGCCAGAACCTCCTCCAGGCTGTAGGGCTTGGTGACGTAGTCGTCACCGCCCGCGGTGATGCCGGCGACGCGGTCCTCGACGGCATCGCGGGCGGTCAGGAACAGCACGCACACGCGAGGCGCCTCACGCCGCAGGGCGCGCAGCACCTGCAGGCCGTCCAGGTCGGGCAGCATCCAGTCCAGGACCACCGCGTCGGGCCGGAAATCCCGGGCCGTCGCGAGTCCGGTCGCACCGTCGGCAGCAGTGCGGACCTGCCAGCCCTCACCGGTCATCACCCCGGCCAGGACGTCGGTGACATCGGGCTCGTCATCGACGACGAGGATCCGTACGGGTTCTCCGTCCGGGCGGTGCAGAAGCGGTGTCGTACGTGGCTCGTTCATGGTTCCCCCAGCATCCTCCGCCGCCGGCCACGGCAGCGGGAGCGGTGTCTCTGAGTTTCCTCTGAATCGGCGCCGAGGGCGGCCGGCCGGAGCGGTTTCAGAAGGTACTCAGAGGTCCGGCTGTGAGGCTGGCCGCCCGTCACCGGAAGCGAGCCCCGTCCGGAGGAGCCCCATGACCACGTCCACCACCGCCACGTATGCGAGCCGCACGCGCCACCGGCGCCCGCGCCGCGACATCGTGCCCTACCTGGCGCCGCCGGTGATCTGGGCAGGCGCCGCCGGGGTGCTGGCCCTGTGGTGGAGCGGCACGACCGCGGTGGTCGGCCCGGCAGGCTGGCTCACCGGGGCGGGACGCATCACCGGTCTCCTGGCCGGGTACGCCTGCGCCGTCCTGCTGGCGCTGATGGCCCGCATGCCGCTCCTGGACCACACCATCGGCACCGACCGGCTCGCCCGCTGGCACGCCTGGGGCGGACGCTGCACCGTCTCCCTGGCGTTCGCCCACACCCTGCTGATCATCTGGGGATACTCGCTGACCTCGCACACGAACGTGGCGAGCCAGACCTCCACGCTCGTGCTGCACTACCCCGACCTCCTCAAGGGCACAGCCGGCCTCCTGCTGTTCCTGGCCACCGGAGCCCTCTCCGCCCGCGCTGCCCGCCGCCGGATGAGCTACGAGACCTGGCACTGTCTGCACTTCGCCACCTACCTGGCGGTCTTCCTCGGATTCGGCCACCAGCTGTCCAACGGAGCCGACTTCGTCGGCAACCGCCCTGCCCAGATCGCTTGGTACACGCTGTACGTCGGCGTAGCGGCATCGGTGGCCTGGTACCGGTTCGCCGTCCCCGTCCGGCGCGGACTGCGCCATCGCATGCGCGTCACCGCGGTCCACCCCGAAGCACCGGGCGTCGTCTCCGTCCATCTCACAGGCGACCACCTGGACGAGCTGGGCGGCGAGCCGGGGCAGTTCCTGCGCTGGCGCTTCATGGTCCGCGGCCTGTGGTGGACCGCCAGCCCCTACTCCCTCTCCGCGCCCGCACACCCACACCACCTGCGCATCACGGTGAAGGCCGCCGGTGGCCACAGTGGCGCACTGGCCCGCCTGAGCCCCGGCACCCGGGTGTGGGCCGAGGGCCCCTACGGCGCTTTCACCGCGAGCCGCCGCACCGCCCCCAAGGTCCTGCTCCTGGCCGGTGGCGTCGGCATCACCCCCCTGCGCACACTCTTCGAGACGCTGCCGGGCCAGGTGACCCTCGTCTACCGCGCACGCCGCGCCGCCGACCTCGCCCTGCGCGGTGAACTCGACGCGATCGCCGCCCGCCGAGGGGCCACCGTGCACTACGTCGTCGACGAAGCGGCCGGGTACTCCTCACCCCTCACCGCCCCGGGCCTGAGCGCTCTGGTGCCGGAACTGGCCGCGCACGAGGTCTACCTCTGCGGTCCGCCCGGCATGGCACGGGCCGCGATCCAGGCTCTGCGCGATGCCGGTGTCCCGGCACGGCGCATCCACCACGAGTCGTTCGCGTTCTGAGGAGATCCGCCATGCGCCGAGCCGTCCTTGCCACCACCGGGATCAGTGCCCTCGTCGTCGCCCTGCTCGCTCTCAAACCCCACCAGCTCCCCGCCCTCGCCGGGGTGACTCCCCGTTCCCCCGCGACCTCGCACACTCCCGCGGGCACGTCCACCGGGACGGGGACCTTCACCGGGGACCCCATCGACACCCGGTACGGGACCGTGCAGGTTGCCGTCACCCTCACCGGAGGAAGGATCACATCGATCAAGGTTCTCCAGGCCCCGGACCGGAACGGCCGCGACCAGCAGATCACCTCCTACGCCCTGCCCCGCCTCACCCAGGAGGCGATCGGCGCGCAGAGCGCACACATCGACGCCGTCTCCGGCGCCAGTTACACCAGCCAGGGCTACACCCAGTCCCTGCAGAGCGCCCTGGACCAGGCCCATGCCTGACACCGGACCAGGACTGCGTCACGTCGAACACGTCATGGGCACCGTCTTCTCCTTCGACATCCGCGACGAGCCCACCACCGCCGTCCGACGCGCCCTCGCCGATGCCGTGCGTCACCTCCACCGGGTCGATGCCGTGTTCTCCACCTACCGGCCCGACAGCCACATCAGCCGCCTCGGCCGGGGCGAGGTCCGCCTCGAGGACTGCCCACCCGAAGTCCACGAGGTACTGTCCCTGTGCGCGCGGGCCACCCGTGTCAGCGACGGCTGGTTCAGCATCGTCCCCGCGGGAACCCTCGACCCCTCAGGGCTCGTCAAGGGCTGGGCCACCGAAGCCGCGTCCCAACTCCTCCACGAAGCCGGCGCGCGCCACACCTGCGTCAACGGCGGCGGCGACATCCAGCTCCGCGGCCGGGCGGGCTCCGGCACCCCGTGGCGCATCGGCATCGCCCACCCGCTGCGCCCCGGCAGACCGGCCGCCGTCATCACCGCCCGCGAGGACCTGGCCGTCGCCACCTCGGGCACCGCCGAACGCGGCGCCCACATCCTCGACCCGTATCGAGGTACACCCGCCTCCGCGTTCGCCTCCCTCACCCTCGTCGGACCCCGCCTGACGCTCACCGACACCTACGCCACCGCCGCGTTCGCCCGAGGCGACGGCGCACGGGAGTGGGTGGAGGAACTGGAGGGGTACGAAGCCCTCGCGGTCCTGCCCGACGGCAGCGAATGGCGCACGGCAGGATTCGGTCGATATGAGGCATGAGGTGCGGCAGGGGGCGTGTTGCCACCTCCCGACCCGCTGTTCTCCGCCCGGCGTGACCATCGCCGCGGACCCGGGCCCTGGGGCGGTCGGCGGGCCGTGTACGTCTCGGCAGCCCTGGTTGCGGCCGGCCGCTCTTCCTGAAAGGTTGCATTCCGAGTGAATCAATATCTGTGTCCGTGAAGTGAGAGTTTGCCGGGCGATGCGGAGAGGGTTTTTGCCCCGCGGGGCGAAGTGGAATTATTCGGCGCACCCAGGCCCTTCCGGCGTGCTACTGTCGATCTCAGTTGCAGTTGTGGTTCCCAAAACTTCAAGTGCCCCCACCCGGCTCCTGCCGGTGGGAGCACTTTTGTATTTCCGGTCATTTCCGGGCGGGGCAATCATCGCGGCGACACGGCATCCGCACAGTGCGGACGCCGATGTACTGCCCCAAAGGAGATATGACATGGCTGCTGGTACCGTGAAGTGGTTCAACGCGGAAAAGGGATTCGGCTTCATCGAGCAGGACGGTGGCGGCGCCGACGTGTTCGCCCACTACTCGAACATCGCCGCCCAGGGCTTCCGCGAGCTGCTCGAAGGCCAGAAGGTGACCTTCGACATCGCGCAGGGCCAGAAGGGCCCGACGGCCGAGAACATCGTTCCGGCCTGACGCCGGCGCACATTCTGTAGCTGGGGCCCGCATCCTTCGGGGTGCGGGCCCCAGCTGCATGCGTTTCCCGTAGCGGTTTCACCGGCGGGACGACGCGGAGAAATCCGCAGTCGGGCCGCTGCCGGTTCTCGGGGATGCAGGCGCATCCTGAAGGGCCACACCGCAGTCGACGTACGGATTTCATCCCCAACGCGTCACCCATTTCAGCACCTGTGCCCACGTGAATTTCCGTCGGCCAGACGTGCTTCTTTTTTTCATCGGTCCATACTTGTAATTCTCGATGCCGATCCTCGCTGCGGGAATTCCTTGACATGCACCGCATCGAGGAAGGTTCCGCATGAACCGCACACGCACGAACGACCGCTCCGCCCACACCCGCAGCGGCACTGCCGACACCGGAAGGGGCGGCGGCCGCCTCGGCTCGCAGGCACCGCGCCGTTCCGGCGGGTCGGTGCGCTCCGGTGGTTACGGCCGCCGGCCCGCACCGGTACAGGGTGAGTTCGCGCTCCCCGAGACGATCACCCCCGCGCTGCCGGCCGTCGCGGGCTTCGCCGCACTCGACATGCCCGAGCAGCTGCTGGCCGAACTCGGCAGGCAGGGCATGGCCGTGCCGTTCCCGATCCAGGGCGCGACGCTGCCGAACTCCCTGGCAGGCCGTGACGTCCTGGGCCGCGGGCGCACCGGTTCCGGCAAGACCCTCGCCTTCGGCCTCGCTCTCCTCGCCCGCACCGCCGGACAGCGTGCCGAGCCCCGCCAGCCGCTGGGGCTGATCCTCGTACCGACGCGCGAGCTGGCGCAGCAGGTCACGGATGCGCTCACTCCGTATGCTCGCTCGGTCAAGCTGAGGCTGGCCACGGTCGTGGGCGGGATGTCGATCGGCAAGCAGGCCGGCGCGCTGCGCGGTGGGGTCGAGGTCGTCGTCGCGACCCCTGGCCGGCTGAAGGACCTGATCGACCGGGGCGACTGCCGGCTGGACCAGGTGGGCATCACGGTCCTGGACGAGGCCGACCAGATGGCGGACATGGGCTTCATGCCGCAGGTCACCGCGCTGCTCGACCAGGTGCGTCCGGAAGGGCAGCGGATGCTGTTCTCCGCCACCCTGGACCGTAATGTCGACCTGCTGGTGCGCCGTTACCTGACCGACCCCGTCGTGCACTCGGTCGACCCGTCGGCCGGTGCGGTCGTGACGATGGAGCATCACGTCCTGCACGTCCACGGCGCCGACAAGCACGCCGCCACGACCGAGATCGCCGCCCGCGACGGCCGCGTGATCATGTTCCTGGACACCAAGCACGCCGTGGACCGGCTCACCCAGGACCTGCTCAACAGCGGTGTCCGGGCCGCCGCGCTGCACGGCGGCAAGTCGCAGCCGCAGCGCACCCGTACGTTGGCGCAGTTCAAGACGGGGCACGTCAGCGTGCTGGTGGCGACCAACGTCGCCGCGCGCGGCATCCACGTCGACAACCTCGACCTGGTCGTCAACGTCGACCCGCCGACCGACCACAAGGACTACCTCCACCGTGGAGGCCGCACCGCCCGCGCAGGCGAGTCCGGCAGCGTCGTCACCCTCGTCACTCCGAACCAGCGCCGCGGCATGGTCCGCCTCATGGCGGACGCCGGGATCCGGCCGCAGACCACCCAGATCCACTCGGGCGACGAGGCCCTGAGCCGGATCACCGGCGCACAGACCCCTTCCGGTATCCCGGTCGTCATCACCGCGCCGGTGGTCGAACGCCCCAGGCGCAGCGCCTCCTCCCGAGGCCGACGCCGCCCCGCTTCGGCAACCCGGCGTACGCCGGTACGCGAGCCCCGCCTCGACGCGGCAGCCTAGAACGTCCGTGATCCGGAACCCCACCCACTTCCGCAGGAGGCACCTTTTGACGCTGGTTCAGATGCAGCCCCGCCCGGCGGGCCCCGACCCCCTGCACCTGCCGGTCTCCGAGGTCATGGACGCGGCCGGGCCGCAGGTCTGTGACGACATGAGTGTCGAGGTGGCGCTGGCGGTCATGGCCGCCGCCCGCACGGACCGCCTGGTCGTCTGCGACCAGGACGGCCGGTGCACCGGCCTGGTCACCCGGACCGGACTCGCCGCGGTCAGGGACAGCTCCGCCTACACGGACCGTGTCCGCCTGCGTGACGTTCTCGGTGACCACGGACCGTTCACCTCACCCGTGACCGGTGCGGCCGCCGCCGAGCACGCCATGCGCCACCTCAGGCCCGGTGCTCTGCCGATGGCCGACGAGCAGGGCAGCGCCCTGGGTCTTCTCGCCCTCTCCGGCTGACCCGCCTCACCCCTGGTCGGACCGTCTCCCCTTCTCCTTGTGAGGCCACATGCGTTGCGTCATCGCCCGCTTCCCGTTCGATCTCACCAAGAGCGGTGTGCTCGAATCGATGAAGGGCGTCAAGCCCGAACGGGGCACCGATGAAACGGTGACCATCGGCCGCCGCCGCTATCCCGTCAAGCAGGTCGGCCAGGTCATCACCCGTCAGGACCCACGTGACTTCAGCGCCGCCGAGGTCTTCCGGGCCATGACGAAGCTCGGCTTCACCTGCCGCACGCTCCCCGAGGCCGCACCCACACGCTCCCTCAGCCCGCTCCAGCAAGCGTCCGCGATGCTCGGCACCCCCGCATCCGCCTGAGCGACCGGAAGGGTGCGAGCCGACACGTGTGGGCCCGACCGGCATGCCGGTCGGGCCCACACCGCGTGCGACGGGTTCCCGCCGCGGTGGCTGCTCAGTGGTCGGAATAGCTGAAGTCGCCCACGGTCCAGGCGCTCACGTCCTCGATCGCCACCCGGTACATCCCGCCCGTCTCCGGGATCCCCACCGTGCCCTGCAGGATCCGGGCGACATGGAAGTGCAGATGCGTGGGCGCGCCGTCCTTCTTCGCGGGGGCCTTGAAGACGGCGGAGAACTCGCCCAGGCGGTCCGAGTCCGTCAGCACATCCGACACCCTCAGCCTCCACACGGCTTCGGGGGCCAGGCGACCGGTGATGACAGCACCACCGGTGACCACGGTCAGGGACATCTGGTTGCTCTGCCCGGATTCCACCAGGGTGGCGACGTCAACGAGCAGCTCGTCAGGCTTCGACATGAGGCAGATTATATTCGCCGGCCGTCCCACCGCTGCAGCGGTGGCGCTACGGACGGGGCGGCCGCTCACGGAATGGCCGCCGAAGACGGTGCGGACGGCCGTGGTGGCACGGGGCGGGCGGTGGTGCCGGGCCGGCGGAATCCCCGGCCGGCCGGCAGGCACGCACGACGTCCCGGGGCATCAGGAAGGTGCGCACCCCGCGTGGCCGGGGCGCATTACCTCTACCTCGTGCGTCGTGAAATCTGTTGTGACGGCGGTAGACATTGGCTTGTGGTGTGGTTATGGTTTCTCTCGTAGCCCAGAGAGACAGCAGGGCTCGGCAGAGAGTTGAACTGCCGGGAGCAGTACGCGCAGGTGTAGTTCGCAGGGCGGTTCGGTGGTGGAGTTCCGAAGCCAGGGTTGTTGTGGGACGGCGACGGGGCTGGCGACCGGACCGGGTGGCCCGCGGTGATCAGGGGCCGCCGTGAGCAGTACCGCAGTTCGGAATGTGCAGTTCGCGGTATCGCGTGAGATGAGTGAGTGTTCCCCGAGGGAAGAACGGAGGAGCGAGGCGCCATCAGGATCGCCCGGGCGGAAGTGGTGAGCCCGGGTACCGCAGGACATCGATAGTGAGGTGGTCTCCGGTCGAGCAACCGCGATCCCCGCACCCCGACAGCTTCACGGCCGGGGCATGCGGAACACGTAGGCCGGCGCAGTATCAGGGCCGGCGGATGGTGTAGCAGTTCCTTCGGGGCCCTGGTGCCAATGGCACCAGGGCCCCTCCACGCGTTCCGCGGAGCGTGAACGGCCCCCTGGCATTCCGCGTCGGCTCGGCGGCGTCCGTTCACCATCGGGCCTCATGCCGACGGACGGCACACTGCGTGGGCACCGCTACGCCGGGGAGGGACGCGGCGAGTGCGGCGTTCGTACGACGGCCCGCCCAGGCCGACCACCTCAGCGTGCCCCGGGTGCACCCGCTTCCGGTACGCCCCCGCGGGCCCCACACAGGGTGAATCCGAATCCGTACACCCATTCAGTGTTCTCGATGGTCGGCCGCAATGGCGAGATCTCCTCCGTTGGAGACCGGACCCCGGCGGCCCCGCGGCGGAAGGCTCTTCGATGGACGATCGCATCGCACACGTGACGATCCACCCTGCCATTGGTGTCGCCCGCGTCGGCACTGCCTCCACGCGGACCCCGCCGGCAGGTCGAGGGAGGGACGAGCCGCCTGAGAAGAGAGCACGATGAGCGGGAGCAGCTTCGAGGCCTTCTGCAGAGCGCAGTCCGCACTGCTGCCGCCTTCGCTGTCCCGGTATTTCCGGAAAGGCCGCCTGGCAGAGACGGACCGGGATCACCGAACTCCGTTCCCTCTGGGAGGAGATGGGGCGGCGCGCACAGAGCGACTCGCGCCGGTGAGGTGTCTTCGGAACCATCCCAGCAGTCCGGGAGACAGCCTCCAGGGCGAGAGCCCGGCCATTTCAGACCGTCGACGGTGACACAACAGCTTCATTCTTCATACGGCCCGCCACCCACTTCCGCATGTTCGAGTCGCCCGGCGCCTACGACGACCCGAGAAGGCGATTCAGAGGTGCCACGACGAGACGGAGCACGGAGTCAGTGACCTCCCTCACGAGACGCGGGCGCTTCAGCGCCCGAGAGCTCGGTGGTGCAGGTGCTGCGCCCGAAGGCGCCTGAGGCGGTGGAGCGTTGGACGTGCTTGCCGCGGACGGCGAGTGTGCAGCTGGCCTCCCCGCCCTTCTCACCGAGGGTGACGTTGACGACGGGGGCCGTGCCGAGCGGCACGTTCACCGTCTTCTTCCACGGCAGTTCGGCGTTCTTCACGACATCGGCGCGGTCACCCTCGCCGTCTCCGCGGTAGGTGATGTCCGCGGCGCCCTCACCGAGCACTTCGTACGTCACGGCGGCGGTGGGCACCGCGGACTCCTTGTCGGCCCGCTCGGTGCCGGTGTCGAGAATTCCGTAGGTGATGAGTGCGCCGCACGCGAGCAGCAGCGCCGCGGCGACCGCGATACCGCGGGGGTCCGGGATCCGGGACACCTTTCCGATGACTTCCGGCGATCCGGACGGTTCCAGCTGTTCCGGCTGTTCCGGTTCGATTCGTTCCTGTGTGGTGGGCATGGCCGCGCTTTCGGTCGAGGCGAGTTCGCCTGGGTTATACACCATCGGAATCCGCCTGTGCCAGGGCGGGGAGGAAGCGGGTGATTCGGGGCACCCCATACGCCCAGGGGGAACCGGATGCCCGAATTATGAATTCCCTTGACCGTGGTTCGGGCCATCGGTTACACAGTCTCCGACCTTATTCGATACGTGACCGGCGAGGCCGCCTTTTCCCATGCGATGGGGGGTGGTGCGGTAGTCATGCCCGGAATCGGGCCGGTCGGGTCGGCATTCAGCGCGACCGGGAGGGGGCCCTCGCCGGCGTGCCGATGAAGGGAATGGCGTTGAAAATGAGATTCGGGCGGGCTGTGGCCTGCCTCGTGGTTTCGGCGGTCGCTTCCACTTTCATACCGCAGGTTGCTTATGCGGCCGAGGTTGAAGGTATCGACAATTCCTTTGCCGTCATCATCCGAAAGTGACCAGATCGCCTCGGTGCGCAACTCGGACGGCTCCTCGCCGCAGGACTACGCCTACGACGACAACGGCAACATCACGTCGCAGAACGTGGGCGGCTTCGGCCGTGTCGGCCGGCTCCACCCTGGCCGGCGGCCTGGGCGGCGCCTGGGCGGGTGCCAAGATCGGCGCAGTGGCCGGCGCGGCCATCGGATCCGTCATCCCCGGCGCCGGAACAGCCGTCGGTGGAGTCGTCGGAGGCGTGGTCGGCGGTATCGCCGGGAGCTATGCCAGCAGCAAGGCGGGTGATTTCTTCAACAGTCTCTGGTGACTCACCCCCGAGTCTCCGGAAACTCACCCCCGATAACCTGGCCCCCGCGGTGCACTGTGACCGCCGGGGCCAGGCCCTTTGTCCGGGCACGACGATTCGGGCCCTTTCCCGGGCCCTGCGAGGCAGAAAAGCGTGATGAGCGAGTACGACACGTCCGGCGGCTGGTTCGACGCCGATCCGGAGCTGGAGCCCACCGAGGAAGGCCTGCGGTTTCTCGCCGCGCTGCGGGAGCGGGCGGAGTCCGGCGGCTGGGGCTGCGAGTCCGACGACACCTATGCGACGTTCGCGGTCTTCGAGAACCGTACGGAACTTCTGGTCACCCTGGGTCTGTCCGATCCCACCACCGAGCCCGAGCAGCACGTGCTGACCGTGGGCGCGTTCTTCACCGGTTCGCGTCTCGTCGGCGGGGAATTCCACGATCAGCTGTACACCCTTGAGCGGACCTTGGAAACGCTGATCGAGGCGGACGGGGCGCCGGAATTCCTCGCCGAGCGGGCGGCGGAGTGGTTCGCGCGGATGACCGAACTGCCCGTCCTGAGGAACGAGTTCGCCGTCGACGGCCGGGTGGTGAACCGGCAGTGGGTGCTGGCCGGCTCCGGCCGGGAGCTGGCGGCGCAGTTCCGGGTGGAGCCCGGGGACCCGCTCGCGCGCACGGTCCAGGTGCGGGGAAATTCGGATCCCGAGGATGACTGAGAACGCTACTTCAAGGGCTACGAGAAGCAGTACGAAGGTAGCGATGAAGCAGAAGTTCCGATCCACCGCGATGTTCGGCCGGCTGGACCCGTACGAGAGGTCTTGGCACACGTGACAGGTGACGAATGGGATGCCGCCAAGCGGAAATTCCCCTACGGGTCCACGGTCACCGGCACCGTCCGAGAGGTCGCGCCCTTCGGAGTCTTCATTTCGGTGGAGGGTGTGCAGCTGGGTGAGGCCTTCGCGGATGTGGCGGGAATGCATCACGGCGCCGACGGATATACGGTGATCTGGCCCGAGGTGGGTGATGCGGTCACCGGCGTCGTGGTCGAACACACGGAACGCAACCATCAGCTCAAGCTTCACCTGAGGTAATCGAGCCGAAGGTCGCTGTTCATCGAACAGCACACCGAAGAGGGGCCGTCTCCCGGATTCCGGGAGGCGGCCCTTCGCGATTCCGGCAGCGCCATGCGATTCCCGCTGGTCAGCAGTCGATCCCGGTGTGCGGTGGGCCGGTGTGCATCGCGCGGATCGAGCCGGACGCCCCGCCGTCCCTCACCACTCCGGCGGCCCACCGCTCCGCCGCCGGCCCGCGTCTCATCGCCGACCACGGTTCGCCCGTGACGATCGCCACATCCCGAAATATACCCCCTGGGGTAAGAGTGTTAGAGTGGATGTCATACCCCGGGGGGTAATTTTCGAAGGGAGTACGCCTGTGTTCTTCGTTGACACCATCGAGCTGGAGGGTCTGGGCAACCGCAGCTACCTCGCCGGCGGCGAACGTGCGGCGGTGGCGGTGGATCCACCCCGTGACGTCGACCAGGTGCTCGCCGCTGCCGCCCGGCGGGGGGTGCGCATCTCCCATGTGGTCGAGACGCACATCCACAACGACTACGTCACCGGTGGCCTCGAACTGGCGCGGATCACCGGTGCGGCCTACCTGGTCCCGGCCGGTGCGCGCGTCTCGTTCGCCCGGACCGCAGTGGCTGACGGCGACACCGTCGACATCGACACGGAGCTGACCCTGGCGGCCGTGGCGACGCCCGGCCACACACCGCACCACACCTCGTACGTACTGAGCGAGGCCGCCCGGCCCGTCGCGGCGTTCACCGGTGGCTCCCTGCTCATCGGCACGGTCGGCCGCCCGGATCTCGTCGAGCCGCGTCTGACCGAGCGGCTGGCACGCGCCCAGCACGCCTCCGCCCATCGCCTGGCGGACGCCCTGCCCGACGAGACGGCGGTGCTGCCCACGCACGGATTCGGCAGTTTCTGCTCCTCCGCGCAGGCCGACGGCGACTCCACCACGATCGGCAAGGAGAAGGCCGCCAACACGGCCCTCACCGTGGACGTGGACACCTTCGTCGCCGATCTCCTCGCGGGGCTGGAGGACGTGCCCGCCTACTACGCGCACATGGGCCCCGCCAACGCCGACGGACCCGCGCCCGTCGACCTGACCCCACCGGCCGTCGCCGATCCGGACGAGATCGCCGCGCGGCTCGCGGCGGGAGAGTGGGTCGTGGACCTGCGCAGCCGCATCGCGTTCGCCGAAGGGCACGTGACGGGTTCGTTCAACTTCGAGGCGGACGGCAAGCTCGCCACGTACCTGGCCTGGATGATTCCGTGGGGCAAGCCGGTCACCCTGCTCGCCGAGTCGGCGGAGCAACTGGCCGTCGCCCAGCGGGAACTGGTCCGGGTCGGCATCGACCGCCCGGCCGCCGCGGCGACCGGCGGGCCCACCGACTGGCTCCGCGCCAACGAGAGCGCCGCGTCGTTCCCCCGCTCCACGTTCGCGGAACTCGCGCAGCAGGACGAGGACCGGATCGTCGTGCTGGACGTCCGCCGTGACTCCGAGCGCGCCGACGGCTGGATCGAGGGCTCGGTCCACATCCCTGTCCACCAGATGCACCGCCGCATCGACGAGGTGCCCGACGGCACGGTCTGGGTGCACTGCGCCGGCGGCATGCGCGCCGGGATCGCCGCCTCACTGCTGGACGCGGCGGGGCGGGACGTGGTCGCCGTGGACGACGGCTTCGACGCCGCCACCGAGGCCGGACTGGCCATCGCCACCGGCTGAGCCCAGGAATTGCCCGGCCGGACCGGGCTTGTCGCACCCGAACGAGAAAGGTGACGTAGACGATGTTCCTCTTCCGCACGAGCGAACAGCGCCTGTCCATCGACCAGGCGCACACCCGCACCAGCGGCGACCGGCCCGAAGCCGTCCTGCTGGACGTCCGGGAAGCGCCCGAATGGAAAGCGGGCCATGCCCCCGGAGCGGTGCACGCACCGCTGACGGCGCTGGTCGCGGGCGCCGCGCTTCCCGCAGCGGCGCAGGGCCGTCCACTGGTGGTGATCTGCCGCAGCGGGCAGCGCTCGCAGCGGGCGGCGAAGCTCCTGGCCGAGCGGGGAGCGGACGCGAGGGACGTCAAGGGCGGCATGAACGCGTGGGCAGCTGCCGGACACCCGATCGTCGACGAGCGCGGGAACAGCGGCTCGATAGCGTGAGCGTCCTCGTTCTCGCCCTCGTCGCCGGTGCCGTCATCGGCCTCGCCCTCGGCGCCCTGGGCGGGGGTGGCAGTGTCCTGGCGGTTCCGGTGCTGATCTACCTGCTCGGCTTCTCACCGGCATCAGCCACCACCGCCAGCCTGATCATCGTCACCGCGACCTCGGCCACCGCGCTCTACGCCCACGCGAGAGACGGCAACGTGGCCTGGAAGACGGGCACGCTCTTCGCCGCGGCCGGCGTCGTTCCGGCGTTCCTCGTGGGAGCCGCCGCAGGCGGCCTCCCCGAAGTGGCCCTCACCACGGCTTTCGCGGTCATCGCCGCGCTGGCGGCGCTGCAGATGCTCCGCCCCTCCGGTGCCGTGGCGCCCGACCGGATCCGGCCCCTCAAGGCGGCCGGAGCGGGCGCCGGCCTCGGGGCCGTGACCGGCCTCCTGGGCGTGGGCGGCGGCTTCCTCGCCGTCCCCGCCCTGGTCAGCGTCCTCGGCCTGCGCATGAAGCAGGCCGTGGGCACCAGCCTCCTGGTCATCACCGTCAACTCCCTGGCCGCGCTCACCGCACGCACCGGGACCGGCGGTGACCTGCGATGGGAGGTGATCGCTCCGTTCATCGGAGCCGCGATCCTCGGTGCCTGGGACGGGAAGCGCCTGGCGGCCAGGATCACCGGCCAGGCCCTGCAGAGAATCTTCGCGTTCGTTCTGCTGGCGGTGGCGGCCCTCATGCTCGTCGACGTGATCGTCTGATCATGCGGGCCGCCGGGACGTCAGGCCAGGGAGAGGAACAGTTTCTCCAGGCGGGCGCGCATCGCGTCGCGGTCCTCGCCCGAGCGGCTGCCGTCCTCCGTGTCGATGAGGCACTGCTGGAGCCCGGTCGCGATGATCGCGAACCCGGCCCGGTCCAGCGCACGTGACGCGGCCGCCAGCTGCGTCACGACCTCCTCGCAGTCCCGGCCTTCCTCGATCATCCGGATCACCCCGGATATCTGCCCCTGCGCCCGGCGCAGCCGGTTGAGGACCGCCTTCAGCTCGGCTCCCGCCAGATCAAGCTCCATCATCACTCCTCATACATACCCCCAGGGGTAAGATAGACCCCTTGATGGGGGCACACCGTCGAATGAAAAGGATGACACCCGCCATGACCACACCCGCCGCCCTCAACACCGACGAGGCCCGCAGCCGCCTGCACGAGCTGACCGTCATCGACGTCCGCACGCCGGGCGAATACGCGGGCGGCCACCTGCCCGGCGCCCTCAACATCCCCCTCGACCACATCCAGCGGGCCCTGCCCGACATCCGCCACGCCGCGGACCGCGGTGACATCCTGGTCGTCTGCGCCTCCGGCGCCCGCTCCGAGAACGCCTGCCGCATCCTCGCCGAGAACAACATCACCACCGCCACCCTCTCCGGCGGCACCGGCGCCTGGGCGGCCGGAGGCCACGATCTGCACCGCCCCCAGGGAACCACCCGAGCCACCTGGGGCATGGAGCGGCAGGTCCGCCTCACCGCGGGCACCGTCGTCCTGCTCGGCCTCCTCCTGGCCCTCCTCGTCCACCCCGCCTTCCAGATCCTCTCCGCGGGCATCGCCGCCGGACTGGTCTTCTCCGCCCTCACCAACACCTGCGGCATGGCCGCGATGCTCGCCAGACTCCCCCACAACCGCCCCCGCGCGGCCGACCTCGACAACACCCTCGCAACCCTGCGCAACCGCTGATACCCGTACGCGCACGGGGCGATCTCACCCGCGGTGACGCCGAGGGCTCGCCCCGTCGCTCCCTGTCCAGGTCGTCCGCGCCGTCGTTGACGATGCCGATGATCCCCACCTGGACCAAGCTGTGCCGTGACACCGGCTCCGCGGGCCCTGCCTTCCACTCCTTCAGGGAGCCGTGTGGTAGTAGCGCGTGCAGGCGCGCACCATCGCGTCGTCGGCGATGCTGAAGAAGTCGACGAAGCGCAGACACCTCGGCTCGGCCCCGGGGACGACACGGCGGCCGACGGCGACGACACTGTGGTCGTGGGCGACGATGCGGTCGATCTCCAGGCGGGTGGCGGGCGAAGCGTCCACCCGTTGGGCATCGAGGACCGCCGTGCGGCCCCGGGCGGGAGGCAGACCGGGAAGTTCGAACTCGACGTCGTCATGCAGCAGTGAGGCGCAGGCATCGAAATCACCGGCGTTGAGGTAGTCGTAGACGAGACGGACATGGTCGACCCCCGCGGCGGTGACCAGATCGGCCGGGAACCCCTGTGGTGCGGCACACGCGTGGTAGTTGCTATTCATCCCTGTCCCTTTCGCATCCACGCCCCATCCTGCGAACCGTCTGCAACTTCCGCTTATCGCCCGGCTATCCCCCACGGGAGCACCACATGCCGTAGACAGGAACCACATGAATGTGGAGACTGTCCGAAAGTTGACCCGCTAGCGTCAACTCACGCCGGTGGTGGGGGATTGGGTGACTGACGGTATGAGGGAGAAGATCCTGGATCTCCCGGACGTGTCCTGCCCGCCCTTCCGGGTCCTGGGGCCGTTACAGGTGCGTGGCACCAAGGGACCGCTGAGAGTCCCGCCCGGCCGCCAGGAGCTGATCCTCGCCGCGCTGCTCCTGGAGACCAATCGCGTGGTCAGCACCAACTATCTGGTCGACCTCATCTGGCGTGACGACCCGCCGGAGACCGCGCGCACCCAGGTCCAGATCTGCGTGTCGCGGTTGCGGAAACTCCTGGCCGACGCGGACGGTGAGGTCTCGATCACCACCCGGCCGCCGGGGTACGTGCTGCACACCGACGCCGCCAACGTGGACTCCGCGCTCTTCACCGACCTGGTCACGCGCGCTCGTCGGCTGAAGGAACAGGGCACCCCGGAGCAGGCCGTGGAGCGGCTGAAGTCCGCGATGGCGCTCTGGCAGGGAGACTGCCTCTCCGGCATGGACAGCGGCCCGCTGGGTAACCGGGCCCGTCAGCTCAACGAGGAGCGGCTCGGCGCCCTCGAACTGCGGATGCGGATGGAGCTGGAACTAGGGCGGCACGAACGGCTGGTCGGCGAGCTGCAGATGCTCACCCACGAGAACCCCCTGCGGGAGAGGCTGCGCGGTCAGCTCATGCAGGCCCTGTACTGGTCGGGGCGGCAGGCGGAGGCGCTGGACGTCTTCCAGGTCGGACGGGTGCTGCTCGAC
This sequence comes from Streptomyces sp. NPDC025273, assembly GCF_040638585.1. Classification (NCBI taxonomy): domain Bacteria; kingdom Bacillati; phylum Actinomycetota; class Actinomycetes; order Kitasatosporales; family Streptomycetaceae; genus Streptomyces; species Streptomyces sp. NPDC025273. The sequence continues at coordinate 275,083 of NZ_JBEZYP010000007.1, forward strand.
GAGGAACTCGGGCTGGAGCCCGGCCGGGAGCTGAAGGACCTGCAGTCGGCGATCCTCGCGGGCGAACTGCCCCCGCCCGCCGGGCCCGAGCCGGTCCGTGCGCCACCGGAGCCGGAGAGCTCCGGGGAGAGCACAGCCACGGCCGCGCCGACGCCCGAGCGGCAGGACGAGGTCCCGCACCAGATGCCCGCCACGACCGCGGACTTCGTCGCCGACGCGGGCCAGCTCGCCGAGCTGGAGCAGGCCCTGACCGGGGGACCCGGCCGGCACATGGTCGGTCTCGCCGCGATCACAGGCAGACCCGGCACCGGAAAGTCAACCCTCGCTGTCCATATGGCTCACATGCTGGCCGAAACCGGTTTCCCGGACGGCCAGCTCTACTGTGACCTGCGAGGGACCACAGCGGCCCCGGCGACCTCCTCGGAGGTCCTGGGCCGGTTCCTGCGGGCACTCGGCATCCCCGGCCAGCTCATCCCGGAGTCGCTGGACGAGCGCGCGGAGATGTACCGGACGCGACTCGACTCCCGCAGGGTCCTCGTCGTTCTGGACGACGCGGTCAACGAGGGTCAGGTGCGGCCCCTCCTGCCCGGCAGCCGTGACTGCGCCGTCCTCGTCACCAGCCGGGCGCGCCTGACCGCCCTGCCCGGGGCGCACCGCGTCGAACTGGACGTGCTGGACGAGGACCGGGCGCTGGAGCTGCTGTCCCGGATCATCGGGGAGGGACGCGTGCGCGACGAGGCCGTGGCGGCCCAGGCGCTCGTCCGCACGGTGGGGCGGCTGCCGCTGGCCCTGCGCATCGTGGCCGCCCGCCTCGCCGCGCGTCCGCACTGGACGCTCGCCTCGATGGTGCACAGGCTCGCCAACGAACGTCACAGGCTCGATGAGTTGACACACGGTGAGATGACCATGCGGGCCAGCCTCTCCCTGACGTACGACGGTCTGGCCGCCGCGGACGCCCGGCTGCTGCGGCTGCTGAGCATGGCCCAGGCACCGACCCTGCCCAGCTGGCTGGCCGGATCGCTGCTCGACGACGACCGCCCCTTCCCGTCGGACCTGATGGAACCCCTGGTCGACGTACAGATGCTGGACGTGGTCGGGGTGGAGAGCACCGGCGGCTACCGCTATCGCTTCCACGAGATCATCCGTGTCTACGCGCGTGAACAACTGGCCGCACAGGAGACGCCGGAGGACCGTGGGGCAGCGCTCGCCCGGATGGCGGGCGGCTGGATGTACCTGGCCGAGGAGGCTCACCGCAAGGTGTACGGCGGCGACTACACCGTCCTGCACGGGAGCGCTCTCCGCTGGGAGCCGCCCGTCCTCGGCACCGACCAGCTGCCGGCCGACCCGATGGCCTGGCTCGACGCCGAACAGGCCTCCCTGTGCGCGATGGTGGAGCACACCGCGGACGAGGGGCTGCACGAGGTCAGCTGGGATCTCGCGACGACCCTGGTCACCCTCTTCGAAGTGCGAGGGCTCTACGACCTGTGGGAGCAGACCCATCTGAAGGCGCTCGACGCCGTCCGCAGGGCGGGCAACCTGCGGGGCACGGCAGCTGTACGGGCCTCGCTCGGCTCGCTGTACATGAGCCGTAACCAGTTCGAGCGGGCGCGGCGGGCGCTCAGCTCTGCGCTGGACGCCTTCGAGGCACTCGACGAACCTGAGGGCAGGGCGCTGTGCCGGCGTGACCTGGCCCTCATCGCGAGGACGAACGGCGACGACGCCGGGGCACTGGAGCTGTACGGGCGGTCCCTCGCCGACTTCGACCGGGCCGACGACGTGGTGGGACGCGCGAGTGTCTTGACGCAGAGCGCCCATATCAGGATGCGCCAGGGTGACAAGGATGTCGCGCAGACGCAGCTGGACGAGGCGCTGGCCATCTACGAGGAGGCGGGTTACGCAGGGGGCCGGGCGAGAACCCTGCGCCGCGTCGGTCAGCTGCTGCTGGAACGGGGCGACCACGACCGGGCGGTGCTGACCTTCACGGAGGTGCTGGAGCTGTGCCACGAGTCCGGCGACGTCATCGGCGAGGGGCATCTGCTGCGTGACCTGGGGCACGCCTTCACCCAGATGGGCCGGCCCGACCGGGCCAGGGCCTTCTACGACCGGGCCATCGCGGCCCGGGAGCACATCATGGATTTTAGTGGTGGCGCGCTGGCGCGCCTGGATCTGGCGCGACTGCTGGAAGGGGACGCGGCGCAGTCCCGGGAACTTCTGATCCCCGCGGTCGACGTGTTCCGGGACCGGGGGATGGCGCGGGAGCTGACCGAGGCGAAGCGGTTGCTCGGCGTCGGCTGAGACCGTCAGGCCGACGGGGGGCGCTCGCCGTGAGCGGGGCGTGCGCGGTCAGTCCCAGGGGTTGTTGTCCGTGCCGGAGCCGGCCGGGGTCGTGCCCTCGGTGGGAGCGTCCTCGGTGGGGGCGGTGACGGCCGTCGGGGCGGTGGCGTCGGCGGCCTCCGCGGCCCAGCCCGTCTGAGCGCCCAGGCCGGTCACGATCACGATCAGGGCCGAGGCGACAGCGGTGCGGAGAGCGGTGCGGGCGGTGGTGTTCTTCGTCATCGGATTCCCTCTCGGTGGTGTCGTTTCCTTCTGACCACCAAATTACGGAGGACCGGATTCACGGGGCCGCCCGTGGCCTTATCTCCCCGCTATCACGGCATCGGCTCCCTATCACCGCGCCCGAAGTCCCTGGTCTCCCCCGCTCCTTGGGGATTCCGGCTCCGGGGACCTCCCCCGCTCCGTGGGCGGGGGAGGTCCCTGCCGCTTGTGACTCCTCCCCGTCCAGAGCCCGGGTCCGGGTCGGGCCGGTGGTCCGGGATAGCGGAAGTCCATGGGGGGTTAGGGCCGGGATGCCCCCTGGATAGTCGACGTTCGAAGGATGGAGGAAGAACCTTCGTCAGGCCCCGAACCCGACCAGCAGGAGCTCTTGATGACGATCAGCCCTTCCCCGCAGGACGCCACCCCGGACTCCTCGGCCCTGGGTTCCCTGATACGCGGACACCGGCTCCGTATCGGCCTGACCCAGCGCCAGTTGGCGGACCTCTCCACCATCAGCGTCCGCGCCATCCGCGACCTGGAGAAGGGAAAGGCGCAACGGCCCAGAACCGACACGGTCCGGCTGATCGCGGACGGCCTGCGGCTGGGACCCCGGGCCCGTACCGCTCTGGAGGAGGCGGCCCAGCGCGGACCCCGTGGAGGCGGTGACGGCAGACGTTCGGGCGCCGATCATCCGGCGCCGCCCGTGCCCCTGCACCCCCTCATCGGTCGGGAGGCGGAGACCGCGGTGGTCGTGGAGGAACTGAGGTCGGGGACCGAGCGCCTGATCACGGTGCTGGGGCTGAGCGGTGTGGGCAAGACCCGGGTCGCCCTGGAGGCCGCCTCCCAGCTGCACGCGGCGGGCTTCCCCGTACTGTGGCACACCGCCCCCGACTCCGGCTCCGCCGACTTCCTGCCCGCCGACGACGCTCCCTCCACCGCTCTGACAGCGGAATGCGCCGATTTCCTGCACGGCGGCGGGCAGACCGACGGGCTCCCGGCGCGCCTCGCGAACCTTGCGGGCGGCAGCGGCATCCTGCTGGTGCTCGACGGCGTCGACACGGGCCTGCTCGACGGCCACCGGCTGAACCGTCTGCTGCGTGACGTCCCCGGGGCCCGCCTGCTCCTCACCGCCGAGGAGCCCTGGAACGTCCCCTGCGAACGCCTCTTCCTGCTCTCCCCGCTGGACGCACCCGCCCCTCCCGCCGGCGCCGACTCCCCCGCCACCCGCTTCTTCCTCAGCCGGCTGCGGCGCGTCCGCCCGGACATCACGGCGGACGAACGGTCGCTGACGGACATCGCGCGGATCTGCCACCGCCTCGACGGCCACCCCATGGCGCTGCTCGCCGCCGCCTCCTGGCTGACCGTCTGCGACCTGCCCATCCTCTGCGGCATCGTGGACTCCGATCCCGCCGCCCTGCTCGACCACCTGTCCGGCGATCCGGCGGGCTCGCGCCTGAGGGAGCGGGCGGGCCGTACCATCGGCCGGCTGCCCGCCGGCCACCAGAGGCTGATCTCCGCCCTGCGCGAGGCGGGCGAGGACGAGTTCGGCCTGGGCGACGCCGTCCGGCTGACCGGCCTCCCCCTGCCCCACTGCGGCCGCATGGTGCGCGATCTGCTGGTCAGCGGGGTCATCCGGGCCAGTACGGACACGGGCCGCTCCGCGTTCCGGGTGCTGTGCGTGGTGCGGGCCCTCTCCCCGGCCACTGCCGCCGACGCTGCCGCCTGACTGCCGCCGCTCCGCCGAACTGCTGGCGCACCGCCGGGTCTACTGCCGCTTCGCGGCCCCACCCACGGGTTGTATGGCACTGCCCCGCCCGGCACGACCCTCCGCCCGGCGCCGTTCCGCCCACCTCCGCAGCGACTTCCCCAGGAGCTCCCATGCCGTCCGATGCGCCCGTCGCACCTGTCCCGGCCGTCGTCCGGTTGCCGCTCTCGGTGGCCCAGCGTGACATCTGGACGGCCCACACCCTCGACCCCACCGGGCTGCGGTACAGCGTCGGCGAGTGCAGGGAGATTCTCGGGCCGGTGGACCCGGAGCTGATGGCGGCCTCCTGGCGGCGGCTGGCCGAGGAGGCCGACTCCCTGCGTGTCCTGCGCTTCGAGGACGACGGGGAGCAGGTGTGGCAGCTGGTCGGCACGGACGCCGGCTCCCGCAGCCTGCCGTTCACCGACGTGAGCGCGATGGACGACCCGGAGGCGGAGGCATGGCGCCGGATCGACGCGATGGTCTGTGCCCCGTACGACCTGACCCGCCAGGCCCCCGTACGCTGCGCGCTCTTCAAGCTGGGCGAGGAGAGGTACTTCTACTTCTACGGCTTCCACCACCTGGTCGTCGACGGCGTGGGCGTCTCGATGCTGCTGGCGCGGCTGATCGCGCTGTACGAGCTGGCGGTCGCGGGCGAGCCGTGGGACGCCTCCCCCTTCGGACGGCTTGCCGATCTCATCGCCGAGGACACCGTCTACCGGCAGTCCGAAGAAGCGGCCGCCGAACGGAAGGGCTGGCAGGAGCACCTGGCCGGTGCCCCGGACGCGCCCCGCATCGTCCAGGGGGCCGGCCGGGCCCCCGCCGCGCACGGTGGACTGCCCTTCGCGCGGCGGAGCGTTGGGGTGTCCCCGGCGGACGCCGAGCGGCTGCGGTCCGTGGCCCGTACCGAGCGCGTCTCCTGGTCCATCCTCCTGGTGGCGCTGTTCACGGTCTACCTGCACCGGGTCACGGCCGCGGACGAGCTGGTGGTCGCCCTGCCGGTGACGGGCCGGAAGTCGAGGACCGCGCGGAGCACGCCCGGCATGATGTCGAACATCGTTCCGCTGCGGTTGCGCGTCCGGCCCGGGGAGTCGCTCAGCGCGCTGGTCCGGTCGGTGTCCACCGAGGTCAAGCACGGCCTGCGCCACCAGATGACCCGTTACGAGGACCTGTGCCGGGACGCGGGTGTCCTCGACGGTTCACGCAGGCTCGCCTCGCCCGTCATCAACCTCATGGGCTTCAACTCGGAACTGACCGTGTGCGGTCACCCGAGCGTCAACCACAACGTCAGCAACGGCCCGGTCGACGACCTGAGCATCACCGCGTACGACCTGGGAGCGGCCGGCGGGCTGCGCATCGACTTCGACACCCCGGTCGACGGTGTCGACGTGGACGCCGTCGCAGCCCATCAGGACCGGTTCGTCGGCTTCCTCGCCGGGGCCCTGGCCGCCGAGGAGCCGACCGCACGCGAGGTGGCCGGTCTGGACGTGCTGTCCGGGGCCGAGCGTGAGCTGCTGACCGGCCGTTGGGCCGGGCCGGTGGTGGAGGCCGACGAGACGACGCTGGTGGAGCGGTTCGAGGAGCAGGCGGCACGGTTCCCGGACAAGCCAGCACTGATCGACGGGGACCAGCGGGTCAGCTACGCCGCACTCAACGCCGACGCCAACCGGTGGGCCCGGCACCTGCGCTCGCGCGGCCTGGGCCGCGGTGACATGGCGGGCATCCTCTTCGAGCGTGGCGCTCTCTTCGTCACCGCTCTGCTCGCGGTCCTGAAGACCGGCGCCGCGCACGTACTGCTCGACCCCGACTTCCCCGACGAACGCCTCCGGTCGGCAGCCGACGACGCGGGTATCGGCCACCTCGTCACGCGCCAGGAGCTCGCCGGCCGTATCGCCGGCGGGTGGGCCGTCCATACCGAGGCCCCCGCAGCGCTCCTGGACCACGGCACCGGGAATCTCGGCCTCCCGCTCACCGCCGAGGACGCGGCGTGCCTGATGTTCACCTCGGGCTCGACCGGCCGGCCCAAGGGCATCCTGTCCTCCCACCGCAATCTCGTCTCGACCCTCACCCGGCAGAGCTATCTCCCCTTCGGCCCGGACCAGGTCATCCTCCAGTGCTCACCCGTCTCCTGGGACGCGTTCAGTCTGGAGCTCTGGGGCGCCCTGCTGCACGGTGGCACCGCCGTGCTCCAGCCGGGGCAGAAGCCCGAACCCGCGATCGTCGACGAGCTGGCACAGCGGCACCGCATCACCACCCTGCTGCTGTCCGCAACCCTCTTCAACTACCTCGTCGACGAACATCCCGAAGCCTTCGCGTCCGTCACCACCGCCTTCACCGTCGGCGAGGCCGCTTCCCCCACCCACGTCCACGCCCTCCAGCGGCTCCGGCCCGGCATGGCCGTCGTCAACGGCTACGGGCCCGCGGAAGCGATGATCTTCGCGACCACGCACACCGTCGAGCCGGGCACGGAGCCACACCCGGTGATACCCATCGGATCCCCCCTGGTCAACAAGCCCGCCTACATCCTGGACAGCCACCTGAGGTTGTGCCCGCCGGGTACGACGGGGGAGCTCTACCTCGCGGGCGACGGCCTCGCCCACGGATACCAGGGGCGGCCGGACATCAGCGCCACCCGCTTCGTCCCGCACCCCTTCGGGGGCGCGGGCAGCCGCCTCTACCGCACCGGCGACCTCGCCCACTTCGACCGGAACGGCGTCCTCCACTACGAGGGACGAGCAGACGACCAGGTCAAGGTCCGCGGCTTCCGGATCGAACCCGGCGAGATCGAGGCCGCTCTCCTCACCCACCCCCGCATCACCCAGGCGGTGGTCACCCTCCACGACGACCGGCTCGCCGCGTACGTCGTCGCGGATCAGCCCGTCCCTCTCGAAGAGATGCGCCGTCACCTGGCCGACCGGCTCCCCGAGCACCTCGTACCCGCGTCTCTGACACCCCTGGACCGGCTCCCCTTCACGGCCAACGGGAAGATCGACAAGCGTGCCCTGCCCGCCCCGTCGATCACTCCCACGGGCGGTCGCGCGTCCCGCACGGCCGAGGAGGAGATCCTGGTGGCGCTGTTCGCCAGGACGCTCGGCCTGCCCGACAGCCCCACGATCGACGACAACTTCTTCACGCTGGGCGGGCATTCACTGCTGGCCGCCCGCCTCACCAATCACATCGCCGACGCCCTCGGCGTCCGGCTGACCATCCGCGACGTGTTCCAGCACCCCACCCCCGCCCGCCTCGCCGCACACCTCACCGAGAAGAACGGCACACCCGCACCGCCCCCGCTCCTCGCGGCACCACACCAGGACGACGCACTGCCGCCGGCCTCCTACGCCCAGCAACGACTCTGGCTCCTGGCCGACATCGACGGCAAAAACGCCGCCTACAACGTCCCCATCGCCGTACGCATACAAGGCACCCTGCACACCACGGCACTCGAAGCCGCACTCAACGACGTCACCGCACGCCACGCACCCCTCCGCACCGTCTTCGAAACCATCGACGGCGAACCCCGCCAGCGCGTCCTGCCCCCCACCTCCACACAGACCACCGTCACACACCGCCACATCGACGCCGAAGACCTCGACACCGAACTGACCGCAGCCGCCCGCCACGTCTTCGACCTGCGCACCGAAACCCCCCTGCGCGCAACCCTCTTCGACCTCGGCAACGGCTCACAGGTCCTCCTGCTCCTGCTCCACCACATCGCCACCGACGGCAGCTCCAACACCCCCTTCTTCACCGACCTCTCCCACGCCTACCGAGCCCGCCTCACCGGAACCACACCCGACGACGAAACCGTCCTGGAACCGCTCCCCATCCAGTACACCGACTACGCACAGTGGCAACGACGCCTCCTCGGCTCCGCGGAAGACCCCGAAAGCCTCCTGGCCCAGGACCTCGACTTCTGGCGCACCACCCTCACCGGCCTCCCCCAGGAACACAGCCTCAACCTCGACCGGCCCCGCCCCGCCCACGCCACCCACCACGGCGGAGAAGTCACCGTAGAACTGGGCGACGACCTCTACGAGCGGATCCGTGAACTGTCCCGGACGCAGGGGTGCACCCCCTTCATGGTCGTGCACACCGCACTCGTCGCCGCCCTCACCCGCCTGGGAGCAGGCACCGACCTGGCCATCGGCTCACCCGCCTCAGGACGCGGCGACGAACAACTCCAGGACCTCGTCGGATTCTTCGTCAACACCCTCGTCCTACGCACCAGCACCGCCGGCAACCCCACCTTCCGGGAACTCCTCGAACACGTCCGCACCACAGACCTCGACGCGTTCGCCCACCAGGAAACCCCCTTCGACCTCGTCCTCGACACCATCAACCCCACCCGCACCCTCACCCGACACCCCCTCTTCCAGATCTGCCTCGGTCTGGAGGCAGGCAGCTTGCCGGAGCTGAGCCTGGCCGGTGTTCAGGCCGCGGAGGTGTCCGGTGTCCTGAACGGCTCGGCCAAGTTCGACCTGGAGTTCCTCCTCCGCTCCGACGACAGCAAGCGCCTGCACGGCGCGATCCTCTTCGCCCGGGATGTGTTCGACGAGGCGTCGGTACGGCGGATGGCCCGCGTCCTCGGCGGAGTCCTCCGGCAGGCACTGGCCGACCCGGACCTGCGCCTGGCCGACCTCGACGTCCTGACCGCGACCGAGCGCGAGCTGCTGACCGGCCCCTGGGCCGGAACCACCGCGGACACCAACGACGCGACCCTGGTCGAACGGTTCGAGGAACAGGCCGCACGCCGACCGGAGAAGACCGCACTGATCGACGGCGAACGGCGGGTGACGTACGCCGAACTCAACTCGACCGCGAACCGGTGGGCCCGCCACCTGCACGGCCTGGGCCTGGCCCGGGGTGGCATGGCCGGTGTGCTGCTGGAACGGGGAGCGGACTTCGCCGCGGCCGTGATCGCGGTGACGAAGACCGGAGCCGGATACACCCTCCTCGACCCCGACTTCCCCGACGAGCGGCTGCGCTCCGCCGCCCAGGACGCCGGCATCACCCACCTGATCACCGACGCGGCACTGTCGGAACGCCTGGGCGGGCCATGGGTCACGGTGGCCGAGGATCCCACTCGGCTCACCGCCCTGCGGGACGACGACCTCGGCTTCTCCCTCACCGGTGCTGACGTGGCGTGCCTGATGTTCACCTCAGGATCGACAGGACGCCCCAAGGGCATCCTCTCCTCCCACCGCAACCTCGTCTCCACCGTCACCGCACAGAACTACGGAACCTTCGGCCCCGACGAAGTCTTCCTCCAATGCTCACCCGTCTCCTGGGACGCCTTCAGCCTCGAATTCTGGGGCGCACTCCTCCACGGCGCCACCACCGTCCTCCAACCCGGACAAAAACCCGAACCCGCACTCATCACCGAACTCGCACACCAACACCACGTCACCATGCTCCAACTCTCCGCCAGCCTCTTCAACTACCTCACCGACGAACACCCCCAAGCCTTCACCACCGTCACCACCACCTACACCGGCGGCGAAGCCGCCTCACCCACCCACATACACAAACTCCACCAACACCACCCCCACCTCACCATCACCAACGGCTACGGCCCCGCCGAATCCATGGGATTCACCACCACCCACACTATCAACCCCACCAACCAACCCCCCACCACCATCCCCATCGGCACCCCCCTCACCAACAAAACCGCCCACATCCTCGACCACCACCTCCAGCTGTGCCCACCCGGCACCACCGGACACCTCTACCTCGCCGGCCACGGCCTCGCCCACGGCTACCACCGACGACCCGACACCACCGCCACCCACTTCATCCCCCACCCCTACGGACCCCCCGGCACCCACCTCTACCGCACCGGCGACCTCGCCCACTTCGACCACCACGGCCACCTCCACTACGACGGCCGAGCCGACAACCAAATCAAAATCCGCGGCTTCCGCATCGAACCCGGCGAAATCGAGAACACCCTCCTCACCCACCCCCACATCACCCAAGCCACCCTCACCACCCACCACGACCAACTGACTGCCTACTACGTCACCGAATCCACCCAGCTCACAGCGGACGACGTCCGCCGCCACCTGGCCGACCGGCTTCCCGAACACCTCGTACCCACCCACCTGACACCCCTCGACCGACTCCCCCTCACCCCCAACGGAAAAATCGACACCCGGGCCCTGCCCACCCCACGGTCGGTCCCTGGGACGCGGCGCGCACCGCGTACGCCGAGGGAGGAGATCCTGGTCACACTGTTCGCCAAAGCCCTGAAGACGACAGAGCCGGTCGGGGCCGACGACAACTTCTTCACGCTGGGCGGGCATTCGCTGCTGGCCGCCCGCCTCACCAACCACATCGCCGACGCCCTCGGCGTCCGGCTGACCATCCGCGACGTGTTCCAGCACCCCACCCCCGCCCGCCTCGCCGCACACCTCACCGAGAAGAACGGCACACCCGCACCGCCCCCGCTCCTCGCGGCACCACACCAGGACGACGCACTGCCGCCGGCCTCCTACGCCCAGCAACGACTCTGGCTCCTGGCCGACATCGACGGCAAAAACGCCGCCTACAACGTCCCCATCGCCGTACGCATACAAGGCACCCTGCACACCACGGCACTCGAAGCCGCACTCAACGACGTCACCGCACGCCACGCACCCCTCCGCACCGTCTTCGAAACCATCGACGGCGAACCCCGCCAGCGCGTCCTGCCCCCCACCTCCACACAGACCACCGTCACACACCGCCACATCGACGCCGAAGACCTCGACACCGAACTGACCGCAGCCGCCCGCCACGTCTTCGACCTGCGCACCGAAACCCCCCTGCGCGCAACCCTCTTCGACCTCGGCAACGGCTCACAGGTCCTCCTGCTCCTGCTCCACCACATCGCCACCGACGGCAGCTCCAACACCCCCTTCTTCACCGACCTCTCCCACGCCTACCGAGCCCGCCTCACCGGAACCACACCCGACGACGAAACCGTCCTGGAACCGCTCCCCATCCAGTACACCGACTACGCACAGTGGCAACGACGCCTCCTCGGCTCCGCGGAAGACCCCGAAAGCCTCCTGGCCCAGGACCTCGACTTCTGGCGCACCACCCTCACCGGCCTCCCCCAGGAACACAGCCTCAACCTCGACCGGCCCCGCCCCGCCCACGCCACCCACCACGGCGGAGAAGTCACCGTAGAACTGGGCGACGACCTCTACGAGCGGATCCGTGAACTGTCCCGGACGCAGGGGTGCACCCCCTTCATGGTCGTGCACACCGCACTCGTCGCCGCCCTCACCCGCCTGGGAGCAGGCACCGACCTGGCCATCGGCTCACCCGCCTCAGGACGCGGCGACGAACAACTCCAGGACCTCGTCGGATTCTTCGTCAACACCCTCGTCCTACGCACCAGCACCGCCGGCAACCCCACCTTCCGGGAACTCCTCGAACACGTCCGCACCACAGACCTCGACGCGTTCGCCCACCAGGAAACCCCCTTCGACCTCGTCCTCGACACCATCAACCCCACCCGCACCCTCACCCGACACCCCCTCTTCCAGATCTGCCTCGGTCTGGAGGCAGGCAGCTTGCCGGAGCTGAGCCTGGCCGGTGTTCAGGCCGCGGAGGTGTCCGGTGTCCTGAACGGCTCGGCCAAGTTCGACCTGGAGTTCCTCCTCCGCTCCGACGACAGCAAGCGCCTGCACGGCGCGATCCTCTTCGCCCGGGATGTGTTCGACGAGGCGTCGGTACGGCGGATGGCCCGCGTCCTCGGCGGAGTCCTCCGGCAGGCACTGGCCGACCCGGACCTGCGCCTGGCCGACCTCGACGTCCTGACCGCGACCGAGCGCGAGCTGCTGACCGGCCCCTGGGCCGGAACCACCGCGGACACCAACGACGCGACCCTGGTCGAACGGTTCGAGGAACAGGCCGCACGCCGACCGGAGAAGACCGCACTGATCGACGGCGAACGGCGGGTGACGTACGCCGAACTCAACTCGACCGCGAACCGGTGGGCCCGCCACCTGCACGGCCTGGGCCTGGCCCGGGGTGGCATGGCCGGTGTGCTGCTGGAACGGGGAGCGGACTTCGCCGCGGCCGTGATCGCGGTGACGAAGACCGGAGCCGGATACACCCTCCTCGACCCCGACTTCCCCGACGAGCGGCTGCGCTCCGCCGCCCAGGACGCCGGCATCACCCACCTGATCACCGACGCGGCACTGTCGGAACGCCTGGGCGGGCCATGGGTCACGGTGGCCGAGGATCCCACTCGGCTCACCGCCCTGCGGGACGACGACCTCGGCTTCTCCCTCACCGGTGCTGACGTGGCGTGCCTGATGTTCACCTCAGGATCGACAGGACGCCCCAAGGGCATCCTCTCCTCCCACCGCAACCTCGTCTCCACCGTCACCGCACAGAACTACGGAACCTTCGGCCCCGACGAAGTCTTCCTCCAATGCTCACCCGTCTCCTGGGACGCCTTCAGCCTCGAATTCTGGGGCGCACTCCTCCACGGCGCCACCACCGTCCTCCAACCCGGACAAAAACCCGAACCCGCACTCATCACCGAACTCGCACACCAACACCACGTCACCATGCTCCAACTCTCCGCCAGCCTCTTCAACTACCTCACCGACGAACACCCCCAAGCCTTCACCACCGTCACCACCACCTACACCGGCGGCGAAGCCGCCTCACCCACCCACATACACAAACTCCACCAACACCACCCCCACCTCACCATCACCAACGGCTACGGCCCCGCCGAATCCATGGGATTCACCACCACCCACACCATCAACCCCACCAACCAACCCCCCACCACCATCCCCATCGGCACCCCCCTCACCAACAAAACCGCCCACATCCTCGACCACCACCTCCAGCTGTGCCCACCCGGCACCACCGGACACCTCTACCTCGCCGGCCACGGCCTCGCCCACGGCTACCACCGACGACCCGACACCACCGCCACCCACTTCATCCCCCACCCCTACGGACCCCCCGGCACCCACCTCTACCGCACCGGCGACCTCGCCCACTTCGACCACCACGGCCACCTCCACTACGACGGCCGAGCCGACAACCAAATCAAAATCCGCGGCTTCCGCATCGAACCCGGCGAAATCGAGAACACCCTCCTCACCCACCCCCACATCACCCAAGCCACCCTCACCACCCACCACGACCAACTGACTGCCTACTACGTCACCGAATCCACCCACCTCACACCCGACGACGTCCGCCGCCACCTGGCCGACCAACTCCCCGAACACCTCGTACCCACCCACCTGACCCCCCTCGACCGACTCCCCCTCACCCCCAACGGAAAAATCGACACCCAGGCCCTGCCCACCCCACGGGCAGCCGTCTCCTCGGGCGGACGTCAGCCGCGCACCCCGCTCGAAGAGACCCTGGTCGCCCTCTTCGCCGGCACGCTCGGCACGAGCGCCGCGCTGACGATCGACGACGACTTCTTCACGCTGGGCGGGCATTCGCTCCTGGGCGCCCGCCTCACCAACCACATCGCCGGTTCGCTCGGCGTCCGGCTGACCGTCCGCGACCTCTTCCAGCGCCCCACCCCCGCCCGGCTCGCCGAGCACATCGCCTCCCTCCAGGCCGCCCCCGTGCAGAAGGCCCGACCCGCCCTCCGCCGCCGTACCAGGACAGAACGGATGAGTTCATGACCACCTCCCCGCCGCCCGCCGCAGAAGACGTCGTCTGGGACCTGCCGGGCGATGCCCCGCACCGCCTGTCACTGCTGGTGCTGCCGCACGCCGGGGGCAACGCCCACGCGTACGGCGCCTGGCGCGAGCACCTGCCGGCCGATGTGCGGCTGCTGATCGGCCAGTACCCCGGACGGGGCGCCCGCTACTGCGAGGACCTGCCCGAGTCGGTCGACGACCTGGCGCTGCCGGTGGTCGACTCACTGCCCGCGGACACCGGTGACCTGGTGGTCCTCGGCCACAGCATGGGCTCCTTGGTCGCCTTCGAGGTGACGCGCGCCCTTCAGGCGGCCGGCCACACCCCCCGGGGGCTGATCGCCTCCGCCTGCCGGGCGCCGGTCCTGCCCAACCAGTGCCCGGTGCACCCGGAGCTGCTCGACGACGACCAGCTGGTCGCCGCCATCAAGGAGCGCGGAGGCACCGACGACGGCATCCTCGACGAACCGGAGCTCCGCGAGATCGTCCTGCCGTCCATCCGGGCCGACTTCGCCATCGACGACGCCTACCGGTGCACCGTCCCCGACATCCGGCTCGACTGCCCGGTCGCCGTCTTCGGCGGCGACGCCGACCCGATCGTGCCGGTCGACATGCTCGGCGGCTGGTCCCTGGTGGCCGGGGGTGATGTCGTGCCGGAGGTTCTCCCCGGCGACCACTTCTACTTCCAGCAGGACCTGCAGGGCTTCTTCGCCCGCCTCAACCCTGTTCTGGCCACCCTGCGCGACGCCGCGACCGCGGCCGGCTGACCCCGTCGGCCAGCCTTCCGCGGGGTGCCGCGCGATCCCGTCCGCATGGTGCCGGGGCCCGTGGAACTCCACCGGATCCCAGCCCATCCACCGACTTCCAGCGAAGGACGAAGAACTCCCGTGACCACACTCTCCCAGCCCACCGCCACCGGCATCACCCCGATCCGCGAGCCCGGCAAGCCGGTTCTCGTGCACACCCCGGACTTCACCGGCATGGCCGAGGCCGCCGCCTGGCTCACCGCCCACCGCCCCGCCATCCAGGCCGAGTTGCACCGCTCCGGCGCCGTGTTGCTCCGTGGTCTGCCGGTCGAGGACGCGGCGACGTTCGCCGAGGCGCGTGACGCGCTCATCGCCGAGCGGGCCGGGTACAAGGAGAAGGCCACCCCCCGCACCGACTTCGGCGAGGGGGTGTTCTCCTCCACCGACCTGCCCGCAGTCCAGCCGATCCGTCTGCACAACGAGAACAGCTACACCCTGGACTTCCCCGGCGTCCTGCTGTTCGGCTGCGTCATCGCACCCGAGACCGGCGGTGCGACCACCGTCGGTGACATGCGCAAGGCACTCGCCATGCTGCCGGCTGACCTGACGGCCCGGTTCGCGAAGGCAGGCTGGCTGCTGGAGCGCAACTACTCCGACCTGGCGGGCATGCCCTGGCGCAAGGCCTTCTCCTCCGAGGAGCCGAAGGGCGCCGAGGAGTACTGCGACGCGAACGCCATCGGCTACGAGTGGCTGGACGAGGACACCCTGCGCACCCGGCAGCTCCGCTCCGCGATCATCACCCACCCGGTGACCGGTGAGCGCTCCTGGTTCAACCACTTCGCCTTCTGGAACGCCCGCACCCTGGACGAGGACGTCCGCGAGGTCCTCGTCGACACCTTCGGCGAGGACGGGCTGCCGTTCAACACCTACCTGGGCGACGGCACCTCCCTCACCGATGCCGAGGTGGACACCGTCAACGAGGTGTACCAGGCGGTCACCGTGCGCGAGACCTGGCAGCGCGGCGACCTGATGCTGGTCGACAACATCCTCTGCGCACACGGCCGGGAGTCCTACACCGGCGCCCGCAAGATCCTCGTCGCCATGGGCGAGCCCGTCCCGCTGGCCGACTGCTCCCCGAGCACCGCGCCCTCCACCACCCCGTACGGAGAGTGAGCCCCGCCATGACCGCCGTCCTTCCCGATCGCTCCCCCGCCCCCGCCCCGCTCCTCGCGCCGGACGGTTCCTGCGCGGGCTGCGACACCTGCTCCGCACCAGTCGGCCACCCGGCCTTCTGCTCCTGCGGCGACTGCGCGGCCGGTACCGGGCCGGCCGACCTGATGGCCCGGCTCTCCGCCGTCCCCGGCGGACGTACCGCCGTCGTGGGCGGTGACCGGGACCTGACCTTCGCCGAACTGCGCGAGGAGGCCGCCGCGTTCGCGGCCGGTCTGGCCGCCCGGGGCATCGGCCCGGAGAGCGTCGTGGCGCTCTGCCTGCCGCGGGGAGCCGACCTGGTCATCGCGATCATCGGCACCCTCACCGCCGGCGCCGCCTATCTGCCGGTCGACCCGGCGCTGCCCGAGGAGCGCCGCCGGTACCTCGTCGAGGACTCCGGCGCCGGCCTCGCGGTCGTCGCGGTCACCGCGTCCCTGCCTCGGGGCTCCGGCGTCCCGGCCCTCTCCCTGTCCGCCCTGACCTCGCAACAGTCCGGCCGTCCGGCCGTGTTCGCGCCGGAGCCGGTCGCCGCCGGCACGCTGGCCTACGTCATCTACACCTCCGGGTCCACCGGCCGGCCCAAGGGCGTGGAGATCGGCCGCGGTGCCGCCTCCCTGCTGCTGCGAGAGCTGGAGGGGGTGGGCGCCGCCACCGGGGAGGGCCGCCGGGTCGGCTGGAACGCCTCCCCGTCGTTCGACGCGTCGGTGCAGCAGTGGGTGCGGCTCTGCCGCGGCGACACCCTCGTGATGATCGACGAGGAGACCCGCCGGGACCCCTCGCTGCTCGCCGCGTTCATCGACGCCCAGGCCCTCACCGACCTGGACATCACCCCCTCGCACGCCGATCCGCTGCTCGACCTGCTCACCGGGGACGGCGGCCCCCGGCCGCTGACCCTGCTGGTCGGCGGTGAGGCGATCAGTCCGGCACTGTGGGACCGGCTGGCGGCTGCCCACCGGTCCGGCCTGCTGCGCGCGCTCAATGTGTACGGGCCGACCGAGTGCACCGTCGACGCCACCGCCGGCTGGATCGACCGGCCCGGCCGGCCGCACATCGGCACGGTGCTGCCGGGCCTGCGGGCGCTCCTGCTGGACGAAGGCCTCGCACCCGTCGCCCCGGGGGAGGCCGGCGAACTGTATCTGGCGGGCCGACGCGTCGGCCGCGGCTACCGGGGCCGTCCCGGGCTGACCGCGGAGCGGTTCGTCGCCGACCCGACCGGAGGCCCCGGCGAGCGGATGTACCGCACCGGCGACCGCTGCCGCCTGCTGCCGGACGGCCGGCTCGCCTACCTGGGCCGTGCCGACGGTCAGGTGAAGCTGCGCGGGCACCGCATCGAGCCGGCGGAGACCGAGGCCGCCCTGACCCGCCAGGACGGGGTGGCCGAGGCCGCCGTGATCCTGGGCGCGGACGCGGGCGGCACCGCCTGCCTGATCGCCTACCACCGGGGCGGCGACCCCGAAGTACTGCGCGCGGCGCTGACTGCCGAGATGCCCTCGTACATGGTTCCCTCGGCGTTCGTCCCCGTGGATCGCTTCGCGACGACGCCCAGCGGCAAGCTGGACCGCTCGGCGCTGCCCCCGAGTCTCCCCGCGGCCCCGGCGGAGCCCGGGCCGGCGGCGGCACAGGACGACGGGGCCGCTCCGGCCGGCCGTGCGGAGGAGCTGATCGCCCGGGTGTGGGCCCAGGTCCTCGGCCGCTCGTCGATCGGACCCGACGACAACTTCTTCAAGCTCGGCGGCCATTCGCTGCTCGCCATCAAGCTGGTCTCCCGGGTACGGGCCGAGCTCTCCCTGTCACTGCCCGTGAAGGCCGTGTACGCCCACCCGAGACTGCGTGACCTCGCCGCTCACATCGGCGAGCTCATGGCCGCCCGGGATGCCTGAACTCCTCCCGCGTATCCGCAGGTTCCGCCTTCCGCCCGTACCCCGCCCGCCCCCGCCCTTCCCGAGGAGCAGCAATCGTGATCCCCCTCTCCTACGCCCAGCGTCGGCTGTGGTTCCTGAACCGGCTGGAGGGCTCGTCCCCCGCCTACAACGCACCGGTCGTGCTGCGCTTCGACGGCACCCCCGACCGGGGTGCCCTCGCGGCGGCGGTGCGGGACGTGGTGGAGCGTCACGAAGTACTCCGCACGGTCTACCCGGCCAAGGACGCCGAGCCGTACCAGCACATCGTCGGCGATCCCGACGTACGGTTCGAGGTCCGGGAGTGCGCGGCCGGCGAACTGGATGCCGCCGTCACGGCCCTCGCGCGCACCCCCGTCGACATCGAGCGGGAACTTCCGCTGCGGGCACGGTTGTTCACCGATCCTGCGGGACAGGCCGTCCTCGTCCTGCTGATCCATCACATCGCCACCGACGGCTGGTCGGTCGGCTGCCTCCTGGCCGACCTCGACGCCTCCTACCGGGCCCGCGTCGAAGGCCGTGCTCCCGACCGGGAGCCGCTGCCCGTCCAGTACGCGGACTACGCGCTGTGGCAGCGGGACATGCTCGGTGATCCCGAGGACCCGCGGAGCACGGCGTACGAGCAGCTCGCCCACTGGCGCGAGGCCCTGGACGGCATCCCGGCCGTGACCCGGCTGCCCGCCGACCGGCCGCGTCCGGTGGAACCCTCCCACCGGGGGGCCACCGTCACCGGCCTCCTCGACGCCTCGGCCCACCGGGCGCTGACCCGGCTGGCCCGGGCCCACCGTGCGACGTTCTTCATGGCCGCCCGGTCCGCGCTCTGCCTGGCGCTGCGGGCGGCGGGCGCCGGCCCGGACGTGGTGGTGGGCACGCCGGTGGCCGGACGCCCCGAGGAGGACCTGCACGAACTCGTCGGATTCTTCGTGAACTCCCTCGCGCTGCGCGCCGATCTCTCCGGCGATGTCGGACTCGGCGCACTGCTGGACCAGGTCCGCGACACGGACCTGGCCGCCTACGCCCACGAGGACCTGCCCTTCGACCTGCTCGTGGAACACCTCAACCCGGAACGGTCCCTGGGCCGCCATCCCTTCTTCCAGGTGATGCTCACCGCGCAGACCGCGCAGGACACCACCGTGTCCATCGGCGGCATACCCGCCGCTCTCGACGGGGCCGACCTGGCGACCGCCAAGTTCGACCTCAGCTTCCACTGCACCGAGACGCACCGGCCCGACGGCGATCCCGACGGCGTGCAGCTCGGACTGCAATACGCGACCGACCTCTACGACGAGAACACCGCGCGGCTGCTCCTGACCCTCTTCCAGCGCGCGCTGGCGGCCTTCGCCGAGCAGGCGGGCGACACCCCCGTCAGCCGGATCGACCTGCTCACCGATGGTGAACGCCAGGAGCTCGACCGCCGTCATGAGGCCCTGACCCGGGCCGAACGGCACGCCGCCACCCAGGGCGCGCCGCACGACGGCGACCGGCCCGGCCAACGCCGCGCCGCCGATCCCCGCGAGGAGATCCTGCGCAGTCTGTTCGCGGAGATCCTGGGCCGTGAGGAGGTGCTGGCCTCGGACAACTTCTTCAAGCTGGGCGGGCACTCCCTGCTCGCCGGGAAGCTCACCAACCGCATCCGCACCACCCTCGGCCTGCGGGCCGCCATCCGCGACATATTCCTCGCCCCCACTCCCGGACAGCTGCTGCGGCGCCTCGGTGAGGACCGCGAGGACTCCGTACGACCTGCCCTGCGCCCGGTGCCGAAAGCACTGCGGCCCACCCGGACCCCCTTGTCCGCCGCCCAGCAACGCCTCTGGTTCATGAGGCAGTTGGAGGGACCGAGCGCCACCTACAACATTCCGGTGGTGACCCGGCTGCGCCGCCCGGTCGACCCGGACGCGTTCGCCGCCGCCCTGGGCGACGTCGCCGAACGGCACGAGGTGCTGCGCACGGTGTACCGGTCGGCGGGCGGTGAGCCCTATCAGGAGGTGCTGGAGGGCGCGCGACCCGTGCTGGAGACCGTCACGACGGACGGGCCGGACCGGCTGCGGGCGGCCGTGGACGCCGCCGCCGGGCACGTCTTCGACCTCGGCGCCGAGATCCCGTTCCGCGCCTGGCTCATGGAGGAGGCCGGCGGGAGCCAGGTGATGG
The DNA here is from genome assembly GCF_040638585.1 of Streptomyces sp. NPDC025273. NCBI lineage: Bacteria > Bacillati > Actinomycetota > Actinomycetes > Kitasatosporales > Streptomycetaceae > Streptomyces > Streptomyces sp. NPDC025273. The sequence continues at coordinate 295,040 of NZ_JBEZYP010000007.1, forward strand.
TGCTGCTGGTGCACCACATCGCCGGGGACGGCTGGTCCACCGGCTGCCTGCTCGCCGACCTCGACACCGCCTACCGGGCCCGCGCCGGGGGCAGCGCTCCCGGCTGGCGACCGCTGCCCGTCCAGTACACCGACTACACCCTCTGGCAGAACGACCTGCTCGACGGCGAGCACGGCATCGCCGGTGAACAGCTCGCGTACTGGCGAAAGGCCCTGGACGGGATGGGACCGCTGCTCGCGCTGCCCACCGACCGGCCCCGGCCGGCGGAGGGTGACGGGGTCGGCGCCCTCACCGGCTTCGAGGTCGGTGCCGCCACCCACCGGGGGCTGCTGCGCATCGCCCGCCGCAACGGCGCGACCCTCTTCATGGTGGTGCAGGCCGCCCTCGCCTCGCTCCTCACCAGGCATGGGGCCGGCACCGACGTGGCGCTCGGCACCACCGTGGCGGGCCGTGCCGACGACGCCCTGCACCCGCTCGTCGGGTTCTTCGTCAACACGCTGGTCCTGCGCACCGACACCTCCGGGGACCCCGCGTTCACGGAGTTGCTGCGCCGGGTCCGCGACTCCGGTCTCGCCGCCTACAGCCACCAGGACCTGCCCTTCGACCGGCTCGTCGAGCACCTCAGTCCGCACCGTTCCGCCGCCCACGCTCCGCTCGTCCAGGTGATGGTGCAGGTGCACGCCGCCGGGACCGCGGCCGGCGCCCCCTCCGCCCTGGACGGCGATCCGGTCGTCTTCCGCAGCACCGGCGCCAAGTCCGACCTCACCTTCGCGCTGACCGAACGGGCGGAGCCGGACGGCGGCCCGGCCGGTCTGCAGGGCGTCCTCGAATACGCCACCGCGCTCTACGACGAGGACACCGCCCGCCTCCTGGCCCGGCGGCTGGCCGAGACCCTCGACGCGTTCGCCGCGGATCCGGGAGCGCCGTTGTCCGGGCCGCGGTACGGTCCGCCGGCTCCGGGCGGCCGGGAGGCGGTCCTCGACGAGCTGGGGCGTCCGGTGCCGGTGCGGGTGCCCGGCGAGGTCCACGCGCTCACCCCGGGCGGGGCGCCGCGCGCCACGGGGCGGCGGGCCTACCCCGGGGCCGACGGCGCCCTGCACCCCGTCGCCACGCAGACGGTGGGCGGTTACCCGGTGGAGCCCGGCCGGGTGGAGGAGGTGCTGACCGGGCACCCCGCCGTGTCCGGCGCGGCCGTCGCCGTCCGGGACGGCCGGCTGCTCGCGTACGTCGTCTGCGCGCCCGGCGCCGGTGAGGCCGAGCTGCGCGGCTGGGCCTCCGAGCGGCTGCCCGAGTACCTGGCCCCCGCCCGCGTGATCAAGGTGCCGCGCCTTCCGGGGCCGGGTGAGGACGCCGCGGAACTGCCCGAGGAGGAGACACCGGCGGCAGAGGTCCCGGCCGACTGGGAGGAACGCCTGCTGGGCGTCTTCCGCGACGTTCTCGACGGTCGCGCCATCAGCCGTTCGGACAACTTCTTCAAGTCGGGCGGCCACTCCTTGCTGGCCGTACGGCTGCTCAACCGCATGCGCTCCGAATTCGGCCAGGACCTCACCCTGCGGGACGTGTTCCGCAACCCGACCGTGACGTCCCTGGCCCGGCGGCTCGCCGCCGGTGACGGGGCCGCGGCCGCTCCGGCGGCGGCCGGACGCGCCGCGTCGCCGGCGCTGCGGCGCCGCACCCGCGCGGGCACCCGGAGCCGGGGCTGACGCCCCCGGCACCTGGCGGGACCGGCAGCTCCGGGCGGCATACTGCCGCCCGGAGCTGCCTGGCGTACTGCCCCGTCCCGGGTCGCGCCGCCCCTAGCGTGAAGGGCACGGAGGCGAGAGGACCCGTTCGCCCCGGTCTCTCGGCCCTTTACCGGAGGAAATCAGCATGGCCCCCATCAGAACGGAAGACCTGCTCGACGGCGGACCACCTCCCTCCCCCGCCCCGCCGGTGCTGGACCTCATCGCCCACCAGGTGCGCACCCGCCCCGGCGCCTGCGCCCTCGTCCACGGCACCGCCCGGCTGACCTACGCCGAGCTGGCCGGGGCGGTGCGCGACCGCGCCCGTGCCCTCACCGGGGCGGGTGCGGGCCCCGGTCGCCTCGTCGCCCTGCACCGGCCGCGCGGCATCGACGCGATCGTCGGCCTGCTCGCCGTGCTCAGCACCGGCGCCGCCTATCTCCCCCTCGACGTCGAGGCCCCCGACGCCCGCAACGCGGCTGTCCTGAAGGACAGTTGCGGAGACCTGGCACCCGCCCCCGCAGAGGTCGCCCGGCACGGTGAGGTCGTCCTGGCCGGCCCAGGTGCCGACGAGGACGCCGCGTACGTCATCTACACCTCCGGATCGACCGGCACTCCCAACGGCGTCGTCGTCGCCCACGACTCCCTCGCCCACTTCATCGCCGGCGCCATCCCCGTCTACGGCATCGGCGCCGACGACCGGGTACTCCAGTTCAGCCCGCTGCACTTCGACGCCAGCGTCCAGGAGGTCTTCGCCACCCTCGGCGCGGGCGGCACCCTCGTGCTGCGCACCGAGGACATGCTCGACGTCGCGGAGCTCCTGGCCGGGTGCGCCCGCCACGGCATCACGCTGCTCGACCTGCCCGCCGCCTACTGGCACGAACTCGTCTACGTCCTGGCCACCGGCTCGGCCCGGCTCCCGGACTGTCTGCGCACCGTGATCATCTACGGCGAGGCCGCCCTCCCCGAGCGGGTCGCCCAGTGGCGCGCCCTGGCCGGGGAGCGGGTCCGGCTGCTCAACGCCTACGGCCCCACCGAGACCACCGTGGTGGCCACCGTCGCCGACCTCAGCCGGCACGGCGACGGCCCCATCCCGATCGGCCGCCCCCTGCCCGGCGTACGGGCCGCGGTGGTGGGCGGTGAACTGTTCCTGCTGGGCGGCGGTCTGACGCGCGGATACCTCGGCCGTCCCGAGCTGAACGCCCGCCGCTTCACCGAGCTGGACGGCGAACGCGCCTACCGCACCGGCGACCTCGTCACCATCGGGGAGGACCGCCAGATCGTGTACCACGGCCGTGCCGACGACGAGGTCAAGATCGGCGGACAGCGCATCGACCCCGCCGCCGTCGACTCCGTCCTCGCCGGCCACCCCAAGGTCCGGGAAGCCGCCGTCGTCGCCCAGCAGGGCGGAGACGGTGTCAAGCGGCTCGTCGCCTTCGTGGTCACCGAGGGCGGCACCGGCGCCGAGGAACTGCGCGCCTGGATACGCGAGCGCATGCCCGCCGCGGCGGTCCCCGCCGCCGTCAGCGTCGTCGTCGCGCTGCCCCGTACCAGCTCCGGGAAGATCAACCGCAAGGCGCTGCGCACCGCCGACCCCCGGCTGCCGGTCGTCGACGAGGAGCCGCTGCCCGTCGACGACCGGGTGCCGCTCTCCCACGCCCAGCGCCGCCTGTGGCTGGTCAACCAGCTCGACGGCCCCTCCGCCGCGTACAACCTGCCGATCGTCCTGCACCTGGACACCGCGCCCGACCTCACCGCGCTGGCCGCCGCCGTGGGGGACCTGGCCGAGCGGCACGAGGCGCTGCGCACCGTGTTCCTCGCTCCGGGGGACGAGCCGTACCAGCACGTCCTGGCCCCGTCCGCGATCCGGCCGCGTACCGTCCTGTGCCCGTCCGGCGAACTTCCGGACCAGGTGGCCCTGTTCACCGCCGAGACCTTCGACCTCTCGCGTGAACTCCCCCTGCGGGTGGCTCTGTTCCTTCCCGAGGAAGGTCCCGGCGCGACCCTCGCCGTGCTGCTCCACCATGTCGCGGGCGACGGCTGGTCACTCACCCCTCTGATGACCGACCTGGCCCACGCCTACCGGGCCCGGACCGGGGGCGCCGCCCCCGACCGGGAACCATTGCCGGTCCAGTACGCCGACTACACCCTCTGGCAGAACGACCTGCTCGGCGCGAGTGAGGACCCGCACTCCGCCGTCTCCCAGGGCCTGGAGCACTGGCGCGAGGCCCTGGAGGGGGTGCCCGCCGTCACCGATCTGCCGCTCGACCGGCCGCGTCCCGCCGTCCCGAGCCACCGCGGCGGTCTGGTGGACGTCACCCTGGAGGCCGGCGTCCACGCACGGCTGGTCCGCCTGGCCGCCGATCACGACGCCAGCCTCCTGATGGTGCTCCAGGCAGCGCTGGGCCTGGCCCTGCGCGCGGCGGGCGGCGGCGAGCGGGTGGCCCTCGGCACGCCCGTGGCCGGACGCGACGACGAGGCGCTCGACGCCTTGGTCGGCTTCTTCGTCAATACGCTCGTCCTGCCCACCGACACCTCCGGCGATCCGGCCTTCGCCGATCTGCTGGGCCGGGTCCGCGACACCGACCTGGCCGCCTTCGCCCACCAGAGGGTCCCCTTCGACCTGGTCGTCGAGCACCTCAACCCGCCGCGAACGCCCGGCGTGCACCCGCTGTTCCAGGTGATGCTGACCCTGACAGCGGCCGGCCCCGACGACAGCGCCTTCCGCTTCGGCCCGATCGACGGCCGATTCACGGCCGCCGGCCCGGCCACCACCAAGTTCGACCTCACGGCCGCGTGTGTGGAGCACCGGGACGCCGCCGGAGCGCCCGCCGGACTGCGGCTCGCTCTGGAGTACGCCCGCGACGTCCTCGACGAGGACACGGCGAGCATTCTGCTGGCCGCGCTGGAACGCGCCCTGCGCGCCGCCGCCGACCGTCCCGCCTCCCTGGTCGCGGACGCGGCACTGGTCGCCGCCGACGACCGCCGGGCCCTGGACGGACGCCGGAAGCGAGCGGCCGCCCGGGCCGTCGAGGCAGCCGCCACCGCGGACCGTGCAGCCGCCCTCGCCGCCGACGCGCCGCCCGCCGAACACGTCGACACGCTGCGCGCCATGTTCGCCGAGGTCCTCGGACTGGACCAGGTCGGCCCGCACGAGGGCTTCTTCACCATCGGCGGCCACTCCATGAGCGGGGTGCGCCTCGCCAACCGGATACGGGCCCGGCTCGGCGCCGACATCTACGTACGCGACCTGCTGCTGGCACCCACTCCCGCAACCCTGGCCCGTCGTATCGCCACCGGCGTCACGGCCGACGGCGGCGAGCACGCCCCCGCCGCCGCGCGACTCGCCCCGCGCGCGGACCGGCCCGAGCGCGTCCCGCTGTCCTACGCGCAGCGCCGGCTGTGGTTCGTCGACGCCTTCGAGGGGCCCAGCGCCACCTACAACATCCCGCTGGTCCTGCACCCGGCCGAACCGCTGGACGCGGACGTCCTGGCCGAGGCACTGGCCGACCTCGCCGGCCGCCACGAGGCACTCCGCACCCGCTACCGGGCCGTGGACGGCGAACCCCACCAGGAGATCCTGCCGGCGGCCCGTCCCGCCCTCGACGTGCGGACCGTCCCGGCCGGGGCGCTCGCCGACACCGTCGCCGCGGCCGCCGGGCACGTCTTCGACCTCGCCGAGGAGATCCCCCTGCGGGGCACGCTGGTCGAACCGGACGACGGAAGCGGGCAGGTCCTCGTCCTGCTCGTGCACCACATCGCGGCGGACGGCTGGTCCACCGGGCCGCTCCTCGCCGACCTGGCCCACGCCTGCGTCGCCCGGGCCGGGGGCCGTGCGCCCGAGTGGCAGCCGCTGCCCGTCCAGTACGCCGACTACGCCCTCTGGCAGCAGGAGCTGAGCACCGGACCGGCCGCCCGCGCGCACCTCACGTTCTGGGAGAAGACCCTCGCGGGTGCTCCCCCGGTGCTCGAACTGCCCGCCGCGCGCCCCCGCCCCGCCGAAGCCTCCCACCGGGGCGGACACGCCCCCGTCACCGTCGACGCCGCGACCCACCAGGCCCTGGAGACGCTGGCCCGGCGCAGCGGCGCCACGCTCTTCATGGTTCTCCAGGCGGCGCTGGCCGCCGTCCTCACCCGGCACGGGGCGGGCACGGACCTGCCGCTGGCCACCATGACCGCGGGACGCGACGACGAGCAGCTGAGCGATCTGGTCGGCTTCTTCGTCAACACCCTGGTGCTGCGCACCGACACCTCCGGCGACCCGACCTTCGAGGAGCTCCTCGCCCGGGTCCGGGAGACCGATCTGGCCGCCTACGCGCACCAGGAACTCCCCTTCGACCGCCTGGTCGAACACATCAACCCGGCCCGCACCACCGCACACCACCCGCTGGCCCAGACGGTCGTCCAGCTCCACCACGACTACACCCGCGACGCCCCCGGCGCGGACGCCCTCTTCCGGCCGGCCGGACCGGGCGCCGGTGGGGGGATCTCGACCAAGTTCGACCTGACCTTCGCCATGTGGGAACGGCAGGACGGCGACGGGGAGCGGGCCGGACTGGCCGGCGGTCTGGAGTACGCCACCGACCTCTTCGACGCCCCGAGCGCCGCGCTGCTCGCCGCCCACATCGGGGAGTTGCTGCGGGTCGTGGCCGCCGACCCGGCGACACGGATCGGAAGGGTCGACCTGCTCACCGCGGCCGACCGGTTCCGGCTGATCGCCGAGTACAACGACACGGCCACCGCCACCGCGGCGCCGGCCCCGGGCACGGTGCACGAGCTGATCGCCCGGCGGGCGGCCGCGGCCCCGGCCGCCCCGGCGCTGATCACCGACGAGGAGACCCTCGGATACGGAGAGCTCGACGCCCGTGCCGAGGTGCTGGCCTCCCGGTTCCGGTCGGCGGGAGTGCGCCGCGGCGACACCGTGGGCGTCCTGCTGGAGCGCGGGGTGGCGCTGGTCGTGTCGGCGCTCGCCGCCCTCAAGTGCGGCGCCGCCTACCTGCCGCTCGACCCGCGGCTGCCGTCGGCCCGCATCGGGCTGATGCTGACGGACGCGCGGGCCGGTCTGGTGGTCACGGACGCCTCCCGCACCGCGTGCGTCCCGCAGCCGGAGGGCGCCGCCCTGCCGGTGCTGGCCGTGGACGCCGCCGTACCCGGGGAGGCGGCCGCGCCCGTGTCCGCGGCCTGCGGGGCCACCGGCGACGACCTGATGTACGTGATGTTCACGTCCGGATCCACCGGCCGCCCCAAGGGGGTCGGTGTCACCCACCACAACGTGGTGGCGCTGGCGGCCGACCGCGACATCGCCACCGGGGGCCCGCAGCGGATGCTGGTCCACTCGGCGACCGGGTTCGACGCCTCGGTCTTCGAGATCTGGGTGCCGCTGCTGAACGGCGGCAGCCTCGTGATCATGCGCGGTGACGGCACCGACCTGGCCGAGACCGGCCGGGCCGTGCGCGAACACGGCGTCACCGCCGCCTACTTCACCATGGGTCTGTTCCACGTCATGGCGGACGAGGGCCTGGACACGCTGGGGCTGCTCCGCGAGGTGTGGACCGGCGGGGACGTCGCCTCCCCCCAGGCCGTCCAGCGGGTCCTGGACCACTGCCCGGACACCGTCCTCGTCCACTCGTACGGGCCGACCGAGACCGCCTTCGCCTCCCACAACCAGTGGTTCACGACGGGTCAGCGTTCGCTCCGGGGCGCCGGGGTGCACCTCGGCCGCCCGATGGACAACACCCGCAGCCATGTCCTCGACGACGCCCTGCGGCCCGTGCCGCCGGGGGTGCCCGGGGAGCTGTACATCGCCGGTTCCCATGTGGCGCGCGGCTACACGGGACGGCCCGGCCTGACCGCGCAGCGGTTCGTCCCCGACCCGTTCGAGGCGGACGGCAGCCGTATGTACCGCACGGGCGACCGCGTGGTGTGGACCCCCGGCGGGGAGCTGCGCTTCCTCGGGCGCGCGGACGGCCAGATCAAGCTGCGCGGGGTACGGATCGAGCCGGGCGAGGTCGAACAGGCGCTGTCCGCGCACCCGGCGGCCGGGCAGGTCCTCGCCCTCGTCCGCGAGGACGCGCCGGGCCGCAGGAGCCTGGTCTGTTACGTCGTGCCGCGCGCCGGTGAGGCGGTCACCGAGGCGCAGCTGCTCGCCACGGCCCGCGCCGCGCTGCCCGAGCACCTCGTGCCCTCCGCGGTCGTCGTCCTCGACGCGATCCCGCTGACCGTCAACGGCAAGCCGGACCGCGCGGCGCTGCCCGCCCCGCGGCGGGACGCCGGGGCGGGCGGGGGGAGGCGGCCCCGCAACGCCCGTGAGGAGGTGCTGTGCGGGCTGTTCGCCGAGATCCTCGGTGTGCCCCGGGTCGGCATCGACGACAACTTCTTCGCGCTGGGCGGGCATTCGCTGCTCGGCATCCGCCTGGTCAGCCGCGTCCGCTCGGTCCTGGGCGTCGAACGCACCGTCCGCGACCTGTTCCGCTCGCCGACCCCCGCCGGGCTGCTCGGCTCCCCCGAGGACGGATCGGCCGGAGCCATGGGCGTGCTGCTGCCGCTGAGCACCCGTGGCGCCCGCCGCCCGCTGTTCTGCGTGCACCCCGGCACCGGTGTCGGATGGGCCTACGCCGGCCTGGCCGGGCACCTGGGCGACGACCAGCCGCTGTACGCCCTGCAGGCACGGGCGCTGAGCGAGCCGGGCCACCGGCCGCGCAGCGTCGAGGAGATGGCGGACGACTACCTCGAGCACATCCGGCAGATCCAGCCCTGGGGCCCCTACCGGCTGCTCGGCTGGTCCTTCGGCGGCATCGTCGCCCACACGATGGCCGTCCGGCTCCGTGAGGCCGGCGAGCGGGTCGAGCTGCTCGCGCTGATGGACGTGCACCAGACGGGGCCCGGCAGTGTGTCCGTACTGCCGCCGCAGGAGAGCGCGCCGGCGGCGGCCGGCGATCTCGCGGCCGAGGTGGAGCGCATCCGTCGCGAGGACCCCGTCCTCGGCGGGTTCAGCTCCGCCGAGATCCGGGGGGTGCTCGGTGCCTCCGAGACGCACGCCGCTCTCATGGCCCGGCACGTGCCGGGCGTGGCCGACACCGGCGCCCTCTTCTTCACCGCCCGAAGAAAGGGTGAGGCGGAAGGCGCCCTGGCCGCTACCTGGATTCCGTTCCTGGACGGAATCATCGAAAATCACACCGTTGAATCCGGTCACCTCCGGATGGCTGAGCAAGAGCCCATCTCACACGTCGGAAGAATCATCTCGGAGAAACTCTCCGCCCTGCAGGAAAACGAACTGAGGAGCCAGTCATGAGCAACGCCGTCAATCCCTTCGACGACACCGAGGGCATTTTCCACGTCGTCGTGAACGACGAGGGCCAGCACGCCCTGTGGCCCGACTTCGCGGACATTCCCGCAGGCTGGAGCAGCGTCTGGGGCACCGGAAGCCGCGCCGGCGCCCTGGAGTACATCACCGCGAACTGGACCGACATCCGCCCCCGGAGCCTGGTGGCCCAGTACTCCTGACACACCTCGGGAAAGAAACAGGCAGAAAAGAGCCGTGTCCCGCGCAATCCGCGCGGGACGTGGCTCTTTTCCCATTCCTCCTTCATCGCGACCGCCACGGGACGTGGATCGGAAAAGGAAACTGCCGCTCCGTACTGCCGCCCCGACTTCCCCTCCGGGAATCCTTACGACCCTATTCTCGAACACATGAAGATACTCCTGAGCGGAACCGCTTCGGATTCACACACATGGAATCTCGTGTACCTCGGGCTCTTCCTGGAGGAGCTGGGGCACGAGGTGGCCGGCCTGGGGCCCTGTGTGAGCCCGGAACTGCTGGTGGCCGCCTGCCGTCGGCACTCCCCCGACCTGGTGGTGCTCAGCAGTGTCAACGGCCACGGCTACCGCGACGGCCTGGCCGCCGTCCACCGGCTGCGCGCGGAGTCCGCGACGGCCGCACTGCCCGTGGTGATCGGCGGCAAGCTCGGCGTCGCCGGCTGCCGTCAGGAGGCCGACGTCACCCGGCTGCTGCGGGCAGGCTGCGACGCCGTCTTCGGTGACGGCGACCTCGACGCGCTGCGCGGCTTCCTGGCCGCCCACGCCCGCGAGCAGGTGCCGACATGAGCGCCGCACCACCGCCCTTCGGCTCCTTCGTCGCGGCGGGCGCCGCGGTCGGCCGCCTCGTCGTCCAGCCCCGCATGGGCTTCAGCGACCCCCGCGCGATGCGGACCGGCCTGGAGCGGACCAGGGCCGCCACCGCCACCACCGTCGGTACCCTGACCATCGACAGCTACACCCGGGTCGGCGATCTGGCCGGAGCCCGCGCCGCCGTCGCCGAGGGCGCCCGGCTCAACGGCTATCCGATCGCCACCCACCCGCAGGCCGTCACCCGGTCGCTGCTCGACGCGGTACTGGACGCCGACTTCCCCGTACAGGTACGCCACGGGTCCTCCCGGCCGGAGGCGATCATCCGCGCGCTCACCGCCGCGGGCCTCGACGCCACCGAGGGCGGCCCCGTCTCCTACTGCCTACCCTACGGACGCACCCCGCTGCGGGAGTCCGTCGAGGCCTGGGCGCGCGGCTGCGAGCTGCTCGCCGACAGCGCCCGCCCCGGCGGCGTACCGCACCTGGAGAGTTTCGGCGGCTGCCTCCTCGGACAGCTCTGCCCGCCGGGCCTGCTCGTCGCCATGAGCGTGCTGGAATGCCTGTTCTTCACCCAGCACGGCCTGCGCAGCGTCTCGCTGAGCTACGCCCAGCAGACCGACCAGGACCAGGACGAGGAGGCGGTACGCGCACTGCGGAGACTGGCCTCCGAATTCCTCCCGGCCGGCGTCGACCACCACGTCGTGCTCTACACCTACATGGGCGTCTACCCCCGCACCGAGCACGGCGCGACCCGGCTGCTGGAGTCGTCGGCCCGGCTCGCGGTGCGTGCCGGAGCCCACCGGCTGCTCGTCAAGACGACCGCCGAGGCCCACCGCATCCCCACCGTCGAGGAGAACGTGCGGGCGCTGGAGACCGCCGCCGCGGCCGCCGCGCTCGCCGGGCGTCCGCCGGCCGCGGGTCACGACGCGGGCGGCGAGGTGTACCAGGAGGCCCGCGCGCTGATCGAGGCCGTCCTCGGCCTCCACCCCGATCTGTCCCGCGCCCTGCCCACGGCGTTCGAACGCGGCCTGCTGGACGTGCCGTTCTGCCTCCATCCCGACAACGCGGGCCGCTCCGGCAGCTTCATCGACCCCGCCGGCCGGCTCCGCTGGTCCCGGACCGGGTCCATGCCGATCCGGGCCGACGCATCGGCCGACGCCACCGCGCTCACCGCCTCCGACCTGCTCACCGCCCTCAACCACGTCGCCGAACACCACGACCGTACGGCGGCGCCCCAGCCCGTCGGCTGACCCCGGCGGCCCGGTGCCGCCACCCGCGAACTCCCCGCGTCCCCGGACGCTTCAGGACGACCGAACAGGAGACCCTGCCATGGACCAGACCCCGCGAACCGGCGGAGCTGTCACCCCGCCCCCGCTCGGCGAACACCTGCGCTCACCCCGGCTGCGCGCCGCCATGCTCATCCAGCAGGAAGCCCTGCACGCCGCCAGGGACTACCTGCGCGGCCGGGACTTCGTGGAGCTGCTGCCGCCACTCGTCGGACCCGTCACCGACCCCGGCGGCCGCGGCGCCAAGGCACTGGACGTCGACTACTACGGCCATCCCTACAAGCTGATGACCAGCGCCATCCTCTACAAGCAGGCCTCGTTGCGCGGCTTCCCCAAGCTCTTCTACATCGCCCCCAACGTGCGGGTCGAGCCCGAGGAGACCGCCACCACCGGCCGGCACCTGGTCGAGTTCCACCAGATCGACGTGGAGATCGCCGACGCGAGCCGTGAGGAGGCCCAGGAGATCGCCGCCGGCCTCCTCACGCACGTCACCGAGCAGGTGTGCACGGCCCTCCCGGGCGTGCTCGCCGAACTCGGCCGCGAGGAGGCCGGCTTCGCCGACGTCCGCAGCGGCAAGTACGACGTGTGCACCCACCACGAGGCAGTCTCCCGGCTCCTGGCCTCCGGCCACCCGCAGAACCCCGACGGCGAGATCGACTGGGCCGGCGAGCGCCTCCTCTCCCTGGAGAGCGACCGGCCGTTCTTCATCAACGACTACCCCAAGGGCTCCCGCGGCTTCTACGACCGGGAGGATCCCGACAACCCCGGGGTGCTGCGCAACTTCGACCTGATCGCCCCGCATGGCTACGGCGAGCTCGTTTCCGGCAGCGAGCGGGAATCCGACTACGCGACCATCGTGACCCGCATGCGGGAGAGCGGCGAGAACCCCGCGAAGTACGCCTGGTACCTCAAGGAGGCCCGCGAGGGCATCCCCGCCAGCGCGGGTTTCGGCATGGGCCTCCAGCGCCTCGTCCGCTTCCTGACCGGTCTCGACGCCGTGTGGCAGGTCAGCGCCTACCCGAAGCTGCCCGGGGTGGTGGCCCCGTGAGCGCCCTCGGAGCACCGGGCTTCCCCGAGGCGCGGATTCGCGCCCGCGCCCGCAACGGCACCGCCGAGGTCTTCCCCGACCCCGACGCGTACGGCACACAGCTGTTCGGCCCCGGCGCGTACGGCGCGGACCTGGCGCACGGCCCCGGCGACGGCCTCGACGGCGCCCGGATCGTCCCGCCCGTCTTCACCCCCGAACGCCTCGAGAAGCTCATCGACCTCGCCCGCGAGCCGGAGTTCACGGACGTCGACCTCTCCACCCGGGTGGGCGGCTTCGCCTCACGGCTCCCGCTGTACCTGTCCGCCTTCGGCTCCACCCGGGCAGGCAGCGGTGACCTGGCCGTCCACGCGAGCAGGCAGGCGGCCCGGCTCGGCATCCCCATGGTCATCGGGGAGAACATGATCCCCGTCCACGGCTACCGGCGCGCCGGCGACGCCACCCGCTCCGCGCTCCTCAGCCGCATCGAGGCCTATCTCGACGCCGTGCCCGACGGTGTCGGCGGCATCGTCGTCCAGCAGTCCACCGAGGACGCCGACTCCGAGGTCTGGAACCTCCTCTACAGCGACCCGTCCCTCCGCCCGCTCCTGGAGACCGGCCGCCTGGCCTTCGAGCTGAAGACCGGCCAGGGCGCCAAGCCCGGACTCGGCGGCATGACCGTCGTCGGCGGGACCGAGGCCGAACAGCTCGCCCGGCGCTTCACCGTGCGCAAGGTCTTCGACGAGGGGGGAGAACGCCAACTGCGCTGCGCCACCCCCGGCACGTTCACGGATGAGATCCTCCGCCAGCAGCTGCGCTTCATGCGGAACAACTTCCCCAAGGCCATCACCTGGGTGAAGTTCCACCCGGGCCGTGACATCGCGGACGCCGCTCGGACCGCCTGGGCGGCCGGTGCCGGGGCGGTGACCGTGGACGGCGCGGAGGGCGGAACCGGCTACGCGCCCCGGGTCTTCCTGGACCAGGTCGGCCTGCCGCTCGCCGAATGCCTGCGCCGCATCGGCCGCCCCGACGGCTGCCTCCTCGCCAGCAGCCGCATGTGGGAGGGCGGACGCGCGCTGCGCGCCCTCGCCCTCGGAGCCGACGCCGTCGGTCTGGGCCGCGCGGCCCTGATCGCCGTGGACGAGGACCCCGAGCACGGCCTGGAACGCCTCGCCGACAGCATCGCCCTCGAACTGCGTCTGCTCATCAGCGCGCTCGGCAAGTACAGCGTCACCGCCGTCGGCCCCGACGACCTCTGGTGGCCCGACGCCCCGGCGGCACCGGCGCACCGGCCCGCGTCCGACCCGCTGGGAGCCGTGCGGTGACCGCCGCCCGCCGCCCGCGTCCGGGTCAGGCACCGCACGTCCGTCGCCGGCCCCCCGGTGGCCCTGTCATGACCGCCCGCCGGCACCTCGCCCACTGCACCGTCCACGCCCGCTTCTCCCTCTCCGACATCCCCCGGATCAGCGTGGCCGCCGCCCCCGACGAGCGCTCCGCGGCCACGGCCCGCGCCGCCGCCGTGCGGGCCCTCGCCCAGGCCGGGCGCGGCTACCTCGGCGGCCGCGTCGAACTGCGCACGCACGGCGGGACCGCCCGCTGCCGCTCCGTACGCCGGGCCACCGACCGCGCCGTCGCCCTCGCCGTCGCGGCGACCCTGCGCGGCGACGCGACCGGCGTCCGGGTACGCGTCCGCCCGCTCGGCTGAACCGGTCCCGCCCGCAGGACCCTCCGCACCCCGCCCCCCGACCGTCTCCGCAGAAGGCCGACCCCATGGAACCGAGCTCCACCACCAGCGCACCGGCCGGCACCGGCCCCGGCGTCGACTGGCCCCGCATCCGCAGCCTCGTCGTCGGTCAGGCCGCCGTACAGGCAGGGAGTTTCGCCCTCCTGATCGCCATGAGCTGGACCGCCGTCCAGCTCGGCGGGCACGGCGCCGTCACCTTCGTCATCCTCGCCTCCACCCTTCCGCGGGCCCTGATGCTCCTGTTCGGGGGCGTACTCACGGACGCTCTGGGCCCCCGTGCCCTCCTGCTGCGCGCGACCTCCACCCGCGTCGCCGTCCTGGCGGCCGGGGCCCTGATCACCGCGACCACCGAGACGCTGTGGCCGCTGATCGCCATCGCCGTCGTCGAGGGATCGCTCCTCGGGCTCACCGGGCCCGCCTCCGGCGTCCTGCTGGTCCGCCTCGCCCCCGACGAACACCTCGGCCGCGCCAACTCCCTCTTCTCCATGGTGCTGCGCCTGGCGCCCATCGCCGGATCGCCGCTCGGCGCGTGGCTCGTCGTCGTCGGCGGCCTGCCCAGCGTCATGGTCCTCGCCGCCGTCGGCTGCGCCGTCTGGCTGGTCTGCGCCGCCCACGTCACCCACGGCATGCCGCGCCCCGAAGCCCGCACGTCCGGACCCTCCGTACTGCGCCGCTCCGGCGACGGCTTCCGGCTCCTGGCCGCCCACCCGCGGCTGCTGTGGATGTTCGTCGCCTGCTTCTGCCTGGACCTGGCGTTCGCGTGGCCGGCCGAGGTCGCACTGCCCCTCCAGGCCTCCGCCAAGGGCTGGGGCGTCGGCACGGTGGCACTGGTGCTCGCCGCATTCAGCGTGGGCGCCCTCGCGTCCGCCGCGGCCGGCTCGGCCCTCGCCCACCGCATCCCGGTCTTCCTCAAGCTGGTGGTGACCGGCACCGGGCTCGCCGCCGGTATGGCCGCCATGGCGCTCATGCCCTCGCCCCTCACGCTCGCCGGCGTGGCCTGCGCCGTCGGCCTGTTCTCCGGCCTCAACGGGCCCGCCCTCGTCACCGCCTACCAGCAGGCCGTCCCCGAGGGCCGGATGGGAGCGGCGATGTCCATCCTCAGCCTCGCCACCATCGGCGCGGCCCCCGTGTCCCTGGCACTGTTCAGCGCCGTCTCCCTGCACCTCGGAGTGACAGGGACCTGGCTGCTCTGCGCGGCGCTCGCCTTCCTCTCCCCCCTCGCCGCGGCCGTCGGGCTGCGCGCCCCGGCGGGGAAGACGGCCCCACCCCGGGCGACGGTCCCCACCGCGCCCGAGCCCACCACCACTTCCGTGTGAGGCAGACATGACCGCGACGGATCCCCGCCATCGGCCCGGTTCCACGGCAAGCGCCACCCTGCTCCCCGACCCGTTCCCGCCCCTGACCGCCGGCTCCACGGCGGGCGCCGCCCTGCTCCCCGACGCCCTCCCGCCCCTGACCTCCGCCCTGCCCCGGCTCCCCTGGCCCAGCCCGGCCCGCCCGCGCCTGTGGCTCGTCACCACCGCCGCCCACCAGGAGACCGTCGCCCGCTACGCACCCCTCGTCCTCGACCCGGCCGAACTCGCCCGCGCCGAGGAGTTCCGCCGGCCCGGCGACCGGGCCACCTACATGTGCGCCCACGTCGGGCTGCGCCGCCTGCTCGGCGCCCACCTCGGCATCGCGCCCCGCACCGTGTCGGTGGCCCGCGCCCCGTGTCCCTGCTGCGGGGAGCCGCACGGCCGCCCCGTCCTCCCGGACGGGCGGCTGCACTTCTCGCTCTCCCACTGCGAGGGGATGAGCCTGATCGCGGTCGCCGCCACCCCGGTCGGCGTGGACGTCGAGCCGGTGCCCGCGCCGGAGACCGTCGCGGAGGCCGCGGAGGTGCTCCACCCGGTCGAGTCGGCCGAGCTCGCCGCGCTCGCCCCCGACGCGGCCGCCGTCGCCTTCGCCCGCGTATGGACCAGGAAGGAGGCCTATCTGAAGGGCATCGGCGTCGGCCTGGGCGCCGACCCGGCCACCGAATACGTCGGCTCCGGACCGCTGCCGTCCGCGCCCGCCGGCTGGGTGATGGCCGATGTGGCGGTCCCGGTCGGCCACCGCGCGGCCGTGGCGCTGCAGTGGCGACAGGACGGCAGGACACCCGGTCCGGACCGGGCGCGGTACGAGGACGCACGGCCGTGATCCCCGGCGACTCCGGCCTCGGCCCGTGTGACCGTACGGCTTCAGGGCCCCGGCGCCGCCGCGCCAGGGCCCTGAAGAGAGGTGAGGGACGGCGGACCGGCGGCCCGTCGTCCCGCTCTACGCGAGCGTCATCGCGTAGATCTCGACGCGGGCGTCGTCCGGGAGCGAGACCGAACGGACCGTCTTGCCCCCGTCGAGCTCGACGGCCGTGCCGAACAGCCGTATGGACGGCCCGTCGACTCCGCTGCCCTGCTTGATGCGGTGCGGCATGTCGAGGACGACCGTGGTGCCGTCCGGGGCGGACCCCGCCCAGTCGCCGAACGTCACCGACTTCTCCGCGCTGCTGCCGTCCGCGTAGTACACGGTCAGTGCGGTCGTCACCGGACCGTTGTGCGACGCGCCGACCAGCCGCAGTGCGCCGTGCTCTCCGGCGGGCAGCAGGAGCGCCTGCCCGCGCGCTTCGAGGAAGTTGTCCGCCCTACCGGTGGCGTCCGGCGCGTCGTACGTCACCCCGTCCCAGGTGACCGGCCCGGCCTTGGGCAGCAGGTCGCCGTCATAGCTCCAGCCGTGCCCGTCGAAGTTGCCCTCGTCGGGGTTCGCCACCGTGGCCGTGCCGTCGTGACCGAGGTCCGCGCGCAGGTTCACGGCGCACTGCCCGTCCGCCTCGCTCGCACAGGTCGTGGCGGGACGCACGGCGACGGTGGCTTCGCGGGTGACCGAATTCGCCCCGCGGCCCTCGACCTTCACCTCCACCGGGTAGGACCCGGCGGCGGCTCCCGGCGGCACGGTGATGTCGAGGGACACCTTCTTCTGCACCGGCAGGTGTCCGGACTCGATCTCCAGGGGCGAGCGCGGTGCCGGCGTCGCCTTCCAGCCGCTGGGCAGCTTCGTCGTGACGGACACGTCCAGTTCGCCGGGTGCCTGCCCGAGGACGTCCAGCGTGAACTTCGCGGTCTGCGCGGTTTCGCCCGTGGGGACGACCGCCGAGGCGGGGCGCAGCGACGCGTCGACGTGCTTGCGGCTGTCGGGAGACGCCTGGTTGACGGACGGCGGCTGCGCGCCCTTGCCCGTGCCCCAGGAGGAGGGGGAGGTCCCGAGCCGGTGGGCCAGGGTTCCGCCGTGCGCGAGCCGGTTCCAGCTGAGCCAGGTCTGCGGTACGTCCCGGCCGTTCAGGGCCACGCCCTGCACGTACCGCTTCGTGTCGCTCGCTCCGGGCGCCTTGATCGTCAGCGTGCCGCCCTGGCCCTCGGTGCCGGACGCCTCGGGATAGCTGCCGATCCGGACGGTCGCCGACTCGAACTGCGGGCTGGACATGGCCAGGAAGTCACCGCCGCTCATCGTCGGGTAGAGGCCGAGCGAGGAGAAGACGTACCAGGCCGACATGGTGCCGAGGTCGTCGTTGCCGGTCATCCCGTCCGGTCCGTCGGTGAACAGCGTCATCGCCGCCCGCACCACGGTCGCGGTCTTCGCCGGAGCCCCGACCCAGTTGTACATGTACGGGGAGAGCAGGTCCGGCTCGTTGTTCGGGTTGTACGTCGGCTTGCCGTAGTAGTCGTACGGCTGCGAGATCCAGTCGTTGCGAGCGGTGCCCGCCGGGTCGGTGAGCAGCTTGTCGTGGACGAAGAAGGAGTCGAGCCGCTTCTCGGTGGCGCTCCGGCCGCCCATCAGGCGGACGAGACCGGCCGGGTCCTGCGGCACCAGCCACTGGTACTGGTAGGCGCCGCCCTCGTGGAACTGGTGCGCCGCCTCGACCGGGTCGTACGGCGTGAGCCAGGTGCCCTCGGCCGTCCGGGGCCGGAACTGCTTGATCGAGGAGTCCCACAGGTTCTTGTACCACTGCCCGCGTGCGGCGAACATCCGGGCGTCCGAGGAGTGGCCGAGCCCGTCGGCCATCAGCGCGAGCGACGCGTCGGCGGCGGAGTACTCCAGCGTCGCCGACGCCGGGTGCTTGCAGTCGTTGTCGCCGCCCTTGTCCGCGCAGTCCTTGCCGATGCCGAGACCGGACGGGATGTAGCCGCGCTTGCCGTAGTGGTCGGCGCCGGAGCGTCCGTTGTACGGCGAGTCGGCGGGCGGGGTGCTGGTCGCGTTCTTCCTCAGCAGCGCGTACGCCTCCGCCTCGTGCCCGGCGAGCAGACCCTTCGACCATGCCTCCACGAGGAAGGGGGTGACCGGGTCGCCGGTCATGATGTTGGTCTCGCTGTTGGCGAGCGCCCAGCGGGGCAGCCAGCCACCGTCCCGGCCGGCCGCGACGACCGACAGCGCGACGTCCCGGGCGACCTTCGGTTCCAGCATCTGCAGGAGCTGGTTCTGCGGCCGGTAGGTGTCCCAGAGCGAGAAGTTCTGATACGGCGTGAAGTCCTGTGCCGTATGCGTCCTGTCGTCGAATCCCTGGTAGCGGCCGTCCACGTCACCGGCCAGGTTCGGGTGCATCTGGCTGTGGTAGAGCGCGGTGTAGAAGGCCTTCTGCCGCTCCGGGGCGCCTCCGCTGATCCGGATGGAATCGAGCTGCTTCTTCCAGGTCTCCCGCAGCGCGGCGTGCGTGGCGTCGAAGTCGAAGGAGTCCCCGGTCTCCGCGGCCAGGTTCTTACGGGCGCCCTCCACGCCGGTGTAGGACAGTCCCACCTTGAGGACGGCGTCCCGGTCGGTGGTCGCGTCGAAGGTCACCCAGGCGCCGTTGCGGCCGTCTCCCTCCGCGTCACGGGTGTCGGGCCTGGGGTCCGCGCCGTCCCACGTGCCGTAGGCCTTGAAGGGCCGGTCGAAGGTGGCGCTGAAGTAGACCGTGTGCTCGTCGTGTCCGGCACAGAAGCCCCCGGCGCGCACCCGGCCCTCGATCATCCGGTCGCCGACGACGTGCACCTCGGAGTCCAGCACCGGCTGGTTGGCCCTGCCGGTGTTGAACAGGACGTTGGCCGCACCGGTGGAGGGGAAGGTGTAGCGCTGCCACCCGGTGCGCTCCGTGGCGGTGAGCTCCGCGTCGACGTCGTACTTCTTCAGCCCCACACGGTAGTAGCCGGGGCCGGCCTCCTCGTCGGCGTGGCTGTACGGGGAGCGGTAGGCATCCGGGTCCACGGAGTCGACCGCGCCCGTGGTCGGCATGATGGGCAGCTCGCCCATGACACCGCAGCCGACGCCGGACAGGTGCGTCTGGCTGAATCCGTGGATCGAGTCCTGCTTGTAGTCGTAACCGCCCTGGCCACCGGTGTCCGGACTGACCTGGACCATGCCGAAGGGCGCGCTCGCCCCGGGGAATGTGTTGCCGAAGTTCTGGGTTCCGACGAACGGATTCACCAGATCGATCGGTTCGACGTCCGCGGCGGCGGAGGGCTGGGCGAGGCCGAGCACTCCGCCGCTCGCGAGGACGGCGGCCATCAGGCCGGCTGTGATACCGGAGGCACGGGAACGGAACGGTCTGAAAGCCAACCGCATGGCGTTTTTCCCTTCATACCCTGACACGCCTGACAACGTTGTCAGGCGTTTGGGTCGAACCGTAGCCTCCGCCCGTCCGGATGTCACTGGGTGGGCGGGTCCGGGATCGCGTGGAGATCAGAACAGGGGAACGAAACGGCAGGGCTCCGCCGCCGCACACCTGCGGCGGCGGAGCCCTGCCGTCCACCATCGGGAGCCTGCGCCGGCCGACGCGGCGCCGGATCCGGGTCCGGGTCCGGGTCCGGGTCGAGCGTGGCCGGAGGGACGAACCCGGTTCACACCGGCTCGGCCCACGGCGTGGCGGGGTCAGCGCCTGAAGCTGTCCTTCGACCTCTCCTTGACATCCCGGGCCTTGCCCCTGGACTCCAGTGCGGCTCCCTTGGCTGCGGTGGTCTCGTCGCCCACCGCGTGGGCCACCTTCCTCACAACCTTCCCGACAACCTGCTCGGTCTTGGCCTTGGCCTTCTCTCCGCCGCTCATGTCGGTCCTTTCGTAGTCACTCACCCCTACGCCTGCCCCGGGCTCCGGAGCGGAAACAACGGACACCGCGCTTCGGGCATCACCCGCTCCTCCGGGTTCCACGCTCGACCTGACCGCGGCCGGCAACGAGGCGCTGACGCGGTCGACGTCGCAGCGTTCGGCGGGCGCCGGCCCCGCGGCGGTCCCGCCGCACCCACGGGGAGCGCGTCATCGATCTGCGGGTGGCCTGATCATCACCCATGGCAGCAGTGGGAACCGGCCGCCCTCGTCGTGGCGCATGCCCGACCCCCTTACTAGGGTGGGCACTTCGAAGAGCGTGAGGGGCGGGGGAACTGTGGCGAGACGGCCGGACGGCGCCGAGGTCGCGGCGGTGGTGCAGCGGATCTTCCGCGACGGGTTGCTCAGCGGGAAGTCCACGTTCCAGCCGGAACTGGCCGCCTGGACCGAGGCGACCGCCTCCGATCTGCGCGCCCGCTTCGTCGACCGGCCCGACGAATCGTCGGACACCTTTCTCGTCAAGCTGCGCCGCCAGCTCACCGGCGCCCCGGACGAGACGATCGTCCTCGCCGCCGAGCTGCTCTTCGTGAACATGGCCCCGCTGGTCCCCGAACAGATCGGCCTTCCGAAGAAGCTGCAGATCCTCCGAGAGGTACTGTCCTGGGCCGACCGCCGCCCCCTGGATGTGGACCAGGACGTGCGGCCCGCCCTGAAGGGCTTCCTCCATGGTGGGCAGGGATTCCTCAACTACCGCTGGGCGCAGTTCCAGGTCCTGGTCCTCCTCGTGGAGCGGCTGGCCGGGACGGAGCGCCGGGAGAGAGAGGAACTCCTCGCCGACCCATGGCGGTTCCGGACCCTCTGCTTCGACATCCAGGACTCGGTCGGCCACAAGAAGGGCCGCGCCCAGATCCACGTACTGCTCTTCACGCTCTTCCCGGACAGCTTCCAGCCCATCGCCAGTGCCCATCACAAACACGAGATCCTCCAGGCGTTCGCGGACGAGCTCCCCGGCCCCACCGGCAACGACGACAAGGACCTGCTGACGCTCAGCAGAACGCTGGAGGGCCAGACCGGCCGGACCGTCGACTTCTACGACGAGCCCTGGGTCGGCCGCTGGCGCAGGACCAAGGGCGCCGTGCGGCACGAGCAGCGCGGCTGGCTGGTCCGCGGCAACAACGTGGACGGGCACGACTTCATCCCGGCCTGGCTCAGCCAGGGCTACTGCTCGCTCTCCTTCCGGGAGCCCCCGGAGATCCCCGCCGGCGCCACCAAGCAGCAGGTCCGGCAGGCGGTCGACGAGGCCATGCCCGAGGCAACCGCCCAGACGCGCGGGGCAGCCGCCTACCAGCTCCATGTCTTCCTGACCGTCATGCAGCCGGGCGACCTGGTCGTCACCGTCACCCCGGACGAGGTGCACGTCGGCACCGTCCAGGGCCCACCGGCGTACGACCCCTCCGAAGGCCTCGACAACGCCCGCCGCCGTCCGGTGCGCTGGGTCACCGCCGAACGCCCCCTCGTCCGGGCCGACCTCCCGGAGAAGGTCCAGGCACGACTTCCGCTGCCGCCGACGGTGTACGACATCAGCAGCGTGGCCGCCGAGCTGGCGGAACGAGCGGGCCTGGAGGACGTGGTCGCCGAGGAACTCGCCGACGCCGACATCACCAAGCCCCTCGAATTCCCGCCGGTCACCCAGGAGCTGGCGGACGAGCTGCTCATGCCGCTGGAGTGGCTGCGTGAAACCGCCGAACAGCTCCAGGACCAGCTCCAGCTGGTGCTGCACGGACCGCCCGGCACCGGAAAGACCCACGTCGCCCGTGCCCTGGCCAGACATCTGGCGGGCCCGGACCGGGTGGAGCTGATCCAGTTCCACCCCTCCTACACCTACGAGGACTTCTTCGAGGGCTTCCGTCCCGTGCCCGGCGACAACGGCACGGTCGTGTTCAGCGTGCAACCGGGCCCGTTCAGACTGCTGGCCGAGCGGGCGCGGAGGGACCCGGCGAACCCGTACATCCTGATCATCGACGAGATCAACCGGGCCAACCTGGCGAAGGTCTTCGGCGAGCTGTACTTCCTGCTGGAGTACCGCGAGGAACCCGTCACCGTCCAGTACAGCCCGCACGACCCGTTCCATCTGCCCGGCAACCTCTTCCTCATCGGCACGATGAACACCGCCGACCGCTCCATCGCGCTGGTCGACGCGGCGATGCGCCGCCGCTTCGCCTTCCGCCGGCTCTCCCCCGAGAAGCCGCCGGTGCGGGGACTGCTGGCCCGCTGGCTGCACGCCCGCGGTCTGCCGGACACGGCCGCCCGGCTGCTGGACGAGCTCAACTCCCGCCTCGGCGAACCCGACCGCACCATCGGCCCGTCGTACCTGATGAGGCCCGGCACGGCCCGCCCCGGGGGCCTGGACCTCATCTGGCGCACCCAGATCCTGCCGCTCCTGGAGGACCAGCTCCACGGCACGGGCATCGACGTCGAGGGGGAATTCGGCCTGGACACCCTGCGCGCGGCCGTCGTGCCGCCGGACCCGCCGGCCGGCTCCTCGCCCCCGGCCGTCGAACCGTGAGCCCCGACCTCACCCTCACCGTCCGGGAGACCTGCCCCGGCACCCCGTACGAGCTGACCGGCGACCAGGTGGCGGCCCTGGTCGCCGTGCCGGACCTGGTACGGCTGACCCCGGCACCGGGCGGGCGCTGGAGCGTGCGAGGCAACCAGAAGGTGGGCCTGATCCGTCTGCGCACGCGATCCGGTGGGGCGATCCATCTCCGTCTGCGCCCCAAACTCGGCATCAGGGACCTCCTCTTCCTCCTCTCCTACTCGCCCACCGACCCCTGGCACCCGGAGCAGGTCACCGCGGCCACGGCGGACGACCTCCTCCCCGCCCTCGCCGACCTGCTGGCCCGCACCGTCCGCCGCACCCTGGAGGCGGGAGTCCTGCACGGCTACCGCGAGGTGGAGGAGGAGCTCCCCCTGATCAGGGGGAGCATCCGCACCACGGCCCAGCTCCGCCGCACCGGCCTGCCGCTGCCGATATCGGTCCGGTACGACGACCACACCCCGGACATCCCCGAGAACCGCATCCTGCTGGCAGCCCTGCATCTGGCCGCTCACCTGCCGGGTGTCCCCCACCCGACCCGCCTGACCCTCCGTCACCTCGCCGACCGCCTCCCCGGCGTACGCCGCCCCCACCCCGGCGAACCGCTTCCCACCTGGACCCCGACCCGCCTCAACGCCCGCTACGCCCCGGCCCTCCGGCTGGCCGGACTGCTCCTGTCCGGCCGCTCGATACGGCCGGAAGGAGGCACATCCGCCCCGGCCGACGGTTTCCTGCTGGACCTGCCGAAGGTCTTCGAACGCTTTGTGACGGTGACACTCGGCGAGGCCCTGGCCCGCCACGGCATCCGCTGCGCTCCCCAGGACGTCCACCGCCTGGACGAAGCGCGCCGGACCGCCTTCCGCCCCGACCTGGTCCTGTACCGCGAGGGCCGCCCGATCTCGGTGATGGACGCGAAGTACACGTTCCTCAAGGTCACGGCCCCACCCGTGGACCACCTCTACCAACTCCTGGCCTACTGCACCGCCCTGGGCATCACCCACGGCCACCTCGTCTACGCGGCCACCACCCCGGGCACGGCCCCCACCGACCACGTGATCCGCTGCTCCCCCGTCACGATCACGGCCCATGCCCTGAACCTGAACGACGCCCCGGCCAAAGTCCTGGCGCAGACAGCCGCCCTCGCCGCCACGGCGGCGACGGCCACCACCGCCTGAATCCGCCTGGTCTGCTGGAGCGCCACGGTTCGTCGGCCGAATTCCTGCCGCTGTCGCGCGGCCTGTTCGCCCGCGAGCGTGTGTTCCCGGGCCAGCCGCTGTCGGCTGTCCTCCAGTTGCTTCCGCGCGTGCGCACCGCAGGGATTCGGTGGCGGACTCCACGGTCTCGCGCTGGTCGGTGAGCTGGGCCCGGCGGCGGATGGTGTTCTGCTCGACCGACTGTCGTTCCGCCGCGCTGAGAGCACTCGGCTGCCGACGCATACGTCGGGTCACCGAGACCCCCGCTCAAATCGTAGTGGGAGGAGCTCGGTGCGGGGGCGGAAGCGATCAAACCGCCCCTCGCCAGATCTTCCGCACTTCGCCCCCCCGTACGGTCCCGACCTGACCTCGTCGGTCCGCCGGTGTACGCGTCACGTTCGCGGCGTGACCGCCGCCCGCCACGGGAACGGCGCGCCCAAGAGCCGCGGAACGTGGCGTGGTGGCCATGTCCGAAGGCACTCCCACGCCCAACTCCCTTTCCCGAAGCGGATTCTGCCCGCACCCCCGCCGTTAGGATTCCCGAGGGGGCACCTCTGCCGTTTCGGCACTCGACAGCGCGGGCCGACCGGGTGCAACCACGGGGATACGGAAACCAACGGGTGGGGACAGCGCATGCGTGAAGGCCGGTGGACCACGGTCACCGAGTCGGAGTTCGACCATGAGCGGCGTGGGCTGAAGGCCATCCGGGAGAAGCTGCCGGACGCCGATCCATGGCGTGCCTGGTCGAACTTCACCTTCACCGCCAACAGCGGGCACGTCCGCGAGGTCGACCTGCTCGTCGTCGCACCCGGCGGCGTCTGCATGATCGAGCTCAAGAACTGGCACGGCTCCCTCGCCAGTGAGAACGGCACCTGGATCCAGACGACGCCCACCGGCCGCCGCGTCCCGCACGGCAACCCGCTGCACCTGGTAGACAGGAAGGCCAAGGAGCTGGCCGGTCTGCTCGGCCAGAACGGCAAACGGGTGTGGGTGGGCGAGGCCGTCTGCTTCACCGAGAACTCCCTGCGCATCCGGCTGCCCGCCCACGACCAGAACGGCGTGTACAGCGTCGACCAGCTGGTCGAGATGCTGAAGCAGCCGCCGGGCGACGAGCGCAGGCGCATCACCGCGATCGGCTCCCGGGAGATCAAGGCCGCACTGACCCGCGTCGGCATCCGCAAGAGCGAGGCCGAGTACAAGGTCGGGCCGTACGAGCTGCAGCGCAAGTCGTTCGACACCGGTCCGACCTGGGCCGACTATCTGGCCGAGCACACCGAACTGCCGGAGTCCGCCCGCGTCCGGATCTATTTGCGGGAGCGCGGCTCGGACGCCACGATCCGTAAGTCGGTGGAGAACGCCGCCCGGCGCGAGGCCGCGGTGCTGCAGCGCTTCCGGCACCTGGGCGCGGTGCAGCTCAAGCAGTACAACCCGTCGGGGCACACGGCCGGCCCGGCCCTGATCTTCGACTACCACCCGCAGACCCTGCGCCTGGACGAGTACCTGCTCCAGTACGGCGACAGGCTCGACATCCTCGGCCGCATGGCACTCGTGCGGCAGCTCGCCGAGACGATGCGGTCCGCCCACTCCAGCCGGATCTACCACCGGGCGCTGGCCGCGCACTCCGTGCACGTCCTCCCCCGCGACCGCGGCCCCCGGGCACAGGCGACGGGCGAGGAAGCTGCCTGGCTCACTCCCCACCTGCAGATCTCCGACTGGCAGATCGCCACCCAGCGCAGCGGGTCGGGCGGCGCCACCACGGGCATGACCCGGCACGCGCCGACCGCCCTGTCCACGACCCACCTGGCGGAGGACTCCGGCGCCTACCTGGCACCCGAGCTGCGTGCTCCGAACGCCGACCCGGTGTACATGGACGTGTACGGCCTCGGCGTCCTCACCTACCTCCTGGTCACCGGGAAGGCGCCGGCCGCGAGCCAGGCCGAGCTGCTGACCCGCCTGGAGGCCGGCGAGGGTCTGCGTCCCAGCGCCCTGGTGGACGGGCTGTCGGAGGACATCGACGACCTGGTGCAGGCGGCCACCGCCTACCGCGTGGACCAACGGCTGTCCACGGTCGACGAGTTCCTGGACCTGCTGGAGCTGGTCGAGGACACCCTGACCGCCCCCGCCTCTCCTCCCGCACCACAGGCACCGGAGAAGGACCCGCTCGAAGCCGTCGCCGGTGACGTCCTGGGCGGGCGCTGGGAGGTCCGTCGCCGCCTCGGTACGGGTTCGACGAGCCGCGCGTTTCTGGTGCGCGATCTGGAGGCCGAGGCGCGCGGGAACCGCCCGCTGGCCGTCCTCAAGATCGCCCTGTCCGACAGCCGGGGCGAGATCCTGGCCCACGAGGCGCAGGTGATGAACCGGCTGCGTCCCGACTCCCGGGTGATCCGGCTCGTCGAACCCGAACCGCTGCACATAGCCGGCCGCACGCTCCTGGTCCTGGAGTACGTCGGCGACGAGCGGGACGACGCCGCTGAGAGCGCCAGGCCGAGCGGCGGCAGCAGGACCCGGGCGCGTGAAGAAACGGTCGCCCGCCAGCTCCGGGACCGCGGGCGCCTGCCGATCGACCAACTGGAGGCGTACGGCGACTACTTGTTCGGTGCGGTGGACTTCCTGGAGGGCGAGAGCGTCTGGCACCGGGACATCAAGCCGGACAACATCGCCATCCGGGTCCGCCCCAACCGCACCCGCGAGCTGGTCCTCATCGACTTCTCGCTGGCCGGCTATCCGGCGAAGGACTACGAGGCGGGTACGGAGGGCTACCTCGACCCGTTCATCGGCACCCTGACCCGCACCGCCTACGACTCGCACGCCGAGCGGTACGCGGTCGCCGTCACCCTGCACCAGATGGCCTCGCGCGAACTGCCCCGGTGGGGCGACTCCTCGGTCCTGCCCCGGCAGACGGACAGCGAGGAGTTCCCGTACCCGACGCTCGCGGCCGACGCCTTCGAACCGGCTGTGCGCGACGGCCTGATCGCCTTCTTCCAGAAGGCCCTGCACCGGGACGCGGCCCGGCGTTTCCCCGAGCTGAAGCCGATGCGGGACGCCTGGCGGAAGATCTTCCTGGAGGCCTCTCAGGCCGTTCCGTCCACCCGTTCCAGGCTCCCCGAGCCCCCCGGGGCGGCGACCGGCGACGGCCGGCCGACCATCGCGGACGCCGAGCCGCTCACCGCGGAGCAGCAGCGTGACCAGCTGGCCCAGCAGGTCACGCGGGACACCCACCTGTCGGCGGCGGGCCTCACCGAGGCCGCCCAGTCCGTCCTGTACGGCCTGGGCATCACCACGGTCGGCGGGCTCCTGGACTACAGCCGCCGCAAGCTCGTCAACGCGCCGGGCCTGGGTGCCAAGACCCGCGGGGAGGTGCAGCGCCGCCAGCGTGAGTGGGGTGAGCTGCTCAGCGAGACGCCGGTGTCCCCGCTCACCCCCCGGGGCCGGGCCGAGGCCAGGGAGGAGATCGCCCAGCTGACCGCCGGCGAGACCACCGCCCTGGACGCCCTCGCCACGGGCGGCAGCACGTCCGGTCTCCCCGGGGCGGCGCTCCGCTCGGTCAGTCTCGACGCCCTCGCCACGATCCTGGTGCCCGAGCTGAACAACAACGGCGCCAACCACAACAAGGTCGAGATGGTCCGGCTGCTGCTGCGCCTGCCGAACGAGCGCGGCGTGCTCCCGGACATCGGTGTCTGGCCCCGGCCCAAGGATGTCGCCGAGGCTCTCGGCATCACCTCGCAGCGCGTCTACCAGCTGCTCAAGGAGGAGCGGAAGCGCTGGAAGAAGGACCCGAGCGTGCGGGCGCTGCGCGCCGAGATCATCGATCTGCTCGCTGGCCTGGGCCGGATCGCCTCGGCCTCGGAGATCGCCGACGCGCTGGCCGTGCGGCGCGGCACCCAGCTGCCCGAGCGGGAACAACGGCGCGCGCTGGCACTGGCGGCGGTGCGGGCGGTGGTGGAGCTGGAGCAACTGGACCCGGAGAACGCGCAGTTCCAGCACCAGCCGAACCGCAAGGCGACCGAGGAGTCCCTCGGCGCGGGCATGCTCGCCCTGGACGTACGCGAGGCCGACGAGGCCACGGGCACCCCGGGTGACCCGCCGGACACCCCCACGGCCCCGGGTCTGCTCGACTACGCCACCCGGCTGGGCAGGAAGGCCGGCAGCCTCGCGAAGCTGGACACGCTGCCCACGGCGACGACGGTCCTCGGCGAGCTGGGCGCGCTGACCCCGCCGCCGGGCACGGTGGAGTGGGACGAGCGCAGGCTGGTCGAGCTGGCCGCCGCCGCGTCCGAGAACGCGGCGGCCACCCCGCGCCTGGAGATCTACCCCCGGGACCTGGACTTCGTCCGCGCCCTGCGGCTCACCCAGGCCGGGCTGGTCCGGCTGATCCCGGACATGCCCGAGGGGCGGCAGCCGGGGATCACCGGGGAGGACGTGCATGAGCGCATACGCGCCCGCTTCCCGGAGATCGTCGTGCCGGACGGCCGCGGCGGCACCACCCACGACCTGCCGACGGCCGGCCCCCTGACGAAGGCGTTACGCGAAGCCGGTTTCGACCTCACGCTCTCGACGCGTGAACACACCGGGACGCTGCGCTATCTGCCGACCCGGATGGACACGGCGTCCAGCTATCTGACCACCGGCACCTGGCCCCGGTCGACGCGTACGGGCGCGGTGACGCGGTACGCCGACGACCCCCTGCTGGCAAGCGCGATACGCACCGACGAACGCCTCACCGCCTCGGCCCGGCGAGACGGATACCGCGTGCTGACGGTACGCCAGGACCTCGTCTCGAAGGCCGTCAAGGCGCTCTGCGGCACGGACGGCGGGATCGGTGCGCACGCAACGTCGGTGACGGAGCACTTGCTCGTGGCCCTGCACGCGCTGGTCCCGCCGGGGACGAAGCCGACCTGGGAAACCCTCCTGAAGGCCGACGTGGCGGAGCCCGGCTCCCGCAACGCCGTGAAGTTCGCGGAGTACGCGCGCACCGCCTGGGGCGCGGTCGAGCCGCGCATACGGGAACTGCTGGCCACCGGCGGCCCCGGCACACCCCCGGTCCTGCTGACGGACGCGACCGCCTTCGCCCGGTACGACGCGATGGGCGTCCTGCACCGGCTCGCACAGGCGGCACGCCACGGCGGGCGCGGACTGTGGCTCCTGGTCCCCCAGAGCGACCCCACCCGCGAGCCGAAGCTCGGCCAGGTCGCGGTCGCCTACCAGGCGGGCCTGGGCGAGTGGATCGAACTTCCGGACGCGTGGGTGGACGAAGCCCACCGGACCGGCGCAGCCGCCGACAGCGGCACCGAGGAACACCAGGGAGACAGCAAGTGATCGACGGCAAGGCTCTGTTAGGCGCCCTGAAGCAGCAGGTCAAGGCAGCCGAGACCGACCTGACGCAGCAAGTGAAGGCCGTCTCGGAGGTGGGAATCCGCCTGCGCACGGAGTACGACAGGGCCCGCAAGCTGGGCCGTACGGCCGCGACCTGGAACGCCTGGCTCGACGAGCGCGTCACGCAGGTCGCGGTGGCCTGGGTGCTGGGCACGGTGTTCGTCCGCTTCTGCGAGGACAACCTGCTCATACCCGAGCCGTATCTGACGGCTCCCGAGGACGACCGCCGCGACCTGGCGCTCGCCCGGTTCGAGGACTACGTCTCGACGTCGGACGACCCTACGTACCGGGGCTGGCTGGAGACGGCCTTCGAGGAACTGGGCGCGGGGCAGGCGGGCCGGCTGCTCTTCGACAGGAAGCACAACCCCCTGTTCCAGATACCCCTGTCGCACGACGGGGCACGCGACCTGGTCGACTTCTGGCGCGGGCGGGACGAGGCGGGGGCGCTGGTCCACGACTTCACGGACCCGCTGGAAGACGACGGCGACGGGACAAAGGGCTGGGACACCCGGTTCCTCGGCGACCTGTACCAGGACCTGAGCGAGGCGGCCCGCAAGACGTACGCGCTGCTCCAGACCCCGGAGTTCGTGGAGGAGTTCATCCTCGACCGGACGATGACCCCGGCGATACGGGAGTTCGGGTACGAGGAGCTGAAGATGATCGACCCCACCTGCGGGTCGGGGCACTTCGTGCTGGGCGCGTTCCGGCGGCTGGTGAAGCTGTGGGCGGACGGACAGCCCGGGAAGGACCGGCACGAGCGGGTGCGGGCCGCGCTGGACTCAGTGCACGGGGTGGACCTGAACCCGTTCGCGGTGGCGGTGGCGCGGTTCCGGCTGCTGGTGGCGGCTATGGCGGCCAGTGGGGTGCGGACGCTGGGGGAGGCGGCGGGGTACGAGTGGCCGATTCACCTGGCGGTGGGGGACTCGCTGATCAAGGCCCGGCAGCTGGAGCTGAATCTGACGCTGGGTGGAGATGAGGAGGGCGAGGACGAGCTGGCCTCGTTCGCTTACGCCACGGAGGACGTGCACGAGCACCCTGGGATTTTAAAGCAGGGGCGGTACCACGTGGTAGTGGGGAATCCGCCTTATATCACGGTTAAGGACAGAAACCTCAATGCGCTTTATCGGAATCTTTATAACGCCTGCAGCGGCACCTACGCACTATCAGTGCCCTTCGCGCAGCGTTTTTTCGAGCTAGCCAAACGCGGCGACACGGAAAGCCACGGGTACGGAATGGTAGGGCAAATTACAGCCAACTCCTTCATGAAACGAGAATTCGGAACAAAGCTAATCGAGAGCTATTTCCGCGACTGCGTAGAGTTGACAGAGGTCATCGACACCTCCGGCGCCTACATCCCCGGCCATGGAACGCCGACAGTAATCCTGATCGGGAATAATCGAAATGATAGCAACCGCCTCTCGACCGTTCGCACCGCACGCAGCATCCAAGGGGAGCCGGACGCTCCGGAGAAGGGTGAGAATGGATTGGTCTGGCAAGCGATTGTTACCCAAATTGATGCACCAGGGTCAGTAAGTGCATGGGTTTCCGTAGATGATCTGGCGCGAGACTATTACTTCAACACACAGCCGTGGATCCTGGCAGATGGAGGGGTTGAAATGGTCGAGCAGATCAACACATCCGCTTCCGCCCCACTGAAGTCCACAGCTGAAGCAATCGGCCGCACCACCCACACCGGCATGGATGATGCATTCTACATCCCGAGCACTGCGGCCAGGACGCTCGGCCTAGATAGTTTCTGCGTACCCGTCGTCCTTGGAGACGGAGTTCGCGACTTCAAAATCACGTCACCAATCTCAACCTATTTCCCCTACAACGAACACGGAAAGCAACGAAAAATCAGCGCAAGGGAAAAAAGGTTTCTGTGGCCTAACCGCACTGGACTAAATACGCGCATCGACTTCGGAAAGACGCCTGCCGAACGTGGTTTACGGTGGTTTGACCACAGCATGTTCTTTCCTAAGCGGTACGCGAATTCACTCGGCATCGCATTTCCGTTCGTCTCCACCCATAATCATTTCTCCTTGGATCGTGGCGGCAAAGTATTTAAGCAAACCGCACCCGTAATCAAACTGCGGGAAGGAGCGAGCGAGGAGGAGTACCTACGAATACTCGGGGTCCTCAACAGTTCCGCAGCTGGTTTCTGGCTCAAGATGGTGAGCTACCCGAAGGGGGGCGACCCTCTGGGAGACGATGGCGCACGGGTAAGCATCCATCCATGGTCAGACCGTTACGAGTTCACTGGGACGAATCTTGAGGATTTCCCCCTCCCTTCCATTTATCCCACCGTCCTCGGCACAGCCCTGGATTCCCTCTCTCAAAAACTTACGGCCGTAGAACCGTTCACCCTCACGTCCACGACCACTCCAACAAGCCTCGCCCTCCGCACAGCCTTCTCAATCTGGACCTCCATCCGTACACGCATGATCACCCTTCAGGAAGAACTGGACTGGCAGGTCTACTCTCTCTACAACCTGCACCCGGAGGATCTCCGCGTATCCGAGAACCCCGACTCCCCTGAAATTCCCGAAATTGCTCTAGGTGAGCGCGCCTTCGAGATCGTCCTCGCTCGCCGCGTAGCCGCAGGCGAGGCCAGCGCCGAATGGTTCAAGCGCCACAACTCGAGTTTCATCACCGAAATCCCCGCGAATTGGCCCTCCGCATACCGCGACATCGTCCAGAAGCGGATTGATGCTATCGAGTCAAGCCGGGCCATCGGCATGATCGAGCGCCCTGAGTACAAGCGTCGCTGGGCCACCGAAGGGTGGGACGCTCTCCAGCGGAAAGCACTCCACTCGTGGCTGTTGGACCGGATCGAGTACGGGAACCACTGGTTCGACGAGAACGACAACCCGGCCCTTGTGACCCTCTCCCGCCTGACTGACGTACTCTCCCTCGATCAGGACTTCGCCTCCGTCGCGAAGATCTACGAGCCGCGCAAGGAACCCCACCTCGTTGTGGCCGAGTTGATGACGGGTGAGCATGTGCCGTTCCTCTCCGCCCTGCGCTACAAGCCCTCCGGGCTGAAGAAGCGCGCGGATTGGGAGCACGTGTGGGATCTCCAGCGGCAAGAGGATGCCGCCCCGGACGAGATGGCGAGGCGAAAGATCCGGGACAGCATCCCCGTACCGCCGAAGTACGCTTCCGCCGACTTCCTGCGTCCCTCGTTCTGGAAGGCACGCGGGAAGCTCGACGTGCCCAAGGAGCGGTTCATCTCGTACGGACAGAGC
Source organism: Streptomyces sp. NPDC025273 (assembly GCF_040638585.1). Lineage (NCBI taxonomy): Bacteria > Bacillati > Actinomycetota > Actinomycetes > Kitasatosporales > Streptomycetaceae > Streptomyces > Streptomyces sp. NPDC025273. The sequence goes on from NZ_JBEZYP010000007.1 coordinate 327,430, forward strand.
AACGCCGCCACCCCCGAGCTGTACGGCTGGGCCGGCTGGGATCATCGTGAGCAGGCATACGCACTCGACGCGTACATCGCCTCCCATGAGGCACTGACCTCCGAGGAGTTGACGCCTTTCCTCGCGGGGCTGCTGGAGCTCCAGCCCTGGCTGGACCAGTGGCACGACGAGTTCGACGCAGACTTCGGCGCCTCCCCCGCCGCCTTCTTCCGAGGCGACCGGCAGATGGTCCAGGGCGAGCACGGCCTCACGGACGACGACCTGCGTGCTTGGCGCCCGGTCGCAGCCAAGCGTGGCGCCAAGAAGCAATAGTTCGCGCACGAAGACACTGACGGCCCGCGCTGACCATCCACTGGTCGGCGCGGGCCGTCTCGTACGGCTGATGCATCAGGCCCGCAGATCTCCGTCTTTCACGGCGGACACGAACGACGACCAGCCATCCGCAGCGAACGTAAGCGTCGGTCCGTGTGGGTTCTTGCTGTCGCGCACGGGAACGATGGCTGCGAAGCCGTCGGCGACCTCGATGCAGTCACCTCCCGTCGAGTTGCTATAACTGCTCTTGCGCCACTGGCTGGCGTTCAGTTCGATGGATCGCACGACACTTCCTCCAACATGCGCAGGACGAACTTCCGCGACTCGGCCGGGGACAACGCCAGGTCGCGCATCGCATCGTACGCACGTTGGAGATGCTCAACAGGTGCGCATTCTTCGATGAGCTCACCCCTGTACGCCGTCTCGACATAGGCCACTGTGCGAGAGTCTGGCAGCCGCAGGAACTTGACGGCAGTGCTGTCCAGGCCATGCATGCCGGCACTGAACGGCAACACGTGCAGCGTCACCTTGGGGCGCTCCAACACATCAGCCAAGTAGTCCAACTGCTCGCGCCATTCACCCATGTCTCGCGGCTTGGTCCGCAATACCGCCTCCGACAAAATGACACGAAACGGCGGTGCGTCAGCACCTTCAAGCAGCTCCCGCCGCCCCATGCGCGCGTCTACCTGCTGCGTCAACTCCGGCTCCTCGAATCCGCCTGCCGCCAGCAGCTCCCGCGCGTACCCCCGCGTCTGCAACAGCCCCGGCAGCACGCTCACCGCGAAGTGCCACAGGCTCGTCGCCTCCGCCTCCAGCGCCATGTACCGCTGGTACCGCGCCTTGAACTGCGACTGGTCGCTGATCGCCAGCTCCCACAGGGCCAGCAGCAGCCCCGGCGTCCCGTAGTAGTGGTCCAGGGCCTGGACGACCTCCGGCCCGCCGACCGTCTCGCCCTTCTCCATCTTGCCGAACAACGACCAGTCCCAGCCCAGCCGTTCGCCGAGCTGCCGCAGACTGTCGCCGCGCGCGGTGCGCAGCAGGCGCAGCTCCTCCGCGAATCGTGCCCGTGGTTCCCTGCTGCGGCCTGTGACCGCCCGCCTCGTCGGCATAGCGCCCTCCGTGGAACGTGTGGAACTTGATCCGCCCACCGGAGAAGCACACCCCGCCCCCGATGAGTCCCGTCCATACCCGAGGCCACCCTCGCGACCAGCCCTCTCACGCACCGTAGCCAGAGGCATCGTGACCAGGCAGAAGAATGCGCAAAGTACAGCCGAAGGAGAAGAAAGCCACCGCCCCGCCACCTCTCCGCATACGTATCGGCGAATCGTTCCCTACGAGCTCGTCACACGATCTTGTGACCTCAGGCACTACATTTCGCGCCACAGCGCCAAACGGAAGTCACGTCCGGGCATCAAACCGTGCAGCTCGGCGTTTGCCGACAGTTAAGCAACGACCAGGGTTCCCACCGACCCCATCGCGCCGTAGGCAGCCCGGAGCGGTTCAGCTCGTTGTGACCGCTGCATCCACTTTCCATGCGTAACAGCAGGGCTCTCGATGGACGAGCAGCCTGTGTGACTCCGCCCGCAGGTGGTTGACCATGCCCCACGTGCGGCGTCGAAGGACCTGGAAGTTTACTTCCAGCCAGGTTTCACCACCGGGCACGACGACTTCAGATCCGTCTGAGGCTTTGTGGTCGTTTCATCTGCCATTCATCACTTGCTCGCGGAATGTCCGTGGATTGCGTGCGCAATATCCGCGAATGGGCGACTGGCGAGTACTCAGGTGCGCCCCTCATGCTGCGTCTATGTGTGACCAAGCCGATGTTTGAGACGCCTCCCCTTTGCAAGATCAACGCCGCCGCAGCTTCACCCTCCGAAGTCCTTCGTGCGGCCGGAACCGCACTACTGCACTCCGCTTGGCGTACATACCGTCATTCGAGTGTGCGTTCTACACTCCGATCGAATTCCCAAGAGGAAGGCATCACTTCGTGTCTCCTGACACACAGTTTTACGGGCCGAAACGGGGCAGACGGATATCTCGGGGGGCGACGGCAGCAGCGCTGCTGCTGGTCGCCGAGGCCGCTTTCGTCGCCGGCGGCACGGCCGTCGCGGCAACCCCCGAGCCGAAGGCGGCCTCAACGCAGGCCCAGCAGCCGTCCGGAGGCGAGATCCTCGCCTCCGACATGGCCTGGGCCGCCGCCCACGCCAAGGGCTCCAAAGCATGGGCGATCCTGGAGGCGAAGAAGATCGGCAAGAAGGTCGTCGTCACCGACGAGACGACCGAAACGACATACACCGTCGCCAACCCCGACGGCACCCTGACCACGGAGCTCTCCGTCGGCCCCGAACGCGTCTGGCGCGGCGGGAAATGGCATCAGGTCGACGTAACCTTCGACCGCGCGGCCGACGGCTCCGTGAGCGCGAAGAACCACCCCAAGGGCCTGCGCCTGGCCGGCAAGGGCGGCACCAAAGCCGCCTCCCTGCGTGCCGCAAAGAACGCCGCGCCCCGCGACCTGGTCACCCTCGGCCAGGGCGACGAGAGCGTGACCCTCCAGTGGAAGGGCGGTCTACCGCAGCCCGAACTGGACGGCACCCGCGCCCGCTACAAGAGCGCCGTGCCCGGCGCCGACGTCATCGTCGAGGCCACCCGCACAGGATTCGAGCAGTTCGTCGAGATCGACGAGCGGCCTACCGGCGCCTACTTCTACACCCTGCCCGTCAAGGCCAAGGGCCTGAAGGCGAAGGCGAACAAGGACGGCTCGGTCACCTTCACCGATACCAAGACCGGCGCCCAGCGCGCCACCATGCCCGCCCCGGTGATGTGGGACGCCACCGTTGACAAGGCTTCCGGCGAGCACACTCACCGGGCACGCGTCGACATGAAGGTCGTCGACAAGGGCGCGGGCCAGATCGACCTGGTGGTCACCCCCTCGGCGAAGTTCCTCGCCGACCCGGACACGAAGTTCCCGGTCACCGTCGACCCCTCCACCTCCGCACTGTCGAACACCTTCGACACCTATGTGCAGCAGGGCGAGACCGTCGACTGGTCCACCGACACCGAACTCGACCTCGGAAACCCCGGGACCACGAATCCCGACGGCACCCCGCGCACCGCACGCTCGTTCATCACCTGGAACACCACGCCGATCCAGGACGCGCTGATCGTCGACACCAACCTGGCGCTGTGGAACTTCCACTCCGGCAACACCGACTGCACCGCCCAGTCCTGGACCGTCTGGGACACCAGTGCCCCCTCCACATCCTCGCGGTGGACGTCGCAGCCCACGTGGAAGCAGCAATACCACTCCTCCACGCAGACCAGGGGCAACCCGGACTGCACCGCCACCCAGCCCGACGGCTGGGTCAACGCGGATGTCGACACCCTCGTCCAGTCCTGGGCCGCGGCCAATGTCACCCGCGGCCACATGGGATTGCGCGCCGCCACCGACGACGTCAAGGCGTGGAAGCGGGTCAATTCCGCGAACAACGCGGCCAACCAGCCCAAGCTTTCCGTCACCTACAATTACCGGCCCTCGGACGGCACGAACCGGCAGGCCGGCGCACCGTTCAAGTCGTACGCGGGGGTGTGGGCGGTGAACACCACCACCCCGACCCTGCGTGACACCTTCACCGACCCCGACGGCGACACCGTCAACGCCACCTTCCAGGTCTATGACGCCGCCACCAACACCCCCATCACCACCCCGGCCGGTGAGGGCCTGCTCGTCTCCGACTTCGGTGAGCAGGGCAAGCCGGTCAGCGTCACCGTGCCGGCCGGACAGCTCCAGGACGGCAAGACGTACAAGTTCCGCACCAACGCCTACGACGGCACCCACTACAACCTGAACTGGTCCCCCTGGACCCAGTTCGTCGTCGACACCACGGCGCCGGACGAGCCGCAGAGCATCACCTCGGCCACCTACCCGGAGGACTGGGGCGGCGGCGGGGCCAACGTCACGGGCACTTTCGACGTCACCACCGGCGCCTCGGACGCCTACGAGGTGCAGTACCGCCTCGACCCGTTCTCCGACGATCCGGACGACTACGGCTGGTCGTCGGTGCGCACCACCACTCCGACGCTGTCGGCCAGTGTCGTGGCTCCGGACGCCTTCTACGCGGTCACACCCACAGCGGACGGCAACCATGCGGTGCAGACCCGCACCGTGGACCGGGCGGGCAACGTCGGCCCGATCAAGGACTACGGGTTCACGGCCGGCAACCGGGACTACAACCGGGAGCAGCGGGTCGACATCGCGTTGCCCCAGCCGGACCGGACCGCGGCGGACCCCGCGCACAACAACAGCCCGATCGCCCTGCCGGCGGACCCGAGCGCGGCACGGAGCGGATCGGACGGCGCTTCCGCCTCGCGGACCTTCGAGAGCGAGGGGAGCGGAAAGGTGTCCGTCAAGGTCACTCCGCTCGCCCAGCGTTCCAAGGCCTGGCGCAAGGTCGCGGCCGCCCGGGAGGGCGGCGGGTCGATGACGACCCAGACCACCGGGCCCGTCATCTCGGACAAGTCCATCTGTGATCCGGACAAGCCGAACCAGCGTTCCGTCTTCACGCGCGACGCGGCATGCAAGCTTGAGACCTGGACTTTGACAGCGATCGATCCGAGCTCGGGCGGACTGCAGAAGTTCATGACGCAGGTCGAGGTCATGCTGCAGGTCCAGGTGGACAGGAAGAGCGACAGCGGCCTCGTTGAGGTGTGGGTCCAGATGACCCAGGGCTCTTGCAAGGTCGAATTTCTCTGACGTTTGCGCTGGTCAGCGGGGGATGTCGAGGAGGTCGAGTGGGGCGGCGAAGGGTTCGTAGGAC